>NZ_JAMQOM010000001.1:0-712811 GCF_031624315.1 Haloarcula terrestris | reverse complement strand
AACGAGTCCAGTGGACGCCTGGATCGCACGTACACACGGTTTCATATTCGCCCCCAAGGTGGAGATGGTGGGCGAATCGACCCTTCCCAGGCTCGGTTTCACCCGGCCTGGTGCATCTGTCGTCGTACCATATCCCATCGCCGTCCCACACTTAAGGGGCACGGTTCGGGGCAGGCACGTCGTATGGACCCACTGGGATTTGAACCCAGGGCCTCCGCCTTGCAAAGGCGGCGCTCTCCCGCTGAGCTATGGGCCCGGCAGATCCGCACGTTGTCAGCCCTGATAGTTCATAGGTGCCCGGTCGACGGGTGTTCTCGAACACCGGCAACTGGTGATTGTAGGTCAGAACGATGTCGTCCAGAGGACGACGACGTTCGTATGTTACAATCACCAGTTGGTGTAAGGTGGGTTGGGGCAAAGCCCCAATCCCGATCAGTAGGAGGTGATCCAGCCACAGATTCCTCTACGGCTACCTTGTTACGACTTAAGCCCCCTTGCGGAGCCCAGATTCGACCGTCGCATGACGGCCTCATCCGGACCCCACTCGGGTGCTTTGACGGGCGGTGTGTGCAAGGAGCAGGGACGTATTCACCGCGCGCTTCTGACACGCGATTACTACCGAATCCAGCTTCATGCGGGCGGGTTTCAGCCCGCAATCCGAACTACGACTCCGTTTGGAGATTAGCGTCGCCTCTCGGCGTTGCATCCCACTGTCAGAGCCATTGTAGCCCGCGTGTTGCCCGGTCCATTCGGGGCATACTGA
This sequence comes from Haloarcula terrestris, assembly GCF_031624315.1. Taxonomy (NCBI): domain Archaea; kingdom Methanobacteriati; phylum Methanobacteriota; class Halobacteria; order Halobacteriales; family Haloarculaceae; genus Haloarcula; species Haloarcula terrestris. The sequence continues at coordinate 712,048 of NZ_JAMQOM010000001.1, read as the reverse complement.
CCTACCGTTGCCCGTTCCTTCCTCCGCTTTAGCAGCGGCAGTCCTCCTAGTGTACCCAACTACCTCAAGGGTATTGCTGGCAACTAGAAGTGCGGGTCTCGCTCGTTGCCTGACTTAACAGGACGCCTCACGGTACGAGCTGACGGCGGCCATGCACCTCCTCTCAGTAGCGTCGGGTAAAGTCGTCAACCTGACCGTCATTACTACTGTCGGGACCGGTGAGATGTCCGGCGTTGAGTCCAATTAAACCGCAGGCTCCTCCGGTTGTGGTGCTCCCCCGCCAATTCCTTTAAGTTTCATCCTTGCAGACGTACTTCCCAGGCGGCTCGCTTCTCGGCTTCCCTAGGGCGCAGCGCAGGCTCGTAGCCTACGGCACACCTAGCGAGCATCGTTTACAGCTAGGACTACCCGGGTATCTAATCCGGTTCGAGACCCTAGCTTTCGTCCCTCACCGTCGGGTCCGTCTTCCTGAGGTGGTTTCCCCATTGGTGGTCCGTCCAGGATTACAGGATTTCACTCCTACCCCGGACGTACCCCTCAGGTCTTCCGGCCCCAAGCCGGACAGTTTCCGCTGGACGCCGACGCGTTGAGCGCGTCGATTTCCCAACGGACTTGTCCGGCCGGCTACGGACGCTTTAGGCCCAATAATATCGGCCATCACTTGGACTGCCGGTATTACCGCGGCGGCTGGCACCGGTCTTGCCCAGTCCTTGTTCCTGTACCACCTTACGGTACAGAAAAGCGAGGGCTATATGCCCTCGCACTCGGAGTCCCCCTATCGCACTGTCGTGCAGTGTAAAGGTTTCGCGCCTGCTGCGCCCCGTAGGGCCCGGTATCTTGTCTCAGATACCGTCTCCGGGTTCTTGCTCTCACAACCCGTACCGATTATCGGCATGGTGGGCCGTTACCCCACCATCTACCTAATCGGCCGCAGCCACATCCTACAGCGCCGGAACGTTTCTAACTCTCGGCACTCCAGCATGAGAGTTATATCCGCTATTGGCCTCAGTTTCCCGAGGTTATTGCGGTCTGTAGGGTAGTTTGGCCACGTGTTACTGAGCTATATGCCACGGGTCTAAGCCCGTGCGACTAGCATGGCTAAATCGGACTCCGATAGCAATGGCCTCCGGCAGGATCAACCGGAATGTATCCCGGCACAATGCCGGGGGGTTAGGCGGGATCACACCCGGTAAAGGGTGTGGTCGCTATCGAAGGGTGTTCGAGGACACCCGTCGACCGAGTGTCACCGAACTATCAGGGCTAACATCAGATCCCATCTTGACGGCGGACCGCAGGGGTGGAATCCTCATTTCTTCGGACCTGATTGTTGTCTCGAAGCCACCATAAAGGCTTCGAGTTTCGTTGGCGAGCAGGTCCCGCCAGGTCCGTGTCGGCAGGGGTTCGATGCCCCCCGACCGAACGTCGTTCGCATTCATTCCGAGTGCCCTGTTACACTTAAGGGCGTCGGATCGGGCTCGCGTCGAACCGCACGACGCGAGCGACCTTCGCGTTCATTCCGAACACCCTGTTACACTTAAGGGCGTCGGAACGAGTGCGTTCGTTCGGGGGCGTCGGCCCCTGACCGCGTTCGCATTACATTCCGATGAGTGAGCCACACTTAACCCCGTCGAAGGGAGTTGCCTACGGGAAGCGATTACACGGGTGTGAGTGTCCCACACGTGTAGGAACGGCGAATACGGGTGCACAGAGAGACGAGACTAGGAACAAAAGGCTATTCTCGCGCGCACGTGGGCGCGAAGCCGGAACAGGTATGCACTGAAAATGTCGAGAACGCGACCTAGATCTCGTCTAGGTGTTCGACGCCCTGCTTCGAGACGTTCCCTTTCGTGATATCGCCGGGCATCCAGTCGGGTTTGTCGTCCGGTGCCTCCTCGACCCACGCCCATGCTTCATAGATGTGGACCTTGTGGGTCCCTTTCTCCCGTAGTCGTATCTCCTCAGGATCTGCCTGGTCCTCACCGTCAGCCGGATCAAGTCGACGAGCTGCCTTTAACGCAGCCTGTCGTGGTGTTCCGCCCGAGAAGACGCTCGATTCGTCACCGTCTTCGCGCAGTGCGAAGTTGCGCTTGTCACTGTCGGGTGCCATGGTTTTCACCGCTCCATGCCAATTCAGCACATGCCAGAACATAAATATACCCCCCAATCCACCCTCAGCTGGCTGGTGATTTTATATATCGGAGCCAAATCGTGCCGGTGTGGACCCTCAAACCGGTTGGTTCAGACCGGAAATTCGGGGATCTGTCCTCACGCGCGCGCACCAAACCGCCAGCCAGCGGCCGGCAGCACGGTAGACTTAAGTGTATCCTGCGGTGAAGTGCGGAGTAGGATAGCGCGATGGTGCGAAAGAAGAAGCTCAGCCCGAGTGGCGCCAAAGATGAGGACGGCGAGTACCACAACGTACATATCAACATTCACGAGGACGAGCTGGCCGTCGCCGGAATGGAGATCGGCGACGAGGTGTTCGTTCGCGTCCGCGACAACAAGATTATCATTCAGAAGGCCGACCCCGAAGAGGTCGAACACGACTTTTGAGGCACCATCGACGGTGACACAGTGCCACCGGGCGGAGCTTCCGGGGCCAACGCACGGTGCCAGTCGGTCACCACAGTTCTTCGAGTCAATCGAACCACCCACACAATGAGACCTTACGATATCGCGAAACCACTCCTGTTTGCCCTGCCAGCAGAGACCGCTAACCGGAGCGTCCACCGACTGCTGGAGGCAGTCGACGGGACGCGGGTCGCCGACGCGATGGCCGACCGCTACACCGTCGCTGACGACCGACTCGCCGTGGAAGCGTTCGGCCGAACCTTCGACAACCCAATTGGCGTGGCTGCCGGCTTCGACAAGAACGCCACCATCCCCGAAGCGCTGGCGTCGCTCGGATTCGGCTTCGCCGAGGTCGGCGGCGTGACGGCCGAACCACAGACCGGGAACGCCCGCCCGCGGATGTTCCGGCTCAAGGAGGACGAGGCAATCATCAACCGGATGGGGCTGAACAACGACGGGGCCATCGTCATCGGCGAGCGGCTGAAAAACGTCGACGCGCCGTTCCCCGTCGGCGTCAACATCGCCAAGACGGAACACGTTGGCACGGACGCGGCCCCCGAGGACTACCGAACCACGTACGAACACGTCGCCGAGGGCGGGGACTTCTTCGTGGTCAACGTCTCCTGTCCGAACTCCGAAGGGTTCGAGGAGCTCCAGAACCGCGACGCGATGGAAGCAATCCTCGGCGAACTCCAAGATGCGGGCGCAGCCCCCCTACTTGTGAAGCTCTCGCCGGACCTGCCTGAACCGGCAGTCGAAGACGCGCTTGACCTGGTGACCGAACTCGGTCTCGACGGCGTTGTTGCGACGAACACGACCACGGAACGGCCTGCCAGCCTGCGCTCGCCCAACGCCGTCGAGACGGGTGGCCTCTCCGGGAAGCCGATAGAGAATCAGGCGACAGAGATGGTTCGGTTCGTCGCCGAACGCGTCGACGTGCCCGTCGTCGGCGTCGGCGGCGTCTCAACACCCGAGGGCGCGTACCGGAAGATCCGCGCCGGGGCCTCGCTCGTCCAACTGTACACCGGCTTGGTATACCGCGGTCCGTCCATCGCCCGCGAGATCAACGAGGGACTGCTGGACTTGCTTGCAGAGGACGGCTTCGACTCCGTGGAAGACGCCGTCGGCGCGGACCTGTAACTGGCAAATCTTGAAGTACAGTTGCGGCGAACCGCCAGCATGGATGACAGCCCCCGCATCCTCCACATCGCCGCCTGGGACGACCGCTTTCTCGCATGGCTCCTCGACATCCTGCTCGTCGGCGTCGTCCTCTCCGCACTGGGTGAGGCCGCAGGCGTGTTCTCGCTCCTGACCGGCAGCCTCTCAGCGACCACGCCGTTCACCGGTCTGAACGGTCTCGGCCTGTTCGTCTACTGGACGGTCCTCGAAGGCCGGCAGGGCCAGTCGGCCGGAAAGATGGTGATGAACATCGCCGTCACGGACGAGCGCGGTGACGCCATCGACTACGGAACGGCGGCCGTCGAGAGCTTCGGAAAGGCATTCCTGCTCCCTATCGACATCATCGTCGGCTGGCTGGCATACGAGGAGGACGGGGTCCGGCTGTTCAACAAGCTCTCCTCAACCATCGTCATCGAGACCGACGAGGCGGAAGCTGAGAAACCGAGCGACGTGGAGTACGTGTATCCGAGCGAGCGATAGGCCGACCGCGCCTCCGCTACTCCAGCGCGTCCAGGCGGAACTCGAACGCGGCCACTGGCAATTCCAGGTCGTGTTCGACGAGCACCTTCGGATGGATCTCACCGATAACACCGGCCGACTCGCCGTCCAGAACCACTTCGGCGGCGCGTCCGTCGATGAACGACGAATGCGTAGTCGGGGGCGTTTCGAGGTCCTTGTCGAAGGCGTCGGCGAGCGCCTGCAGGCGGGCCTTCGCGTCCTCGTAGGAGGCGTCCGTGCGCGCGAGCGCAGCCGCGACGGTGCGGTGTTCGGCGACACCGGTGTTCTCCGAATCGTCGAGACCGGCGGCCAGCCCGATTTCGGCGAGGTCCTGCGGGTAGCTCCGGTGGGTGTTGTTTTCGAGCACCATCATGATGGAGGGCAGCGCCCACGTCCGGAGGATGGTGTAGTCCTCGCTGTAGGGCTCCTGGATAGTGACCGGGTCGGCCTCGCCGACGGCGTCGCCGTCCGGGTTGTCGGGGTCAAGACCCATCCGCTCGAAGTTCTCAGCCTCGTTTATCATGTGGAAGTTCAGCAGATCCTCGAACCCCAGGCCGACGAGGGCGTCGCGGGCGGCGTCCTCAAGCCGGGACCGCTCGTGGCGGCCGCCGACCGTCGACACGTCGGGGTAGGTCGGTTCGAGGCTGTTGAACCCGAGCGCACGGCCGATGTCGTCGATGATATCGAGCGGGTGGATAACGTCGACGCGATAGGGCGGAACCTCCACCTCGTAGGCCACGCCGTCGTCGGACTCCGTCTCGGTGGCATCGAGGCCAGCCCGTTCGGCGTAGTCGATGACCTCGCGGCCCTCCAGCGAAACACCGAGGATGGACTCGATGCGGTTGTGGGTGACCGTCTTCGTTCGGACCGAGAAATCCGGCCGCTCCAGGGTCTTGCCGGCGTACTCGCCGGGCGCGTCCTCGGCGTAGGACACGTCGACCTTCTCGACCTGGCCGCCGCGGGCGGCGAGCGCGTAGCAGACGATGTTACACATGTGGTCGATAGTCCACTGGTCGGTCCCGGTCATCTCGATGAACAGGTCCCGGGAGTCGACGCTGACCTCGGTCCGGCGGCCGTTGATGACCGGCGGGAACGAGAACAGCCCGATGGCGTCGTAGATGGCCGGCACGCGGTCGAAGTCGGCCACGAGGTCGCCGTAGGTCTGGCCGGTCTCGTGGGATTCGATGACCTCGCTGGGGGTCATCTCCGCGTCGGCGTCAAGCGGGACGAACGTCGCCTCGTCCGGGTCGGCGCTGGTGTAGGTGATGGACTTGCCCGTCTCGTCCGTGACCGAGTCACCCTTCAGCATCGTCAAGTCGTGGACGCCGATAGCGCCTTTCGCCCGCTTGCGGCCCATCGTGGCGTGGAGCTTCTCCTGCAGCTGGATGAGCGATTCCAGTGCGGCCTCGTCCATGTCCAGGCCGCGGACGACAGCGCCGGTGACGTAGGGGCGCTCGTCGGGCTGGTCCTCGACTTCGATAGTCCAGTCGGCACTGTTCGTGTTGGGGATCTCCACCCCGCGGTCGTCGCCGTAGTGGTAGCGCAGCGACCGGGCGACCCCCTCGACGGAGAGGCGGTCCAGTCGGTCCGGCGCGAACTCCAGTTGGAACTCGTCGTCCTCGGTCCAGCCCTCGAACTCCAGCCCGAGGTTGAACAGGTCCGACTTGAGTTCGTCGTCGTCCTTCTCGTTGTGACCGGTCAGATACCGCAGTTCGTCGGGATCGACATCGACGACCGGCATCAGCGAATCACCTCCGTCTCGCGAAGCAGTTCAAGATCACACAGCGTCCCGTGCACGTCGCGGATGTCCTCGAAGCCGTACATGAGCATGAGTAGTCGTTCGAGCGAGAGGCCCCACGCCATCACGTCACACTCGACGCCCAGCGGCGTGAGCACCTCGTCGCGGAAGATACCGGAGTTGCCGACCTCAACAACCTCGCCAGTCTCGGGGTGGGTGCCGAACAGTTCGAAGCTCGGCTCCGTGTAGGGGTTGTAGTGGGGCTTGAACTCCAGGTCGGTGATACCGAACTGCTCGTAGAACTCCGTGAACGTCCCCATCAGGTCCCGCACGGAGAGGTCTTCGGCCATCACCCAGCCTTCAATCTGGAAGAACTCAAGCAGGTGGGTCGGGTCGAGCGTGTCGTTGCGGTACACCTTCTCGACGCTGAAGTAGCGCTCGGGCGGGTCCAACTCACCGACCTGATGGCCGGAGAGATAGCGCATCGACAGCGAGGTGGTGTGGCCGCGCAGGTCCATCCCGCGGGCGATATCTTCGGTCCACGGCGAGTGATAGCCCTCGCCGTCGGGGCCGACGCCCTCCTTGTGGGCCGAGCGGACCCGTTCGACGAGGTCCGGGGGAAGGTGGCCAATTTCCTCGGGCTCCTCCAGGGCGAACTGGTCCCAGTGGGTTCGGGCGGGGTGGTCCTGTGGCATGAACAGGCAGTCGTTGATCCAGAACTGGGCGTCGGCGTGGGGGCCTTCCATCTCCGAAAAGCCCATGCCGACGAGCGTGTCCTTCACGCGGTTGGCCGTCTGGCGGAGGATGTGTTCCTTGCCGTGGCTCACGTCCTCGGCGTCGGCCTCGACGTTGTACTCGGTGAAGGCCACGTCCTCCCACTCGCCGCTGGTGAGCAGCTCGGGGGTGAGCTGGTCGACAGTCTCGGCGGCTTCGACGCCCTCCATCAGCGCAGTGACGCCGTCGTCGGTCAGTCGCACGGAGCGGACGGTCTCCTCGCGCACGTCGAGGAGGCCGCGCCGTTCCAGCTGGTCGAGCGCGTCCGCGTCGGCGTCCGCGACGCGTCCGTCTGCGACGGCCTCCAGCGCCAGCATCTCGGGGTCAGATCCGGGGTCGGCGTCCGGGTTGGCTGTGATTTCGCCGCTGTCGATCTCGCCGTAGGCCTTGCGGGCGTAGTTCGAGAGCGCGATGTCGACTGCGCCGCCGTCGAGGCCCGAGGCCCCGATGGCCTGTCCCATCTGGACCGGGCCGTCAGCCGCACCGGCGTCGATAGCTGCCGCGTAGAGGTCCTGCTCGGGCAGGCTCTCACGGACGTACGTCTCACCTTCCTCGGTGAGTTCGTAGTGCTCCAGCGTCTCCTCGGTGACGGACACCAGCCCGTCGGCTTCGAGTTCGAACGCCGCTCTGGTAGCCGCTTCCGGTTTGAGGTCGGCGTCTGCGGCCACGTCGTCGATACGCCTGTCTTCCTGTGCGTCGGCGGCCTGCAGGACGGCCACCTGTGCCTGTGGTCGTTTCATACGGGTGTCTCGGTCTTGTGGGGATAACCGCGGGTCGCTCAGTTAACGGTTCTCACTTCCTGTTCGCGGTTTCGTCCGACCACGCCTCTCGACGCCGTCAGAGTCCACACACGATCAGGCAGCAAAGAAGAAGCCGAACCCCGGACTGGCGAGTGGCTGGCGAGCGACGCCGGCACGGTGGGATTCGGGTGCCATATCTGAGCGATTGGTGGTAGCGATTAAAAACGTTGCGCGTGTGCCCGTCTCGACACGAAACCAAGCTGTGTCGGTCAGGCACTCAGTCCGCGCTCGTCGGGGCGCGGTCGGAGTCTAAGTCGATGTCGAGTTCGTCGAGCTTGTCTTCCCACTCTTCGCGTTTCTCCTGGTGATCTTCGAGGAACTCGGCCATCAGTTCGGCGGCCTGTTCCTTGCAGCCGCCACAGAGGCGCTCGCCGCCGACACACTCGTCGTAGACCTCCTTCGCAAATTCGTCGTCGTCGCCCGAAAGCAGGTAGGCGTACAGTTCATAGACGGGGCACTCGTCCGCCTTGCCGCCCTTCTCGCGCTGTTCCTCAGCCGTGGAGCGACCGCCGGTCGTGGCCGACTTCACCTTGTCGTACCCGTCTTCGGGGTCGTCCAGCAGCGAGATGTGCGACGCCGGAATCGAGGAGGACATCTTGCCGCCGGTGAGCCCGGTCATGAACCGGTGGTAGATAGAGGACGGCGGCTGGAAGCCGTAGCCCCCGTTGTCGAGTTCGACCTGGCGGGCCAGTTCCTCGGCCTCGGCATGGTCCAGATCGAACGTGTCGATATGCTCGTCGTACACCCGCTTCTCGCCGTCGATGGTCTCGATGAGTGCCTCGAAGGCTACCTCTGTGGCGTTGCGGTCGAGGAAGCGGATGCGCGGGCGGAGCGGTTCCTTCCCGGCCTCGTCGAGTTTGGCGACGACAGACTGGCGGGCGTCGGCGGGCGCGGGCTGGTGGTCGCGTAGCCAGTCGGCGGCCTCGCCACATCGCGGTCGGTCGGCGTCCTCGGCGTACTCCTCGCGGGCGTCGTAGGCCTGCCGGAGCAGCGTCCGTTCGACGGCGTCGGCCTCGAAACTGGCGAAGGCCTCCGTCACGCCGAAGTACCGCATCCGCGCGGCGAGGTCCCGGGCCAGCCGCATGTGGGGGTCCTGGTCCGGGCCGACGGGGATGACCGTCGGCTTCGGCTCGTCCAGTTGCGGGTAGAGGATGTCCGCCATCTGGGTGACAACCGACTGCATGTGGGAGACATCCGTCTCGCCGTCGAAGTCGTAGATGGCCTGCAGTTCCGAGAAGTTCGCCTCCGCACCGAGTTCGAACGCGAGGTCCTGCACCGCGCGGTTGTCGGACTGGCGGTACAGCGTCCCCTCGTCGGGGTCGAATCCGAGCGCGAGCAGCGAGAGGATGTAGTTCGTCGCGTGCTCGTCGATCTCGTCCCAGGAGAGCCCGCGGGCGCTATGAGCTTCGAGGTCCGCGATGAGCGCGTAGGCGTCCCCGCCCTGCTGTTGATGCCAGATGATTTCGTCGAAAACGAGCTTGTGGCCGATGTGGGGGTCACCGGTCGGCATGAACCCCGACAGCGCGGCGAAGGGGTCGTCGTTGCGCATCGCGTCGGCGACCGGTCGATAGTCCCGGTGGCCGAAGATGACCCCCCGGCGCATCAGGTAGTGGGGGTTGGGGACTTCGGGGAGCACCTCGTCGAATTCCTCGATGCCGAACTGCTCGAACAGCTTGCGGTAGTCGGCGATGGTCGAGGAGCCCCACGGGTCGAGCGTCGCCTCGTCGGCCCCTTCGGCCTCAGTGCCGCCGTCCGGAACAATCGGGCCGCCGGAGCGGGCGTCGGACTCCCGCCACTCCCCGCCCGACTGGCGGCGGTCCTCGTCGGGCGATGCGTCGTCGTGGTGGGAGTCGTCCGTTGTCATGGCTGTGGTCGGCTCGCGGTGAGCCACGTTACAGGTGCTTTGGTTCCGGTCGGCGCAAAAAGGGTTCGTTTCCGTACGCTGTCCGGATCGGTACCCGACCGTTGTCCAACGCCGCAGCATTCGACCGTTTCAGGGTGTCAGCCGCTCGACAGCGACCCACTCGATGTCGTCCCCGTCGCTATCGCCGCTATGGCCACTCCCGTCGCCGCCGTCCGCCGTCAGCGCGAACACCATCGTCTTCCGGACGCCGTGGGCCAGGCGCACGTCCAGCGCGAGGTCCCGCGGCTCGAATTGGTGGCCGGCCGGCAGCACCCGAACCAGCAGTTCCGAGTGGCCCAGATTCTCGGCGCTCTCAACCTCGGCGTAGGTCCGGAAGTCAGCGCCGAACTTGAAGCCGGTCTTCGGGGCGACACCGCTGGCCCGGAGGGCAGCGTAGACGGCCAGCCGGCGGTCGAAGCGGTCACCCTCGACCTCGCGGCCCCGCTCGACGACAGCCTCAGCCCCGCCGTCGACGGAGAGCAGTCCCTCTCGTGCGAGATACGCGGCTTCTACGAGCGATAGTTGTATCGCGCCGTCATCATCGAGTCGCTGCCCGTAGAAGGCCTGCTCGTACAGTTCCGCCGGCGGCTCCCAGCACACCACCCGCTCGGCGAGCAGTTCCCCCTCCGTCGCCGGGACGACGGCGTCGCTGGTCCCCGCAACATCTCGCCGGTCGGTGTCGAGGTAGGTCACTTCACTCTCCTCGTCGACGACCGCCAGCACGCACGCGCCGAGGTCGGCGGCGTCCACAGTATCGCGCTCGCCGACGACCCGGATGCGGTAGGCCACCTCGTTGTCCCACGGCCCCTTGCCGCGGGGGTAGACCACGAAATCCGTGCCCGCGGCGTCGTCGACCCACCCCTCTCGGGCCGGCGTGAGGTAGAAGCCGCGGTCCCGGAGGTCCTTGTAGACGGCAAAGTCGACCTCGGAGACGGCCGCCGACCCCAGGAAGGCGCGGAAGTCCATCCCGTCGATACTCTCGATGTCCCCGCGGTAGAGGAGATGTGCGGCCTCCACCGGGGCCAGGTCGATATCGCCGTTGCGGACCTTCCCGTAGCCGCGCGAGTCGTAGAACCGCTCGCGCGCCTCGTAGCCGGCCCGCACGACATCGCCGTCGAGCGTCAGTTCCATACTCGGACGTGGCTCCCGCGGCGACAAAGCCCCTGCGGGTCCGGTCTGTTAGAGCGGCTGTATCGACGCCAACAGCAAACAACATAAAGAACCAGAAAGCCCCGAGAGTCGGTTGGGTAATACGGGCTAAGTAGACTTTCAGGTGGTTCAGAACTGTATCCCCAGCAAACACGGTCTTGTGAACTCACCCCGATTCCGAGCACGTCGAATCGAGACAACGAGTGCCGCCGGCGGTTTCGAACAGCGGCAGGCCACACTCACAGTCGCCGACGACGACGCCGGACGGCATCGAGAAGCCGGTGTCACAGTCGGGGTAGTGTTCACAGCCGGCGAGCAGGCCGCCCCGGCGGAGAACCAGCAGGTCGCCGTCGCAGTTGGGACAGTCCCACTCACGGTCGAAGGCCGCGGTGACCGCGTCGTCCAGCGAATCACAGTCACGGTCGAGACACAGTTCGAAGGCCCGGCCGCGTTCCACCCGAAGTGTCGGGAGTCCGCAATCGTCACAGCGGCCACCGGTGACCGCGGCGTCGCTCGGAATCCCGTACGCGGCGTCACAGCCGGTACAGGTGACTTCGCTCCGGGCGCGGACCAGCGTCCCGGGGCAGTCGGGACAGTCACGCACCGGAACGCCGGCGTTCGAGGCCGGATACCGGGCGCTGCCGTGTTCCTCGTGGGTGACCACGCGGAGCAGTTCGTCGCCGTCGCGGGCGGTCACCGTCCCGTCCTCGATGGTTACGGTTTCGGCGCGCGTGAGCCACGCGACCGGCTGATACCCCGCGGCATCGTGGACGAGTACAGTGTTGTCGGGCTTGACAACGACGAGCACGTCGCCGCGCTGTTCCCGCTCGCGCGATCCCTCGAAAACGGTCGTACACTCACCAGCCATCACACGGGTTCCATCGTGCATGGACCGGCCTGGTCACGTACTGGTATTTGAACATTCTCACGACGGAAATTTAGTTGTGGAATTGATAGCTAAGACCGACAGCCGAGACAGCAGTAAATCGAGGAGAAGAGTAGTCAGCTATGTTGTAATTGTATAGAATTGAGGCTTGGTTTATCCACGTTTATTAACGTTTTGGCCATTAATTATCAACGCGGAGAATGCGGCGGCAAGGGTTAAATTGCGTATTATACGACCCGGTGTATGGACCTGCAGATCAAGCTAATAGTCTTACTTCTTACAATTTCGCTTGCGCCGCTAGCCGGTGTCGGGTTACTGTCAGCCAACAGCATGGGACAGTTAAATCAGGACGCCCAGACCCAGAGCGGGAACTACCTCCGCGGGGCGATGACCGACCAGTTGAACAACAGCGTCGAAGCGCGACAGGAGGGCATCCAGAACCAGATGAACCAGCGCGAGGTCGACGTTCGGTCGCTATCCGATTCCTCGACGATGGAGAACTACCTGGCCGCACAGGACGGCGAGATGGAGCTCGTCCAGGAGTCGAGTCAGCGCCAGCTCGGGTACACGTCCCTCCAGATGCGCACCAGCATCGACAACGCGATGCAGATGGTGCTGGAAAAACAGTACAATGGACAGGACTGGGAAGACCTCTCGCCCTCGGAACAGGAGCAAGTCAAACGGGAAGTCGAGTCGATGATCGGCGGGACGGCCGGGGACCAGACGCGTTCGTCCGGGACCATGTACGACTCGTTCCAGCCCGGCTACTTCGGTGACACGGGGTACGCGTACATCACCGACAGCGACTCCAACGTCGTCGTCCACCACAGCCTCGACGACGGGCACAACCTCGTCGAGGACAGCGGCGGGACGCTGGTCGTCTTCGAGGACATCGAGACCGAGGTCGAATCCAACCAGGCGATCCGCAACGGCGAGGAGTGGGGGGTCGCCGAGTACGAGTGGGAGGACACGACCCAGGAGGGCAACCCCGAGATGACGAAGTTCATCGCCTACACCTACTACGAGCCCTTCGACTGGGTCATCGCCCCGAGCGTCTACTACTACGAACTCCAGGAGACCGCGGTCAACGACGCCGAAAGCGAGATGGCGGATTCCTTCGAGCGGTACCTCCTGACGCGGTCAGTCACCGTCGGTGACGAGGAACACCTGGCGTATGAACACATCACGTTCGCGGGTCCGAACGGGGACGAAATCATCCACACCGACCGGACGGGCCAGGACGTGACCACCGGCTCGGACAGCGCACAGTCTTACGCCGACGCGGACTGGTTCACCAGCGCCGCATCCGGCAGCCAGGGCGAGGCTTACTTCGACGAGGTCCGGACTTCGGACGGCCACGAGACGATGTACATCTCCACGCCGGTGTACAGAGACGGTGAGTTCCGCGGGGTCGTCGCCGCCCAGTTCAACTACTCGCTCATCACCGATACGACGAACCGCGTGACGGTCGGTGAGAGCGGCTACCTCTACATCCTCAACGACCACGGCGAGATCGTCAGCCATCCGGACCAGAGCATGATCGAACAGCGGACGAACGTCGCAGACGGCGAGTACGGTGCGGAACTCGGGACGATCGCACAGAACCAGATGCTCGCCGGTGAGTCAGGGATGACGACGCACACGAAGCAGGTCGAGGGCGAAGGCAACGTCACGAGGTACGCCGGCTTCGCGCCGCTCGAACTCGGTGACAAGCAGTTCACTCTCGTCGCCACCGTCCCCGAACAGGACATCAACGAGCCGATTGCCGCGCTCGCCGCGACGCTCCAGAGCACGACCGACTCCGCACGGAACCTCGTCATCGGGCTGTTCGGTCTCGCGGCCATCGTGGTTTCGGTAACAGGATACGCCGCGGCCCGGTACATCTCGAAGCCGATCGAACAGGTCCGCGACCGGGCGATAGCACTGTCGAAGGGACAGTTCGACCAGACCGACGACATCTCGACCGGTGACGACGAGATCGGCGAGATGGTGACGGCCTTCGAGGACATGCAGGCGAACCTGAACCGGCAGGTCGAACAGATCGAATCCGTCAGCGGCTCGCTCAGCGACGGGCACCTCGACGACGAGATCGAGACCGACATGCCCGGGAAGTTCGGTGAGATCATGGAAGGGCTCGAAGACGGGATGACCCAGCTTAGCGCAAGCTTCACCGAGATCAGCCGGGCGAGCCAGAACATCCGCACCGGGGAGCTGGACCAGGACCTCGACACCGATCTCCCCGGCGACTACGGCGAGGTCATGCGCGAACTCAACTCCGGCCTCACGCAGCTCTCGGAGAGCTTCGACCAGCTCGAGGCCGTGAGCGCGGACCTCCGAGAGGGACACCTCGACCAGGACCTCGACACTGACCTGCCTGGGGCCTACGGCGAGGTCCTCACGAACATCGACGAGGGCCTCGACGCAGTCGACGAGAGCATCGCGCAGGTCCAGTCGATTGCACAGGACGTGAGCGAGGCGAGCACGGAGGTCGCCGCGAGTACGACCGAGATCGAGGAAGCGAGCCAGGAGGTCGCCGAGTCGGTCCAGGAGATATCCAGCGGGGCCGACACCCAATCCGACAACCTCCAGGAAGTCGCCAGCGAGATGAACGACATGTCGGCGACCATCGAGGAGATAGCCTCCTCGTCGGTCGACGTAGCCAACACGGCACAGGATGCAGCCGAGCGAGCGCAGATGGGAAGCGAACAGGCCGCCGAAGCATCCGAGGAGATTCAGGAGATCGAGGACGGGGCCGACGATGCGGTCGACCAGGTCTCGGACCTCCAGACGGAGATGGAGGAGATCAGCGAGATCGTCGCGATGATTACCGACATCGCCGAGCAGACGAACATGCTGGCACTGAACGCCTCCATCGAGGCCGCACGAGCCGGCGAAGCGGGTGAAGGCTTCGCCGTCGTCGCAGACGAGATCAAGTCCCTCGCGTCGGAGGCCGGCGAGGCGAGCGAGGAAGTCGAGTCGCTCATCACCGAGATACAGGACTCGACGGACGAGACGGTCGACGACATCGAAGACATGCGCGACCAGGTCGAGAGCGGCGTCAGGACCACCGAGAACGCCATCGACCTGTTCGACGAGATCGCCGAGGTCGTCGACGACGCTGAGAGCGGCGTCACGGAAATCAGCGACGCCACGGACGAGCAGGCCGCCACGACCGAGGAAGTCGTGGCGATGGTCGACGAGGTCAGCAGCGTCAGCGAGGAGACGGCTGCGGAGGCCAGCAACGTCTCGGCCGCCTCCGAGGAACAGTCCAGTTCGCTCACCAGCGTCTCCGAAAATGTCCGGTCGGTCGCCGGCCTCGCGGACGACCTGGAGGAACTGGTCGACGAGTTCGAGGTCAGCGGCGAGACGGACGCAAGCGAGCTGGATTCAATGGAGATCGACGGGACCGGACCGGCCGCTGTGGACGACTGATCGACCGCGAGTCAGACGGATTCCGATCGCTGTAGGTCCAAACAAACCGCGTCAAGCGTGCTGAATGCGACACCGATTTTTTACGATGGCAGTACGGTGCTGAGATCGCTCCAGCGGATGCGACAGTTGTGCCCGGACTGGGCCGCCGACGAGCACAGCAGGGCCGAGACATCGATACGGCAGTGTGTCGGTACCGCCGCCGGAGTCACAACAGCCAAAGCCGTCGCCGAGTGACTGCACGGTAATGAGCGAATCACCGGTCGCGATCTGTTTCGATATGGACGGCGTCCTCATCCAGTCCGAAGACCACTGGGTCCGCGCCCAGCGCGAGGAAATTCTCCCGACAGCCGCGCCAAACGACGACATCCCCGTCTCGGCCATCACCGGCCGGAACTACCGGGAGCTGTACCCCGAACTGGCCACAGAGTACGACCTCGAAATCAGCCGCGAGGCCTTCGAGGGGCTGTTCGAGGAGTACGGCGAGACGATCTACGGCGAGCAAGCGACCCTGCTCGATGGCGCACACGAGCTACTGGACGACCTTCGGGACGCCGGGGTCGCGCTGGCGTTGACGACCTCCGCGCCCTGGGCCTGGATCGACGTGGCCGACGAGCGCTTCGACCTCCTCTCAAAGTTCGACGTTGCGATCAGCGCAAACGACATCGACGGCCCCGGCAAGCCCGAGCCGGACATCTACGAGCACGGCGCGGCGGAGCTGGGCGTCGCACCAGAGGACTGCTGGGCCGTCGAAGACTCCACCGCGGGCGCACGCGCCGCCGTCACCGCCGGGATGACGACCGTCGGGTTCCGCGGTGACGGCGACGAGACGGACCTCTCGATGGTTCATGAGATCGCAAACGACGCCGCGTCGCTGCGACAAGTGCTGTTAGGCGGTGTGTAACAGCCGTTATACGATCTTTACGGAAAACGACGGAGCGAGAGTGGCAGTGGTATCGTGGCTCGAAGCAGCGGACGAAAACGGTGCGTTCGGCGGTCGAGTACTGGAAGCGATGGGGAGTACCAGAATGACGGGGCGGAGTCAGAAACAGGAATCCGTGTGCCAGGAATGCCAGAACGGAGGGACAACGGCCAGGTCAGGCGGGGTCACCGTAGCCTCGGCCTGCCAGCAGGCCGAAGACGTTGAGGGCAACGACACCCACGAAGATGAGGAAGGTCTGACTGTCCAGTCCGCCCAGCAGCAGCGGCGGGTACGCCAGCGGCGTCACGATAGCCAGCCAGAACGCGATGAACTGCAGGGGACGAGTGAGTGACTGGAGGTCGACACTGCTTTGGGCGGCTTCCATCGGAGAGCGGAAGGGCGATGCACTGGACATTGTGAGCTTCCTCACTTCTTCGTAAGGACCCAGACCCCCATATAAACGCCAGACCCTTGGGGATAATTCGTGTTCTTTTCGAGATGTTAGTCGGATTTCAGCACCTTTCAGCGATATTTCACGGCGCTGTATAACGCTTCTAGAATCCTTTGTAAATTTTATCGCGCCTTCTAAGGTCGTTTCAGCGAACAGGCTGAGACGGTGGTTACCGGACCAGTACGGACCGGGTTTCGGTAATCGTCGGGAGCGGCAGCGTGGGGAACGCGACCTCGACGGTGAACGTGAGTTCGTCCGCGTCCGCGCCGAAAACAGCCACGGGAAGCGTGGCTTCGCCGAGATACGACGGTTTCGCGGTCATCTCACGGTCGTTCACCGTGACTCGCAGGCCCGCGCGGGCGCTGCCGCCGGTGTTTTCGACCGTTACCTCTCGCATATCGTTGTCGCCAGGCGCGATTGTCTCGGGGAAATCACCCCAGTCGACGGAGATGACTGGGAGATCCCGCGCGTTCGCAAGCACTTGCTCGGCGACGCCATCAGAGAGTCCAGCACGGACGAGGCCGTCCTCGCCGGCTTCGACCACGTCGGCGGGTGACGTGAGCCCCGCAGCGGCGAGTTTGCCGGCACGACCGCTGCCAACGCCGTCGATGGCCGTCAGCCCCACCGCGTCGGCGCTGATGCCGTGTTCGACGCGGGCCTCGACCCGGCAGGCCAGGTTCGCGTAGCGGGCCGGCCCCAACGTGTCGACGAACTCTCGCATCGCAGCCAGCAGGCGCAGGGCGTTCTGGCGGATGACCCACGCGTCGCTTTTGAGTTCCGTCGGCGTGGTTCCGGTCATGCCCGAGCGGAGGATGGCCAGCACCTTCCGCTGGCCGGCATCGAGGCTGTCGTCGACGCTGTCTCCCAGCACTGCGTGGACGGCGTCCTCCTCGTCGGAGCGGGCGCTAACGCTGTCGAACTCGGTTGCGCCGGCCACCGCGGTCAACAGGTCGTCGGCGTCCACGGAGACGGCGGAATCCGGGTCGGCGGCGTCCTGACAGCGCTCGGCGATGTCGGCGAACCGCCGTGCGGTGGACAGCCGCAGATAGAACTTCGAGGCTAGCTGCCCCAATCGCGTCGGTTCGACGTTGAGGCCGTCCTGCTCGACGAAGCCCTCGTCGACGAGCGCCGAGAGGGTGTCGCTGACCCGCTGTCGGAGGTCGTTGCCGGCGTCGTACTCGTCGGGGGCCGATTGCGAGCGAGCATAATAAAACGTCGTGGCGAGCCAGTCCATCACGTCGTCCACGTCGTCGATGGTCCCCAGTGCAATCTCGGCGTTCAGGTGGGCGTCGAGTTCCGCGGCCAGCCGGGACTCGATTTCCTTGCCGTCCCGGAGCAGGCGGCGGTACTTGTCGGCGTCCGAGCGGTCACAGACGACCCACGCATAGCCCATATCGTCGTAGCCGGGCCGGCCGGCGCGGCCGAGCATCTGGAGCACGTCGAGGGGGCTCATGTCGACCTCGCCTTCGAGCGGGTCGTGCAGTTTGGTGTCCCGGATGACGACACAGCGGGCGGGGAGGTTCACGCCCCACGCGAGCGTCGAGGTCGAGAAGAGGAGCTGGATCTTGCCCTCCTTGAACCACTGCTCGACTTTGTTCTTGTCCTCGCGCGCGAGGCCGGCGTGGTGAAAGCCCACGCCGTCCAGCACGGACTGGCGGAGCGTGTCGTTCGAGAGGTCGGCGGCGTCGTTGTGAAAGTCGTAGTCCCCGCGTGCGCCCATGGGGATATCGCGCTCGGTGATCTCGTCACGGGCCTTCTTCGCCGCCTGTACCGTGTCCTGGCGCGAGGAAACGAACACGAGCGCCTGCCCCTCCTCGCGGATGTGTGGCTCGGCGAGGTCAAGCGCCCGGTAGAGCCGCCGATACTTGTCGGCGAAGGCGTTCTCGCCGTGGGAGTAGGTCTTCACGTCGGCGTTGAGTGGGACCGGACGGTACTCCTCGCCGAAGGCGAAGGTGGTCTCCTCGGGCGCGTCGAGCCACGCGGCCACGTCGTCGATGTTCGGCATCGTCGCCGACAGCGCCACCACGCGCGGGTCACACAGCCGGCGGAGCCGCGAGACGGTGACTTCGAGCACTGCCCCCCGCCGATCGGAATCCAGCAGGTGAACCTCGTCGATGACACAGCAGTCCACGTCGGTGATGAAGGAGTAGCGGCTGGTCTCGTGTTTCCGGGTGGCCGAGTCGGCTTTCTCCGGCGTCATCACGAGGATATCGGCTCGTTCGGCGCGGCGGGGGTTCAGGTCCCGTTCGCCGGTGACGACGTAGACGGAGTAGCCCAGGTCCTCGAAGCGCTCCCACTCGCTTTCTTTTTCATTTGTGAGCGCGCGCAACGGCGCGAGAAAGAGCGCGGTCCCGTCCTCGGCGAGCGTCTTACAGATTGCCAGTTCGGCCAGTGCGGTCTTTCCGCTGGCCGTCGGTGCGCTGACGACGACGTTGTCGTCGCGGTTCAGCAGGGCCGGCAGCGTCTCCGACTGCATCCGATTGAACTCCTCGAAGGGGAAGGCGTCGGCAAAGTCGGGGAGCACCTCCGCGACCGCCACAGTCGGCTCGCTGTCGGTTCGGGATGGCACGTCACAGTCGCAGTTCCGCGACGGCAAAGGCGTTTCTATGGCGGCGTGTGCGGTGGGGCAATCCCATCATCGGCGGCGGGACGGCCCAACATCGTCGGGCCAGTAGTCCCCTCGAAAAGCCGTGGTAGCACGGCTCCCTGCTAGTTTATCTATATCCCTGTTGTATATCTATACGTTATGAGAAACGTACTCGTCACCGGCGCAACCGGAACCCAGGGCGGCGCAGTCGTCGACCACCTCCTCGCTGACAGCGAACAGTGGGAAATCTACGGGCTGACACGCGACGCCACGAGCGACGGTGCCGAGGCCCTCGAAGCCCGCGGCGTCACCGTCGTCGAAGGCGACCTGACCGACGCCGAGCGGATGCAGGACCTCGTCGAGGGCATGGACGCCGTCTACGGTGTCACGACGTTCATGGAGCAGGGGACCGACGTGGAAGTCGAGCAGGGCGTCACGCTGGCCGAGGCGGCAGCCGATGCCGGCGTCGAGCACTTCGTTTACAGCTCCGTCGGCAGCGCGGACGCCGACACCGGCCTCCCGCACTTCGAGTCCAAGTGGGCCGTCGAGCAGCGAATCGAGGAACTCGGGCTGCCCGCGACCGTGGTCCGCCCGGTGTTCTTTATGCAGAACTTCGCGTACATGATGCGCGACGACATCATGGACGGCCGGCTGGCGATGCCTCTGCACGAGGGCGTCTCCCTGGCCGTCGTCGACGCGACCGACATCGGCCAGGCCGTCGTGGCCGCGCTGAACGACCCCGACGCGTTCCTCGGCGAGGTCGTCACACTCGCCGGCGACGACCTGACCCTAGAGGAGTTCGCCGCAGCGTTCAGCGAGCAGTTGAGCCACGAGGTCGAACCGGTCCACGCCGACATCGCGGAGTACCGTGAGATGGCCGGCGACGAACTGGCCGACATGTTCCAGTGGTTCAACGACGTGGGCTACGACATCGACATCCCCGCGCTCGCCGAATGGGGCATCGAGACGACGCCATTCGAGGAATACCTCGCCGACAGCAAGGTCTGGCAGCCGGCAGCATCCGCAGCGAGCAACTGAGCGCCAGCGGACGTTGTACTGAGCTTTCAGATCCGCGCCGCTCTTTTCCGTCTGGACGAACGTATCGCACCTGTACGCATGGATTGGGAGCCGGAGACCGTGTTCGAGGTCATCGGCAGTGAAGAGGTCCGGCGGATTCTCGCGGCCGCCAACGTGGGGCCTGTCTCCGTTCAGGCGCTTTCGGACCGCCTGGACGCTTCGGAGCCGACGGTGTATCGCCGCGTCAACATCTGTCAGGAGTACGACCTGCTTCGAGAGGACACCCGCGTAGACGCTGACGGGAACCACTACAAAGTGTACGAGACGACGCTTGAGCGGCTGTGTTTCGAACTCGACGGGGGTGGCTTCGAGGTCGACATCGAGCTCCACCGGGAACTGGTCGAGGAGCGCACCGCGGTCCGCGACAGTGAGAGCGAGCCAGAGGCAGCGAGCGACGGGCTGGAACGCGAGGGCGAGGCACCCGAGGACAGAGCCTCGCATTGTCCCGACGAGACGTGATTCACCCGACGAGTACGGCAGTCGGGCGGTCCAGCGCGGGGCTTCACGGACTGAAACTGCCACACTCGGTGACGGTTGGTCCCGTTGCACGGACCGAGCGGATAGATTTCGTCGTGGTGTAACCGTACAAGCTTGGACGGCCGATATAGGGGTTTTCAGTGCCTGAAGCGCCTGCCGACGTTATAACCGCCTCGCTCGGCAAGTGGCGGGTGGAACCGATGTCTGTACTCGAAACCGTCAAGCAGAAGGTGGGAATCACGGAGGAAAAGCCCCTGTACGAGTGTGCGGACTGCGGCCACGAGTTCCGATCAGACGCGGATCCCGACTCGTACTGGTCGAAGTGTCCGGAGTGTGAGTCATCGGAAACCACGCAGATCGAGTAACCGAAAACCGCAGGCGAATAGCCGGCAGTGTAACTGGTACGGCACCGCGAAAGCGACAGCACTCGGCGCGAGCCTCACGATGTAGTTCGCTCAGTCCGAACCCAATCCCTTTTGCGCGACACACCTAACACGCGGGTAATGAGTCGTTCGCGCAAGCCTGACTGGCTGAAGACCCGGCCGCCGTCGGGCGAGCGGTTCACCGACATCAAACAGACGCTCCGGGACCGGGACCTCCACACCGTCTGTGAGGAGGCCAACTGTCCGAATCTCGGGGAGTGCTGGAGCGGACAGAACGGCCCGGGCACGGCGACGTTCATGCTCATGGGCGACCGCTGCTCGCGGGGCTGTAACTTCTGTGACGTGGAAACCGGTGGCATGGAGCCGCTGGACCCCGACGAACCACAGCAGGTGGCCGACGCCGTCGCCGAGATCGGCCTCGACTACGTGGTCCTGACGAGCGTTGACCGCGACGACCTCCCCGACCAGGGCGCTGGCCACTTCGCCGAGACGATCCGCGCGATAAAGGAGCGCGACCCGTCTATTCTGGTCGAGTGTCTCATCCCGGACTTCCAGGGCGAACCGGAATTGGTCCGGAAAATCATCGACGCCGACCCGGACGTGCTCGCCCACAACATCGAGACGGTCGACCGCCTCCAGTGGCCGGTCCGGGACCGGCGGGCGGGCTACGAGCAGTCCCTTTCGGTGCTCCGGCAGGCCGACCGCGAGGGGGACTGCTACACGAAGACCAGCCTGATGCTCGGTGTCGGCGAGTACGCCCACGAGGTGTACCAGACGCTGTCGGACCTCCGGCAGGCGGGCGTGGACGTGGTGACGTTCGGCCAGTATCTCCAGCCCTCCCGCTCGCATCTGGAGGTCTCGGAGTACGTCCACCCCGACGCCTTCGACACCTGGCAGCGGGTCGCCGAGGCGGAGCTCGACTTCCTGTACTGCGCCTCGGGACCGATGGTCCGGTCGTCGTACCGCGCCGGCGAGCTGTTCGTCGAGAGCGTCCTGCGGGAGGGGAAAAGCGCCGACGAGGCGCGGGCCGCGGTCCGCACCGACAGCTGATACATCCGAGTTATCACAGCGAGATTGCTCGAAATTGAGCGGGTCGGAGAGTGTCGAAAGGAGTGATACGTGCTGTAATACCCACGTCGGAGAGTGGTTTCAACGCCGCGAAAGCTCTAAGCGTGGCGCGAGTGAACAGTTATCGTATGCCACTTCGAGGGAGGCGGTTTCTATGAGTGTCCTCCAGCGCGATCCCGCGGACCAGGTACAGATTCTCGATGAGGACGGGACGGTGGTCGACGGCGCGACGGTGCCGGACCTCTCGGACGACGAGCTGGTGGAGATATACCGGCTGCTCAAGCTCGGGCGGCACTTCGACCAGCGGGCGGTGAGTCTGCAGCGGCAGGGTCGGATGGGGACCTACCCACCGATGTCGGGCCAGGAGGCGTCCCAGGTCGGCAGCGCCTTCGCCCTGCGGGAGGGGGACTGGATGTTTCCGAGCTACCGCGAACACATCGCCCTGTGCGTTCGGGGGTGGGAGTTAGCGGACGACTTGCTGTACTGGATGGGGTCGGAGCGCGGCAATTCGCCGCCCGAAGAGGTCAACGTGTTCTCGCTCGCGGTCCCGATTGCGACACAGATTCCGCACGCGACCGGAGCCGCGTGGGCCTCGAAGCTCAAGGGCGACGACACCGCCTTCCTCGTGTACTTCGGGGACGGCGCGACGAGCGAGGGCGACTTTCACGAGGGGCTGAACTTCGCGGGCGTGTTCGACGTGCCCGCGGTGTTTTTCTGTAACAACAACCAGTGGGCGATTTCGGTCCCGCGGGAGCGCCAGACGGCCAGCGAGACGCTCGCCCAGAAGGCCAACGCCTACGGCTTCGACGGCGTGCAGGTCGACGGGATGGACCCGCTTGCGGTGTATCAGGTGACCCGCGAGGCCATCGAGAAGGCACGGGATCCGCCAGAAGACGGGCTCCGGCCGACGATGATCGAGTCGGTGCAGTACCGCTTCGGCGCGCACACGACCGCCGACGACCCGTCCGTGTACCGCGACGACAGCGAGGTCGAGCGCTGGAAGCAGAAAGACCCCATCCCCCGGATGGAGACGTTTCTCCGGGACCGGGGCCTGCTCGACGACGAGCGGGTCGAAGCTATCGACGAGTCGATACGGACGGAAGTCGCCGCGGCTATCGACACCGCCGAAGCGACAGAGCGACCGAGGCCGGAGGAGATGTTCGCGGACGTGTACGCGGAGATGCCCCAGCGACTCGAACAGCAACTGAACTATCTCGAAGACCTGCGCGAGCGACACGGAGACGAGGTGCTACTGGAATGAGTACGCAAGACGCGAGTACACAGAGTCTGACACTGGTACAGGCCGTCCGCGACGGCCTCTACGGCGAGATGGAACGGAACGAGGACGTGATCGTGATGGGCGAAGACGTGGGGAAAAACGGCGGCGTCTTCCGCGCGACCCAGGGCCTCCACGAGGAGTTCGGGGACGAGCGCGTCGTCGACACGCCGCTGGCGGAGTCTGGCATCGTCGGCACGGCCATCGGCATGGCGGCCTACGGGATGCGGCCGGTCCCCGAGATCCAGTTCTCCGGGTTCATGTACCCCGCCTTCGACCAGATCGTCAGTCACGCCGCCCGCCTCCGCACGCGGAGCCGCGGCCGGTACAGTTGCCCGCTCACCGTCCGTGCGCCCTACGGCGGCGGCATCCGCGCGCCGGAACACCACTCCGAGTCCAAGGAGGCGTTCTACGTCCACGAGGCGGGGCTGAAGGTGGTCGTCCCGTCGACCCCCAGAGAGACGAAGGGGCTGCTGACGGCGGCTATCCGGGATCCGGACCCCGTCATCTTCCTCGAACCGAAACTCATCTACCGCTCGTTCCGCGAGGAGGTGCCGGACGACCCCTACACGGTCGAACTGGGTGAGGCGAAGGTCCGCCGGGAGGGCAGCGACGTGTCCGTGTTCACCTGGGGTGCGATGACCCGACCGACGCTCGAAGCCGCCGAAGAACTGTCTGAGGAGGGCATCGACGCCGAAGTGGTCGACCTGCGGACGCTGTCGCCGATGGACACCGACGCCATCGTCGACTCGTTCAAGAAGACCGGGCGGGCAGCCGTCGTCCACGAAGCGCCCAAGACCGGCGGGCTGGCCGGCGAAATCATCGCCACCATCCAGGAGGAGGTCCTGCTGTACCAGGAGGCCCCCGTGACGCGGGTGACGGGCTTCGACGTGCCCTACCCGCTGTACGCCCTGGAGGACTACTACCTCCCCGAACCCGCCCGCATCAAAGACGGTATCAGAGAGGCAGTCGAGTTCTGAGGCATGTTCGAGTTCAAGCTCCCGGACCTCGGGGAAGGGGTCGCCGAGGGCGAGGTGCTGACCTGGCACGTCTCGCCGGGCGACGCCGTCACCGAGGACCAGGTCCTCGCGGAGGTCGAGACTGACAAGGCCGCCGTCGATGTGCCGTCCCCGGTCGACGGCGTCGTACAGGAGCTACACGCCGAGGTCGGCGAGATGGTCCGGACCGGCGAAGTGCTCATCACCATCGCGGAGGAGGGCGACGCCGAGACGAGCGAAGCAAGCGGGACCGAGGATGCGACTGCACCCGAGGCTGCGGAAGCGGGAGGGTCCACAAAGACGGACGCAAGCGCGGCTGACGGCCGCGTGTTCGCTTCGCCGAGCGTCCGCCGGCTTGCCCGCGAGACGGGCGTCGATATCGCTGCCGTCGACGGGAGCGGGCCGGGCGGCCGCGTCACCGAAGCGGATGTCGAGGCGGCAGCAGACGCAGCCGGCGAAGCGGGCGACGACGGCCCCACGTCGGTCGTGTCGAAGGTGTCAGACGACGGCGACGGCCCGACCGCGGTCGTCTCGCGAGTCGATGACGGGGACGACGAAGACGACGGGACCGCTGTGAAGTCGGCTGTCAGAAGCGTTTCGGAGGACGGCCAGCAGGCCGAGCGGCGCGACCAGACGCTGGCGACGCCGGCCACCAGAAAGGTCGCCCGCGAACTCGACGTGGACATCGACGCCATCCCGACCGACCAGACGCGGGACGGCCAGCCCTACGTCGACGAGGCGGCCGTCCGGACGTACGCGGAGGCACAGCAGGCCGCGCAGGCGGCCGACGCCGAAGCCGTCAGCACCGGAGGCGGCGCGGCGAGCGAAACGGCAGCCGAGGCAGGCGACACGACGGCAGCCGGCGGCGCTGGGGCCGAACCGAGGGCTGTCGAGACGAGCGAGGGCGAGCGCCGCGAACCCTACCGGGGCGTCCGGCGGGCCATCGGCGAGCAGATGGCCCGCTCCCGGCGGGAGGTCCCCCATGCCACGCACCACGACCGGGTGGTCGTGTCCGGGCTCGTCGAGGCCCGCGAGCGGCTCGAACCGCTGGCCGAGGAGCGCGGTGTCGACCTGACGTACACGCCGTTCGTGGTGAAATGCGTCGCCGCGGCGCTGGACCAGCACCCGGTTCTCAACACGGCACTGGACACCGAAAACGAGGAGATCGTCTACCACGAGGCCCACAACATCGGGGTGGCGACGGCGACCGACCACGGACTCGTGGTCCCGGTCGTCGACGACGTGGACGGGAAGGGGCTGCTGGAACTCGCCGGCGAAATCAACGACCTCGTGGCGCGGGCTCGCAGCCGCGACATCGAGCGCGCGGAGATGCAGGGCGGGACGTTCACCGTCACGAACTTCGGAGCCATCGGCGGCGAGTACGCCAGCCCGATCATCAACGTCCCCGAGACGGCGATTCTCGGGATCGGGGCGCTGAAAGAGCGGCCAGTTGTCACTGACGGCGAAGTCGTCGCCCAGCCCACCCTGCCGCTGTCGCTGGCTATCGACCACCGCGTCATCGACGGGGCCGACGCGGCCCGCTTCGTCAACACGCTCAAGGCGTATCTGTCGGACCCGACACGGCTCCTGCTGGAGTAGTCCCCGGTTCAGGACCGAAAGCAAAACACGTCGTTGGGACGACGTGACACGCGATGCCCTCCACGAGAGAGACTTTGATACGGTACGGCTTAGCCGCGCTGTTCGTCCTGCCCCCGGCGTGTATCGCCCTCTCCCGGTTCGCGATGCAGTTGTTCGTGTCGTCGACCGCGACCGGTGCGGGGAGTCTCGGAACGTTCCTCGGGGCGTTTGCCCTGACCGTCCTCGCCAGTTGGGCGGCTGTGCTGTTCAGCCTGCTGCTCGCGGTCGGACTCTTTCTCGACAGCCGGCGCGTCCAGCGGACCGAGGGGGGCTGGTCTCCGACACCGCTGTATGCGCTCGCCGGCGTGGTCCACGGCGTGGGAACGGCGCTCCTCCCGGCGTTTGCGGTGTCGGTTCCGGTCATCGGATACTACCTGTACCGGCGGTGGGGTGTGACAGCGGGCTGAAGGGCGATACCTTTTCACCGGCCCGGCCGAGGAGCCGCTATGGTCGTCGGAGATGTCACTACTGGAACCGAACTGCTGGTTATCGGCGGCGGGCCGGGCGGCTACGTCGCCGCTATCCGGGGCGCGCAACTGGGACTGGACACCACACTCGTCGAGCGGGACGCCTACGGCGGGACCTGCCTGAATCACGGCTGTATCCCCTCGAAAGCGCTCATCTCGGCCTCGGACGTGGCCCACAACGCCCGGCAGGCCGAGTCGATGGGTGTGTTCGCGGACCCCGCCGTCGACATGGCCGGGATGACCGAGTGGAAAGACGGCGTGGTCACGCGGCTGACCAGAGGCGTCGAGTCGCTGTGTAAGAGCGCCGGCGTCAACCTGATCGAGGGCACCGCCGAGTTCGTCGACGACGACACGGTGCGGGTCGCCCACAGCGGCGAGGGCCAGGGCTCGGAGTCACTGTCGTTCGAACACGCCGTCGTCGCCACGGGGAGCCGACCGGTGGAAATCCCGGGCTTTGCGTTCGACGGCGAGCACATCCTCTCTTCGAAGGACGCGCTGGCACTGGAATCGGTCCCAGAAAAGCTGGTCGTCGTCGGCGCGGGCTACATCGGCATGGAGCTGTCGACGGTGTTTGCCAAACTGGGTGCGGAGGTCACGGTCGTCGAGATGCTCGACGACGTACTGCCCGGCTACGAGGACGACATCGCAGCGGTCGTCCGCGAACGCGCCAAAGACCTTGGCATCGACTTCAATTTCGGCGAGGCGGCCGACGACTGGGAGCGAACAGAGGAAGGCATCCGCGTCCAGACCGTCAACGAAGACGACGAGGTCACGGAGTACAACGCCACGAAGTGCCTCGTTGCGGTCGGCCGTGAACCGGTCACCGACACGCTCGCGCTGGAGAACGTCGACCTCCAGCCGGACGAGGACGGGGTCCTCCCGACCGACGACCAGTGCCGAACCGCGTTCGAGTCGGTGTTCGCGGTCGGGGACGTGGCCGGCGAGCCGATGCTCGCGCACAAGGCGATGGCCGAAGGCGAGGTCGCCGCCGAAGCCGCCGCCGGCGAACCGGCCGCCTTCGACCACCAGGCGATCCCCGCCGCGGTCTTTACTGATCCCGAGATCGCCACTGTCGGCATGACCGAAAGCGAGGCCGAGGCGGCCGGCTTCGACCCGGTCACCGGAGAGATGCCGTTCCGGGCCAACGGCCGAGCGCTCACCGTCGACGAGCGCGAGGGGTTCGTCCGCGTCGTCGCCGACGCCGACGAGGAGTTCCTGCTCGGGGCACAGATCGTCGGCCCGGAGGCGTCCGAACTGATCGCGGAACTCGGACTGGGTATCGAAATGGGCGCGCGGCTCGAAGACATCGCCGGAACGATCCACACCCACCCGACGCTTTCCGAGGCCGTCCACGAGGCGGCCGCGGCCGCGCGTGGCGAAGCGATTCACACACGGTAATGCGGGCTTGCGACCGAGTCGGCAAGTCCCAGGCCGAGTGCGCGGTACCGCGATCCACGTGCGAAATGACAGGGTAGGAGAGCGTTTCGGCGTACGAAAGGGTTATAATGCCGATTGAGTAAACTGACGGTGACTAGGAACCGGTAAGATATGTCTACTGATTCACAGCCCGACGACACCATCGCCCAAGCCATCATTTCAGGATCGACCTACCAGCGGATCCGCTACGAACGGCACTCGTATCTCCGACAGACCGTACCACGAACGCTCGCGCTCCAGAGCGCCCTGCTGGGCGCGTTAGCGCTGTTACTCCCGATATACGGTCTGTATCCGGACAGCACCGCGGCGTTTCTCCCGACGGTTGATCCCGCCGTCGCCTCGCCGAAGGTGCTGTTGCTCGGGCTGTTCGGCGGCTTCTTGCAGTTGTTCGGTGCGACGCTCCTCGTCGGGTCAGTCCTCTACCGGGTCCGGCTCGCACCGCTGACCGAACGGCAGGCACATGCGGCGCTCAACGCCGAAGACTTCGCGCGGTACGTCGGGCTCGGCACGGGCGGCCTGGCGATCATGCTCTCGCTGTGCCTGTTCGCCGTGGGCCTGGGCGGCGGTGACGCGGTGTCGGCGTACATCGCGGCGATGGGCCGAAACCCCTTCGTCGACTCCGGCTTCGGCGTGTCGGTCGCCGCCGTCTCGCTGTTTGCCTTCGCCGCCAGCGTCGCGGTCTTTTATGCCTCGCGCTATCTCTTCGTCCACCTCGCGCTGTTCCACCGCGACGACGCGTAACCGGCGACGAACACCGCTATCGGAACGAGAGAGGTGCGTCAGTACGGCCTTCGTGTCCGGCAAAAATAGCCTCGACTTCGTCAGTTGGCCGCGGTGCCGTTGATACCCGACTGAATCAGGAACCACGAGATGGGGCCGAAGACGACGAACAGCAGGAACAGGACAACACCACTCTGATCGGTGACGGCCTCGGCCGCGTTCGAGATCTGCCAGACCCCGATGATGTTGACGACCGGGATGACCGCCAGGATCGGAGTCAGATCCTGGTCTGTCCCCGCATCGAGTTGCTTGGCAGTCTTGTACAGCCAGTACAGGCCATAGAGCGTGCCGGTCACGACGAACAGGACGACCTGCAGGCCGAGCGACCCCTTCTCGAACGCTGACGCGTCAGTTACTTGCGGTGATGCTGACAGACACCCGATTCTTCTCTCTCGCTTCGTGAAAAAAGTACACCCCAGTCGTGGTAGTCTTTCGAACAGATGGGCTGGATTATCGTGGTCCAATCACGACCAACTACTGGGCCGGTCCCAGATTGTACTCGCCGAACAGCGAGCCATCGGTAGCGGTAACTACCGGGACAGGCACCGCGGTTTTCAGGCGCGCCCACGACAGTGAAGGCATGGACACAAACGAGAGTGACACCTTCGATATCGGCGGCGATCTCACAGTTCACCGGCTCGGATTCGGCGCGATGCGGCTCACCGGTGAGGACATCATCGGCGAACCGGACGACGAGGAACACGCCCGCGCGGTGCTGGAGCGGGCGGTGGATCTCGGCGTCGACTTCATCGACACGGCGGACTCCTACGGCCCGGGCGTCTCCGAGCGGCTCATCGGCGAGGCGCTGGACACCGAACGCGATGACCTCGTCATCGCGACGAAGGGCGGCCTGCTCCGCAACACCGACGCCGACTGGCTGGCCCACGGCGACCCCGATTACCTGCACAATGCGCAACTGTGCTCGCGGGACCGCCTGCGGATGGACCCCATCGACCTGTACCAGTACCACCGCCCGGACCCCGATACGCCGTTCGAGGACTCGATTCACGCACTCGCTGAAATGAAAGACGAGGGACTGATCCGGCACATCGGCGTCTCGAACGTTTCCGTCGAGCAACTGGACCGCGCCCGCGACATCGTCGACGTGGCGACAGTCCAGAACCAGTACAACGTCGCCCACCGCGACGACGAGGACGTGCTGGCGGCCTGCGAGAACTACGGCATCGGCTTCATCCCGTGGTTCCCGCTGGGGGCTGGCGACCTCGACGGCGTGGACGGCATCGACGAAATCGCCGAGCGCCACGACGCCACACCCTACCAGATCGCGCTGGCGTGGCTGCTGGGACACTCGGACGTGACGCTCCCGATTCCGGGCACTAGCAGCCTCGATCATCTCGAACAGAACGTCGCCGCAAGCGCCATCGACCTCAGCGACGAGGAACTGGCCCAACTGTCGTGAACGGCGGCTGAGGCCACTGGCACAGCGCCCGCCGGTGACCGCGACCACGCCGGCACAGCGCCCGACGACGACCACCGTTCTTTTGGTTCCCAGCGGAGTAGCCCGGGTATGACCACTGTCACCCTGGGTCCCGAGGGGACCTACTCCCACCGCGCCGCACAGGCAGTCACCGACGACGAGATCTCCTTCTCCGAGTCGGTGACCGCCATCGTCGAGGCCGTCGCCAACGGCGAGGCCGAGCGCGGCGTCGTCCCCGTCGAGAACAGCATCGAGGGGTCGGTCACCGAGTCGCTGGACGCCTTCGCGGAGTACGACATCGCCGTCGTCGACGAGATCATCACGCCGATCCGCCACGCCCTGCTCGCACAGGACGACTCCTTCTCGCTGGTCGCCAGCCACGCGCAGGCGCTGGCCCAGTGTCGGGGCTGGCTCGACGAACACTACCCGGGCGTGAGCGTGGAAGCCGTCGCGTCGACGGCCCGCGGCGTCGAACGCGCCCGCGGGGACCCGGACATCGCCGCTATCGGCCACCCGGAGAACGCGACCAACGGCACTGAACTACAAGTCCTCGCCGAGGACATCCAGGACCAGTCTTCGAACGCCACCCGTTTCGTCGTCGTCGCGCCGACGAGCGAGCGCAGCGAGGCCGGCGGCAAGACCTCCTTCATCGTCTACCCCGACGTGGACTACCCTGGCCTGCTGCTGGAACTGCTGGAGCCCTTTGCCGACCGCGACATCAACCTCACCCGCGTCGAGTCCCGGCCCAGCGGCGAGCGCCTGGGCGACTACGTCTTCCACATCGACATCTCGGCCGGCCTCTACGAGCAGCGCACGCAGGACGCGCTGGCCGACATCGAAGACATCGCCGAGAAGGGGTGGGTCCGCCGGCTTGGGTCGTATGACTCACAGACGGTCGTCAACTGAGCCAGCAGGAGGTTCTAAGCGTTAAGTCCCGGGCCTGCATACCCCCGTGTATGTCCGACCGCGATCCGTTCAGCGAGATCGAGCGCGCGTTCGATATGCTGGGAGAGCAGTTCGGCGTCGACATGGGCGCTATCCCAGTCGATGTCGTCGACGAGGGCGACGCCTTCGTCGTCCACGCGGACCTCCCCGGCTACGACAGCGAGGCCATCGATGTCCAGCTCGTCGAGGACCGCAAGCTCACCATCAGCGCCGCGTCGAGCCAGGAGCGGGAATCGACTGACGGTCAGTACGTCCAGCGCGAGCGCCGCCAGCAGTCGATAAGCCGGTCGGTCCCGCTCCCCGAAGCCGTCGACGAGGAGGAAACCACCGCGAGCTACAACAACGGCGTCCTCACCGTGCGGCTGGAGAAGGTCGTACGCAACGAGGACGACGACGGCACGGACATCCCCGTGAACTAACGATGGTGCTCGATCCCGGCACGGACGTGCCAACCATCAGGGCGACGAACCAGCACGGCGACGCGGTCCAGCCCACCTTCGAGGAGCCGACAGTGCTGTACTTCTATCCGGCGGACGACACCCCGGGCTGTACGACGGAGGCGGAACAGTTCGAGGCGTACGCACAGCGGTTCGCGGACGCCGGCGTCTCGGTGTACGGCGTCTCGACGGACGGCGTCGACAGCCACCGCGAGTTCGCCGCGGCGAACGGCATCAGCTTCGACCTGCTGGCCGACCCCGAAGGACGGCTGTGTGAGGCCTTCGACGTGCCGCTCGTCGACGGTCGGAGCCAGCGGACGACGTACGTCATCGCCAACGGGCGCGTTGTCGCCGTCTACGAACGGGTCGCCCCCGACGGCCACGCGACGAACGTCTTCGAGGACCTCGTCGACACCGGCGTCATCGCGGCCGAGTAGTCCGGACCGGCCGCCTACGGGGACCCGAGTAGCGTCGCACCACCAAACAGGAGCGCGACGAGCAACGCGGCCAGCAGCGCACCGAACCCATTGTCGACCGGCGGTACGCCCCCGTCGTCGTCCGACGAGTCCGTTACCGTCGCGTCCGAAGGCGTGCCGGCCGAGTTCGCAGTCTCCGAATCAGAATCCGCCGAGGCTGTCGGCGATACCGTCTCCGGTGCGGTCGCCGTCTCGGTATCGGTCGACGTGACAGTCGTCTCCCCGTCGGCATCACCATCGCCGGCACTCGAATCGGTCTCGGTTGCTGTCGGCGTCGCGGTTGCGGTCGGCGTCGCTGTCGCGGCTTCAGTGGGCATTGGCGTTGCTGTCTCGGTCGGCGTCGCCGTCACAGGTTCGGTCGCCGTTGCCGTCTCGGTCGCCGTTGCCGTCTCGGTTGGCGTCGGCGTTGCCGTCACAGTTTCAGTCGGCGTCGATTCGGCGTCGGGGTCGTATGTCACCGTCAGCGTATCCGATCCGATGACGTTGTCGTCAGTGTTCCGATAGGGACCGTCGACTTCGCCACCGGAGGCCGCGTAATCGAAGTCACGGTCGGCGTTGCTGTCGGTGTAGGACTGCGCGACGAGATCCTGTGTCGAGTCCAGAGGCACATCGAGCGTCACCTCGACATCCTGGTGCGTCCCGGGACCGAGATACGCCGACGCTCCCCTGATTTCGCCGGGCGACGCGCCCGAGGTGTTCTGGATGGCGACGAAGCCGCCTTCAGAGAGAGTTACCTCGTCGACGACGACCGTCTCGCCGGCGCTGGTCTGGTCGGCAGCGGTGACGGTGGCGTCGTGCTGTTCGTAGGTGGCGCTGCCGGTCCGGCTGACGGCCGCCCCCTGTGTGTTGACAGTCAATTCGACCGCAGCGGTACCGGCGTTCTGGGGGTTCTGGACCGGCCGGATGACCGCGACGATCTGGTCGCCCTGCCGCAGTTCGCGGTCGCCGGCCAGGATAATCTGGACCGCCGCGCCGTCGGCCCCGCCGCTGACCTCGCTGATTTCGGCGGCGCGAACGTCGACCCGCGAACCGGGGTCATCGTTGCCGCGGTCGATACCGACCCGTTCGATGGAACTGGCCCCGACGTTCGACACGTCGGCGGCCGGCGCATCGACGCTGTAGTCGATGCGGATGTCCTCGAACGCGGTGCCGGCGACGGCGCTGTCACCGACGGCGAACGTCACCGCGTGCGTCGACTCCGCCTCGTTCGGACCGGACGGAGTCGGGTCGACCGTGGCGGCCTGTTGCTGGGCGGCGACGCCGCTGAGTGTCATCGTTATGGTAAGTAATGCAAGTAAAACGATACCAATTCGGCGAGTACCGAACACGTCACTGGCCAGTAGGTCGAGCCTAATGGGTCTGGTGCCCGACGCCGTTACTCGGCGATATCGATAGCCGGGCGACCCGGTCCGGCCTTGCCGACGAGGTCGGGGTCCGCCTCGTCCGGCCCCTGCACGACCACGTCGGCACCGAACTCGCGTTCGATGAGCCACGCGGCGCGTTCGAGCGCGTCCTGTTCGCGCTCGGGCGGCAGTTGCTCGTCCAGCGACTGGGCGCGGCCGGCAATCTCCTTGGCGAAGTCCGCGGCCGCCTCGCCCTGTTCGCGCAGGTCCTCGTCCTGCATGACGGTCCCGACGACGTTACCGTCGGCGTTCCGGGCGAGGTCCAGCACGCGGTGCTTCCACTGCGGTGCAACGGCGAGCGTGATGGTCTGGGGGTCCTCGATACCGACCGTCTCGACGATATCGCGGATGTCCTCGCGGGTGTTCTCGACCAGCCGACGCTCCATCTCGTAGTCGGCTGGGGCCTCGGCCGCTGGCCACTCGGCCTCCGCGATGAGGTCGTCGTGGCCCAGTTCGGCCCACATCTCCTCGGCGGCGTGGGGGGCGACGGGGGCGAGCAGTTTCGCTGCCGTCGCCAGCCCGCGCTCGAAGGTGTCGGCGTCGGGGTCGGTCGCCTCCTGATAGCGGCGCAGCAGCGACACCAGTTCCCGCACGGCCTGGAGCGCGTGGTTGAACCGGAAGTCCTCGAACTCCGCCGTCGTGTTCGCGGCGGTGGCGTCGATTTCGCTGGCGACGTAGGCCGCGATGTCGTCGGCATCGTCGGTGGTGACTTCGTCACTCGTGTAGTCTGCAACCAGCGTGTACACGTTCTGGAGGAAGCTGTGTGCGGACTGCACACCCTCAGGACTCCAAGCGAACTCCTTCTCGGGCTGGGCGGCCTCCATGATGAACAGCCGGGCCGTATCGGCCCCGTACTCCTCGATGATGCGCTGTGGCGAGACGCCGTTGTCCCGGCTCTTGGACATCTTGTTGCCGTCCTCGCCCAGCACCATTCCCTGGTTCGTGAGGTTGGTGAAGGGTTCGCGGACGCCCTCGACCATGTCCAGATCGTCCAGCACCTTCGTGAAGAAGCGGGCGTACAGCAGGTGCATCACCGCGTGTTCGATGCCGCCGACGTACTGGTCGACCGGCATCCAGTCGGTGGCCCGCTCGGCGTCGAAGGGGGCGTCGTCCATCTCCGGCGAGGTGTAGCGCAGGAAGTACCACGAGGAGTCGACGAAGGTGTCCATCGTGTCCGTCTCCCGCACCGCGTCGGCCCCACAGTCGGGGCAGTCGACGTGTTTCCACTCCTCGGCAGCGTCGAGCGGATTCCCGGTCGTATGGACGAACTCCGGCAGTTCGACGGGGAGGTCCTCGTCGGGGACCTCGACGTAGCCACAATCGTCGCAGTGGATCATGGGAATCGGGGTGCCCCAGTAGCGCTGGCGGGAGATGCCCCAGTCCCGGAGGTTGTACTCGGTGCGGTGGTCGCCGTCGAACTCCTCGACGAAGCGGTCGCGGGCCTCGGCGCTCTCCAGTCCGTCGAACTCGCCGCTGTTGACCAACAGACCGTCCTCGGGATACGCCGCCTCCTGCACGTCGATGTCCTCGGGGTCGGCGTCCGCGTCGTCGGTCGGTTCGACGACCTGCACGATGTCGATATCGTGGGCCTCGGCGAACTCGTGGTCGCGCTCGTCGTGGGCCGGCACGGCGTACAGCGCGCCGGTCCCTACGTCGGTCAACACGTAGTCGGCGACGTAGACGGGAATCTCCTCGCCGGTGGCGGGATTCGTTGCGTACTCGCCGGTGAACACGCCAGAGGTCACGTCCAAGTCGTCCTCGTCGGCCTGTTCGGCCTCGTGGATGTACTCCGCGACCGCGTCGTTCTCTTCGGCGATTTCCTGGGCGACGGGGTGGCCCGGGGCCAGCGAGAAGAAGGTCGCCCCGTGGATGGTATCTAAGCGGGTCGTGAAGATGTCCACGTCGCCGTACTCGCCGACTTCGAAGGCGACGCTCGCACCCTCTTGCTTGCCGATCCAGTTGCGCTGCATCTCCCGGACGTTGTTCGGCCAGCCGTCCAAATCGTCAAGGTCTTCCAGCAGTTCCTCGGCGTAGTCGGTGATGGTGAAGAACCACTGGTCCATCTCGCGGGCCTCGATGGGCGTGTCACAGCGCCAGCACAGTTCCGCCTCGCCCTCGACCTGCTCGTCAGCGAGGACGGTCTCACACGAGGGACACCAGTTCAGTTCGGCGGCCTGGCGCTCGACGAGCCCTTCCTCGCGGAACTGTTTGAACAGCCACTGGTTCCACTGGTAGTAGTCGGGTTCACAGGTCGCCAGTTCGCGGTCCCAGTCGTAGCCAAAGCCCATCTCCGTGAGCTGGTCGCGCATCGAGTCGATGCACTGCATCGTCCAGTCCCGTGGGTTGGTGTCCCGTTCCTCGGCGGCGTTCTCCGCGGGGAGGCCAAAGGAGTCCCAGCCCATCGGATGCAGGACGCTCTCGCCACGCATCCGCTCGAAGCGGGCGTAGGCGTCCGTGATGGTGTAGTTCCGGACGTGGCCCATGTGGAGGCTCCCGGAGGTGTAAGGAAACATCGCCAGGACGTACTCCGGGTCGGTCTCGTCGTCGTCGATCCGGAACACGTCGGCCTCGTCCCACGTGCGCTGCCACCGGGGTTCGATCTCCGTGTGATCGAACCCCCGCTCGCGTTCCTCACCGGTCGTAGTCATGATATCGGAACATCCGGTAGGGACGGTGCTATACCTTTCCCTTCGGGAGACTGTCGGGGCACAGCGTAGAGAGCGTCCTGACGGATCGGCCGCCGACCCGTTAGTCCTGACAGTCCACGTTTCCGATGTTGAAGCGAGCGCCGCCCGACTCGCTGTCCGACATGGAGAGCGTCCAGCCCTGATCCGCGGCGACCCGTCGAGCGACATAGAGCCCGAATCCAGTGTTCTCCGCGACGGCGGAGTGGCCCGCGTCAAACACGCGCTCCGGCGGCTCAACATCGATGCCTGGGCCGTCGTCGGCGGCGAAGAAGCCGTCGTCCGTCGTGCCGACGGTAACGGTGACTGACGGGCCAGCGTGTTCAAGCGCGTTCTGGAACAGGATCTGGAGAAGCAGCCCAGTCGACTCCTGGTCTGCGACGATACGGGTGTCGCCGTCGAAGGTCAGGCTCGCCCGGCTGTCAGCGAGCGTGTCCCAGACCTCACGACTGAGACGGGAGAGCCACACGTGTTTTTGTTTCGGGATCTGTTCGATCTCGTCGTGCTGGAGCGGTCCGTTCGGATCGCTCGTGGAGAGTTCGACCACGGTGTCGATGATCGTAGAAACATTGGAAAGGGACTCCTCAATGTCGGCGGCCGCATCGTCACAGCCAGCCATGTCTTCGAGTCGGCCGTAGGCGATCTGGAGTTCGTTTCGGAGCTCGTGAGACGCCACAAGCGCGACCTTCACCATCCGTTCGTGCTGGCGACGGAACGCGTGTTCGCGGAGCTTTCGCTCGGTGATGTCCTGTGTGTGCCCGACGATGCCCTGGATCTCCCCCGCAGCGTCATACCACGGCATTTTACGAGTGCGGACGTACGTCGCGCCGAGGTTGAGGAACTCCTCGACTTCGATCCGGTCTGTGTTCCCCTCGATCACGTCCATCTCATCACGGAGGGCCGCTTTCGCGTGTTCGTCGGCCAGTTCCGGGACTTCGACATCAGTGCGGCCGAGCCGGTCGGTCGGCTCGTTGAACCCCCGGCCCATCAGGACGTGTCGGGCGTCATCGTCTTTCGCGTAGAGGTGATCCGGCAGCTCGTTGAACAGCGAGAGTAACAGCGTCTCCATCGGCGACGGTGGGCGTCCCGCAACAGACGGCGGCTCGCCGTCGAGACTGTCCCGGACAGCCTCGGCAACGTTGTCTTCCAGCCGTGTCGACGACTCGACTGCCGTTACGTCCAGGCCGTCCGGAACTGCCGACGGGTCCTCGCCGGCGATGATCACCGGGAGATCGGGAAATAGGTTCCTGACCCCGTACGCAATGTCGGTCCCGGACTGTCCGTCAACGATTGCAGGCAGGACGAGCGCGTGGAACATCGAACGGGTGAGCGTATCAAAGAGAGCCGTGAGGTCCGACAGTTGCGTGATCGAAGCCGGCGTCTCGGCGAGAGCGGATTCGAGAGTTGCTGGATCCACCCCGTCGTCGCCGACGACTAAGACAGATTTGCCACCCATTGTGCGTTCCCGGTGAGCGTACTGTTACGTGTGATGGACCGTTACTGTTTCGGGCGTTTCGAGCAGCAAAAGCCGTTCACGACCCTCAGTTCAGCGATAGCTCCCGAACGTTCCAGCGCCAGATGGGTCCGAGCAATCCCGGCGGGACGGACACGGGACTCCGACCGGGCGTCGGAACCCACACAAGATTTTTGCCGGACTCCGCAAGTGTCAGAACTGTATGGTACACTGCCCTGACTGTGAGACCTCGCTGGAAACGGCCGACGACATCGAGTTCGTCGAAGTGGACGCCAGGACCGGGTTCATCAAAGCCTCCAAACGCTTCTACACTGCCAACTGCGCGGCCTGTGGCGTCACTATCGGTAGCGGCGTCGCCGGCGCGAAGTCGAACGGAGGTGCAGCCTGATGGTTCACTGTCCGGAATGCGACGCGGAGATGGCCGACCAGGAGGACGTGGAGTTCCTCGACATGGAGTCGACGACGGGCTTCTTTACGGCCTCCAAGCGGTTCTATCTCGTGGCCTGTAGCGAGTGCGGGGCCGCCATCGGCAGCGGCGTCGCCGGTGCGATGTAGCCGCCCTAGGCTTATACACGTCTCAACGCAAGAGACAGTATGGCGGAATCACCTGACGACGATGCGAAGGACAGCGGACGACTGCCGAAGGCACTCCGGTCGGTCACGCCGGGGTCGCGGAGCCGTCCCAACGAGGGCATGGACGTGATCGGCTGGGGCATGCTCGCCGGCCTGCTCGTCCTGCTGGTCCCACTCTTGCCGTTTATCATCATCGTCTGGGGCATCTCGAAAGTGACCGAGATGCTCACACCCACATCCTAATCAGGACGTGTCCGTGTCGACAAGCGAGAACGCCGTCCCATCGCCGTCGGCGCTTGCGTTCTCGTAGACGACGTGTGCGGCCGCGACATCCTGGATCGCCAGCCCTGTCGAGTCGAAGACAGTGATGCCGTCGTCATCGGTCCGCCCCGAGAGTTTGCCCGCGACGATGTCGCCGAGTTCGCCGTGGAGGTCGGTGTCGGTCAGAACGCCCGCGCCCCACGGGACGTTGATCTCGCCGGAGTGGGTACACTGCTCGTAGTTGTCGATAACGAGTTTCGAATCCAGCAGCGTGCGTTCGTCGTGTTCCTGCTTGCCGGCGGCGTCGGCCCCGATAGCGTTGACGTGCGTGCGGTCGCCGAGCCACTCCCGCTCCACGATGGGCGACTCGACGGGCGTGATCGTCGACAGCACGTCACAGCCGGCGGCGTCCTCGATGGTGCCTGCGCGTACGTCGAACCGGTCGTCGAAGGCGTCGACGAACGCCTGCTGTTTCTCCGTGTCCCGGTCGGCGACGACTACCGTCTCGATGTCCCGCACCGACGAGATGGCTTCCAGTTGCGTGTAGGCCTGCGTCCCGGCCCCGACCAAACCGAGCGATGTGGCGTCATCGACGGCGAGGTGGTCGGTGGCGACAGCGGCCGCTGCCCCGGTCCGCAGGCGCGTCAGAACGGTCCCATCCATCACCGCCAGCGGGAACGCCGTCTCCGGGTCGGAGTAGATGAGTGTCCCGAGGACGGTCGGCAGGTCGTGGTCGCGGGGGTTGTCGAGATGGACGTTCACCCACTTGACCGCGGCGGCGTCCCACGTCTCCGCGTTGACGTAGGCCGGCATCGACCGGAAGTCGCCGTTGTACTGCGGCAGGTCGATGTAGGACTTGGCCGGCATGATGGTGTTGTCTCTGGCATCGGCGGCGAAGGCGGCGGCGACCGCGTCGATGACCGCCGGCATCGCAGCGTGGTCCTCGACCGCGTCCGCGCCAAGAAGCAGCGTCTGCATACGAACCCCTGACACTCGACGCCACTTATACCCCCGCCGTCACAGGGATTATGTCGTCACACGCCCAGTCACTGGTATGCGTCGCGGGGTAGCGATTGCCGTGGTCAGCCTCTGCCTGCTGAGCGCCGGGTGTGCCGGCCTGTTCGGTGACGGCACGGCCGCCAGAGAGACGGTGACGCCGGCCCCCGTCCCGACTGCGGAGGCGACGGCGAGTCCAGAACAACGCGCCCCGGGCATCGTCGGCGACCGCGTCGTCAACGCCACCGCGCTCGGTCGCGCCCACGTGGGCCAACTCTCAAGCACCTCCTACCAGGTTCGACACACCAGAACCGTCAGGAACGACAGCGGCGTTTATAAGCGCGTCCGAACCCGGGCCAGCATCAGCACGGGCTACCGGTCATACAGGGCCACTCGAACGGTGACCGGCCCGGGCGTGACAGCGCGGGAAATCCACAGCACCTGGCGAAACGGCCGCGCACTCAGGTGGACCACGGTCAACGGCTCGACATCGGCGGAGGTGGTCGCTGACAGCCGCGGTATCGGTGGTCCACCACGCCCCCCTCGGGCCGCGCTGTTCTTCGAGCCCACGTTCAACGGCCGCCTCATCACGCTGCTTTCGGTCACCAACGTCACATCCATCCGCCCTGGCGGTTCGGTCATCAAGCAACTGTACGGGGTTTCGCTGTATCGTATCAAGGGGGCCGGAGCGACCGACGACAGGACAATCGCGACTCGCCCGGTTGACCGCGTTACCAACGTCTCCCTCTCGGCCACCGTGACACCCAACGGCGTCGTCCGGAGCTACGCGCTCCAGTACACGACCGTCAACGGGACCGAGACACGCCGCGTGACGGAGAGCCTCCGCTATAGCGACCTCGGGACGACGGAGGTAGCGTTCGATACCTGGCACGGGTCAGCCCCAACAGCCGGCAGAACCGACCAGTACAACAGGACTGAATGACGTAGCCATCGGACGCAAAACGAAGAGGGTGCCCCACCCACTGTCACCAGTCCGTGCCACCAATCGGACTGGGACAGTAGAAACTACGCAGAGACGTACGTAACGATTGCTTCGATTTCACGAGTCGATACGCACACTGGGACGACTCGGCGCGTTACGAAACCGCAAAAAACCGCACCGCAGACAGCGATTCGCTCGCTAGTCGAGGTTCTTCGCTTCGCTCAGAACCTCGCTTACATCATGCCGCCCATACCGCCGCCCATGCCACCCATGCCGCCCATACCGCCAGGGGCGCCACCGGGGCCGCCTTCGTCGCCGCCGGAGGTCGAGAGCTCGCCGGCAGCGATGATGTCGTCGATCTTGAGGACCAGGTTCGCGGCCTCTGCAGCCGAGGACACAGCCTGGCGTTTGGCGTGAGTCGGCTCGACGACGCCGGTGTCGAGCGTGTTCTCGACATCGCCGGAGAAGACGTTCAGGCCGGCGCTGACATCGCCGTCCTCGTGAGCGGCGCGCAGGTCGACCAGCGTGTCGATGCTGTCGAGACCGGCGTTCTCTGCGAGGGTACGCGGGATGATCTCCAGCGCGTCGGCGAAGGACTCGATGGCGAGCTGCTCGCGGCCCTCGACGCTGTCGGCGTAGTCGCGGAGCCGGCGGGCGACCTCGACTTCGGGCGCGCCGCCGCCGCCGAGAACGCTGCCGTTGGCGACCGTCGACGCGACAACGTCGAGTGCGTCCGTGACGCCGCGTTCGAGCTCGTCGACGACGTGGTCGGTCGAGCCACGGAGCAGCAGGGTGACGCCGTGAGCCCCGTCGCCGCTACCCTCGACGTAGAACAGGCCTTCGGCCTCGTCGCGGGTGACGGAGCCGTGACCGAGATCCGCTGCGGTCGCGGAGTCGAGATCGGAGACGATGCGAGCCCCGAGGACTTCCTTGAGGAACTCGATGTCGGACTTCTTGGCGCGACGCACGGCCAGGATACCCTTCTCGGCGAGGTAGTGCTGGGCCATGTCGTCGATGCCCTTCTGGCAGAAGACGACATCGGCACCGGTGTCGGCGATCTGGTCGACCATCTGTTTGAGCTGCTGTTCTTCCTTGTCGAGGAAGTTCTGGAGCTGGCTCGGGTCGTCGACGGAGAGCTGGGCGTCGACCTCGGTCTCGTCGAGCTCGATGGCCGTGTCGACGAGCAGCACGTCGGCGTCGTCGACCTCGGTCGGCATCTCCTCGTGGACCGGGTCCTTGTCGATGACCGCGCCTTCGAGGAGTTCGGAGTTGCCGGCGGAGCTGCCGGTCTGGGTCTCGATGTTGAGGTATTCGAGGTCGGCGATGACGGAGCCGTCCTCGGCTTCGACGGTGACAGCGTTGACCGCGTCGACGATGAGCTGGGCGAGCAGCTCCTTGTTGAGCTCAGCGCCCTTGCCCGTCATCGAGGTTTCGGCGACCTTCTTCAGGAGCTCTTCGTCGTCGGGGTCGACCTCGGTGGCGATGTCGTCGAGTTCGTCCTTGGCCTGCGTGGCGGCCATGTTGAACCCTTTGATGATCGCCGTCGGGTGAATGTCCTGTTCGAGAAGGTCCTCGGCGTTCTTGAGGAGTTCGCCTGCGATGGCGACGGCGGAGGTGGTGCCGTCACCGGCCTCGTCCTCCTGTGTCTCGGCAACCTCGACAATCATCGAGGCTGTCGGGTTGTCGATGTCCATCTCGGTGAGGATGGTGACGCCGTCGTTCGTGACGGTAACGTCGCCCATCGAGGAGACGAGCATCTTGTCCATCCCCTTCGGGCCGAGCGTCGAGCGTACCGACTCGGCGACCGCGCGGGCGGCCGAAATGTTGTGTTCCTGTGCAGACTTGTCCTTCATCCGCTGGGAGTCCTCTCCCAGGATGATCATCGGCTGGCCCTGCATCTGGCGTTGGCTCATAATCAAGCGAAGATTGCATGTGGTTCTATATAAAAGTAGGGGTTACAGGGCGCTCGTCGGTCACCTGTTGATGCGCCCAGAACGGGGAAAACCACCGGACTGAGGTGGTACATCCCGCCAACAGTGGTAGCTGTTGGCACGCCCCAGTAAGACCGGGATGACCTGTTTATATATTCATTCAACCGGCTCGGTCCAGTGAACCGTGACCGACCCGACGACGAAGGCGTCCTTCGAGTCGGTGTTCCGCCGAAACTGAATGGTGTTCTCGCCGAGTTGCAGTCGCTCGGGCGCAATCGTGTCCATCCAGAGCTGCCACCCCTCGCCCGGCGCGATGTCGAACCCCGACAGCGGCTCGCCGTTGACGACGATTTCGTGCTCGAAGTCCTCGACATCGAACACCTGCATCTGGACGTACGGGTCCGCGGGTGACGAGGTCGGGAGGTCGAAGGCAATCGGATCGGTTGAATCGCCGGTGTACTCGGCCCAGGGAACGTCGAGCGAATCCGCCGACGGGCCGAGGTGCTGCTGGAACTGACAGAGCGCGTAGTTGGCACGACGTGACATACGACTAACCTCTCCCGCACAGTATAAAAATCAGTGGCCGGCCGTTGCCGCAGTACCTGCCGGAGCGATCACGTCACGGCGGGGGAGAGCGGAGCGCCTATGAGGGGGCGGCTGTTGCCACCGGTATGGACGCTGCGCTTGGCCCGCCCGAGCAGATGGCCGAGCTCGAGGAGGACCTGACGCCGATGATGGCGCAGTACTACGAGCTGTGCCGGCAGTACGACGACGCCCTGGTCCTCTTTCAGGTCGGGGACTTCTACGAGGCCTTCTGTGCGGCCGCAAAGCGGGTCGCCCGACTGTGTGAGATTACGCTGACCCAGCGGGAGGACTCGACCGGCGAGTACCCGATGGCCGGCATCCCCATCGACAACGCCGAATCGTACATCGAGACGCTGCTAGACGCGGGCTACCGGGTCGCTATCGCCGACCAGGTCGAGGACCCCGACGAGGTCAGCGGCGTGGTCGAACGCGCGGTGACGCGAATCGTCACGCCCGGCACGCTCACCGAGAGCGAGTTACTGGGCGGAGCGGACAACAACTACGTCGCGGCCCTGACGGCCGGCGAGCGGTACGGGCTGGCGCTGCTCGACGTGTCGACCGGCGACTGCTACGCCACCAGCGTCGGTTCGGCAAGCGCCGTCGCCGACGAACTCAGCCGGTTCGGCCCGGCCGAAGCCATCGTCGGCCCGGACGTGGACGTGGATCGGGACGCCGTCTTTGGCCCGGCCTGCCTGGTGACGCGCTACGACGCGGCCGCCTTCGCCCGGGAGCGCGCCGAGGAGCGCGTGACCCAGTACTTCGGCCCGCCGGAGCGCCTGCTCGCCGGCGACGCGGAAATCCGGTCCTGCGGTGGGCTGCTTGCCTACGCGGAGTACACCCGCGGCAGCAGCGGCGCGGTCGGCCCCGACGGCGAGCCGGTCGACCCGGACGTGGACCCCGCCGGCACGCTCGACTACCTCAATCACCTCACGCGGTACGACCCGCGGGAGTACATGCTGCTCGACGCCGTCGCCGTCGAGAGTCTGGAACTGTTCGAGCGCCGGTCGGTCCGGGGCCACGAGAACCGCACGCTCGTCGATACGGTCGACGAGACGGCGTGTGCGCTGGGCCGGCGGAAACTCACCGACTGGCTCCGCCGGCCGCTGCTCGACGCGGACCGAATCGAGGCCCGCCACGGCGCGGTCGCGGAACTCCAGCGCGACCCCGCGACCAGAGAGGCGCTCTCGGATCTGCTCGCGGACGTGTACGACCTCGAACGGCTCATCTCGCGCGTCTCGCGGGGCCGGGCGAACGCCCGCGACCTCCGGTCGCTGGCCGCCACGCTGTCGGTCGTTCCGGAGATCCGGGACCACCTCGCAGACGCAGACGCCCGCCTGCTCGCGGATCTGCATGCGACGCTGGACCCGCTGACCGAAACCCGCGAGGAGATTGAGGCGGCGATCCGCCCGGACCCGCCACAGCAGGTGACAGAGGGCGGCGTCATCCGCGAGGGCTACGACGACGAACTGGACCGGCTGCGCTCGACCGAGCAGTCGGGCAAGCAGTGGATCGACGAATTGGAAGCGAGCGAGCGCGAACGCACCGGCATCGACTCGCTGAAGGTCGGGCACAACTCGGTACATGGCTACTACATCGAGGTGACGAACGCCAACCTCGATGCCGTCCCCGAGGACTACCAGCGCCGCCAGACGCTGAAAAACAGCGAGCGCTACTACACGCCGGAACTCAAGGAGCGCGAAGAGGAGATCCTACGCGCCGAGAGCGCGGCCGACGGCCTGGAGTACGACCTGTTCTGTGCGGTCCGGGACGAGGTGGCCGACGAAGCCGAGCGCGTGCAGGCCCTGGCCGACCGCCTCGCACGCCTCGACGTGCTGGTCTCTTTCGCCGAGGTCGCGGCCCAGTACAACTACTGCCGGCCCACCGTCGGCGGCGACGGCATCGACATCACCGCCGGCCGCCACCCGGTCGTCGAGCGGACCGAGGACGCC
Organism: Haloarcula terrestris; assembly: GCF_031624315.1. Classification (NCBI taxonomy): domain Archaea; kingdom Methanobacteriati; phylum Methanobacteriota; class Halobacteria; order Halobacteriales; family Haloarculaceae; genus Haloarcula; species Haloarcula terrestris. Next base: position 667,465 of record NZ_JAMQOM010000001.1, on the reverse strand, counting down.
TTCGTCCCCAACGACACGCATCTGGGCAGCGGGCCGCTTCGAGAGAGCGGCGACCGACAAGCGGACGAGGGAGAGTCTGACGGTGAATCCCCCGGAGCGCAAGACCCCTTCCTCGCCGTGGTCACGGGCCCGAACATGAGCGGGAAGTCGACGTACATGCGCCAGGTCGCGCTGATTTGCCTGCTCGCACAGGCGGGGGGCTTCGTCCCCGCGAAGGCGGCCGACCTCCCGATTCTCGACCGGGTGTTCACCCGCGTCGGGGCCAGCGACGACATCGCCGGCGGCCGCTCGACGTTCATGATCGAGATGACCGAACTGGCGACGATTCTGGACGCGGCGACCGCCGACTCGCTGGTCCTGCTGGACGAGGTCGGGCGGGGCACGTCGACGGCCGACGGGCTGGCTATCGCCCGCGCGGTCACCGAGTACCTCCACGACGAGGTCGGCGCGTACACGCTGTTTGCGACCCACCACCACGACCTGACGGCCGTCGCCGCGGCGCTACCCGGCGCGACCAACCGCCATTTCGAGACCAGCCGTGAGGACAGCGACGTTCGCTTCGACCACGAACTCGCGCCCGGTCCCGCGGCGGCCTCCTACGGCGTCGAGGTGGCGAGCATGGCCGGCGTCCCCGAGTCCGTCGTCGAACGGTCACGGGATCTCCTGACGGATGCCGAGGGGGCCGACACCGACAGAGAACGACCGGGAGCCGCCGGCGAATCGGAGTCCGGGGCGGCGGCTGACTCAGACGCTGATACCGCCGCTGCGGAGACGGTGTCGGCCGAAGCCGACGGAACGGCGGCGGGGTCGGCCGGCGAGGGTTCAGCGGACGGCCACGCACACGAAACGCGTCGGACGAACGGAGCCGACGCCGAAGGGCAGCTCCCGGAGTCAGTGGCACAGCAGTTGGCGTCGCTCGACGTAGCCACGATGACGCCGATAGAAGCGATGAACGCGCTCGCGGACTTACAGGACCGCCTCGAATAACAGCGGTCGCGGAAATCAGTTATCGGTATCGGCGGCTGCGTCGTCGTGCGGACAGGCGAACATGGCCGCGACGAGTTTCTGCTCGGCGGCGCGCAGGTGCTTGTGCAGCGTGGGCTCGGAGATGTCGAGGCGTTCAGCCAGGTCCGCGGCTGTCGCCTCGCGAGGCCAGTTGTAGTAGCCCGCTTCGTGGGCCGTTTCGAGGACCTCCCGCTGGCGGTCGGTCAGCGATTCGGTGAGGGCCGCGTAGTCCTGGAAGCCGAACAGCGGGACGATGGACTCCCGCTGCTGTTTCGTCGCGAGTTCGGCGTCGGGATGAGACGCCAGAAACTCCTCGATAACCGCCGCCGTCTCCGTCTGCCCCGGTACGTCGGCCACAACCGTCCCCTGGCCGTCGACACCCTGGGCAGTTTGTGGCACCGCACCGGCGTCTGCAAGCGAAACGATGGGGCAGCTGTTCTGGACATCTAGTTCGACGAGCCCGCCGTCGTCGGTCCGGTCGAGGACCCGCGCCTCACGGTGGGCATCGTCCTCGACAGACTCGGCGAGCCTGTCGGGACGAGCGTCCTCAATTGAGAGGAATTCCGCGTACGTGTCGTCCGCTCTGGGGAGGCACTTCACCAAAATCACCGAACACGATTCGGTCTCAGATACCGATACAAAGGGATACGACGCATCAGACAGGTCAAACTCTACACGCGTAACCGCCCGGCCGTCACCAGGCTGTTGAGACATACGCTGGTGTACTCGATATCCCGTGAAGAATGTTGGCATACTTCACATCGTTGGCGTTCACTATGCTAGCCATGTTGAACTTTACGCCTGGGTGTTAGATTTATCATGAGGAAAAGCACCGTGTCTGGAATCTCACCAGCCGTTATCGAAGCCCACGGTCCCGAGCAGTCAATCATCACCGCAGTCGTCCGCGCTGTGGCGGCCGTGGAGGGGCGACCGACGAAGTCACTCCCGCCGCTGGGCGACAGTATCAATCCGGATGCGCTGACGGCGTGTATCGACGACTCGAACACCGACGCCCACGTCGCGTTCGACTACAGCGGCCACCGCGTGGTCGTCGATACCGATGGAACGGTCACTGTAGATGGGTAGCTCCCTGTCCCCACTCGGGTAGCCCGGGGCAGGCCAGACACGTCCGGTAGTGGTTTGACGGACAGCAGGTCACGGCGGTTCCAGCGAGACGAACTCCAATCCTTTCTCGGCGAGTAACTGACGTGCCCGGTCCGTTACCGACGGCGCAACGAGGATTCCCCGGACTTCGGTGTCAGCGTGTAAATCTCGGTCCAGGGCATCGACGTACCGGCCCAGTTGGCCGACGGCGTCGGGGCCCACGCGGCGGCGCTTGAGTTCGAGTATCGTCGTCCGGCCGTCGGTGTCCTCCCCGTAGATATCGACCGCGCCGGCTGGTGTCTCGCGCTCGGTCGCCAGCGGCGTAAAGCCCGACTCGACCAGCGCCGGCTCGTCGAGGATGCGGTCTTTCAGATCCGCTTCGGTCCCGGTGAGCGCGAGGTCTTCGGAGTCACTCACGTCGAAGGCCGCGGCGTGGGCGACCGTCTCGAAGACAACGTCCAGTGACTCCTCGGGGGTCGACCGTGTGGAGCGAACAACCAGCGAGCCGTCGTCGACGCTGACGCTGTGCTCACAGCCTGGCGGCTGCCAGTTCACCGGCTGTTGGCCCTCGTCGGTGTGGACCAGCGCGGCTCCGTCGGGCTTGAGCATCACGTGGCGGTCGCCAAGCCCTAGCGAACTGGCCGCTCGGCCCTCGTATTCGACCGTACAGGAGCCCACGAGCGTCACCAGTGCGCCGCGGTCGGCGGCGCGCGACGCGAGTTCCAGCGCGTCGGCGGGGTCGGGATAGGTCAGCGTCTCGACGGCGGTCACGTGTGGCGGTTAGCGGTCCCCGCGTAAAAAGGACGCGTCGTCGGGGCAGTGAACGGCGGCGGCGCGGTCCCGGAGCGCAGCGAGCAGGTCGTGCCGGACGCTCGCCGGCTTCCGATTGTCGCTGTCGAGGGCACGAGACGCCGCGTCCTTGCGGTCGACCCACCACGACCGGAACGCATCGGGGTCGTCGGTGCGAGCGAGGGCGATGTCGTCGATATCCGATAGCATCGGGTCGAGCCAGCAGACGGCGTAGGTCCGAACCGACCCATCGAGCACGACCAGCTGTTCGTAGGTCGCATCGAGGGCAGCGAGGACGGCCGACGCCGTCCACCCATTCCCGAGCGGGCGGGACTGAGCGACCGGATCAGCGTCGACGCCCCAGTGTGCGGTGCGGCAGTCGTAGCGGCCGTCGGGGCGGGCGACGGCCACGAGCGTTCGACGGCCCATCAGAGACCACCGGACGTGTGAACGGGCATGGGCCCCCCTGGCCGCGTGGTCCTATTTGAACGCTGGCTTGCGGGACCCGTATGCCGAAATCACCCCTCGATCAGGGGTCGAAACCGAACGAAATCACAGGCCCTTGGTAACCCGGCACAACCCTCAAGTAGTATGTTCCCGTATGTTAACATATGATGGTGAGCGAGTGGCTCTACGGCGCAATCGCGCTTCTCGTGGGGCTCCACGTCCTGACCATGCTGTACGCCTACCGGCACCGGGGCGACCCCGCCGGTGCGACCGGGCAGGGCGAGGCGGAGGGGCGCCGTGGCAACGCCACCGACGACAGCACTGCCTCCATCGACTGCCCCCACTGCGGGGCGAGAAACGAGCAGGACTACCAGTTCTGCCGCCAGTGTGTCGCTGACCTGACAGGCGGGAGCCCGCAACGGCAGCCGGCGGACCGAAGCCAGCCGTACTGACGCCGCCCGCAGTAGCGGGCCGAAATGTCGATAATTGTTTATCGGAGGGGCATCGGATACCGGTATGCGCTTTGGCGTTATCTCGACAGCGAAAATCGCACGCGAAGACGTGATTCCGGGCATTCAGAAATCCGACCACACCGTGGCGGCGATCAGCTCCCGAGACCGGGACCGGGCCAGCGAGGTGGCCGAGACCCTCGGCATCGACAGTGCGTTTGGCGACTACGAGGCGATGTTCGCCGACGCGGACATCGACGCGGTCTACAACCCGCTCCCGAACGCGCTCCACGCCGAGTGGAGCCAGCGGGCCGCCGACCACGGCCTCGACGTGCTCTGTGAGAAGCCGCTGGCGGTCGACACCGCTGAGGCGGCGGACCTCTTTGATTACTGTGCCGACCAGGGCGTCGCGCTGATGGAAGCGTTCATGTATCAGTTCCACCCCCGAACCCAGCGAGCCAGGGAAATCGTCGAGACGGAACTGGGCGAGATTCACACCGTCGACGCGTCGTTCAAGTTCCCGCTCGACGACCCCGACAACATCCGGCTCGACCCGGAGCTGGCCGGTGGGAGCCTGATGGACGTGGGCTGTTACGCCGTCAGCGCGGCCCGGGGCTTCCTCGGCGAGCCGGACCGTGCGTTCGCGCACGCCCGTGACTCCTGGGACAGCGGCGTGGACACGAACCTCAGCGGCGTCCTCTCATACGACGACGGGCGCGTCGCCTCGATATCCTGTGGCTTCGACGGCCCGGACCGGGATTACTACCGCGTCGAGACCGACGACGGCTGGCTCGAAGCGCCGAACTGCTTCGGCCCGGAACACGACCAGTCCGTCTCGCTGACCTACAGCGTCGACGGCCGCGAGGTCACCGAGACGTTCGATCCTGTCGACCACTACCAGTTGCAGGTCGAGGCGTTCGCCGAGGCCGTCGAGAACGGCGAGACGCCGCCCATCGACCGGACCGAGACGCTGGGGAACATGCGTGCGATGGACGCACTGGCCCGGAGTGCAGACGCCGGGGAACCGGTCGACGTGGCCCAGCCCGAGTGAGCCGTCTGCCGCGACGCGACGAGCGCGAAACGGTTTTGACTGCGGCGGGTGAGGCACGTACTGTGACACCCCCTACAGTGACACTACCGAGTGGCGACGAACTGCCGATGGTCGGCGTCGGGACGTGGGACATCGGCGGCGAGACCGTCCAAGAGTCCGTTCGAGCGGGACTCGACGCGGGCTACGCCCACGTCGACACCGCCGAAGGCTACAAGAACGAGGCCGAGATCGGCGAGGCCCTGGCCGACTACGACCGCGAGGACGTGTTCCTCACGTCGAAGGTACTGCCGAAGCACCTCGATTACGAGTCCGTCATCGAGGCCTGCGAGGCGTCGCTGGACCGCCTCGGGACCGACTATCTCGACCTGTATCTCGTCCACTGGCCCAACCCCGCGACCTCCATCCGCGAGACCATGAACGCGATGGCGACGCTTCACGACCAGGGGAAGATCCGCAACGTCGGCGTCTCGAACTTCAGCGCCTACCAGCTCGGAGCCGCCCAGCACGTCGCCGACGTGCCCATCGCCGTCAATCAGATCGAGTACCACCCCTGGAACACCCAGGACCAGGTCGTCGAGTTCTGCCGCGACACCGACACCGTCGTCGAGGCCGCCGCGCCGCTTGGCCGGACCGAGGTGTTCGGTGACGATGTCATCCAGGACCTGGCCGAGCAGTACGACAAGTCGCCGGCCCAGATCATCCTGAAGTGGGCCGTCGAGAACGACGTGGTCGTGCTGCCCAAGTCCTCCTCGCCCGAGCACGTCCGGCAGAACCTCGCTTTGTTCGACTGGGAACTGGACGCCGCGGACCGGGAACGCATCGACGCCATCGAACGCGAGCAGGCGGTCTACGACACCGGCGTCAACGACTGGGACGACGACACCTACGGCATCTCGCAGTAGTCCCCGATGGCCACACCGCCCGCACTGGACCGCTGGGACGCCGCGGCCGCGGCAAGCATCGCTGCGTTGCTCGTCGTGGCCTACGTCATAGTCCCCGGCCCGACGGTCCAGTACGGGACGTGGCTAGTCGTCTTCTGTATCTGGATGGCCTGGTTCGTCTTCTTCGGGGCTAAATGGTTATACGGCCCCTAGAGGGGCGTGTTGAAGCTTTTACTCGCTTCCGTGTCAGCGGAGATTTATTTACTCCCGCTCTCTATACACACCCGATGCCTCGTATCGAAGTCTCGGAGAACCTGTACCGGCAGATCGAGAGCGAAGCCAGCGAGGACGACTTCAACGACACGCTGTGGAAGATGGTCGGGTCCTATCGGCGGACGAACAACCCGGAATCGGACCAGACGTAACGCGCAGCTCCCAGTCGAGGGCGCGCAGTGAGTGAGACGGTTCTGAACGTTCGGTACTCCTCGGTAGCCGCTGTGCCCCCGGTCGAGTTGGGCTCTCTCTGTCACCGTGAGCGGCAATCACTGCCGCCGGTACGCACGTTTTTAGGGTTTGAACTGTTCCGTACTGGTAATGAGGCCACGAATCGCCCTGCTGAATGCGGCCCACGACGGCGAGGACAACCGCCGGAACTTCCGGCGGGAGCTCGACGCCGACCTCGTGGAATACGACGTGACCGAACGCGAACTGCCCGACACCTTCGCGTTCGACGGCTGTCTGGTCACGGGCAGCCGCGCGTCCGTCTACTGGGACAAACCCTGGATCCGGGACCTCGAAACCTGGGTTCAGGACGGGATCGACCGCGATATCGCGTTCCTGGGCGTCTGTTTCGGCCATCAACTGCTCGCGCACGCGCTCGGTGGCACCGTTGAGCCGATGGACGAATACGAGATCGGCTACCGGACCGTCGAACACGACAGCGAGAACGAACTGCTGGCCGGCGTCGACGACTCTTTCACCGTCTTCACGACGCATTCTGACCGCGTCGCTGAGGTGCCGCCGGGCGCGACCACGTTCGCCGAGAACGACTACGGCGTCCACGGGTTCCGGAAAGAGAACGTCTTCTCGGTGCAGTTCCACCCCGAGTACGACCCCGAGACGGCCGAGACAGTGACAAAGGGCAAGGACGACCAGCTCTCGGATGAGCGCATCGAGTCGGTGCTTGACGGCGTCACCCAGGAGAACTACCGCGCGGCCTGCGAGGCCAAACAGTTGTTCGATAACTTCACCGAATTCGCCGCGCAACGCACGCGCGACGGAACCGGCTCCACCGCCGCAGCCGACGACTGACCCAGCGTCCTCCCACCTGCGCTGCCGTCGCGGCTGTGAACATCAGGTGAACCGACCGGTCTCGGCGTCACATTCCTCACAGCGTGTCACCAGCGCGTCCCGATCATCGGTCATCTCGACGTAGTTGTGCGTGCGACCGCCACACTCCTCGCAGTGTCGGAGCATCTCGGTGTCGCCCATCTCCTGTGGCGCGCCGAGAGCGAGCGCGACGACGCGTTCGTCGCCCTCGTTGTGACCGCGTTGCCACTCGCCGGGGGCGAAACGGATGGCGTCGCCGGCCGCGACGCGTACGTCGCCGTCCTCCGTCTCGAACGTCGCTGTGCCCGACTGGACGAGAAACACCTCCTCCTGGTTCGGATGGCGGTGATAGCCAAAGCCGAAGGATTCGCCGGGAGCCAGTTCGTAGTAGTTCAGTGCGATGTCGTCGGTGTCGAGCGGTCCGGCGAGCGCCCGCTTGACCGACGCCGGCCCCATTCGTGATTCGACAGCGTCGATGGTGATTTTCTCCATAGCTGGCACGTACAGCCGGACAGTCCTTAACCGTTGGTCGGGAAGCTACGGCGGTGCCACTGGGAAGTTCCGCTACGGCAAGAGAAGAGAAACGGAGCGTCAATCACTCGCGTCGGTCGATATCGAGTTCCTCGTCGAGGTCCTGGAGCCAGTCGGCGTCTTCGAGTTCCGCCATCTGTTCACGGAAGTGTGTTTTGCAGACACCGACTTTGACGCCGTCGTTCTCGACGGCGATGTCGGCCTCACGGTCGCAGTAGTGACACTGCATACCTGAATGGTAGGCCCGGACGACATTGAACCCTCGGGTTCCGTCTGCCGGTCGTCAGACGATTGTCGGTGCGTAGGTCCGAATAGTGCCGACGACGGAATCGGAATCTCTCGGGAGAGTCTACAAGGATCCGCATCACTCACCGAGCGCTGTTTCGACCCGCTCCCAGGCGGCCGCGTTGAGGCCGGTCCCGCCCAGTGTCTCGCCATGGGCATCGCTGCCGCCGGTAGGAACGAGATCGTACCGCTCGATGGCGTCGTCGACGAGGCTGTTATCGACGGTGCGGCCGTAGGGATACCACCGTTCGACGGCATCGAGCGAGCCACACCGGGACAGCGCGGCCGCGGTGTCAGGGTAGCGGAACGGATGCGCGAGGCCGACCAGCCCGCACGCCTCAGAGAGTATCGTACAGCCGCGCTCGAAGGCGGGGACTTCGCGGGCGACGTAACAGGGACAGTCGTCACCGATGAGGTCGTCGAACGCGGACTGGAAGGTGTGGTCGGACGCCTCGGCGATGGCGCGGGCGATGTGTGGACGACCCAGGCCGTCGTGCGGTTCGACTGGCAGGGAGACACCGAGGCGGTCCTCGACGCAGTCGATGATGCGCGCGCCGCGCTCGCGACGGTTCCGCTGGATACGTTCGCACTCGGCCCGGAGTTCCTCGGTCGGGTCGACGCCGTAGCCCAGCAGGTCCAGCCGCTGGGTTTCGGTTTCGACGCGGAGTTCGATGCCGTGGACGAGCGTCACACCGTTCCGCTCGGTGACCGGACCGTCGATTTCGGGCTGGAGTCGGTCGTGGTCCGTGACGGCGACGACCTCGACGCCCGCTCGTCGCGCCGCGGCGGGAACCTCGTCAACGGAGAGTGTCCCGTCAGAGCGGGTCGTATGCACGTGCAAGTCAGCGACGACCATACCGTTACCACAACCCCCAGTGGGAAGCCGTTTCTGCTGAAATCACGGGATATGGACACATGGCACGTGAGTCCCTTATACGCATTAAGGGACATCATAATTATCTATAGTGAGGGTTTATTATCGACCATGAACTTTCTCGAGATATGCGAATGCTAAGCAACGCGACGGACGCCTTCAAATCGTACGACTACCCGATCTCCGCCGAGGAAATCATCGAGAGCGACGGCGACATGGAGCTCGAACTGCCAAACGGGACCGAACGCCTGGGCGACGCGCTCAGCATCTCGGCTCCGGAGACGTTCGAGAGCGCCGAGGACGCGAAGCTCGCGGCCTTCTCGGGCGTTTCGAGCAAGGCCATCGGCCGGAAGGGCTACTCCGACCGCGACCCGGTCTGCATGGGCGAGGACGGTCCCGAAGAAGTCTCGTTCTGACGGCCCTGCCAGCTACTTCCTGTTGACCGCGTCCCGTACGCGGTCCCCCAGCTCTGGACGGGGTCCCCCGTCTCATTCGTTTTTCACTCACGAGCGACAGCGCTGTCAACGTGAGCGAGAGCTGTCGCTGTCAGCGAGTGCACACACGCACTGGAGCGGCTACCTATCGAGAAAGTCGGGCTTGTCGACGGCGTCAGTGCTGTCGATTGACTGCTTGTCCAGCAGTTCCGAGGAGTCGAGTGCCGACGGCAGCCCGTCACGGCCGCCGGTCGGCACGTCGCTTTCGTCAATGTAGGTCTTCTCACCCTTGACCAGGTCGGCCCAGAGGGCGTCCCGGTCGGCGCTGGTCGTCTCCGCCGCTTCCTTCGCTTCGTTGCGCCCTTCGTCGTACGCGAGTTCGACCATGCTCTTGTGATACGCCGAGTTCATCTCGGCGTAGATGGCTTCGAGTTCCTCGCGGTTGTACTCCCCGAGGCGCTCGGCGACGCCGATGGCGTAGGCCCGGTCGGTGGCCTCGTCCTTGTCGAGGGTCTCCCAGTCGGTCCCGAACTCGCGCTCGTAGCGGCTCATGACTCCACTTTCCGGTCAGCGTGGACCTGCAGTCCGGAGTCGGAAAAGGATATCTCCCGGATGTCACAGTCGATAGCGGTGCCCCGCATCTTGATGACCTGCACGCCGCGGGTCATGCTGCCGTTTTCGAGGAAATTGTGGAAGAAGATGACGCCGTGGGCGAGGTAGTGTTCGTCGCTATACGAGGACGGGTCAGTCATCTCGGAGATGAGCAGCGTCGTCGCGTCCGTCTGTTTCAGCGCGGAGAGAAAGCCCGTGATTTCGTCTTCGACATCGTTCATGAAATGCTGCAACAGCATGGTCGAGTCGATGACGACCCGCTGGATGTCGTTCTGTCTGATGTAGGCGACGAGTCGGTTCGTCAGCCCGCCTTCGCTGCCGAACTGCGTGATGGTTCGTTTCCCGCTCTCGGTGACGAGGTTCAGAAACTGGATGGCGTCGGACTGCATCGCGCGGTCGAAGCCGAACTCATAGCCGGCCATGTCCTGCATCAGCTCGGTCTTGGTCTCGTGCATCGTCACGTACAGACACGTCTCGCCCTCTTTGACGCCCTGCGTGATGAACTGTGAACAGAAGGTAGTCTTCCCGCTGCCCGGCGGGCCACTGACCACGTAGAGACGATTCGGGAGTAACCCCCCCTCAATGAGTTCGTCGAAACCGGGGACCCCACTAGAGAGACGCATATCAGCTACCTGAGTCCGTCTGGACATATGCTTTCACCTTCTATTTTCACCGGTGATAACTTATTCGGCTGGGTCAGCGGCTGATAGCCCTGGGGTGGCTATCGGCCAGTTCCAGCAGTCGCTCCGTCCCGGTCTCGTCGAACCGCATCGGCCGCCGCCACCACGGTCCCTTCCCCGAATCAGAGGACAGTTCGGTGACCAGTTCGTTCGCGTCGGTGCCGCCGCTTGGCTCGGAAAGTGGGACCACTGTGTCGTACAGTCGTGATTCGTCGGCAGTGCCACGAATGAGAACGCGAGCGTCGAAGGGGTCGCGTTTCACGTGGGCGTTCGAGGCGAACTGGGCCTGTTCGTCTGCCGGGAGGTCGCGGTACGCGTCGCCGGTCACCGCGTCATGAGCGAGCCGGAAGTGACCGATGATGTGGGCACCCCACTCCGGCGAGGCCCAGTCCGGGCGCTCCTCGACGGTCGAGAGCGTCGCGTAGAAAAACAGGTAGTCGCCGGCCGACAGCTCCGAGAGTGGCCCGGCCTTCACGCCGTGTTCGTCGCCGTACGTGTAGCGCTCGCCGCCGGCCTCGGGAAACTCCGGGTCGAAGTGGACCTGCTGGTCGGCCACTGCGGACACGTCGGTTTGCAGGTCGAGATCGCCGTAGGTCGGAACCGGCTCGCTCGTCGGCTTCGACTCGGGAATCGGGATGTACTCGAAGGAGCCGTCGGGAAACAGCGGGCCGCGGAAGCCGGGCTCGTTCGTGTTGGCTCCGACGTTGATGGCGACGCTTCGCATAGGTGACCGTCGGCGGCCGCAACAAAAGGAGTGCCGACGCGGCGTCGCTGACTACTCGCGGTCCGGCGGCGAGAGGTCGCGCTGGAACTCGTCGAACTGCTCCAGTCCCTCGGGCAGGTCAAAGGGTAGTTGCCGCTCGGCGCGGCGGTCGACGTTCGCTCCCTCTATCGGTTCCGCGACGGATTCCCAGCCGTCCTTGACCGTCAGGGACTTCGCCGGCGTGCCGGCGGCGATATGGTGGGCGGGGATGTCCTTGCCGGCGATGGACTTCGCCGCGAGAATGGCGTTTTCTCCGACCCGGACGCCGGCCCGGACCATCGAGTCGTAGGTCAGGCGCACGTCGTCCTCGATGATGGTGTGGTAGTTATCGACGTGGGTCTGGTCGACAGCGTCGTGGTCGTGGCTGTAGACGTGGGTGTCATCGGAGATGGAGACCCGGTCACCGATGGTGAGCTTCCCGCGGTCGTCCAGGTGCACGTCGTCGTGGACGACGACGTTGTCGCCGACCTCGATGTTGTGGCCGTAGGTGAAGCTGATCCCCTTGAAGAACCGACAGCCCTCGCCACAGGACTCGAAGAGATGGTCGGCGAGCATCCGCCGGAACCGGAGCGCGAACTCGACGTTGTCCGCCATCGGCGTCGCGTCGAACTGCCGCCAGAGCCACTGGAGGTGCTTCGAGCGTTTGAACCGCTCCTCGTCTTTCTCGGCGTAGTACTCGCTTTCGAGGGTCGTGTTACAGGGGTCATACCCCTGGAGCCGAACCCGCTCGGCCGGGGAGATATCCGCGCCGTTCTGCCAGCGCTCGTAGGCCTCTCGGTCGCCATGAAGGTCAACGAGCACGTCGGTGACAACATCGCAGGTGTCCTCGTCACCGGAGAGGCGTTCGTCAACCTCGTCGATAAACGCCCTGAGCCCTTCTTCGGCGAGCGGCGGCAGCGACACGTGACGCTTCGTCATGTCGAGTACGTGGCTTCGCGGGCAGATATGGGTTTCCGTTACGTGAAACCTACCCAGTAACACCCGTGTCACGACACCGTGTCGCACTTGGTTCGGAGAGCAGGCCACAGTTAAGACGCCTCCGGTCCAGGCGACGACATGGTCAGGTCGGACTTCATCACGGAAGTACGGGGCTACATTATCAACCCCACGGAACACCGGCTGCGAGCGCCGTGGCGGGTCACAGTCTGGCTGTTCGCATCCGGTTTCGTCGCCATCGTTCTCGCTCTGCTGTTTAGCCTCATACCGGCCCCAAGAGACGAGGGCAGCGTCGCCACTGCGCTCTATATCCTCCTCGAACAGGGCTGGACGTTCGCAGTGCTCCTCATCGCAGGGCTAGGCGTGGGCTACCTGCTCGACCGCCGGACGCTCGCCGACTACGGTCTGAAACGTGACCGTCAGTGGTGGCGTGATACCGCCTTCGGCTTGGTTCTCGGAGCCGCACTGCCGACACTCATACTCGGCCTCCAGCTCGCAGCGGGGCTGGCAGCCGTAACAGGCGTCTTGGCGACGACGGATGGTGGACTGTTCCCGACCGGGTCAATCGGGGCCGTTGGTCGCCTGCTCCTGTTGGTCCCGTTTTTTGTTGTGCAGGCCACTTCCGAGGAGGTACTCTTTCGTAGTTATCTGCTGACGAACGCTGCTGAGGGGGTCGCCGGGATCTTGGGACGAACCCGTGCTGTCGCGGTAGCGGTGCTGGTAACCGGTGTGCTGTTCGGCGTCGTCCACGGATCGAATCCGGGCGCGACCGGATTGGCCGTTTTGAACGTCATGCTTTATGGCTTCTTTTTAGGCGCTTGTTACGCGGTGACCGGCCGGTTGGGTGTGGCCGCCGGGTTCCACGTGGCGTGGAACTATGCGCTGGCCGTGCTCGGATTTCCGGTCAGCGGCCTCACCACTGGCGTTTCGTTGCTCAATCTGGCAGTCACTGGCGACCCGCTGGTGACTGGCGGATCCTTTGGTCCAGAGGGCGGCCTCCTCGCCCTCCTGTCGCTCGTTCTTGCAGTAATCGCGCTGTACTGGTGGGTCCGCCGCGAGTACGGCGCGGTCGAACTACTGGACGATATTGCAACCCCCGAGCTCCGGATTCGGACACGGGCTGACACAGCGAACCAAGACGGCTAAGTGGACCGCGCCGCTACATCGGATATGGAATACACGACACTCGGAAACTCCGGCGTCGAGGTATCGGAAGTCGGGTTCGGTGCCTGGGTCGTCGGGACGGACTGGTGGGGCGACCGCAGCCGCGAGGACGCCGTGGAGATGGTCCAGCACGCGCTCGATCAGGACGTGACGTTCTTCGACACCGGCGACGTGTACGGCCACGGCGACAGCGAGGAGATCATCGGCGAGGCGCTGGCGGAACACCGCGACGAGGTCACCGTCTCGACGAAGATCGGCTACGACTTCTACAACAACCCCCAGGCCGGCCACGGCGAACTCCCGAAGAAGGTCACGCCGGAGTGGGTCCACACCGCCGTCGACCGCTCGCTCGACCGCCTCGGCATGGACCACGTCGAACTGTTGATGCTCCACAACGCCAACGTCGACGAGGTCGACGAAGACGTGCTGGAGGCGCTGGACGAACTCCGCGAGGAGGGCAAAGTCGAGGCCATCGGCTGGGCGCTTGGCCCCTCTATCGGCTGGCTCGCCGAGGGCGACGCCGCCGTCGCCAACGAGTTCGACGCCCTCCAGACCGTCTTTAACCTCTTCGAGCAGACCCCCGGCCAGCACTTCATCGACACCATCCGCGAGCAAAACGCCGATACGTCGGTGCTGGCTCGCGTCCCCCACTCCTCGGGCCTGCTCAACGAGCAGGTGACCCCCGAGACAGAACTCGGCAAGGGCGACCACCGCTCGCACCGGCCGACCGAGTGGTACGAAACCGGTTGGGAGAAAGTCGAGGAAATCCGCTTCTTAGAGCGGGACGGCGAGCGGACGCTGGGCCAGGCTGCCATCCAGTGGCTCCTCTACAACGACGAAGTGGCATCGGTCACCCCGACGTTCCGGACCAACGCCGACATCGACGAGTGGGCCGGTGCGCCCGACACGCCGCCGCTCAGCGACGAGGAGTACGACCGCGTCCAAGACCTGTACCGGGACAACTTCGGCATCGACCGCGACGACGGGATGGACGCCCTGCGCTCGTCGGTCGGCGGTGCGGACCTCGAAGAGACGGGCATGAAGTCGGCGGGCGACTGATTCCGCCGCTGCAACGGGGTTTGTGTTCCAGTACAGCACACAGCCTTGCCGTCCGAACGGCAGCGGGCGGACGCAAAATCTCCAGTCGATAATTGACCCCTGGTAGTCAGCAGCAACCAGACAGTCGTCTGTCGGTTTTCGTTTGCGACCCCTCCGTTTCGACAGGAGATGTATCGCCGTCCGGCGGTTAGGATGGTAAAGTTTCACATTCACTCCGGTTCGTCAGACGAACGCAAGACGCCAGACGGGAGCGGGTTCGAGGTGAAACGGAGGGGTCGTGTTGCGGGACCAGTCCACACGGGTGCCGAGAAATCGTCCGGACAGGGCTGGGACTCGGCGGGAATGGGTTCGCGGCCCCAGAGACAGAGCCTCACTCTGACATGCTCGCACCGGAGACGACGACCATGGCACCGCCGCCGGGGGCGTCGGTGGCGCGGACGGACCAGCCGTGAGCTCTGGCGATCTCCCTGACGATGAGCAGCCCCAGCCCCGTCCCAGTTCCCTGGGTGCTGGTCGTGAATCCGGCGTTGAACACCTGCTCGCGGCGGTCGGGCGGGATGCCGGGACCGTCGTCGGTCACGGCGAATCCGTCGTCGCGGGCCGTGACCGTGACCGCGACCGCCCCGGCGTCGGTTGATCGCGGCTGTCCGTCCCCGGTGCCGTGCTCCACACTGTTGCGAAACAGGTTCTCGAGCAGTTGGGAGAGCAGGCTCGCGTCGGCCGCAATCGACGCCGCGGTGTCGACGGTCAGTGTCGCGTCGCCAGTCGAGACGTGGGCCCACGCATTCTGTGCGGCGCTGTCCAGGGCCACTGTTTCGAGTGGGCCGAGGTCTTTCTCGCGGGCGATGAGGAGCGCGTCCTCGATGATGTCGCCCATCCGTTCGAGCGACCCCCGGACGGTGTCGGCGTGAGTCCCGTCGCTCTCGATGAGTTCGATGCGGGCCAGGGCGACCGACAGCGGACTGCGCAGGTCGTGGCTGAGGACGCCCGCGACGAGTTCGAGCAGTTCGTTTCGTTCGGCGACGGCCTGCTCCGCCTGGTATCGGTCGGTGATGTCGGCGTGGTCGATGAGGACGAACGACTCCTCCGCAACCGTAAACGGTTGAGCGTGCATCGTGAACCAGCGTTGCTCTGTCGGAGAGTGACACGGGTACTCGACCGTGAATGTGGACTGGCTGCCGTCGATGACGGCCTCGATGCCGTCTGCCGCCCGCGCCCCGACCTCGTCGTCACCGTTCCGACACGCCGCCAGATAGTTATCGCCGATCATGTCTGTCGCTATCACAGCGCCGTTCTCGGCACCGAACGTCTCCCAGGCCCGGTTCGTGGCCCGGATGACGCCGTCGGTGTCAATGACGGCAATCTGGTCCGGATGCTCGTCGAAGACCGCCTCCGTGAGAGTGCTCCGGACCGACGACTCAAGTGTCACGCGTTCACATACAACCTCACGCGGTAAAAGCGTCTCTACGAGTGTGGGTTACTCGTTCAGCAGGCCGTCCTCTTCGACGCGCATGACGCCCTCGCCGTCCGGGAGGTTCGGCGCGTCGACGAGTTTGACGATGCGCTTGTTCCCCTTGGACTTGCGGAGGTACATCCGGAACGTCGACGTGTGGCCCAGGATGTTGCCACCGATGGGCTGGGTCGGGTCGCCGAAGAAGGAGTCGGGGTTAGAGGCGACCTGGTTCGTGACGACGACGGCGGTGTTGTTGAGGTCGCCGACCCGCATCAGGTCGTGGAGGTGCTTGTTGAGCTTCTGCTGGCGGTCGGCGAGTTCACCACGGCCGACGTACTCGGCGCGGAAGTGCGCGGTCAGAGAGTCGACGGCGAGCAGGCGGACGGGGAACTCCTCGTCCTGGCTCTCGCTGGCGATCTCCTGGGCCTTCTCGGCCAGAAGGATCTGGTGGTTGGAGTTGAACGCCTTCGCGACGTGGATCTTCTCCAGCACTGAGGCGACGAGGGCATCGAGCTGTCCCTCGTCGGTCGGGTCAGCGTCGGCCTCCTCCTCGACGATGCCGTGGAGGACAATCGTGTCTGTCAGAACCTCGTCGGAGAGGCCTTTGACCATCTGTTCGATACGCTCGGGCCGGAACGTGTCCTCGGAGTCGACGAAGATAGCGCTGCCCTCCAGCCCGCCGTGTTCGGCCGGTAGCTGGACGTTGACCGAGAGCTGGTGGGTCACCTGGGACTTGCCGGCCCCGAACTCACCGTACACCTCGGTGATTGACTGGGTCTCGACGCCGCCGCCCAGCAGGTCGTCGACCTCGTCGACGCCCCAGGAGAGCTTGCCGATCTGCTCGCGGCGTTCGAGCACGGTCGAGCCGGTTTCGAAGCCGCCGATGTCGGCCGCCTCGCGGGCTGCGTTGATGATGTCGGCCGCCGACGACTCGCCGATGTCGGCTGTGTTCGACAGTTCGCCGGGTGACGCGACTGCAATCCCCTGGTAGGAGTCGTAGCCGTTCTCTTCGAGTTTCTCTGCTGTCGCCGGACCGACACCCGGCAGCTCTTCGAGGTCCTCACTTGCGGACATGGACATGGCTTGTGCGTCCGGGGGTATAAAGCCTCGTTAACACCAGAGTGAAAGTGAAAGTGTGGGGCAGCGGCGTGGTTCTCCGAGTCGATATCCAAACCTTTAGCATCGAAAGCGGGCGGCTCAATTGGAGCCCGTCATCCCAGGCACACCGCTACAGCGGGGAAAGATCAACCGCCAGAGAGGGTCGCACTGTCACCGGGAGGAAGCCGTTCGAGAGAGGTAGACCAGGAAGAAAAAGCCGGCGAGAAACAACAGCGTAGCGCCGAACGGCGGGAGCGAAAGCAGTCCGTCACCGAAGATTCCCAGTGCGACGAGCGCAAGCGCCACGGCCGCGGGTAGCGGCCGGGCCACTGTCGTCTGGCCGAAGACCCACACTGTCCACCAGAACGAGTCGAGAAAGGACAGCAGCATCGAACTCACGGAACGGTTCCCGTCTGGGTTTTCCGCGGGCTCGAACGAATCAAGGTCCTCGCGGGAGACAGTCACCACCGCACCGGTGTTGACGCGCCGGCCAGTTGTAGTCCCCACGAGCAGCAACGTGACTACGTCCTCGCTCGTGCCGACAACGCGGTAGACGCCGTCGGGAGCGGGGCTATCACGGTTGTCGCTCTCTGTCGGGCGAACGTGGTCGCCGACAGCGACGCCGCCGTCGGTCATTTCACTCCCAGGGGTGGTAGCCGGGGCGGTCCGGCCACAGCGGGTACCAGTACTCCTTGTCGTCCTCGACCGTGATTTCGTCGCTGAGATTGCTGTCCAGTTTGAACTCCGCGGAGGTGTTTCGCTCGTGGCTGTCGTGGGGGTCAGGCGCGAACGGGTAGTACGCGCCCCGCCGGAAGGAGTACACCCAGTAGACGGTCTGGTCGTCGCGCGTGTGCTCGAAGGCGAACAGCGCCGCGAGCAGGCGCGACCCGTAGCGTCGCTCCACGAGCGTGTCCGCCGCGAAGTGGATCGACGTGAGCAGGTCCTCGAAATCGTCGTCGTGCAAGACGACCCACTGATAGCCGTGGTCGTCGGTTTCGAAGGTCGCTCGCGTCCCCGTCTCGACCATCCCAGCGTCGAGGATGGACTCGACTTCGTCCACGGCGTCCTGGAAGTCCGTGCTATCCACGTCGGCGAAACACAGCGCCGCCTCGCCGGTCGACTCATAGCCCAGGTCCGCTTCCATCGTGATGTAGGCGGTACTCATCCCGAACAGGTCGTCGGGGTCGGCGTCGCGCGTCGCGTCGGCCTCGGCTTTCACCCCGAGAACGCTCTTGAGTCCGTCGAGCAGTCCCATATGCGAGTCCCTACGGCCCGGGCACCAAGGTGGTTTGTGTCTCGGCTAGTGAGAGTGTTTGTGTACGAAATCACGTACTCTAACAGCCAGAAAGCCCCCGTGCTATCGGCTCCCGCGACTTGCTGCGCTCCGGTAGGTGCTTGCGTCGCCGGGGTTCGCCGATAGCACGGCCCCTTTCAGCCCCACCCAGCCTGGATTGACCAACCGCCTACGGTGGGATTGAAAGGGGCGGCTGTCTGAACGACGGCGGACGACGTAAGCACTGGAACGAACGGAGTGAGTGAAGCGCGCAGCGAGTCCCCCGAGTTCAGACAGCCGGGGCTTTCTGGTTCTGTATAGCGGTCACTGCGGGAATCCGTACTACTCCAGAGACGACAATCAGAAAACCAACCGATGCTAGCGGCTTTCGAGTTCGCGTTCGAGGTCCTGCAGGCGGTCGATGCGCTTCTCCGTCGAGGGGTGCGTGCTGGCCAGTCGGCCGATCCACCCGACGTTGATGGGGATGATGAAGAAGGCGTTCATCTCCGCCTGGTCGCGCATATCTTCCTTTGGCACTTTGTCCATCTGGCCGTCGATTTTCATCAGCGCGTTGGCGAGAGCGGCGGGCTTGCCGGTAATCATCGCCCCGCCGCGGTCGGCGGCGTACTCGCGGTAGCGACTGAGCGTCCGGATGAGGAGGAACGAAACGACCCAGACGGCCAGCGAGATGAGGATGGCGACGATGACCGGGACCTGCTGGCCGCCGCGTTCGCGGCCGCCGCTGAACAGCCAGCCCCACCGGACGATGAGGAAGGCAATCGTCGAGAGGAACGACGCGATGGTCATCACCATCACGTCGCGGTTCTTGATGTGGGCCAGTTCGTGGGCGATGACGCCCTCCAGTTCGTCCTGCTCCAGCGTGTCCATGATGCCCGTCGTTACGCAGACGGCCGAACTGCTCTTTGACCGACCGGTGGCGAAGGCGTTGGGCACCCGCGAGTCGGCGACGGCGACTTTCGGCTTCGGGAGGTCGGCCTGCTGGGAGAGGCGGTCAACCATCCGGTGGAGCTCGGGGTACTCCTCCGGTTCGACCGTCCGGGCTCCCATCGAGTACAGGGCGAGCTTGTCGCTGAAAAAGAACTGCGCGCCGAGGAACAGTCCCATGACGACGACGATGAGCGCGAAGTTCTGGAAATATAGCGTGAGCGCTCCGAGGAAGACGATGTACAGGGCGAACAGCAGGAACATCGTCAGGGCCATCCGGCCGCGGAGCCCCCAGTCCGTTTGCCATTCCATACCCGTCGATAGGCGGTCGACACTCTAAAACCTCGCTATTGTGTGAAAGCGCCCCACGGCAGTCGAGCGGCTCCGATAGTCGGAACACACGGCTTAAACGGTTCAGTACAGTATGACAGTGTAATGAGCCGGTCGGGAGAGTTCTGTCCACGCTGCGGCGACGAGATACCGGAGGGCACCGACGAGCGCCCGGAGTTGGCGGGTGCCGGCGGCCAGCGCAACTCCGAGCACGTCCTCTGTGACGCCTGCTACTTCGAGGAGTTCGACCTGGTGGACGCCCCCGACACCATCCAGGTGCGGGTCTGTTCCCGGTGTGGCGCGGTCCACAAGGGGAACCGCTGGGTCGACATCGGGGCAGAGGACTACACCGACATCGCCGTTGAGCAGGTCAGCGAGGCGCTTGGCATCCACGTCGACGCCCAGTCGGTCGCCTGGCAGGTCGCCCCCGAGCAACTCGACAAGAACAACATCCGGATGCACGCGGAGTTCTCCGGCATCATCCGCGGGACGCCGGTCACCGAGGAGGTGACCGTCCCTGTCCGCATCTCCCGGCAGACGTGCGAGCGCTGTGGGAAGATCGCCGGCGGCTCCTTCGCCAGCATCGTCCAGGTGCGGGCCGACGGCCGCGACCCGACCGACGACGAGCGCGAGCGGGCCGAAGAAATCGCCCAGGAGTACATCGCCGCCCGCGAGGAGACCGGCGACCGCAACGCCTTCATCACCGAGACCAAATCCGTCGACGACGGTCTGGACATGAAAATCTCGACCAACCAGATGGGTCTGGGTATCGCCAAGCGCATCACTGCCCAGCTTGGCGGCTCCTACTCGGATTCACGGCGACTCATCTCCGAGGACGAGGACGGGCAGGAGCTGTACCGGATGACCTACGCCGTCCGCCTGCCCCGCTACCGCCAGGGCGAAATCATCGACCCGGAGGACGGCGACGGGCCGGTGCTGGTCCGCTCGGTCCAGGGGAACCTCAAAGGGGTTCGCCTGGCGACCGGCGAGGACTACGAGGCCAGTTTCGAGGAGGGCGAGACGCCCGACGCTCGCCGGCTGGGGTTCCGTGAGGGCGCCCAGACGACCACGCTTGTCGCCGTCGAGGACGACAACGCCGTCCAGGTGCTGGACCCCGAAACCTTCGAGAGCAAGACCGTCCCGCGGCCGACGTACCTCGACACCGACGCCGACGAGGTTCCGGTGCTGAAGAGCCACGCCGGGCTGCACATTCTCCCGAGCGAGGGAGCCAACACGGATACCGATGAGTGACGACGGTGCCGGCCGCGAGCCGAGCGAGGCGGACGACCAGCGTCTGGCCGCCGTCGTCGACAAACTCCGCTCGCAGGCAGCCATCGAATCCCTGCGGGCCGAGGGCGTCTACGACGACACCAGAAGCATCAGCGAGTGGACCGCGGACAGCGTCGCTATTCCGGTGACCCATCCCCCACAGGCGACGCAGTTCCGGGAGATCGTCCGGCAGGTCGGCGAGCGCCGGCTCAAGACCCTCGACGACCACCTCCGAGAGCGTGGCTGGACCGACGAGGAAATCGCCGCTGCGCCGAGTTCCTGGGCCGTGCTGGGCTCCGTCGTGCTGGTCGACATCGGCGACAGCCCCCGACCGGCAGCGGTCGGCGAAGCGCTGCTGGCGCTCCACGGCGAGGCCGAAACGGTGCTGGCCCGTCACGGCATTTCCGGCGAGCACCGCGAACCCAGCGTCGAGGTCATTGCCGGCGACGGCGACACGGAAACGGTCCACACCGAACACGGGACGCGCTACGCGATGGATCTCGCAGAAGTGATGTTCTCGCCCGGCAACAAGGCCGAGCGGGCGCGGATGGGCGATGTGGTCGCGTCAGAGGAACGTGTACTGGACATGTTCGCTGGCATCGGCTACTTCACGCTCCCGATGGCCCGCGCCGGCGCACACGTCACCGCCGTCGAGCGCAATCCCACGGCGTTTCGCTTCCTCGTCGAGAACATCCGACTCAACGAGGTCGACGACCAAGTGCATCCCTATCGGGCCGACTGCCGGGATGTGGTGCCTGGGTTCGCGGATGAACGACGGGCCGACCGGGTCGTGATGGGCTACTACGAGGCCTCCGCGCCGCGCGCGGAGGACAGTCGGGCTCCGCCCGACGCTTCCCACGAGTACCTCGACAGCGCGCTCGACGCGCTCGCACCCGGCGGCGTCCTCCACATGCACGAGGCGACGCCGGATGCGCTCGTCTTCGACCGCCCCATCGAGCGACTGGAGGCGGCCGCTGACGAGGCCGGCCGCGACGTGGAGATTCTTGCCACCCGACGCGTCAAGGAGTACAGCGAGGGCGTCGCCCACGTCGTCGTCGACGCTCGGGTGCAGTAGGGCGTCTTTACGCAGACTGCCAGGTTGGCGGGAGAGAACGAGTAACACACACGAATAGACGGTCGTAACGCCTAATTAGGCGAGTAGTCAAGAGCACAGCATGGACAGACAACAGATTATCGCCATCATACTGGTCGGCCTGATGGTCGGGTCGTCAGTGGTCTACGGGTTAGCCTTCGCCTTCTTCTAGTCCCACACGTCCGACAGCGGATGATTTCCGTCCCCGGACCGCGAGCGCGAGCGGTCGTGCCGGCGTTTCGTCCCCGAACTGAGTCCCGAGAGCGCCTGGTCCGGCGCGAATCGCGGCAAGTCTGGCTGTGAGAGTCGGTCGACCTGCGCGCGGAACCAGTCGGGCATATCGTGGTCGGCGCGCTCGAACAGGTCCAGTAGCGACGAGTCCGCGAGGTAGGTCGCACCGTAGTCGTCGGGCGCGCGGACGACGCGGCCACAGGCCTGGATGACCGTCCGCAGCGCTGTCCGGTAGTACCAGCCCCACTGATCGTCTTCGAGCCGCCGAGCGACGCGGGAATCGCGGGTGTTGGGATAGGGGGCCTTGCACAGCACCTGCCAGCGACAGAGGTCGCCCTCCAGGTCCAGCGCCTCCTCCATCTTCACCGAGAGGAACACGTCGGGGTTGTCGCTACGCTTCCAGGCGGATAATGCCCCATCGCGCCCCTCTTTGTCGTGAGTCCGGACGCGTGCGCCGACGCCGAAATCGTCAAGGAGATCCTTCAGTTGCTCCTGAATAGCGTAGGAGTGGCAGTGGATCAGCCCCTTCTCGTCGGGGTGCTGGGCCATGATGCGCACGATGGTCCGGGCGATGTCTGGCAGTGTATCGTCGCGGTGTTCGTAGGTCATCTTCCCCTGGGCCACGTCGTACAGCGGCCGGTTCTCGACGGGGAAGGTGTGGCCAACTTCCACGAGCGCGACGTTCTCGGGATCGAGGCCGACGTTGGCACAGAATGCCTCCTTGTTGAGGATGGTTGCCGACAGCAGGGCGAAGCGGTTACCCCGGTCCCAGACGGTGTGTTTGAGGTAGCGCTCGGGGTTCATCGGTTTGATCGTCACTGGAGCGTTTTCGCCATCAGCCTGGTCGACGACCCAGGTGGTCGCGCTCTCGGTGTCGGTGTAGTCCTCGCGGAACCAGCCGAGGTCCTGCCGGAGCGTGTTCAACGAGTCCCGTTCGGCCACTTCCTCGCCGGTGAGTTCCGCCTTGTTCCGCAGTTCCTTCACCCGGCGCTCGGCGAGGTGTTCGACGCGTTCGGTGAAGGCGACGGCCTCGTCCAGTCCGTCGATGTCGGGTACGTCGATGTCGTTCCACATCGGAATCGACTGGGGCGAGAGGTCGATGGTGGCGTACATCTCCGCCCACTCGCCCAGGCCGTGAGCCTCGTCGATGACGACCACGTCGCGCTTGCCGAACACGTCGCTGCCGGCGGTCTGCATGAAATACGCCAGCGTCATCGCGGCGATGCGTCGGTTCGAAGCGATAGCGCGGTCAGAGAAGTACGGACAGCGGTGCTTGACCTGGCAGTCGAATTTCCGTTCGCGCACGCACGGGGCCTGGTTCACCGGCGTGTCCGTCTCGCCGGGGAGGATGCAGTCGTAGTTGTTCTTCCCGCGGATGACACAGAGGTCCTCAAGCAGGGCATCCTCGGCCACGTCGTCTAACTGAGAGACCTGCGGCGTGGTGTAGTAAGCGTCGATGACCTGCTCGGGGGCGGCCTCACCGGCGGTCCGGGCACACCCAGCGATGGCCCGGGCCAGCAGGGATTTGCCACTGCCGGTCGGCGCACGGACGAGGACGACATCCTTGCCGCTCTCGAAGGCCGCACGGATATCAGCCAGGGCCTGCTTCTGATTGCCCCGGTAGGACGGGGCCGGGAACTCGTCGGTAATCCGCGCGGGGTACACGCCAGAAGGCAACGGACGAGGCGGCCTAAACCTTTCCTGTCGTCGGGTCAGCGGCGAAGCGATTGCCCGATATGCCTGTCGTGGGTCGTGTGCACATACACGTGGTCGTGGTACTGCGACTCTCGGAATCCTTATACATATACCCCCTGTACGTATATTTGCAATGGCAAACGGTAAGGTTGATTTCTTCAACGACACAGGCGGTTACGGTTTCATCTCGACTGAGGACGCGGACGATGACGTTTTCTTCCACATGGAAGACGTTGGCGGCCCTGACCTCGAAGAAGGCGAGGAGATCGAATTCGACATCGAACAGGCCGACAAAGGCCCCCGCGCGACGAACGTCGTCCGCAACTAAGGCAGATTTCCGGTCGCCTTCGGGCGACCACATCTGACACTTTGTTTTATCAGACTACTCGACAAGCGACAGCGTCCGGTTCGTAATAAGTCAGACACTAACGGTTAGTCGTCACTCGCTGCGGACAGCGCGGCCACGTCCGCCGCCGTCACTTCCTGATCGTCCGGCAACCGGTCGATGCAGTCATAGCAGAGGAAATGTTCAGTGTCGTCGCCGAGTTCGAGCACGATCCCCTCGGTCGGTCTGGACTCCTGGGACCAGATGTTGGCGATGCCGCCGGCTATCGAGACCTTCGTATCGCACCCGTCACAGGCTCTGGAGGCCATTCGGTACCATTTATACACCGTGTATACTTCAAGGTAGTTGGCCCCTTCGAACAGTTCAGTACGATTAACTCTCGACATACTTTTGTCGCCGGATGGGGTCCGTTCAGGTAATGCAAATACTCGTGACAGGGGGTGCCGGGTTCATCGGCGGCCATCTGGCACAGCAGTTCGCCGCCGACAGCCACGATGTCATCGTACTGGACAACCGCGACCCGTTCTACGATCTGGATATCAAGCAACACAACGTCGAGGCTGGGCAGGCGGCCGCCCGGAACAGCGACGGAAGCTACGAGTTCATCGAGGGCGATGTTCGCGATGCGGAACTGGTGACCGATCTCGTCGCCGACGCCGACTACGTCTACCATCAGGCCGCACAGGCCGGCGTCCGCCCGAGTGTCAAGAACCCCCGCAAGTACGACGAGGTCAACGTCGACGGCACGCTGAACCTCCTCGACGCCTGCCGCGACGAGGGCATCGAGCGGTTCGTGATGGCCTCCTCCTCCTCCGTCTACGGTAAGCCACAGTACCTCCCCTACGACGAGCAACACCCCACGACGCCGGTCTCGCCCTACGGCGCGTCGAAGCTCGCCGCCGAGCGCTACGCCTGCGCCTACAGCGAGGTGTACGACCTGCCCGCCGTCGCGTTACGATATTTCACCGTCTACGGGCCGCGGATGCGCCCGAACATGGCCATCTCGAATTTCGTCTCCCGGTGTCACAACGGCGAGCCGCCGGTCATCTACGGGGACGGCACGCAGACGCGTGATTTCACCTATATCGAGGATATCATCGACGCGAACATGACGCTGCTGCACGAGGACGCCGCCGACGGGATGGCGGTGAACATCGGGTCGACGGACAACATCGAGATCAAGACGCTTGCGACAGAGATCCGCGACCAGATCGATCCGGACCTCGACCTGGTCTACGAGGAACGCCACGACGCCGACGCCGAACACACCCACGCCGCGACCGAGCGCGCCGAGGAACTGCTGGGCTACGATCCCGACCACACCATTCGGGAGGGCGTCGCGAAGTTCATCGACTGGTACCGCGACAACCGCGACTGGTACGAACCGCTCGTTCGACAGTCCTGACCGACGACACGAACAGACCGCGGTTTTAACCCCATCCCGTCCTCCAGAACGGGTATGCATGTTCTCGTGACCGGCGCGACGGGGTTCGTCGGGAGCCATCTCGTCCCGGCGCTCCTCGCGGCCGGCCACAGCGTCCGGGCGCTCGTTCGCGACCCGAGCGAGTACGACCCGCCCGACGGCGTCGATATTGCGACGGGGGACCTGCTCGACGCGGGTAGTCTCGACGACGCCTTCGCCGACATTGACGTGGCGTACTACCTCGTCCACTCGATGCGGGCAGGCGACGATTACGCCGAGCGGGACCGGCGCGCGGCGCGGAACTTCCGTCGGGCGGCCGACGACGCCAGCGTCGACCGGGTCGTCTATCTCGGCGGCCTCGGCGAGGAAGACGAGACGCTGTCCGAACACCTCCGGTCGCGCCGGGAGGTCGAGTTCATCCTCAGAGACGGCGAGTACGATCTGACGACGTTCCGAGCGGCCATCATCATCGGCGCGGGGTCGGCAAGTTTCCGGATGATACGCGAGTTGGCGACGCGACTGCCGGTGCTGGTGACGCCGCGCTGGGTCCGGACCGACTGCCATCCCATCGCTATCGACGACGTTATCGCGTATCTGGTCGCTGTACTCGACACGCCGGAGACGGCCGGCGAGACCTACGAAATCGGCGGTCCGGAGGTGCTGACCTACGCGGAGATACTGAAGCGGACGGGGGAGATCATGGGAACCGGGGAGCCGAAAATCGTGCCGATACCGGTGTTGACGCCGCGGCTGTCGGCATACTGTGTCGGTCTGCTAACCGACGTGCCATCGAGCGTCGCCCGGCCGCTCATCCACGGACTGAAAACGCCAGTGGTCGCCGACACCGAAGGAGCCAGAAAACAGTTCGCCATCGATCTAACGCCGTTCGCGGACGCGGTCAGGCTCGCACTCAACGAACCACAGAGTTACGAGGCGGCACAGGCGGCCGCGGTCACGGGTGGTGCAAGCAGATGAGCGGCGATAGCACCCATCCCGAATACGGCGAGACCTGGGTGTACGAGAGCATCATCGGGGCGCTGCCGGGAATCCAGATACCCACGTGGGCGGCGATGGCGATCCAGCTACTCATCTTCGAAGTCGCTATCGTCGGCCTGTCGTGGTACTACAATGTCTGGAGCGCCGCTGTCGCCGGGACGGTCGTCGTGTTCGTCGCCACCATCGGGAGCGCAGAGATGCTCCGTATCAGTACGCTCATCCGCCGGATCGACGTGCCACCGACCTATCGTGCGCTGTTGTTCGCCTCGAACGTCGAGGTCGTACTGTCCGTGCTGGCGTACGTAGCGCTGCTCACCCACCTGTTCGTCTTCGACCCGCAGGTCAGTTCGCTGCCGCTGCTGGACCAACTGTTCGGGTCGGAGCCGCCGGTGCTGGTGGTGTATCTGACGCTGCTTATCCTCTGGGACGTGAGCTACCGCATCGGCACGGGCTGGTGGGCCAGCGTCACGGGCCTGTGGCGGTCGGCGCGCTACCGGTTCGATCCCGAGACGGCACGGGTGTTCATCCGGGCAGACCTGGAGATCTGGGGGTTCGGTGTCCTCCAACTCGTGCTCGTCCCGTTCATTCTCGACCAGCCGGTGCTGCTCGCGGCGCTAGTTGGGCACGTGATCGCCGTTACAGTCGTGACTGCCGTCTCTGTCGGGCTGTTACGCTACCGGTCGAGAGCGGCTCCCGTCAGTCAGAGTTGATCTGCTTAAACTGGTCGAGCAGCTCTTCTGTCGATTCGTCGCCGTCGTAGTCGACACTCCCGTGGTACGTGCTCCGGTCATCGTCTTCCGACAGGTCGACCTCGCTGTTCTTGCGCTCACGGCGTTCGTGTTCGTCGTCGTCGTACGCTCCCATCGACATAGGTTACCACAGTGAACCTTGGCTGTTAGTCCCTATCAATGTAACGGTGGTCTCCGAAACCGCACCACACGGCCAATAGAGCCCCTGAGTGGGTCGAATGAGGGCGCTTGGAGAGGGCGGAACGCCCAAGACCACTGGCCGTTTACACGCACCCGTGGCTGGTCCCTTACGTCTGCGACAGTCGAACGAGCGATGGAGCGAAGATCGGGTCCGGACAGATCTGCTGACGCCGCTACAGAACACGTTCGGTGCGACGATGAACAATCCGTGGTTCGCCCCGCCGGAAGGATGGGCAGCGCGCCGGTTGGAGATGGACAACGGCGACCTCGCGCTGTTTTGCTGGAACGGCCAGCGGGCGTACTGGGTCGGGAACACCGAGACCCCGGAGACGCTGTGGCGGACGGAGAAGTACACCTTCGACGAGGTCCCCGACGACATCAGCGAATGGGTCCAGCGCGAGCTGTTCGCCCAGTTAGAGGTGGAGGACCCGTGGCTCACCGAGTACGAGACGCTGGCTCGCTTTTTCCTGCCCGTGTTTCTCTCGAAGGACGGCCGGGAGTCGACGCGGACGTTCTTCCGGGACCACGCCGGCGGCTTCCCGGACGCCGACCGGGCGGACGGACTGGCGTTTTACGACGACTTCCTGGCGACCGGCGCACTGGACGACTACCGCTACACGATGGCGAGCAAGCTCGGGACCAGCGAGGGATTCGACCTCTCGCGGATGCGGGCGACGATGGGCGAGTTCAACGTCGCCAAACTGCTCGTGGATGCGGGCAACGAGATCAGGCCCGAGGTCGAACTCGATTCCGGCCACTCCGTCGATTTCCGTGTCGGAGACACGCTCGTGGAGGTGACCCGCCCGCGGCCGCCGTCCCGGCGGCAGGTCAACACCGGTATCGCCGCAGTCAAGGCCTCCGGCGACGCGAAGACCCGGGACCAGCTGGCGGCCCACCCCGGAGCAGTTCTCGTGGTCGACTGCAGTTCCTTCCCGGACGACGACTGGCAGCGCGTCTACGGTGAAAAACCGGACGTGGGCTACTCCCCGACCATCGTGTTCCGCGCCCGGCCGGACGGGAGCATGGAAGGGTACGCCTACGGCTCGATCCCGTTCCCGCTCCCGTTTTGACCCGGTAAATCGCGTTATCTTCCCCGAAATTCGGGGCGTAACATATAACGCGCCGGATCGGCAACACTGAGAGAGATAGCCGTGGTAGACGACACAGAGCGATCAGGTGCCAGCGGCGCGGGACAGTCGGTGTCGGAGGTCATGAACCGGCTCGAATCGCTCCGGTCCGAGGAGCAAGACCGCACCGAGAGCGCCGAAGCGGGTGTGTTGCTGGACCAGTTGCAGGAGGTCGAACAGCGCTTGCTGGCCTTCGGCGAGGCCCTCGGCGGCACAGCCGACACCGTGACCGACCTCCCGTTCACTGAGGAAGCCGGGCTAGACCACATGCCAGAACCGCTGTACGTCCGCCACGACACCGAGATGCTGAACCAGATCACCTCGTGGCTGCTTCAGGACCAGCACATCGGGCTAGTGAGTCCCTACGGCACCGGAAAGACGGCGTTCCGCGAGATCGTCCTACGCGATCTCTCGAAACACGAGGGATTCGTCATCACGCATCTGGACAACCCACGGGAGACCACCCCGCGGAAACTGTACCAGACGGTGCTGACCGCCGCCTACGCGGCCGGGTTCTCTATCGACCAGCGAAACTACTCGCAGGTCCGGGACGGGATTCCGTGGGCAACGGCAGAGGCGAAAGACGCCGTCCACGAGATCGTCCGTCGCGTGCGCGATGACGGCAAGACCCTCCTGCTGGTCGTCGACGAAATCGAAGTGCTTGAGGCGGACCTGCTGTCACCGCTGCAGGTGGCCGGCGACGCCGGCGTTCGGCTGTTCCTCACCGGGACGCCGGAGGGGAAGCGCCGCGTGGCGGAGATCCGCGGGACGCTCGACTCCCGATTGCGCTACTACGAAGGCATCGAACCGTTTTCGCCCGACGACGTGGCCGAGTACGCCGCCCGCTCGCTGGCGTATTTCCGGGGCGAACCCTACGAGGGACAGGCCCCGGACCTGTTCACGCGGGCCGCGATTGAAGATATCCACGAGCGGACGGAGGGCAACCCCCGTGAGGTCCGCATCGAGTGTCGCGAACTGTTCACCAGGGCAGCGTTCGTCTGGTACCGGACCGGCCAGGACATCTCCCGCATCCAGATCACGCCGGAACTGCGCCACCGTCGGTTCGGAATGGGGCGCTGAGCGGCCCTGTACGGGTATATAAACCACCCACGTGAGACGGTATCACACTGTCGAGTGTGGCGCGCACTAGGGCAATACACCGGCCGCCACCACAGGTTTTATATAGAATCACATTCAATCATCGTTTGACTATGGCTCAACAGCAGATGGGCAACCAGCCCATGATTGTACTTTCCGAGGAGTCCCAGCGGACATCCGGAAAGGACGCGCAGTCGATGAACATCACGGCCGGGACGGCCGTCGCCGAGGCCGTTCGGACAACACTGGGTCCGAAGGGCATGGACAAGATGCTCGTCGACAACTCGGGCTCGGTCGTCGTCACGAACGACGGCGTCACCATCCTCGATGAGATGGACATCGAGCACCCCGCCGCCAACATGATTGTCGAGGTCGCCCAGACCCAGGAAGACGAAGTGGGCGACGGTACGACCACGGCAGTCGTCATGGCCGGCGAACTCCTCTCGAAGGCCGAGGAACTCCTCGACCAGGACATCCACGCCAGCATCCTGGCCCAGGGGTACCGCCAGGCCGCCGAGAAAGCCAAGGAGATCCTCGAAGACAACGCCATCAACGTCGAACCTGACGACACGGAGACCCTCGAAAAGGTCGCCGCGACCGCGATGACCGGCAAGGGCGCGGAATCCTCCAAGGACATCCTCGCCGAACTCGTCGTCCGTGCCGCCCAGTCCGTCGTCGACGACGACGGTACCGTCGACACCGACAACATCCAGCTCGAAACCGTCGTCGGCGGCGCGACCGACGAATCCGAGCTCGTCGAAGGCGTCATCGTGGACAAGGAGCGCGTCCACGACAACATGCCCTTCGCCGTCGAGGACGCCGATATCGCCCTGCTGGACACCGCCATCGAGGTTCCGGAGACCGAACTCGACACCGAGGTCAACGTCACGGACCCCGACCAGCTCCAGCAGTTCCTCGACCAGGAAGAGAAACAGCTCAAGGAGATGGTCGACAAGCTCAAAGAAGCCGGCGCTGATGTCGTCTTCTGCCAGAAGGGCATCGACGACATGGCCCAGCACTACCTCGCTCAGGAAGGTATTCTCGCTGTTCGCCGCGCCAAGAAGTCCGACATCGAGGCCCTCTCGCGCTCGACCGGCGCACGCATCATCTCGAACATCGACGACATCGAAGCCGACGACCTCGGCTTCGCCGGCTCCGTCGCCCAGAAGGACATCGCCGGCGACGAGCGCATCTTCGTCGAGGATGTCGAGGACGCCCGCGCTGTCACGATGATTCTCCGCGGCGGCACCGAACACGTCGTCGACGAAGTCGAGCGCGCCATCGAGGACTCGCTCGGCGTCGTCGCCGCCACGCTGGAGGACGGCAAGGTCCTGCCCGGCGGCGGTGCCCCCGAGACGCAGCTCGCCCTCGGTCTCCGAGACCACGCCGACTCCGTCGGCGGCCGCGAGCAGCTCGCCGTCGAGGCCTTCGCCGACGCCATCGACGTTATCCCGCGCACCCTCGCCGAGAACGCCGGTCTCGACCCGATCGACTCGCTGGTCGACCTCCGCAGCAAGCACGACGGCGGTGCAGTCACGTCCGGACTGGACGCCTACACCGGTGAGGTCGTCGACATGGAAGAGGACGGCGTCGTCGAGCCGCTCCGTGTCAAGACCCAAGCTGTCGAGAGCGCAACCGAGGCAGCCGTCATGATCCTCCGCATCGACGATGTCATCGCCGCTGGCGACCTGAAGGGTGGCCAGGGCGACGACGACGAGGACGAAGGCGGACCCGGCGGCCCAGGCGGCGCGCCCGGCGGAATGGGCGGCGGCATGGGCGGCATGGGCGGCGGTATGGGCGGCATGATGTAAAACCACTTTTTGCACTTCACTCGCGCCGCCCTGCGGCGCTCGTTCAGGCAAAAACGTGGGGAAAAATCGCAGCTCGTTCCTGTCGCGCCGCTTCGCGGCGCGGTAGTCACTCGCTGCGGTTGAACCGGCGCGCTTCGCGCGCCGGATACTTGCCCCTACTCGTCGATTCAAGCGGTAATCGCTGTGGTTCTATCTTTTCTGTTTCCAGTCCTGGTGAGTCACGACGCTGTTTCAGTCCTCGAATGCTGTCACAAGTACACGCCTCGCAAGCAAACCTCAGGGTCAAACCGACACAGCACGTTGACGCGGTATGGACCTGACACGGACCGAAGGACGGCTGTTGTGGACTGGAATGGCGATAGCGGGCGTGCTACATCTCCTTATTCCGGGGGTGTTGCTGTCGCTGGCCAAAGTTGGCTACCGCTGGGTGCTGGCAGTGGAGTTCACGCCACAGAAAGGGGCCCGTCAGCGGGTCAGGCTGCTCGGCGTGGCGAATCTCGTCGTTGCGGCAGTACTGAAACGGATACTCGGCTGAAAGGGGCTACTGCACGGCCGACTCGACATAGTCGACAGCCTCGACGGGCGTCTCAACGTGTTCGATGGCGTCACCGCCGGTCGCGCCGTCGAGGCGGTGGGTTCCCAGACCGGCAACGGGCCGGCCCATGTCGAGTGCGTGGCCGAGTTCCGAGAGCGTCCCGGTGCCGCCGTCGACCGCGATGACGGCCGCGCCGTTCATCACGACGAGGACGTTCCGGGCATTGCCCATCCCGGTCGCGATGGCCGTCTCGACGTAGTCGTTTGCCGCGGCAGTGCGCTCGCCCGGCAAGATGCCGATAGTGTGCCCGCCAGCCTCGCTCGCGCCGCGACAGACCGCTTCCATCACGCCCGTGAGGCCACCGCAGACGACCTCGTGGCCCCGCTCGGCGAGGTGTCGGCCCACCTCTCGCGCCTGTCGATACTGTTCGTCGGTGACTGTCGACCCACCGATGACGGATACACGCATGGCTGGGTTTCGGTGGGAGAACGGAAAAACGACGCCGAATTACAGCTGATCGAGCCAGTCCCGGGCGCGGGACTCGCTGGTCTCGGCGATATCCGCCAGTTCGGTGGCGTCGTACTCGGCGAGGTCCTCGGCGGTCTCGATACCGGCGTCGTGCAGCCGGTCGGCGTAGGTCGGGCCGATGCCGGAGACGGTGGCGAGATCAGCGGGTTCGTCGTCAGCCGCGACATCGCCCTCGGTGTCACCGGTCGCATCAACGTCGATGTCGGTGAGCTCCGACTGGTCCGCCGGGTCGTCTTCAGCCCCGGCGTCGGGGGATTCGACCTCAATGTCGACCTCCTTGCTCTCGTTTCGCTCCGAGTACCACTCGGCGACCTCGGGCCAGAGGTCGGCGTGAGTCGAGGACGACACGGAGAGGCCGATGTGGCCCGTCGAGAACTCGATAGTTCGGGTATCGTCGCTGGCGATGACCTCGTTGAACGGCTTGGAGGCCTCCGGCGGAATGAGGTGGTCGTACTCACCCATGAGCTGGAGGACTGGCATGTCGATGTTGGCCAGGTCGACGTGTTTCCCGTCAAGCTCCAGTTCGTTCTTGTAGAGCTTGTTGTCCTGGTACACGTCTTCGAGGAACTGGACGTATGCCTCGCCGGCCACGTCGATACCGTCGCCGAGCCACATCTCCATGCGGCCGAAGTTCTCGACGAAGCCCTCGTTTTCCATGTTCTCCGCGAAACGGATGTACTTCGTGACGTAGTTCTCGACGGGGTCCATCAGCGCGAAGCCGATGTCGAGCATGTCCGAGGGGACGTTGCCGAACGTGTCGACCACGTCCCTCGGGGAGTAGTACTCCTCGGATCCCCATTCTTCGAGGACGCCGCCCGTGTGGTCGAAACAGAGCCCGGCAGCCATCAGCCCCAGCGCGTTGACCTTCTCCTTGTGGAGCGCGGTGTACATCACCGACATGGTACCGCCCATGCAGTACCCGAGGATGTTGATGGCGTCCTGGCCAGAGCGTTCCCGGACCACGTCGACACAGTTGTCCATATAGCGGTTGACGTAGTCGTCGAGCGTGAGGTGCTGGTCGAGCCGCGAGGGCTCGTTCCAGTCGATGAGGTACACGTCGTGGCCCGCCTCCAGCAGGCGTCGGACGACCGACCGCTCCTCCTGCAAGTCGAGGATGTACGGCCGGTTGATGAGCGCGTAGACGATGAGGATCGGAACGTCCTCTTTGTCCTCCTCCGGAACCTCGATACCGGCCGCCTCGGCGTCGTACTGGAGGAGTTCGAGCTTGTTCTCCTCGTAGACGACATTGCTTGGCGTCTGGCCGACATCGACGGACTCCATCAGCTCCAGCCGGTCGCCGGCGATCTGACTGGTCTCGGCGGCGTCGGTCATGTTCTCCAGTGTCTTGCGCTGCCAGTTGAGCGCGGCCTCGAACGGATTGAATGGGTTGCTGGACATGAGTTACTCTTCTAAGTGTTCGAGAACGCGATCGAGTTTCTGTTCGACCGCGTGCTGGCGGCGCTCCAGTTCGATGAGGCGCTCGCCGATCTCGTCCACGTCATCGCGTGTCGGGAAGCCGAGCTGTTCCAGGGTGTCCTGGCTCAGGTCGTCGGCCTCCTGTTGCATCTCCATCATCGATTCGACGAGCTGGCCGTTGGCGGCCGCGAAGGCCGAGGTACCCATGACGTGTTTGAACGCCTCGTTGGCGGACTGCAGCCAGATGTCACGGAACTCGGCGGGGTCTACGTCCTCACCTTGCGCGGCCTCGGTCGAACGCTCGACCATCTGCTCGGCGGCGTCGATCCACTCCTCGTAGGCGCGGTTGTACCCGTCCATCCCGTCAGCAAGGTCCTCTTCCTTGGGAATCGTGTCCTCGACGGCGTCGGCCCACGACTCAACGAAGGCCGCCTGGGCCTTCATGTTCTGTTCCATCGAGTCGGCGACCGCGTTGTTCATCTCCTCAACCATCTCCGTCCATTCGTCCTGAATGTCGTTTGTATTACTCATAATAGTACCTCGGCGGCGGGCGCACAAAAAAACCGGCTGTCGTTGTTACGCTTCGACGTCGACTGCGTCGGCGGCTTCGGCCTGCACTTCCTCGACCTGCTCCTGAATCTCCTCGACCTGCTCCTGCACTTCTTCGAGCTGCTCGCCGAACTGCTCGGCGGCCTCGACGGACTGGGATTCGAGTTCCTCGTGGGCCTCGACGAGCATGTCGACCTGCTCGTTGACGGCGCTGACGTACTCCGCTGTCATCTCGTCGTAGGTTTCGGCGCCGTCTTCGAGCTCCGTTTCCATGTTGTCGAAGATCTCGGCGTGGTTCTCAAGCAGGAAGTCGAACTGCTCGTCGACGGTCTCGCGGATCTGCTCGACGGTCTCGGTCATGCCGGGCATCGTCGTTGCCATCGCGTCGAGGCAGCTGTGGAACGCGGTCTGCTGGAGCTCGACGCCGCGCCGCTGGGCCGACTCCTGCGTGTCGAGGCTATCGATGACCGCGTTGTTGACGTTCTTCTGGAAGGAAACGCTCTGTTCGAGCGCCTTCTGGCTCTGCTCAATCGTGGAACGCTGCATCTCGAACGCTGTCGTGACGGGGGTTGTGTAGTCTACCATTGGTGTATTACTCGCTGTTGTTGTTAGTGACCGGGAGGACGACGGCTTGGACGATGTCGCCTTCATCGATGCCAAGCGCCTCTCGCTCCGCATCGGGGATGCTGATTCGACCCCCGCTCTGCACGCGGGTCTTGAACGTCGCCATCTGACTCATGGCGCCGAGCTGATTCATATCGAAACTCGGCATGCCACCGTTGGCGAACATCTGTTTCATCAGCTGCTGTTGCTGTTCCATCGCGTTCTCGCTCGCCTGTTGCATCCCCTTGAACATCGGAGGCCACATCAGGCCATCATCCTCGTCGGCCATCGGTCATGTACATGTAGACCCTTCAATAATATAAAACTTCCCCTGAAAACCACTGATTACCATTGAATGGTTTCAAATGGTATGAAGGGCTAAGCGGCGGTAAGGGCAGCGTTGCGCCCTGCAGCACCGATAACTGTAACCCCAAACAGACGCATGACGCCCGTTAGACGGTGTTTACCGACAGCTGAGGCAAAACCAACACCAAGGTTTAATACTCGGACCAATAAACTACCAGAACAGATGAGTTCTGAATCGCACCGGAATCCGCTGTTAGACACATGGACTGAAACATCGTCACATATGTTCAACAGCGTCGTCGCAGCTAACCGGGCAGCGTTCGCCGCGTTCGGCGTCCAGCAGGAGGACGAGAACGGCGTTACGCCCGCAGACCGTATCGAACCGAACGAAGACCTTCCGGAATGGCACGTCTCGATCTCCGAGAACCATCCGGGCCGCCTCGGCGTCGGCGACCACGTCGATTTCACCAAGACAATCTCGGAGAACGACGTACGCCAGTTCGCCGCCGCCAGCGGTGACACGAACCCGCTCCACCTGGACGACGAGTTCGCCGAACAGACCCGCTTCCGCGGCCGAATCGCCCACGGGACACTCGTCGGGAGCCTCATCAGTGCGGCGCTGGCACGACTCCCAGGGCTGACGATCTACCTCTCGCAGGACCTGGAGTTCCATAATCCGGTCCGTATCGGCGACCGCCTCACCGCCGAGTGTGAGATCGTCGAGGACCTCGGCGACGAACAGTACCGGCTGACCACGCGCGTCCTCGCAGACGACGAAGTCGTCATCGACGGTGAAGCGGTCGTCCTCATCGACGACCTGCCGGAATAGCTCAGCAGAACGCTCGCACGGCTCGGTTGAAGCGGTCGGGGTGTTCCCGCGGCGGACAGTGGCCGCAGTCCTCGAATATTTTCAGCGTACTATCAGTGACTATCCCAGCCGCCTGCTCGGACCACCGGCGCGGGAGCAGCGGGTCGACGGCTCCGTGTATCAGCATCGTCGGCACATCTAGCTCGTCTAACCGGTCGGAGTAGTCGGTCCGGAAGCCACACCACCGGAACTCGCTTTGCTGCCAGCGTCGCATCGCCCGGACCGTCTGCCGGTCGACGACGTTGTCGATATCCTCGACCAGTTGCTGGGGCGGCTCACCGGGACCCATACTTCTGAGGCTATTGCGTATCGCCGGCTGGGACGATCCCACGCCCTGCCAGAGCATGTTGCCGAGTATCGGCGTCTGCAAGACGCTACTGGCCGCCGTTCGCCAGTAGGCGTCGGCTCCCAATCCGTAGCTGTCGACTAATACCAGGCGTTCGACGGGGCCGCCGTCGAGCGTGTGGCCGAGCGCGATTGCACCGCCCATCGAAAGCCCCGCCATTGCGGGCTCCTCGATGCCGAGCGCGTCGATGAACTCGGCCACAGTCTCAAGGTAGTAATCGGTCGTGTACGCGCGGTCAGGCTTGTCGCTGTCGCCGTGGCCCGGCAGATCAAGCGCATACACTGTTCGTTCCGGCGCGAGCGCGGGGAGTGCGTGTCGCCACGAGACGGTCGCGGCGTCCAGCCCGATACCGTGGAGGAACACCATCGGCGGCCCCTCGCCACCAGTCCGGTAGTGAATGGTAACGTCCTCGCCGTCGACGGACAGTTCGACGTGTTCGGACGTAATCCCGTTAGTCATCGGCGTTCGTTCGGGACCGGACGCGTATGAGCCTTTGTATCCACTCAGTTACGGCGGCGCTGTAGGGGTACAGTATCTTTGAATCCCGGAAAGCCCCGATTGAAACCAGTAAGTCACTTCGTTATCGGCGATTCACTCAGAGCGCTCGTACGCGCCGTCACGCCGGAGGCGGGCCTGCGCGCGGACGATAGCCGGCGTTCGGCACCGACCCGGTTCGCCGGCGACCTGTGGGACAGTGCAGTTGTTACAGCTCTCACACAGCGCATCCGCGCCGTCGAGCAGGCGCGCGCCGAGCCGCGGCTCGGCGTAGAAGGGGCGGGCCATCCCGACCGCGTCGGCGGCTGGGTCGTCCCCGGCCGCACCGAGATACCGGTCGCAGTCGGCCCGCGTCCGAAGCCCACCTTCCAGCAAGACTGGTACGTCCACACGCTCCCGAACCGCCCGGCAGAAATCGGCGTTCCAGCCCGGATCGTGGTCGAAGCGCCGAGCCTGCAGTCTGTTGAGCAACTGGACGGCGCTCGCTCGCAGCCGGCCGCCGAAGACCGCCGCGTAGTCGTCTTGCAGGTCGCTCGCCGCCCAGGCTCGGTCGGGGAACGCGCCGCGGACGATACTCATGTCCCAGAACGGCGACACCTCGACCGGGACGAGGCCGTCGTAGCCGATGGCCGCCGCCCGTTCGGCGATTGCGATACCGTCGGTTCGGGAGAGATGGCGGCGGACGAACCCCGGCGCAGC
This sequence comes from Haloarcula terrestris, assembly GCF_031624315.1. NCBI lineage: Archaea > Methanobacteriati > Methanobacteriota > Halobacteria > Halobacteriales > Haloarculaceae > Haloarcula > Haloarcula terrestris. The sequence continues at coordinate 629,610 of NZ_JAMQOM010000001.1, read as the reverse complement.
GGTTTCGGCCGGAACCTTGGTGACCAGCGACACGTCGCCGGCATGCTCACGGACGGCGTCGTGAATCGCTTCGAGGAACCGAACGCCGTCGCCGAACTCGTCGTCCCGACGGTTGTAGAACGGCGAGAGGAACTGCTGGATCAGGCTCATGTTCGCCGCCGAGAGGTGGATGCCGTCGTAGCCTGCGTCGACCGCGTAGCCGGCACATCGGCCGAACTGCTCGGCGAGGGCCCACACCTCGCTCGTCGAGAGCACGTCCGGCTGCAGCGAAATCAGACCGACCCGGTCAAGCGCACGGAGCTGCCACGGCGGCCGGCTGACGGCGAGCTGGCGCTGGTCCGGGTGCTGTTGGCGGTACTCGGCGTGCCACGTCGCCATGCTCCGGAGACCGCCGTGGGCCAACTGCAGGAAGACCCGACCACCGTGGTCGTGGATCGCCCCGGTGAGCCGTTCGAGGCGCTCGACGAAGGCCGGGTCGTGGACCCGCGTCATGTTCGGCGCGGCACAGCCGCCGCGGTCGGTGACGATGCTTGCCCCCTGAAAGAGGAGACCGACACCGGAGGCTGCCGTCGGCTCGAGTTCGTCGATGAGCGTGTCGACGGCGGCTTCGCCGTTGCCCGCACACTCCAGTACCGGGGCGCGGTACAGCCGGTTTGGTATCTCGACGCCGCCGATCTGCAGCGGCGTCTCCAGCGCGGTCACGGCTGCTCGCGCTCGTCGAACGTCGCCTCGGTACGGCCGCGGTCCTGCGGCGTCGCCTGCTGAATGGCCACCCGGACCTCCGTCGGCGAGTCGAACTCGCCGTCGGTGCTACGCTCGACCGCAGTTGTGAGGTCCGTGGTCGGCCGGTCGGTGCTGCCGTACTCGTCTGCCAGTTCCTCCACGCGGACCGGGTACGCGGCCCCGCCGGTGGTGCGGTCGACCGTCGCCTCGACCCGGCGGGCGCGCTCGCTGGCCCGCTGCCGTGCCGTCCGCTGTGGGTCCATGAGTGGAGTTAGCACGGAGATCGCCAAAATTCTATCGCTACTTCTCGACCGGCAACAGCGCGACGCGCTCCCGGACGGCGTCGGGAAGTCCGCCGGCCGTCGCGGCGAGTTCGATATCGGCCACGTCGAAAAACGACCGGACGCGGTTCTCGTCGTACGCGCCAAGTGTCGACGCGGGCGTGAGGTGGTCACAGACCTCGTCTGCGGCTGCCTCGATAGCCTCATCACCATTATTTCCTTCGTGCGCATCTGCGGATTCAGGGCCGACGACCACCACCGCGACGGGACAGGTCCCCCCGCTGACGCCCATCGTCAGCGCGCGGTTTATCTGGCGGCGGCCGGCCGCGTACAGCAGTATCTCGACGCCGAAGTCCTCAGCGATGGTATCGTCCCGAGCACGCGCCCGAGTTGCCAGTTCGACGGCCAGTTCGAGGTGTTCGCGGTCCACGACGTAGCGGGCGTCGAACGCCTGCACGGTGACGCCGTGGCGGCCGCCAATGGATCCGAGCGTCTCCACGAACACCCCTACGTCGTCGATGTCAACAGTGCCTTCGACGACCTCCATCAGAAGTCACCCAGGCTCGACTGGTCCTCGTTGGCCGCCGCTTCGGCGTCCGTGTCGGTGTCCGCTCCGTCATCAAGGTCGACAGAGACATCCGCTGCGGGTTCGACGCCGTCCATCGACGGGTCCCGGTGGCCGGCGTTCTCCAGCACGTTCTCGGCCGTCTTCCGGCGGCCCCGGAGCGCCGCCAACACGACTGATTTGTCCGCATCCCGGAGTTCGGCGCGGTCGGTGATACCAGCCTGGAACAGCCGCCGGGCGCGCTTGCGGCCGACGCCACGGACGCCGGCCAGGTCGACCAGTTCCTCGCGGACGCCGTGTTCGACGCGGATGCGGGCCTCACTGATGGCCCGCGCGGCGTCCAGATCGACCTCGCTCGCCAGTGATTCCGCGGCCCCGAGCAACCACTGGGCCGTCTCGACTTTCCCGCGGATGTCGCCCGGGCCGACGCCGTATCGCTCCGTGATGGTTGCCTCGTCGACCTCCGTCGCCCAGTCTTCGAGCAGCCGGGCAGTCTTCAGCGCCGAGAGCCAGTCCTCGAAACGGCCCTCCTCGAACTCCGAGGGCGTGGGGCCGAGCAGCTCGTCCTCGCGTTCGAACAGCTCCATCTCGTACTCCTCGCGGTCGCCCGAACGGAGGTACAACTGGTACATGTCCGGCGTGCGCGAGACGAGATGGTAGAGTCCAAGCGCGGAGATATCGTCCGGGTCCGCGTTGGTGTCGTCGCTTCCGTCCGCATCTTCAGCCAGTTCGCTTGCCGTGGTGAAGCCGCTGTCAGCCGGCGGTTCCGCGGGCGTGTCGGCCGGCGACCCGCTCGCCGACGTGCTGTCGCTGACGCCCCGCTCCCAGTCCCGGAGACCGTCGACAATCTCGGCGGCGCTCATCGGGTCCAGGTAGAGCCGCGAGACGGTGTGGCCCAGCGACGTGGCATCCAACTCCCCACCTTCGATTTCTAAGAAGTCGTTGCGCTGCAGATACGTGAGCACGTCGTCGACGACCCGTTCCAGTTGGCCGCTGTCGTCGGTCTGGCTGGCGTACAGCGTCTGTGCGAGGAACTCAAGCAGTCCCTCGCGCGAGCGGGCAAAGCCCGAGGCGACGGTTGCGAGGATGTGGGTCCGCAGGGCCGGCTCGGCGGCCAGTTTCGACCGGACCGGCTCCGGGTCGGCCCAGACGTACCGTTCGAACAGTTCGTCCACTTCGTCGTGGCTAGAGGCGATGAGGACCGCCTCGCCGTAGGGGTCGAGCCCCGGACGGCCGGCCCGCCCCATCATCTGATGGACTTCGAGCACCGACAGCGGGGCCATCCCACCGGCCGAGCCGTCGTAGCGCCGCCAGTCCCGGACGACGACGCGCCGGGAGGGCGTGTTGACGCCAGCCGCGAGCGTCGGCGTCGCACAGACGACCTTCACCAGCCGGTCCCGGAAGGCGTCCTCGACGAGTTCGCGGTGGCCCCGCGAGAGACCGGCGTGGTGGAACGCCGCGCCGTCAGCGACGGCATCGGCGAGGTCGTCGCTCGTCTCCGTGTCACTCACGTCCCGTATTTCCTCGGCGATGTCGGCCAGTTGGCCCCGTTCCTCGTCGGTGAGGTGGGGCCGGACAGTGTTGGCCAGCCGGCCCGCCGCCGCCTCGGCGTTGCGCCGGGAGTTGACGAACACCAGCGTCGACCCGTCGTCTTCCAGCGTATCTCGGACGATGGCCGCCGTCTGCTTCTCGTTGTTCTGCACCGAGAGCCGCTGCTGGCTCCCGTCTTCGAGATGCAGCGCCTGCCCGTAGTGGACCCCCTTCTGGAGGTCGATGGGTCGCCAATCGGAGTCGACGAGCCCCGCGTCGAGCCACGTCGCCAGCGCCTCGGCGTTGCCGATGGTCGCCGACAGCGCGACGGTCTGCAGGTCGGGGTTGAGCCGGCGGAGCTTCGCCAGCGTCACCTCCAACGTCGGCCCCCGTTCGCCGTCGTCGACGAGGTGGACCTCGTCGGTGACGACGCAGGTGAGGTCCTCGATCCAGGGGGCGTCATTGCGGACCAGCGAGTCAACCTTCTCGCTGGTCGCGACGACGATGTCCTTGTCGGCGAGCCAGCCGCCCTCGGATTCGTAGTTGCCCGTCGAGACGCCGATGTCGAGGCCGTACTGTTCGAACTCCTCGAAGTCGGCCTGCTTCTCGCTGGCCAGCGCCCGCAGCGGGACGATGTACAGCGCCTTGCCACCGCGAGCGACCGAGGAGAGCATCGCTAGCTCGGCGATGAGCGTCTTTCCGCTCGCCGTCGGGATCGACGCGACCAGGTTTTCCCCCTCCGTGACGCCGGCCTCGACGGCCTCGGCCTGGGGTGGATACAGCTCTTCGATGCCATCGTCGTGCAGGTGGTCCGGTAGCCAGTCGGGCACGCCTGGCAGGTCCGCAACGTCCATTACACCCCGATTGGGTCCTGGCCTGATTTAAACTGTCGCACTGCACCGGTCTCGACGCGCGTCGAGCGCCGAGGGGAACGCCTTTGCCCGCGAGCGGCCAACACCGGGTATGCGAGTCGAATACGACTACGACACCTGTATCGGGATGTTCCAGTGTGTCGCCGAGTGGGACGCCTTCGAGCGCGACGAGGACGCCGGCAAGGCGGTGCTGGCCGACAGCGAGGAACAGGAAGAGGACCTGTTCGTCCGGGAGGTTCCCGACGACGCCGAACTGGACGCGAAGTTCGCGGCCCGGTCCTGTCCGGTCGACGCGATAACCATCTACGACGACGACGGCGAGCAGCTCATCCCCTGATTATGCCTTCGACGGTCGCTTCGAGGACGACGGTTCCGGCGGCGTCACCGTCGCGCGAGTTCGCAGCAGTCATATCGGTCTGACCAGTTTCAGCACTGTGACTGACGCGCCGAACGGTCACATCGCCGACGATATCCACGCCGCCGTCCGCCCGCGGGTCGACGCTCGCCACCGTCAGTTCGCAAACCAGCCGCTCGCCGGTGTACACCGGGCGCTGGAACCGGAGGTCCATCCGCGAGGCGAGCACTTCGAGATCACCGCCGATACTGGTTAGCAGTGAGGCAGTGAGCAACCCCTGGACCATCCGCCGCCCCTCTGCGTTGGGCTCCGTGTGCCGGGCCTGGTCATCGCCGGAGAGGGCGGCGAACTGGTCCACGTCTTCGGGCCGGAACGTCCGTGTCTCGGTGAACGTCTCGCCGACTTCGACGGGAGGCATGTGCAGGGCTGTCGGCGCTCCGGGAGAAAAAGCCACGCCCTCGTCCCGAAACCAACAGGGGGCTGGGACCCCGAGACCAGCGCGATGTCGACTGGTGGGCCCCTCCGCCGCCTTCTGACCGCGTTCCCCGCATTGCTGGCCAGTGCAGGGCTGGTCGATCGCGAGAAGGCGACGGCCGCGACCGACCTCGCCGCGCCGGTGATGGTCACGGGCGGCCTCCGCATCCTGCTGCGCCTCGCCGACTTCCTGATGGTCGGCCTGGCGCTCGGTGACGCGGCCATCGCCGGCCTCGAACTCGGCTTCCAGTACTACTTCGTCGGGTTCGGACTCTCGCTGGCAGTCTCCTCCGGGACGATCAGCGTCGTCTCGCGGCTGCAGGGGGCCGACCAGCCAGAGCGGGCGAACCTCGCCGTCAAGCAGTCGCTGTGGATCGCACTGCTCATCTCCGTCCCGCTGTCGGCGATCTGCTGGCGCTATCCGGAGCTACTCGTCGGGATTCTCACGGACGACCCGGCGACCATCCGCCTCGGCGCGACGTATCTCGCCATCGTCATGTTATCGCTGGCCCCGCGGTTCTGGAGCATGGTCGCCGCCCGGGCGCTCGCGGGCAGTGCCGACACCCGAACGCCGATGTACGTCCGCCTACTCACGCTACCGACGAACGTCGCGCTCAACGCCGTCCTTATCTTCGGGGTCGGCCCGTTCCCCGAACTCGGCATCGCCGGCGCGGCGTGGGGCACGGCCATCGCGAACACGCTCGCGGCGGCCATCTTCCTCGGACTGCTGCTGTCCGGGCGGTACGTCGTCACGCTCCGGCCTGGCGGGACGCAGTTCAGCGCCGGCCTCATGCGCGAGATCGTCCGCGTCGCCCTGCCACTGTCCGGGATGCGACTGCTTCAGACGTTCGCCCGCTTCCCGTTCCTGTTTATTCTGGGCGTGCTGGGGACGCCGACGCTCGCGGCCTACGCCATCGGCCGCCGGGTGATGCTGCTCGCGCTGATGCCGGCGTGGGGCTATGCGACCGCCGCGTCAACGCTGGTCGGGCAGTCCCTGGGGGCCGGTGACGAAGGGGAAGCGACCGCCTACGGCTGGCAGACGCTTCGCATTGCGCTCGCCGTCCAGCTCGTCGCGGCGGTCCTCCTCGTGGCCTTCGCCCGCCCCATCGTCGCCCTGTTCGGGACCGCCTACCCTGACCTGGCGGCAGCGTTCGTCCGCGTGTTCGGCCTGCTCGTCGCCGGCTTCTCCATCTCCCGGACGATGCGGGGGAGCCTACGGGGCGCTGGCGACACCCGCTGGCCGCTGTACGGCACATTTCTGGGCGGCTACTGCTACCGGCTTCCGGTGGCTGCCCTCGCCCTCCCGTCGTCGTTCGTCGTGACACTTCCCGTTCTCGACATCGCCGTCTCGCCGGGCCTCGGGCTCGGCTTGCCGGCCATCTTCGCCGCGCTCGTCGGCGATTTCTACCTGAAGGCCGCGGTCAACGCGGGCCGGTTCTGGTCCGGTGGCTGGCGCGACGTGGCCAGGCGGTCGGACGTGGGTGCGGCCGACGACTGACGCCGACCGCTATCGGCCACACCGACTCGCTGTCGGTTGCCTCACTCGACCTGTGCGACGGCTTCGACCTCGACGACGGCCTCGGGTGTCGCCAGTCCGCTCACCTCGACCATCGTCGCAACGGGGCGCACGTCGTCGAAGAACTCGCTGTGGGCCTCGCCGACCCGTTCCTGGTCGTCGATGTCAGTGACGTACATCCGGGTCTGGACCACGTCCTCGATAGCGGCGTCGAGAGAGGTGAGTGCGTCCGCGACGATACTGAAGGCGTGTTTCGTCTGTTCGTAGGGGTCGCCCGGTGCGACGACCTCGCCGTCGTCATCGGTGGCGATGGTGCCGGCGACGCGGACGGTGTCACCCGCACGTATCGCCCGAGAGTAGCCGACCTGCTGTTCCCAAGACGTACCCGTCGAGACGCGTTCGCGGCGCATACCTGGCGGTCGAAGCGGGACCGGAAAGTCGTTTCTCAAGCTTTAATGTCCGGCCCGAGAGACCCATTGACATGAGCAAGGCCACGAAAATCGTCCTCGGAACAATCGGCGTGTCAGCACTGCTGTCGATCGGCATCGTCATCAACCTCGTCCTGTTCTCGGCGTAGATGTTCACCGAGCGTTCACTGTCCGGCGACCTGCCGGCAGTACGTGAGGGCTACGCCCCGGAGACGCTCGTACTGAACTGTGACCGCGACTTCGAGACGCTCGACCCCGCAGTCGCCGAAGAGTTGCTGCTGGTGACCGACAGTTTAGACCAGATTTCCTACGACGGCGCGTGGCTGCCGACGACGGCCCCGGAGGTGCTCCAGCAGTACATCGGGAGCGACCTCACCATCGGGATGCCGGGCGACGGCGGCGTCGCCTGGACGCGCCAGACGGTCCCGCCCTGCGTATTCGTCAAGCCGCGATTGGAGACCTCGCCGGACGACTTCGTCTCGTTTCTCATCGCCGAGGCGCTGGTCGAGGTCAGCCTCGACGAGCCCGAGCATTTCCTTGGCTTTTTCCGCGACCAGTACCCGGCCTTCGTGCGTGCGACCGAGGACCACCTCGACGCCAACGCCCGGTATCAGCTCGCAGCGGCGATGTACACGGCGTATCTGGGACTGCAAACTCGCGCGGAGTTCGCCGGCTGGGCCGACGACTTCCCGGATCTGTACGCGGCGTGGGACGACGCCGGCGAGCGTCTCCAGCCCCGCCTCGACGACCTCCCGAGCGAGATCGCACAGGGCCAGACGGAGTTCGCTGCGGCCGCTGAACTGGCCTGTAGCGGCATCAAGCACGGACTCGACTTGCCCGCGCCCTTCGACGCGCTCGACACCGACGCCTATCTGGACCACGGCGCTGACTATGCCGTCCAGTGGACCGAGACGACCTTTGAAAAGATGGAGTGACTCGGTTCCGCTTCGATGGGCCGGGAAATACGATTTAATACGTTGTACTACAGCCGCTCCAGCACCGCGTCAGCGTCGTAGTTGAGCGTCAGCTCCCGCGAGCGGCCCCGGCCCTCGACATTGGTGTAGTCGGCGTCGATGATGTCGAGCTGGTCGAGCTTGTTGATGATTTCGGAGTACCGGGTGTAGCCCAGATCCGTCTGCTCGGAGAAGGCGTCGTAGATGTCGCCGGCCTGCTGGCCGTCGTGGGCGGCGATGACCTCCACGAGCGCGGTTTCCGAGTCCGACAGCTCCTGCAACCGCCGGGAGAGGTGGACGTATTTGGACTTGTCGTAGGCTTCCGCTACGTCCTCGGGTTCGACCGAGCGTGAGGCGCGCATCTCGGCGTTCATCCCGGCCCGGCGCAGGAGGTCGATGCCGACCCGGAGGTCGCCGCCCTGCTCCTCAGTCAGTTCAGCGACGCGGTCAAGCACCGTGGGACCGACGACGCCCTCGTTGAACCCCCGCTCGACACGCTCGCTGAGGATGTCCGCGATTTCGGCCTGGCCGTAGGTGTTGAAATACACCTCTTCGGGGCGAAACACCGACTGAACGCGCGTATCGAGCGCGTCGATAACGTCCAGTTCGAGGTCCGAGGAGACGCAGATGACGCCGATTTTCGCGCCCGAATGGGCCTCGTGGGCGCGCAGCAGCGAGTACAGCGTGTCGCTGGCCTCGCTCTCGTAGAACAGGTAGTTCACGTCGTCGAGGGCGACGACGAGCACCTCGTCTTCCTCGACCAGCTTGTCGGTGATCTGGGAGAACAGCTTCTTAAAGGATATTCCCGAGGACGGCGGCTCATAGTCAAATATCTCGGCAAAGAGGCGCGAAAAGACGGCATAGCGCGTCGAGTCCATCTGGCAGTTCACCCGGACCGTTTTCACGTCCGTCTGGGCGGTGAGTTCGTCGAAGAGGATCTGGACGGCCGTCGTCTTCCCCGTCCCGGGCGGCCCGCGGGCGATGACGTTGAGCGGGCGCGACCCGCGGACGGCCGGCCGAAGCGCGTACTTCAGCGTCTCCATCTGGGTGTCCCGGTGTTTGAACGTCTCCGGGAGCCAGTCGATCTCGAAGACGTGTTCGTCCCGAAAGACGGACTCGTCCCAGCCGAGCATCCGGTCCTCGGGGTCGTCGCTCATCACTTTCACCGAGCTTCGCGGCGCACTTAACCATTTGCCACAGGTTCACGAGCAGTGACAGGTGTGCGAGGGACCGTCGCTACTCGAACTTTCCGAGCAAGTCGCTGTAGAAGCCATCCTCGTCGCCCTGTCCATCGTCGGCGAGCTTCTCGACGATGAGCTCCGGCGTCGAGCGGGCGAGCTTTCCCTTGACCGGAGAACGCTCGACGCGCAGTTCGCCGTCTTCCAGCCCCTTCGCTTCGATACCGTCGATACTAATCGCTGTCTCGGCGGCCTCGCGGATATCGCGTGCGAGGTGGGAGACGAAAATCGCCGTGGCCTGCCGTTCGCCCAGGGCTTCGAGGATGCCGGCCATGATTTTCGCGCTGGCCCCCGGCTCGGTTATCGATTCGAGTTCGTCGACCAGCACCATCACCGGGCGGTCGTCGGTCCCGGCCGCTGGGCCGTCGCCGTCTGCGGTCCCATCGCCATCAGCTTCCACTCCCTCTCCGTCCGCCTCTACCGCTGCCGACCGGTGGTCAACATCGGCGACCAGGTCGCCGAACTCCCGGAGCGTGGCCTCGAACGCGCCGGCGTCGAGCGTCCCCTGCGTCTTGGCGTGGTAGTGAAGTTCGGAAATTCGGCCGACACGGGCCGACGCCGCCGGGACGGGCAGGCCCATGTGGGCAAGCGTCGTCACCAGCGCCACGAGGTCCAGCGTCGACGTTTTGCCACCGCTGTTGACCCCGGAAAGGACAGTCACGCCCTCGACGGCGTAATCGACGGGCTCGACGGCTTCGAAGGGCACGTCGAGCAGTGGCGAGCGCCCGCCTTCGATAGCGACACCTTCGGACTCGGTAATGTCCGGCATCGTGCAGTCGAAATCGGCGGCGAAGCGGGCAATCGCCAGCTCAACGTCGAGTTCCAGCGCCGCGTCGACCAGCGCAGCGGCGTCGTCGCGCATCTCGGCGAGGTCGTCAGCCAGTTCCCGCTTCCGGCGGGTCGCGCGCTGGTCGCGCGCAGCAGTCAGTTCCTCGCGGAGGCGCGCAACGACATCCTCGCTGTGTTCGACCGGATAGGCCGGGTCGTCGGGGAACGCCCGTCGCGCCGTCGCCTCCATGTCCCGGAGTGCCAGCGCGTCGACGAGGTGGTCGCGGGCCTTCTCGACGGCGGCGGCGTACTCGTCGGCCAGTTCGCGCTGGAGCAGCGAGTCCACGCCCGCGCCGCGCTCGACCAGTGACAGCAGGTCCGTCCCCTCGATGGTCACGTCCTGCTCCTCGATGGCCTCCCGGAGGTGGTCGTTAGCGACGCTTTCAGCCGTGGAGACCGCCGCGTCGAGGTCGTCGACAGCGGTGGCGAGGCGGTCGAGCTCCTCGTCGCCGCTGACGCTGCCGTCCGCGTCAAGCTGGTCCAGCGCCGACAGGAGCGTCTCCAGGTCACACGGCGCGTCGAGGTCGGCGACGCGGTGGACCTCGGCAGCGGCCCGTATCCGGTCGCGGTTGCGGGCGAAGAACGTGAGCACGCGTTCTGGCACGACCGATTCGGGCTCCTCCAGCGCGGTCGGTTCGACCCGCACGTCGCCCTCGATATCGACACCGGCGAAGGCCTCGTCCAGTGCGACGACCGTCGAGTACGAGCGAGCGAGTTCGGCCAGCTGGCGGGCGTCGTCGACGACTTCGACGCTGACCTCCGGGATCGCGGCCTGTGCATCGGCGTAGCGCTCGGCGTCACGGGTCGCCAGACAGCGGTCCCGGACTCGCACGTCGCCGGGTTCGGAAAGCGGTTCGACGGCCGACAGGGCGTCGAGAACGGCCGGGTCGGGCTCGCGAGCCATCGCCGACTCGGCGAAGGCCCGGACTTCCTCGATGCGGCTCCGGACGCCGCTGGGATAGATCGTCTCCAGTCGCTTCGCGGCGTAGTCGGTCACCGTCCGGTCGGTCAGCAGCGCCAGTGCGTCCTCGTGGATCTCCCCGGCGCGTTTCGTCGCGGTGAACCCGCCCGGATCGTCGTGTTCGGCCCGGATCGCGCCGCGAGCGATGCGGGCGGCTCGGCCCTCGCTGATGCCCGGTGCGCGTGCGAGCGACGCCACGTCGCCGTCCCGGAGTGCCGCCTCCGGGTCGTCTAGTTCCCGGAGCGCCGCGGCTGTCTTTGCCCCGACGCCCGGAACCGATTCGAGCTCCATCTGCCCGCTCATTCGACGCCAGCGAGAAAAAACCCGTCGCCCAAGCCGGACGCGACCATCAGTTCACTGCCGTCGGAGAAGCCCCAGCCGAACACCGAACGCGAAGGCGTTTTTGCGCTCCACCGAGAAGGGAGTCCTATGTCTGCTGTTTCGGAGAAGCTAGCGGCCGCCCGCGAAGACCTCGAATCGCGAGACGGCGTGCTGATCGCCTTCTCCGGTGGTGTGGATTCGAGTGTCGTCGCCGCGCTGGCCCACGACGCCCTCGGCGACGACGCCATCGCCTGTACCGCCAAGTCCGAGACGCTGCCCGCCGCTGAACTGGAGGACGCTACCCGCGTCGCCGAGGAGATCGGCATCCGACACGAGATTGTGGAGTTCTCCGAACTCGATAGTCAGGAGTTCATCGAGAACGACGACATGCGGTGTTACCACTGCCGGTCGATGCGGCTGGGCGCGATGTACGACCGTGCCCGCGAACTCGGCATCGACGTGGTGTGTGACGGGACGAACGCCTCCGACGTTGGCGAGGGCCACCGTCCCGGCCTGCGCGCCGTCGAGGAACTGGACGCCTACTCCCCGCTGCTGGAACACGACATCGAAAAGGCAGAGGTCCGCGAGATCGCCCGCGAGTACGACCTCTCGGTCGCCGACAAGCCCTCGATGGCGTGTCTCTCCTCGCGGATTCCGACCGGGCTGGAGGTCACGGAGGAACGCCTCTCCCGCGTCGAGAAGGCCGAGCGCCTCCTGCGGACGTGGGGCTTCGAGCAGTTCCGCGTGCGCGACCACGACGGCCTCGCCCGCATCGAGGTCGGCGAGGCAGAACTCGAAACCGCGCTGGACCCGGACTTCGTTCGGACCGCCCGCGACCACATCGAGGACTGTGGCTTCGACCATGTGACGCTGGACCTCCACGGATACGAGACCGGCAGTGTGAGTCCCGAAACCGAGGAGCCAGGCGAAGAAGAAACAGAAGACGTGGTCGAGAGCGTCTTCGACGCCGACTACCCGTCCGTCGACTGACGGCGCTATCTTCTCTGACGAGTACGTCAGTCAGCCATCGCTTCTTCGCTGGACGATCAGGCACGCAAAGTAGCGCTTTCGTTGTGATAGGAAGTGTGAGATAAAGTATAAGTGTGGTGGTACAGTCGGAACAAATATAGACCGCAGTGGGCCGCGGTTGGGGCTAGGTTCAGTGATATGCGCGGCCAGCCTTCGAAACACGGCAGGAATACCACGCTATGTATGGGATTTGATCTGTTACTCGATTCGGCGCTTCTCGTACTCGGTGTCTTTTCGTTGTTGGCCATTCCGGTAGTTCTCGCGCAATCAACCGAAAACACGGAATCCGAGTCCAAGTTAGAACGTGTCGCACCGCTGCTTCTCAGCCTCTCGTACGTACTCTCGAAGCTCGTTCCGGGTCGGTTCATTACAGTATCCCCGGGCGTGGAGAGCGCTGTCGGGACGCTAACACTTGTGCTCATTGTCATCAGTCTCTATTTTATGTTCGTCAAATAGCCAGCGCCACAGCGCGGCGACAACCCGCAGTCGCTCGTACTTCAGGGTTCACCGGCGAGAGTACGGCGATTTGTCGTATCGCATCAAGCAACAGTAAGCGCTCAGTCAAGCAGCGCCTGCCAGCCGGTCAGTTCCTCGCCGACCAGTTCCGGTTCGTCGCCGTCGAGCCGTATCTCGTTGACGGCGCAGTTCGGCTGTGAGTCCTCGGCCAGCGCCGCGTCGGGGTCTCTGTCCGTGAGCTTCGCCAGCAGGACCTTGATGACGCCGCCGTGGGTGACCACCAGCGTCGTCTCACCGGCGTCGGTGGCCGCAATCGCCCGGTCCCATCCCGACGCGACCCGCTGGCGGAAGGTCGGAATACCCTCGCCGCCTTCCGGGGCCGCATCGAGCGAGATGACGCTCGCATCCCGGTCGTGGTCAGGAAATTCATCGAGCAGTTCCTCGGCGTACAGACCCTGTACGGTGCCGAAGCCGCGCTCGCGCCAGTCGGTATCGAACTCTGGGTCGGGCAGGCCGCCGTAGCCGTCGTCGGCCGCGGCGGCCGTCTCGCGGGTCCGCCGGAGGTCCGAGGCGAAAACGCGGTCAACGGCGTAGCGGTCGTCGAGCCAGTCCCCGAGCGCCGTGGCCTGGTCGTGGCCCTGGTCGGTCAGCCGGCTCGGAGCCCATCCCTGAATGCGCCCGTCGCGGTTCCAGGTCGTCTGGCCGTGCCGGGCGACGAGCAGCGTCGTCACGTCTCCGCCTCCGCCTCGCGTCGCCAGCGCCCGACGGCGATGGTTCCCTCATAGAGGAGGATGAGGCCGGCGGCGACGGCGATGGCAGCGTTTCGCGGGAGGCTGAACTGGTTCACGAGGCGGAACAGCGTCGGGTCGGGGCTGCCGAGGTAGCCGACGACGATGGCGACGGCCCAGACGGGGAGGCGGGCGGCCCGGAAGCCGCGCCAGAGCCTGACCGAGCCGTAGTAGTTCTTGTTCACGTAGGCCAGCGCCTCGAACAGGACGATCATGCCGCCCCCGACCAGCATCGGCGTGGCGTTGCCGAGGCCGACAGCCGCGAGCGTCTCGGTGACAGCCGCCGGAAGTTGCTCGTAGTAGCCCGTCGGCACCGGCGCGGGGCTGAGGACGTAGCCGGCGAGGGCGAAGACCAGCCACGCGGCCGGACGGCGGGCGGCGAGGTCATCGGCCGTCGGGACCGGGGAGGTGCTGCCGGTCCAGCGGAGGAGCAGCAAGGTGCCCTCGAACAGCCCGATCATCGTCACGGCGACCATGAGCGGGGCCATTCCGGTCGGGTCCGGACTGAACAGGAACGCCACCGCGGCGAACCCACCCCAGAAGTACAGCCGCCGGTCCTGGAGCCACTGGCGGGTGGTCACACCCATCATGACCGCGAGCATCACGAACAGCGGGATCTGGAAGATAAGCGCGAACAGCCCGAGCATCAGGATGATGAGGTTGAACGTCTCGCTGAGGCCGAAGGCCAGGTCGGCCGCGCGGTCGGAGTAGGTGATGAAATAATCGAACATCGCCCGCAGCACGGCGAAGTACGCGAAGCCGACGCCGACGGCTGCAAGCACCAGGCTCGTCGGCACCGCGGCCAGGTAGTAGCGCCGCTCGCGGGGGTACAGCCCCGGTCGCATGAACAGGTACGTCTGGTAGACGAACACCGGCAAGGCAGCGATAAATCCGACTAGCGAGGACACCTTCAGCCGCGCCAGAATCAGCGCGAGCGGGTTGTACACGTTCGGACAGTCCGCGCCCTCGACGACGTTGCCCTCAGCATTCGTCGCGACCTGGCCGCAAGCTTCAGCAGGGCCATCGAGGAACGAGTACCACAGGAAGTTGATGAGTTCATCGGAGTACGGCAGCGCGATAACGGCAATGACGGCCATCACGCCGACGACGACGAACAGCCGCATCGCCATCTCCTCGACGTGGTCGGCCAGGGGCATCTCCTCGTCGTCGGGCGCGCCCTCGTGGAGCACGTCGTCGTCCTGGTCGTAGCTCGACGGGGCCGACCCGCCGCCGGTCGTCGGCGCGGCACCGCCGGCACCGGCCGGTGACGGCGTCGACTTACCCCAGTCAGTCGGAACGTCCGCCGGGACAGCGGCGGCGATATCCGACGCGTCCCGGTCGAACAGCCCGGCGCTGGATTCGGAATCGATCGGTGCAACGTGAGAGCCGACAGTGTCCTCGTCGCCGCCGGCCGGCGCGGGGGCGGGACCGGTTACCGCCTCGGTCTCCCGGTTGGCATCGGCCTCGGCCACAGGATCGGTTTTGGGCGGTGAATCGTCGGCGTCGATATCTGCATCGCCAGGTTCACCGTCTGTACCGTCAGGTGTGGACGTGTCGTCATCGTTCATAGCGTCCTGCGAATCCGCGGATGACTCGGACTCGTCGTCGGACGGTAGCACCGGCTCTTCGGGCCTGCGACGCTCGTCGTCCGCGTCACCGTCCTCCATCTGTCCCGGGCTTAGACGGTGGGTGTTGTAAACTTTCTTTTCGAGCAGTCGCCGTCATCGGGATGAATAAATTGATAACGCCCACTGGGCTAGGCACAGAGAAGATGGCGAGTGCTATCGACGAGGACACCGTCCAGACGGTCCAGAGCGGGCGCGCCACGCTCGGCGCACTGCTCCGTTCGGCACAGGTGCACCTTCAGAAGGTGTTCATCGTCTTCGTCATCGGGATGATCGGCACGATCATGGCGCTGCAGTACGGCGTCTGGGACACGCTGCGGCAGGATCTGCTGTACTCCCAGATGGACCTCACCACGCAGGAGGCCACGAGCATCGTCGCAGTGACGCCGTTCGATGTGATCCTTCTGCAGGTGAAAATCGGCGCAGTCATCGGGATTCTCATGGCCCTGCCGCTGCTGATCTACTTCGGCCGCGACGGCCTCCGCCAGCGCGGCTGGTGGCCCGCCGAACACATCCCGGCCTGGAAGGGCGGGCTGTTCGTCACGATAAGCCTGGCGCTGTTTTTCGGCGGCGTCGCCTACGCCTACGAGCTGTTCTTCCCGCTGATGTTCAATTTCCTGGCCGGCGACGCGTTCAAGGCCGGCTTCGTCCCGCAGTACTCCATCGTCAAGTGGTTCCAGTTCGTCTTCCTGCTGGCCGTCTCCTTCGGGCTCGCCGCCCAGTTGCCGCTCGTGATGACAGTGCTTTCCTACACCGAAATCGTCCCCTACGAGACGTTCCGGGACAGGTGGCGCTACGCGGTGATGGGTATTTTCGCCTTCGGCGCGCTGTTCTCGCCGCCGGACCCCTTCACCCAGATCATGTGGGCCGCGCCGCTGTGTGGCCTCTACGGTATCAGTCTCGCGCTGGCGAAACTCGCCATGCTGATTCGCCGCTCCGGCGACCTCGTCAGCACGCGAGCCGTCGCCCGCGAGCACTGGAACACGGTTCTCGGCGGCGCGGTCCTCGGTGGCGGCGTCGTATACTACTTCTTCGCGACCGAGGCGTTCCAGTACATCCAGCGGGGCGCCGAGTTGTTCCCTTCCGACCGCCTCACCGGCGACATCCAGCCGCCAGCGCTGTTCGGGCTCCCCGTCGAAAGCACGGCACTGCTTCTCGCCGCCGTGTTCGGTGTCATCGGTGCTGTTGTCGTCCTCTACTACCACGTCCTGACCACGCTCTCGGAGCAGGCCGGTCCCGGCCAGGTCGGTGACCCGTCGGCCATCGATATCGGCGAACTCAACGCCTCTGCGGTGGAGGTCGCTCCGCCGGAAGTGTTCGAGGAGATGGCCGAACACGAGGCCTTAGCCCACGCCGACACCGCCCTAGCGAACGACGACAAGGAGAAAGCGCAGGCCGTCCTCAACCGCTGGGACATGGCCCACGAGGACGACGCGGAGGGCGAGGCCGAAGCCGGCGACAGCGCGGACGGCGCTGCCGAGGGAGAGCCTGAGGAGGACTCGGGCGTGTTCACCTCGACGACCGCCGGCATGGTCGACGCCTTCACCGAGGACGAGACCACCGAGGACGAGATCGGCGGCTACTACTACGACATCCAGTTCATCCTCAGCGCGCTGGCTTCCCGTGCGTTCGTGATTCTGGGCATCTTCGGCGCGGTGCTGGCCGCCGCGTTCCTGTTCCTCTACCAGGGCGGCATCGGTGCAATTCAGCGGACGTTCGTCAGCCGGCTCCCGCCGGAGATGGCCGCCGACGTGAGCATCGTCACGCTCCACCCCGTCGAGCACCTGGTGTTCATCGTCAAGTTCTCCACGATCATCGGGGCCGTCTCTGTCATCCCTGTGGTGCTGTACTTCGCGTGGCCGGCGATGCGCGAGCGCGGCCTCGTCATCGGCAACCGCAACATCCTGGGCGTCTGGGGCGGGACGTTGTTCGCCGCGCTCATCGGCGGGAGCCTGCTCGGGTTCCTCTACGTGGCCCCGATGACGATCTCCTGGATCGCCTACGACCAGCTGAACTCGAACATGGTCATCGCCTACCGGGTGAGCAAGTTCGGCTGGCTCGTGTTCTTCCTCACCATCGGGATCGGCCTGCTGGCGGAGATCCCGGTGACGATGTTCCTGTTCCACAAGGGCGGCATCATCCCGTTCCGCCTGATGTACGAGCGCTGGCGGGAGGTCGTCATCGGCATCGTCGCCCTCTCGGCGATTCTCTCGCCCAGCGGCATCTTCACGATGTTCCTCGTCGGCATCCCGACCGCGTTGGCGTACATGCTCGGCCTCGGCATTCTCTGGGTGTACACCCTCGGCGGTCGGCGGACGACGAACCGCCGTAGCGAGCCGGCTGACTGACAGTCACTCGCTCTCGCCACAGCGAATCCGCTGGCCCACGTGGCAGACGGGTATTCTTATACGACTCCCCGAGTACGCTACGGATATGCCCAAGATAAGCGTCGAAGTCCCGGCCGAACTGCTGAACGACCTCGACGAGCACGTCGGCGAAGACGGGAAGTTCGTCAACCGGAGCGAGGCCATCCGCGCCTCGGTGCGGAAGACGCTCGATATCCTCGACGACATCGACGAACGCCAGGGAAGACTCGACGATGAGCGGTGAGCGCTCCGAAGCAGTCCGCGTCGGTCTCGTCGCGCTGTTCGTGACGGCGCTGGTCACCTCACAAGTGACCGCCTCGAAGCTGCTCGCGTTCTCACTGTCGTTTTCGCTCCCGCTGGCTGGGTCGACGCTCGTCTTGCCGGGGGCCGCGCTGGCGTACGCGCTGACGTTCTTCGCCTCCGACTGCTACGCCGAGCTGTACGGCCGCCGGGCCGCGACGGTCGTCGTCAACGTCGGCTTCGCGATGAACTTCGTCCTGCTGGCGCTGATCTGGAGCACGATTCTCGCACCTGGCCTGCCACAGGCAGCACAGACCATCGATCTCGAATCCTTCCGGAACGTCCTCGGGGCCAGTACGGCCATCGTCGTCGCCAGCCTGTCGGCCTACGTCGTCAGCCAGAACTGGGACGTGTTCGTCTTCCACTGGCTCCGGGAGCGAACGGACGGCGAGAAGCTCTGGCTCCGTAACATCGGGTCGACGGCCTCCAGCCAGCTCATCGACACGGTCATCTTCGTCGGCGTCGGCTTCGTCCTGTTCCAGGGCATGCCGCCGAGCGAGGCGCTGGGGCTCATCGTCGGCCAGTACCTGCTGAAGCTCACCATCGCCGTCGTCGATACGCCCTTTGTCTACGCCGTGGTCGGGTTCGCCCGGCGCAACGATGTCGCCCCGGCTCCGGCGCGAGCGGACTGAGAAGAACTGACAGCGGCTTATTCAACCGGCTCGGCGAAGGCGTACCGCGGCTTCACGTCGTCGATGCGGACTTCGACTGTGTCGCCGTCCTCGACGCCGCTGACGAACACGGTGAAGTTCTCGACCTTGGCGATGCCGTCGCCCTCCTCGCCCATGTCGTCGATGGTGACCTCGACGACATCGCCCTCACGGACCGGCGCTGTCAGTCGGTGTTTGGCGACCAGATACAGCTCCGAGGAGGAGTCCCGGGAGGCGTCGGGGCGAACCTCGCGGACGTACTCGAACTCCGGTTCGATATCGGCGATGAGGTCGTCGAGGTCCTTCCCGTCGAACACCTTCGCACAGAAGTCCCCACCGGCGTCGAGCAACTCCGTCGCCACTTCGAAAGCCTGCCGGACCAGATGGACCGACCGGGCGTGGTCGAGGTCGTACTGGCCGGTCATGTTCGGAGCCATGTCTGAGATGACTACGTCGACCGGGCCGCCGCTGCCGTCGCCCTCGCCGACGATCTCGCGGATTTCGGCTTTCGTGCTGTCCTCGGTCATGTCGCCGCGAACGTACTCGACGGTCGGTTCGGGGTCCTCCAGGTCGTCGATAGTCTGGCGGTCGACGCCGACGAGCGTCCCGCGCTCGCCGATGCGCTCGGCGGCGACCTGCATCCAGCCGCCGGGTGCGGCCCCGAGGTCGACGACGGTACGGCCCTCACCGAGGAGGCCGGCCGTGTCATCCAGTTGCTGGAGCTTGTAGGCCGACCGGGCGCGGTAGCCCTCCTGCTTTGCTCTGTTGTAGTAGTCGTCTTTGCCCGACATGGTTACCTCACACCGCGTGCGTCTTCAGTGCCGAACTCTGGCGAAATCGTAGTCATAGTATCACGGAGGCGGTCAGCGCTGAAATGGATGCCGACTCGGGTTTTCCGGGAGAGCCTATGACCGTCAGGCCGAACACGTTCAGTGGCGTTCTTACCGCATAAGAACACGTCTCAGGGGCTGAGATTTCACAGCCCAGTATATACCGATCACGCGCCGAGTCCCATCTGTAGGGAGTGACCCCCCAATGTCAACCATTCCGACGGCGACGCGGAGGCGGGTGTTAGAGGCCCTGGGCGTCGGCACGGCTGCGCTTGCGGGCTGTGCCAGCGCGCCGGGTGCACGAGAGCAACCGACCGAGGAGAAGACGACCCCACAGGAGCCAGCTATGAACGCCGCACAACAGACCGACATCGACCGTATCGCCGCGGACCCGACCGCAATCCCGGACCCCATCGACCGGTCGGAGCCAAAGACCGTGTCGGTCGAGATGACCACGAAAGAGCAGGTCGCCGAGATCGAACCGGGCGTCACCTACACCTACATGACGTTCGGCGACCAGATTCCCGGGCCGATGATCCGGGTCCGCCGGGGCGACACCGTCGAACTCACCATCACGAACGAGGAGGGGAACTCGATGCCCCACAACATCGACCTCCACGCCGTCCGTGGCCCCGGTGGCGGAGCGGAGGCGTCGATGGTCACGCCGGGCCAGACCAAGACGTTCCGGTTCAAGGCCACCTACCCCGGCGCGTTCATCTACCACTGCGCCGTCCCGAACCTCGACATGCACATCTCCTCGGGGATGTTCGGGATGATACTCGTCGAGCCGGAAGACGGGCTGCCCGAGGTGGATCACGAGTTCTACTTCGGCCAGCACGAACTGTACACCACCGGCGACGCCGGCGAGAAGGGCCACCACGACTTCGATATGGAGGCGATGGTGGCCGAGGACCCGACCTACGTCCTGATGAACGGCGAGAAGTACGCCATCACGCCGGATCGATACGGCGCGCCCAGCATGTCGGTCGGCGACACCGCCCGCGTGTACTTCGTGGCTGGCGGTCCGAACCTGGACTCCAGTTTCCACCCCATCGGGTCCGTCTGGGACGAGGTCTGGCAGCAGGGCTCCATCGCCGGACCGCCGAACAAGTTCGTCCAGACCACGCCGGTCAAGCCGGGGTCCTGTGCCATCGCGACCCTCCACGCCGAGGTGCCCGGCCCGATCAAACTGGTCGATCACGCACTCTCGCGGGTCGCCCGCAAGGGCATGATGGCAATCATCAACCGCGAAGGAGACGCGAACCCCGACGTGTTCCAGCCGGAAGTCTGACCGACCTGCCAGCGGCAGTGTAGCCAGCATCGGCCGCTCGCGCGCACGCGGTTTCAATGAGGGACTTTTTAATGGATGGGGGCATACTTCGGTTCAAGATGTTCAACGCCATCGTGAGCGCAGACACGCTCCAGGCGACTCTCGACTCTGTGAGCGTGCTGGTGGACGAGTGCAAGATCCACCTCGAAGAAGACGGGCTGGAAATCCGGGCAGTCGACCCGGCGAACGTTGGAATGGTCGACCTGCGGCTCGACGCGGCGGCCTTCGAGTCCTACGAGACCGACGGTGGGCTCATCGGCGTCAATCTCTCCCGCCTGGAAGACATCGCCGGCATGGCCGACGCCGGCCAGCTCGTCCATCTGGATCTAGACGAGGAGACGCGGAAACTCCACATCTCTATCGACGGCCTCGAATACACGCTCGCGCTGATCGACCCCGACTCCATCCGCCAGGAGCCCGATCTCCCGGACCTGGACCTCTCGGCGAACATCGTCATCGAGGGGAAGGATATCGACCGGTCGGTCACCGCCGCAGACATGGTCAGCGACCACATCGCGCTGGGCGTCGACGCGACAGAGGAGCTATTCTACGTCGACGCTGAGGGCGACACTGACGACGTGCACCTCGAACTCACCCGCGACGACCTCATCGACCTCACCCCCGGGGACGCCCACTCGCTGTTCTCGCTGGATTACCTGAAGAACATGAACAAGGCCATCCCGAAAGACGCCGAGGTCGAGATGGAACTGGGCGAGGAGTTCCCGGTCAAGATGCACTTCAGCTTCGCCGAGGGACAGGGCCGAGTCACCTACATGCTCGCGCCCCGCATCCAGAGCGAATAACGACGGATGCCGTCCGCGCCGCCGGTTCCGGCTACCGACTGGCTGCCTGCCGACTCCGAGACGGAGTCGCTCTCACTGCCCGACGGCCGGCGACTGGCCTACACCACCTACGGCGCCGCCGACGGCGACCCGGTTCTCTTCTGTCACGGCACCCCCGGATCACACGTCATCGCACGGCTCCTTGCCGCACCGGCCCGCGAGCGCAGCGTGTCCCTCATCGCTCCGGACCGGCCGGGCATCGGGAACTCGGAAGACGCCCCGGCCACGCTCGATGACTGGCCGGACGACGCCGCACACCTCCTGTCGCATCTCGGCGTCGACGCGGCCGGTGCCGTCGGCTTCTCCGGCGGCGGTCCGTTCGCACTGGCCTGTCACCGGCTGCCCGAGATACGGCGAATCGCACTGCTTGGCGGCAGCGGCCCGCCGGCTATCGGTGCGACGGGGCGCGTTCAGCAGTTCGTGGGGGCGCTGTCCCGACACGCCCCGTGGGCGCTCGGCCGCCTCTTCCGCCTGCAGCGGTGGTTCGCCGTCCGCCGGGACCCGTCGTATGCCGTCGGGTTCGTCGCCGAGGAGACGCCGGAGACGGACGCCCTGACCGCCGACGAAGTGGCTCGCGTCGTCCGCGCGGACATGCTCACCGCGATGGCACGCGGCCCGAGCGCGATTATCCGCGAGCAGCGACTCCTCTCGCAGCCGTGGCCGTTCGCCCTCGAAGACGTGTCCGTTCCGGTGACGGTGTTCCAGGGCCGGGCGGATGCCAACGTCGCCCCGTCGACGGGAAGAACACTCGTTCGGCGGCTTCCCGAGGCCTCGCTCGAACTCGTCGACAGCGACCATCTCGGGACGCTGACAGCCGCCGGCGAGGACGCGCTGGCGGCCGCACGGCGTCGCACACGCGTCTGACGTAGCGTTTTGTGGGTCGGGTGCCAACGGGCCGGTATGGAGAACCTGGGGGACGCGTACGATAACCGGCGCTGGGAGGGGCGCGATCCGCGTCGCGTCGTCGCCGGTGCGACCCTGGGATTTGTCGGTGCGCTGGCAGTGATTGTGGCGATTCTCCTCGTCACGACCCCGCTGTCGGCAGTCGTCGGCGCAACAGCGCCCCACGCCGCCGAGAAACTCGGCGGGACGCTGGGCGGTCTGGGTATCCCAGCGATGTTCCTGAGCGTCGTCGCCGTGCTCCCCTCGAGCCGCCGCGAGCAGGGCGGTGTCGCCGTCGGGGCGGCCCTCTGTCTGGTCGGTGTCGGACTGTTCCAGATGGCCTACCCGTACAACTGGACGGTCGGCGAGCAGACGTTGGCGTTCGAGACGACGATGGCGTACTTCATCGGGTCCTGCGTGGCGTTCTGGTTCGTTTTTACTGCGATGGCGAGTTTCCGCCGCCGGAACGACCCACATGGCACCGTCAAGCTAGAGATTTCGCACAAAGGCGAGACCAAGACCGTGCAGGTGTCCCCACAGGAGTACAAACGCTACACGCAGGCGGTCCGTGGTGACGGCGGCACGACCGACGAGGTCATTCAGGAACTGGAGTCCCGAATCGAAGAATAACTGACCGTTACTCGTCAGCCGTCGTTTCGTTGCCGCGTCGGTCCGACTCCGTCATCGAGTCGCGGTCGGTCGTCTCGACTTCAGTCTCCTCGGCGTCATCGTCACTCTCGTCGTCGGCATCTGCGCCTTCACCGACTTCCTCGACTTCGACATCCTTGCCAGCGACGCCGCTTTTCGAGATGACCGGCAGGAGGTTGTATCCGCCGTTGCCCTTCTTGACGACGTTGATGTCGAAGACGAACTCGACCGATTCACCGGCGACGACCTCGAACGGTTTGACGATCTGGAGCTTTTCGCTCGGGATCTTCACGTCGACTGACTCGCCGTCGACGATCCCATCAACGGATTCAGCAGACAGTTCGATCTTGCTGTACTGGCCTTCTTCGAGCTCCCCGTCGAGGACGCTGATGGCCTTGTCGCCGACGACCTCGGTGAGGTCGACGGTCGCGCCGTCGAGTTCGCGGACGACGAAGCCGTTGTCGTCGTCCGTTTCCTCGTCGTCTGCGTCCGCTGTCTGGTCTTCGTCGTCCATCTCGGCCGTCTCGGTCGGTTCGGCCGTTGCAGTCTCTGTCGCCTCCGCTGTGGCGGTTTCGTTCGTCTCGGTTGCCTCGGCCGTCTCCGTGGCTTCGGTCTCACTTTCTGTGTCCTCCCCGCCCGCGTGGAAGATGCGAGCCCGCGAGAACGATACATCGAGCGAGTCGAAATCGCCGATGGCCGCGGGCTGGTCGCTGATGAGCAGGCGGAACGCACCGACCGCGCCACCGTCGTCCGTTGTCGTGTCGCTGTCGCTGGTGTCATCGGTGCTGGTCCCGTCGCCGCTGGACCCGTCGGACCCGCCCGTGTCGCTTGACCCGGAACAGCCGGCAAGGAGTCCGACGCCGACGCCAGCGCCCGTGGCGATAAATCGTCGTCGTCTCATCTGCCGCGCCCCATCTGTGTCGTCGTCGCTGTCGGTTCTGTCGCTGCTGTTGCGAACGTATTCATTCCATAGCGTGGGATGGGAGTGGCATGTATATGCCCCGCGATAGGTCAAATCGATGTGTACCTCTCTGAACGGAATGAACGGTCTGGTCGTATCTGAACGGTTTTACCCCCGTCGCTCCACGTCCTGATAATGGCAAACTCGAACGCGAAGGGCGACCGCCGCGAGCGCGAACTGGTCAACGCACTCGACGAGGCGGGCTTTGCGGTGATGCGCGCGCCGGCCAGTGGCAGCGCGACCGAGCGGGAACTGCCGGACGTGCTCTCGGGCGACGGCGAGACGTTCTACGCTATCGAGGCGAAATCCAGCGCCGGCGACCCCATCTATCTCACCGGCGAGGAGGTCGAGGCGCTGCTGTTTTTCGCCCGGAACTTCGGCGCGAAGCCGCGTATCGCCGTCCGGTTCGACCGCGAGGACTGGTACTTCTTCCACCCGGCCGACCTCCACACGACCGGCGGCGGCAACTACCGCGTCAAGAAGGAGAAGGCCCTCTCGGATGGGACGGACTTCGACGAGTTCGTGGGCCACTCGGAGAAAGTCACGCTCGATGACGTGGCCGACAACGGCCCCGACCAGAGCGTGCTGGACGTGCTGTCGGCCTTCGAACGCGGCGACCTCGACAAGGAGGAAGCCGCGGCAATGCTGGAATAGCGGCAGGCAAAACAGTTGTCTACGGGCGCTTACGGGGCAACCAGCTCGGCGTCCTCGACGCGGCGCAGCCGGGACAGCGGGAAGGCGTACTCCCGCGGGTCGGTCGCCCGAACGGCCTCGGAGAGGTACGTCGCCAGCACGACGAGGTCGTCCACCGGGTAGCCCCCGTTGGTGTCGTAGTCGGCGACCGTCTCGCCCGTCGCTTCGATGATCCACTCGGCGGCTGGCGTGTCTGTCACGTCGACGACGACGAGTCTGTCGCCCGTCTCGCGGTCCCGCACAACATCGCCGGTCTCCAGTCGGCAGTTCCGACAGAGATGCGGCGTCCGTGCGTCCGCGGCGACGAAGGTGACGGTGCCACAGGCGTCACAGATCGCCCGTTCCTTGCCGGGCGGTGCGACCCGCCGAGCGGTGATTTCGATGGCAACGCGCCGGAGGTGTTTGCAGTGCTCGCCGCGGATACGGTTGTCCGGGCAGGAACAGGAGTGCTGTGCGATGTCGACGAGATACGTGCTGTCGCTTTCGGTCGTCACGGCGTACGTGCTGCCCGCTCGCGGGCGCACGGCCATGCGCTCGGTCCAGGCGCGGGCGGCCCGCTCCGGGAGGGAACGGAGGTCCGGTGCAAGTGCGGTACTGTGCCGGTCGGCTGCTGGCTCGATGAGCGTCATAGGTGCGGACGCGGCTGTATTTTCCAATGCGTCCAGTCGAAACGTAGGTCCTACACGGGCGTAAATGTCTCGGCCAGGGGCTCCAGCGCTTCGATACCCTTTTTGCCGGCCCTGTGAAATCGCAGGACATGGATATCGGGCGTGAGACGCTCCTACAAATCGTCATCTCAGCGGTCGCGGTCGTGCTGTTCATAAGCTCGGCAGTCACCGTCTCACAGACGTATCTGGTCGATTCGAACCTGTCACCAACGGGCGGGTACGCGCTCGTCGGCGCGATCGGACTGTTTGTCGTGTTCATGACCGCTGCCGGCCTCTGGCTCGAACGCCAGCAGTTCTAGGCGTCGGCTTCCTCATCGCCCTCGTCCTCGCGCCAGTCGACTAGTTCCTCCTCGTCGGTGTCATCTATCTTCTGCTCGTAGTAGCCCATCGGATGGGAAATCGTCTCACAGAGGTCGTCTTTGTTGACACAGTCGCCGTAGGACTGCATGGTCGAACACGCCGGCGTCGAGTACTCCGTCGGGCTTGTCTCCCCACGGATGTGGTCGACCTGGTAGCGAGTCGCCTCCTCGCCGAAGCCGGGATTGACCTGGAACAGGTCGACGATCTCGTCCGTCGTCATCCCGATGCCGGTGAGGAAGGCCGCGATGGCAAAGCGAGAGTGGTGTTCGAGGTGTTCGCCCTTCTGGACCTGATCGAGGAGGGCCTTCATGCACGGCGGGAACAGTTCCGGGACGACGGTGTCGATCTCACGGGTGAGTTCCAGGTCCGAGAGGACTTCTTCGAGGCGGTCGACTTCCTCCGTCAGTTCATCGGCGATAGCGTCGGGGACGGTGAACGGCAGGCCGTCGGTGACGCGGTGGCGGATCGCCTGCTTCAACAGGACGTTCAGTTCCTCGGCGGTGACCCTGACCTCGCCATTGGAAAGCGGCCGGTTGACCAGCCGCCAGGCGTCGCCCCGCTGGTCGGCCGCCAGGTCGAGATACGCGCCGACCTCGACGCGGAAGCCGTCGCCGCGTTGCCGGACGGCGCTTGCGAGGTCGAACTCCGCGAGCAGTTCGTCGCGGTCGAGCGTCTCGCGCTGGGTCGATTTCAACTCCGTTGTCGTCGCGAACTCCTCGGTGAAGCGCTCGTAGGCCGCCTCGGCCTCTGCCTGTGCGTACTTCCGGGTGCAGATGTGTACGTCGACGAGCGACACCAGCACGCGAGCGACCGGATACGACAGCAGTTCGACGCGGGTCCGCCGGTGGGGTTCGCCGACAGTCCCGTCTGTGATTGCGGATTCGACCCGCTCCAGCGCGCGTGCCGTGACCGCCTCGTCCGTGGCGACGACCTCACCGAGGTCCACCGCCGCGGCTTCGACGGCCTCCCGAGACCGTGCCAGGAACGGGTAGCGTGCGTGGAGCGGTTCCATTGCCACCACCTTTCGGACGGGCGCGAATAAAATTGCCGTCACCGGGACGAGTGTGAGTCTCGTTCTATACATATAGAACCGCGGCAACGGCAGGTGAATACAGCTAGCGGACAAGCGGATGCCCGATCCCATCTATTGACAGCATGTGGTAAGGACACGCGGGCCGGTGACTGCGTGTGGTTCGGTCGGCGAACCGCACCAGTGCAGTCGACGCGGTAACTGCCCAACGAGACACGAGCACACCGATGACACACGAGCACGACACCGAATCACGGGACGGTATCAGAGCGACCTTCGAAGAGTACGATGTCGGCGTGGGCACGGTCGCCCACATCGGCGACCCGGAGAACCAGTCCGCCTGGATTCAGTCAACGGTCTCCGTCGACGTGACGGAGTGAGTTCCGTGTCGCTTCTCGCCTGTTGTTAGTTCTGCGCGGGTTTCTCTGCTAGACGTGCTGCACCGTGCGTCTGCTGTATCAAAATGGCCTATCGGTGTCAGTTTTTCTCCGGTCGGCCTCGCTACGTCTCACGGCTTCGCCGTTCGACGTTTCAGTGGTTCTCGCTCCGCTCGAACCACTCTGCTGCTCCCGGGTCGTGCCTCCCCGCTCGCAAGAAGGAGGGCCGCTCACTCTGTTCGCGCCCCTCCCTACGTCTCACGGGTCGCTTCGCTCCCCGTTTCGGTACGAGGTTCTGAGCGCAGCGAAGAACCTCGCTATGTCCCGTGCTGCCAGGAATCCATATACTCGGCCTGGGCATCAGTCAAGGAATCGAAGTCGACGCCCTCGGCCTCTAGTTTGATTTCCGCGACTTCCTTGTCCAGTCGGTCGGGAACGGCGTGGACGCCGGCCTCGTACTCCTCCCCGCGCTCGACAAGTTCCCGGACCACGACGGCCTGGATGCCGAAGCTCTGGTCCATGACTTCGACGGGGTGGCCCAGCGCAATCGGGGTTGCGAGGTTGACCAGACGGCCCTCGGCCAGCACGTTCAGGCGGCGACCATCAGACAGTTCGTAGGTCTGGACGCCGTCGCGGGCCTCGTAGGTGTCGGCGGCGAGGTCCGACAGCGCGTCGAGGTCGACCTCCACGTCGAAGTGGCCGGCGTTAGCGAGCAGGACGCCG
This sequence comes from Haloarcula terrestris, assembly GCF_031624315.1. Taxonomy (NCBI): domain Archaea; kingdom Methanobacteriati; phylum Methanobacteriota; class Halobacteria; order Halobacteriales; family Haloarculaceae; genus Haloarcula; species Haloarcula terrestris. Next base: position 602,007 of record NZ_JAMQOM010000001.1, on the reverse strand, counting down.
TCCTGCATCGCCTCGAAGTGTTCCTCGACGATGACATCGCGGTTGCCGGTGGTCGTGATGAACACGTCGCCAACCTCGGCGGCCTCGGCCATCGGCTTCACGTCGTAACCCTCCATGTGCGCTTCGAGCGCGCGGCGGGGCTCGACCTCGGTGACGACCACGTCGGCGTTCTGGCCGCTGGCTTTCTTCGCGACGCCCTTGCCGCAGTAGCCGTAGCCGGCGACGACGACGGTCTTGCCGGCCCACGAGAGGTTCGTCGTCATGGCGATGGAAGCAAGCGATGACTCGCCGGTGCCGTGGACGTTGTCGAACAGGCGCTTCATCGGCGTGTCGTTGACCGCGAACACGGGGTAGTCGAGTTCGCCGTCCTCGTCCATCGCTCGCAGGCGGTGGACGCCGGTGGTGGTCTCCTCCGCACCGCCGATGATGGTGTCGATGAGTTCGGGGTAGTCCTCGTGGATGGCCGCGACGAGGTCCATCCCGTCGTCGACGGTGATGGTCGGCTTGTGGCCGATGACGGCCTCGATGGCCTCGTAGTACGCCTCGTCGTCGACGCCGCGCTCGGCGTAGGAGGTGACGCCGTCGACGGCATCCAGTGCGGCGCTCACGTCGTCGTGGGTCGAAAGCGGGTTACAGCCGGTGATGGCGACCTCCGCGCCGCCGATAGCAAGTAGTTCCGCCAGCACGGCGGTCTTGGCTTCGACGTGCATCGCCATGCCGATCCGCTCGCCAGCGAAGGGTTGGTCGGCTTCGAACTGCTCGCGGAGCGCGCCGCAGATGGGCATGTGCTGGACGGCCCAGTCCATCTTGCGGCGGCCGGAGTCGCGAGCCTCGTCGAGGTCGTCGAGTCGCTCGGAAATAGGCGTCGTCATGTCACGACAGAGGAAGAGAGTTCCTAAAACGCTACCGAAGCCGCTCAGTTACCGCGGTCGTCCGGCGGGCCGGCGTCCTCTGGCGGGCCGCGGTCGCCGTCGTCGTCATCGCTGTCATCGTCATCGCTGTCATCGTCATCGCTGTCGTTGTCATCGTCGCCGCTATCGGAGTCATCGTCGCTCTCGTCTTCCGACTCCTCGGTCTCGTCGTCTTCAGTCTCGTTCTCCGAATCGTCGTCATCGCGGTCCTCGGGCGGCCCCGCGTCTTCGGGCGGGCCGCGGCGGTCCTCGTCTGTCTCGTTTTCGTCGTCTTCGGTCTCGTTCTCGTCGTCATCGCTGTCTGGACCGCGGTCCTCAGGCGGTCCCGCGTCCTCGGGTGGACCGCGGCGGTCGTCCGTTTCGTTCTCGTCCTCGGTCTCATTTTCGTCGTCGTCACCGAAGATGTCCGCCGGCGGACCCTGTCGCTCGCTGGGGTGGGTCTCGTTGTCGTCGGACTCGTTCTCACCGTGTGCGGGCGGGCCGGCGTGGTCCGGCGCGTTACCGGGGTTGTTTGCCGTCACAAAGCTGGCGACGGCCGGGCCGATGCCGCCGGTCCGGTTCTCGTCGCTCAACAGGTCGCTGACGTAGGCCGACACTTCGAGTCCGAAGGTGTCGAACTCGGTCATGTTGGTGGCGTTCATCGACGCGACGGTCAGGTCCGCCGCCGTCGTCGCGGTGTGATTGTCGGTCATCGCCGTCACGTCGACCGTGACGTTTTGCTCCAGCGCGGGCAGCCCGACCGTGCCGTCACTGTCAGTCGTGTAGTTGCCGGTTCCGGCGTAGGAGACGTTGTCAGCCGTTTCGACGTGGACCGAGGCGTTCTCGACGCCCGTGTCGTTCTGTGTGACCGATACCGTCGCGCTGCCGTCATCAGACTGGGAGACACTCACCGCGAGTGTGTTCCCCGTGTCAGTGTTGCCGGCCGAGTCCGCCGCGGCCGCCAGACCCGGACCGGCGGCCAGCAGGGCCAGTCCGACAGCGGCGTACAGTGCAAAGAGTTTGGTGCGCATCGTACCCGGTACGTTCGCCGAGAGAGCGATAAACACCCCCTCCCGTTCAACTCGTTCACGCCGTTTGCAGAATCGGCAACGCCGTCTGAGAAATAGTTATACCGTTTAAGACCTGTTCTCAGCGTTTATTCTGCGTTGCTCAGTCGCTGGCCCGGTCGACCAGCGCGGCGGCGTGCTCGCTCGCTCGCTCACGGACGGCCTGCTCGTCGAACACCTCGACCGTGCGGTCCCGCATCAGCACCTCGCCGTCACAGACCGTGTGGCGCACGTCGCTCCCGTGGACGGCGTAGGCCAGATGCGAGACGAGGTCGTGGGCCGGTGTCAGGTGCGGGGCGTCGAGGTCGATGACCGCCAGATCGGCGTTCGCACCGGTCTCGATACGGCCGCTGTCGAAGCCAAGCAGGGACGCGCCGTTTTCGGTCGCCATCTTGACGACAGTCCCGGCGTCGACCGCGCTGGCGTCGTCGGCCGCCAGTTTGCCGAGCATCGCCGCGTCGCGCATTTCGTCGAACATGTCGAGGTCGTTGTTCGAGGCCGCGCCGTCGGTCCCGATTCCAACGGTGACGCCGGCGTCGAGCAGGTCCTGGACAGGAGCCATCCCGCTGGCGAGTTTCATGTTCGAGGCCGGGCAGTGGGCGACGCCGGTGCCGGTCTCGGCCAGCAGGTCAATCTCGCTGTCGTCGACGTGGACCCCGTGGGCCACGTAGGTGTCGCCGTCCAGCAGGCCGACATCGTCGGCGTAGGCCAGCGGACGCATTCCGTGCTCGTCGACGATGGGCGTCACCTCGTCGCGCGTCTCGTTGGCGTGCAGATGGATCGAGAGGCCGTCGTCGAGGGCCTTCGGGACGAACTCACGAAGGTACTCCTCGCCGACAGTCGTCAGCGAATGGGGCTGGAACGTCGTTCGAACGCGGCCGTCGGCCGCACCGTCGAGTTGTCGAGCCACGTCGAGGCTTTCCTGGAGGTCCGCCCGCGCGCCCTCGTCGTCCTTGCCGACGGTGACGGCGGTAAAGCCAAGCACCGCCCGCATCCCGGCCTGGTCGACCGCGCCCGCGATCTCCTCGACTTCGAAGTACATGTCGGACAACGCCGTGGTTCCCGACCGGATCATCTCGACCAGCCCGAGTTCCGCGCCGGCGCGGATGTCCTCTGCGGTCAGTTCCGCTTCGACGGGCCAGATATCCTCCTGCAGCCACGCGTCGAGGGGTTTGTCATCGGCGAGGCCACGCAGCAGCGTCATGGCGACGTGCGTGTGGGCGTTGACCAGCCCGGGGATGACGAGGCCGTCGCTGGCGTCGAGTTCGTCGTCGCCCTCCAGGGCACCCGCCTCGTCGACGGCCACGATGTCGCCGCTGTCCTGGGAGATCAGTACGTCCGCCCGCTCGACAGAGAGATCCGGCCGGAGGACCTGCCCGCCGGTGACGAGGAGTTCGCTCATGGCCGGGGCTTCGCAACCGCGGGTCTTAGTTCGCCGGGTCCACAGCGCCGCTGTGTGGCGTGTTGCCACGTCGGTGGCTGTGTGCACACCCGAATGGGTGCCTGTTCCGCAGGGGTCTTTCCGCTCCGGCGCATTCGGACCGCCAAGAGAATGGCGACGGCAGAGCGCATCCGACAGCGGCTCACCGACTTGCGGCACGGAAGCCGGAGCCGGATGCTGCTCACCGTCGCTGCCGGCTGGTTCCTCGTCCTCGGGATGCGCTTCGTGGTCCCGGCGATTCTGCCGACCATCAGCGAGGAGTTCGTCATCTCGAACACCCAGGCCGGGCTCGCGGTCACGATCCTCTGGGCCACGTACGCGGCGATGCAGTTCCCCGCTGGGGCCCTGATCGACCGGATCGGTGAGCGGACGCTTCTCGTGGCCGCGGCGCTGCTGTCGGGCCTAGGTCTGCTGGGCTATTTCCTCGCGCCAGTGTTCTCGCTGTTCCTGGTCGCCACGGGCGCGTTCGGGCTCGGGACGGGGCTGTACGGCCCGACCCGCGGGACCGTCCTCTCGCGGTCCTTCGACGCCCGCGAGGGGACCGCCTTCGGCGTCGTCATGGCCGCCGGCTCACTCGGGGCGGCCGCCCTGCCCGCCGTCGCCGCGTTCGTCACGACCCGCTACGGCTGGCGGCTGGCGCTTGCCAGCGTCGCCCCGCTGTTCCTGCTCGTCGCCGGCGCGCTCTGGCTGTCAGTCTCGGACCGCCCGACAGTCGAGTCCGAACGGAGCCTCCGGCAGGACCTCCGGACGGTCGTCGCCGGCGTCCGCAACCGCCGGCTCGTGTTATCGGTCTCCGGCGAGACGCTCATGCTGTTCGTCTTCCAGGCCGTGACGGCGTTTCTCACGACGTATCTCGTCACGGTCCGGGACTTCTCGCAGGGGACCGCCGGGGCGCTTCTCTCAGTACTGTTCGTCGGCGGCGCGCTCTCCCAGACAGTCACCGGGCGGCTGGCCGACCGGTACGGAACGCCGGTTGTCCTGACCGGTGTCGCACTGGTCAGCACCGTCCCGCTCGCGCTCGTCCCGACAGTTCGGGGCGTCGTGCCCTTGGCTGTCGTCTCCGGGGCTATCGGGATCCGAATGAGCGCCGGGCCGCTGTCGAACGCCTACATCGTCGATACGCTGCCGGACGCCGCCGAAGGCACCGGCTGGGGCCTGCTCCGGACGGCCTTCTTCGCGGTCAGTTCGCTCGGCTCGACGGCCGTGGGTCTGCTGGCCGACCGCGGCCTGTTCGCCCTCGCGTTCTACGGGCTGGCCGGGCTGACGCTACTGGCTGCGGGGGTCTTTGTCACCCTGCCGCGCCGGGACCGGGTGTGACGGGGCCGCACACAGGCCTCCGGCGCGAGGGGAAAGACAGTTGCCCCGCGGCCTGCCAGTAGGCGTATGCGAATCGCCGTCCCCAACAAGGGCCGCCTGCACGAACCAAGCGAGGAACTGCTCGAACGGGCCGGCCTCCACCTGGTCGACGGAGCCGACCGCCAGCTGCACGCCGACACCGTCGACCCGGACGTGACCGTCCTGTACGCCCGCGCCGCCGACATCCCCGAATACGTCGCCGACGGTGCTGCCGACGTGGGTATCACCGGCCTCGATCAGGTCCGAGAGTCCGACGCCGACGATCTCGTCGAACTGCGCGACCTCGATTTCGGCCGCTGTCGCCTCGTTCTGGCCGCGCCCGAGGACAGCCACATCGAGACCGTCTACGACTTCGAGGGCGGCCGCATCGCCACGGAGTTCCCCAAAATCACCCGCCGCTACTTCGACACGGTTGACGTGGATGTGGACGTGACCGAGGTGTCCGGCGCGACGGAACTGACACCCCACGTCGACATCGCCGACGGCATCGTCGACATCACCTCGACCGGGACCACGCTCCGGATGAACCGCCTCGCCGTCGTCGACGACGTGCTCGAAAGCTCCGTCCGCCTGTTCGCCCGCGAGGACACCGCCGACGACGAGAAAGTAAAGCAGGTCAACACCGCGCTTGGCTCCGTCCTCGCCGCCGAGGACAAGCGCTACCTCATGATGAACGCTCCCGAGGACGCCCTCGACGACGTGAAAGAGGTGCTTCCGGGCATGGGCGGCCCCACGGTGATGGATATTGCCGGTTCCGACCAGTTGGCCGTCCATGCCGTCGTCGAGGAGCGCGCTGTCTTTGAAACCATCAGCTCGCTCAAAGACGTGGGCGCAAATGACATACTTGTGACAGAGATAGAACGTCTAGTCAAGTAAGACTATTAGTTCACGTGTCTCCTCGTGCGGTTATCGAGTGGATTCAACCCTGATACACTCGTCCGCGCTGACCGTGACTAGAGAATCGCTGAACCGAAATGAGACCAGGTCCGTCCGGCCGGATTCCCGCTCTGTATCCTGTCTGAACAGGGTATTCAGTGCGTCGGGATTGACAACGCCGTACAGCGACGGGAGCGCCCGCGGATGACAGCCCTCCAGCGTACTCACGGCCTGAACGACCGCCTCGCTTACCGATTCGGCGGGTCGAATCTCACGGTTAATCATACTTATCCTATAATTCAAGATATCTAATTAGTTTTGGTTTTCATGTTCTGCGTGTTAGTTATTATCCGGGTGAAACATTGGATAGCCCGCTGAGGAGTTTCTCCGCGAGACGCCTACACCAGGTCGAAGATGTTGTTCAGCGCGAAGCCCAGGACAGCAGCGAAGGCGAGATGTAGCGCCACGAGCGGGGCCGTGGAACGGGTCGACAGCCGGTACGTGTAGCTGATCGCGATACCGTCGGCCAGCATCGTGAGCACGAGGACGACCAGCACGCCCAGGTCCGCCGAGACGATGCCTGATTCGACCCCCCAGCGCTGGAGGATTAGCGAGACGAGCGCCGGCGCGACGGCGGCTTTCGCCGCGAGCTGGCTCGGCACGTCGCCGATGAAAAACGTCGCGGCCAGGTGGAGCGTGACGGCATAGAAGAGCCAGGTGAGGAGAACAGTCACGAGGACCGCGAGGATACCACCACCGGTCAGGCTGGAGAACCCGGACTGGAACATACCCGAGGTTCGGCGGCCGCTCGCTTGTGCGTTTTGTTCCCGGGCGCGACCGGCACGCTCATAGCCGCTCGCCCACACCGCTCGGGCGTGTACGTCCTCGAACTCGGCGGGCAGGACGACGCGTTCGCGCGGCGGGAAGCAGCAAGCGCCGCGAGCGCCGTCGACACGCTCGCGCCCGGACTGGCGACGGCACGGGGTATCAGCGACCGCGTTCGCCATCTCGCGTTCACCCACCGGGCCTGTGACCTGATCGGAACCGCGGACCCCGACATCGAAAGCGCCGCCGCCATGCTGTCGGCTGCGACCATCGAGCGGGAGGGAAGCGTCGCCGTGCGGGCGGTCGACGTGCGAGCGAGCACCGGCATCGACAGCCAGCAGGCCGAGCGGACGCTGGGCGGCGCGCTCACCGACCGCGGCTTTCCCATCGACCTCGACGATCCAGACCACGTCCTGTATGCCTATTTCTCCGACCCCGCCGGCGACGAGGAAGGCGGGACCGGCGAGGCCTGCTGTGCGCTGGGCTGGCTCGCCGCCGAGAGCGTCCGTGATTTCGGGGGACGGCAACCGACTGACCGCCCGTTCTTCCAGCCCGGCAGCATGGCCCCGCTAGAAGCCCGCGCGCTGGTCAACATCGCCGGGGCCGGCCCCGAAACCACGGTACTGGACCCGATGTGTGGCACCGGCGGTCTCCTGCTGGAGGCGGGCCTGGTCGGGGCCGACGTGGTCGGTGGCGACGCCCAGTCGAAGATGGTCGACGGCACGCGCGAGAACCTCCGGTACGCGCTCGACGGCGACGACCACCCCGACAGGGATGCCTATCCGGAACCGGGCGACTGGGGGCTGTTCCGGTCGGACGCATCCAAACTACCGGTGGCCGACGACGCCGTCGACGCCGTCGTCTTCGACGCCCCCTACGGCCGCCAGTCCCGTATCGAGGGGGAACTCGCTCCCCTCGTCGCCGGTGCGCTCGGCGAAGCCGACCGCGTCGCAAAGCGATGTGTCCTCGTTGCCGACCGCGACTGGCGCGAGGCCGCTGTCGGCACGGGCTGGACCGTCACCGACTACTTCAGGCGGCGGGTTCACCGGTCACTGGTCAGGCACGTTCACGTTCTGGAGTGACCGTTCGCCCAGTTATTCTGGACGTTTGTGTGGTTTGTCGCGGCGTGAGGAAGGTTTATTCCATGACACGTGCCAATCAGTAGCAAGTATGCCAACGTGGTCAGACCCGGCCCCATGTGACGACGACGAACAACTGTTTGAATGTCCGGACTGCGGGAAGCGCCTCTGTAGCGAGCGCTCGACAGTCACCTGTGACCGCTGTGAGACAGAGATGCAGAACCTCAGCGTTCCGCGGCCGGAGTAAGAGCGTCCCAGGGTTGCGGGCTAGTCCAGAAGCGAGAGCGCACGCTCAGTGTCGCCATCCATCCGCTCCAGCAGGTCTCTGACCCGAGTTCGGGCCGTCTCGTCGCAGTCGACCAGCACCATCCCCTCGTCGGGCTGGCCGTACACGACGCTGGCACCGGCCGGTGCGGCCAGTACTGCGGGGAGCGCGGCGAGATCCTCTTCGCCCTCGACATCCAGCAGCGTGGTTTCGTCGCTGTCGATGCCGTCCCTGAGTGCTTCTAGCAGCGCGGCGGTGAGGGTCGCGGCCGGGTTGTCGACCGAGCGCGTCCGGTCGAAGCCCTCGATGGCCGCCGACACGTCCGCGTCAACGGCCGAGCGCTTGGTCCGCTCGTCGACCAGCGCGAGGTCCGGCGTCCGACCGGCCTCGATGAGGTGGTACGTGACCATGTCGCCGACAGCGATGATCGGGTCGCCGGCATCGGCCAGTAGCGCCGCTGTGTCGGTATAAATCCGTCCCAGCGGCTCTTTCAGCTCGTGCCGAAGGTCGCTCGGGAGTTCGAGAACGGCGTCGGACACGTTAGCGGACTTTCAGCGCGTACTTGCCCGGCTCGGTCACTTCCATCTCTGTGGCGATCTCGGACCGCTCCGGATGCGCAATGACGACGTAGCCGGCCCAGTCTTCGGTCAGCGCGGTGCCGCCACAGGCCTCACACTGGCTCTCGATCTCCGCGCCCTGGACGCGGTGGCAGTCGCGACAGACGAGTCGGTCCGCCATCAGCTATCACCGGCTTCCGCCGTGCCTTCGCGCCGTTCGCGCTCCTCCTGGAGCCAGCCGTGCTTGCCCAGCCCGACCTGCTTGGCTGTCAGGCCGATCTTGGAGTCGCGGGGATTGCGCTCGTCAATGCTCTTGGTGACGATACGTGCTCGGACGGCGTCACCGACGGTAAGCGTCCGGTTGGATTCCCGCGAAGCGAGTTGCTGGTTCTCCTCGTCGTAGGCCAGATACTCGTCAGAGATCTGGGAGACGTGGAGCAGGCCGTCGACCGGCCCGATGCCGATGAAGGCCCCGAAGTTGACGACCTCGACGACTTCCCCGTCGACCACTTCCTGCATCTGTGGATCGAACGTGAGGGCGTCGAACTCGGCCTCGTAGTAGACGCCGGGCTTGTTCGGCAGCACGGCGCCGGTGCCGATGTCGTGGACCTCGATGACGGAGACGACGCTGCCCACGTCCTCGTCCATTCGACCTTCGAGCTTCTCTTGCAGGAGCCGTTTGACCAGCCCCGGACTGACCTCCGCCAGAAAGCGTGGCGGGACTTCGACCGTATCGCGTAGGCGTACCCGTTTATACATGTGTTATGGTTGAGTGATACCCAGTTTGTTCCGGCCCCTTAAACTAATTACTGGAACGCCCGCGTCCAGCAGGCGTCGTTTGAGGGGGTTGTCGTTCGTGACCGCGTGTGTCGCATCGTCTGCCTGTGCCAGTTCGAGGACGGCGTCGTCCGCGTAGTCGGCCGTCGTCTCCCGAACCGTACAGCGGTCGAGCAGGTCCTGTCCGACCGAAGCGGCAGTCGCTTCCGCACCGGCTCCGTCGGCCAGTTTCGCCAGTTCATCGCGGACAGCGGCGGGCGCGACGTACTCCGTTGTGTCCGGCAGAACCCTGTCGAGTTCCTCGAACAGCCGCACGTTGCATTCGACCGGCATCATCAGCGCGTTCGTGTCCAACACGATCATCACCGCAGCGTGCCGACGCCGATGAGCCGCCACCGAGCGCCGACACGGCGGTTGATGGCGATCTTCGAGCCCGAGGCCGCACAGACCGGGCGCTTGAGCGCGACTTCGCATTCCTCGTCACGCGCGCTCGTGACCGAACCGACCGTGGTGGCGGTGCCGATAGTCAGCATCAGCGGTTCGCCGGTCGAGATCTCCTCGACCTCGCCGCCGTCGTCGCCGACGATGCGCTCGAGCAGGTCCACGTCCATCGTGAACGTCTCGTGGACCGGCGGGAGGCTGCCGGGCGGGCCGGCGACCTGGCCGGCGAGCGCGTCGCCTTTCGTTATCGACGGGTCCAGTCCGGTGCCGACGCCGAGCAGGCCACCGGGCGTGACCGTATCCACGAAGTCGCCGCCGGACTGCAGCGAGCGGACCGTCGTCGTCACGGGCTGCCACTCCGTCTGGCCGCCCTCCTCGACCTCGCGGCCGGGGCGGAGCTCGATCTCGTCGTCGACTTCGAGTTGCCCGCCGACGAGCGAGCCGCCGAGCACGCCGCCCATCAGGTCGTCCCAGGTCGTCCCGGGACGGTTGATGTCGAACGAGCGCGCGACCATCATGCGGGCGTCCTCCTCTGGGTCCCGTTCGGGCGTCGGGATCTCGGACTGGATGGCCTCGATGAGCAGGTCGATGTTGGCCTCCTGGCCCGCGCTGATGGGGACAATGGGTGCGCCTTCGGCGACGGTGCCCTCGACGAACTCCTGGATCTGCTCGTAGTTCTGCATCGCCCGGTCCTCGTCGACGAGGTCGACCTTGTTCTGGGCGATGACGATGTTGTCGATGCCGATGATGTCGAGCGCGCTCAGGTGCTCCTCGGTCTGGGCCTGCGGGACCGGCTCAGTGGCCGAGATGACGAGGACAGCCCCGTCCATGATAGCCGCGCCGGACAGCATCGTGGCCATGAGCGTCTCGTGGCCGGGCGCGTCCACGAACGACACCGTCCGGAGGTGGTCGGTGTCGACATCGTGGTCCTCGCAGTGCTCGTCGACGGTAAACGCCTCCGGCTCCTCGGCCTCCGGGCAGCGACGGAAGGTCGCGTCGGCGTAGCCGAGTCGGATAGAGATACCGCGCTTCATCTCCTCGGAGTGCTGATCGGTCCATTCGCCGGACAGCGCCTGTACGAGCGTCGTCTTCCCGTGGTCGACGTGTCCGACGAGTCCGATGTTCACCTCCGGTTGTTTGTTCGATGTCATTTCGAGAGTAATCTTGGTGGAGTTTCGCCGCGTGCAACTGATAAACCTACTGTTTGCGGCCGGAGAACCCCCGCCGAACCCGGTTCAGTCGCCGCTTTGCTCCCTGATGTGGGCCGGGAGTTCGTCGTACTGGCGGTGGTCGGCCCGCTCTGGCAGAGACGCCACACCCTGGGACGCAGGCGACGAGTGGCCGGGCGCGGGGCTTTTGCCCGTCCCGGCCCTGTCCTCTGCCGTGCGGGAGTTCGACTTCGAACTGGCGCTGTGTGCCCACCTCGAACGCGAGGGCCGCCTGGTGAGCCGCCAGCTTGGCGGGGCAGTCCACGGCCGACGGGTACTCGATACCGTCGTCGTCGAGCCCGGTCCCGAGTTCGAGGAGCGAGCGGCAATCACCCCCGATAGACTCCCGACGGCGGCTATCGAGAGCGATGTCGGTCCCGGCCGCGCCCGCTACTGGAAGGACGCCTTCGACTGCCACCCCGACCGCGCCGAGCGGGCCGTCGAGCTGGCGGTCGAGCGCGGATTCTTCGAGCGGGAGCGACGGGGCGGCCGGACGTACGTTCGCCAGACCGCGCGGTATCCGGACTGGGTCGGCGAAATCGTCGCCATCGAGAACAAGCCGGATCTGGGCCGGCCCGGCGACCTGGAATCCCAGTTGCGGACCGACGTGTCGCTGGGGCTTGCGGACCGCGTCGTGCTGGCGACGGCCTCCTACGTCACCGGCGCCCACCTCAACCGCATCCCCGAGGAAGTCGGCGTCTGGCGGTTCGACCCCGACAGCGGGACAGTCGATATCCGCCGGGAGGCGACCCCGCTGCCGACCGACGGCGCGGGCGTCGAACTGCTGGACGAGCGGCCGATCCGGGCAGACGTGCGGATAGTCAGCGCCGCGGAGAAGGCCCGTGCCCGTCGAAAGCTCGCCGAGCGTGCCTACGGCAAGGGATGGCGGAGCTTCGACTACCCGTCATGTGAGCGCTGTTCGCCTGACGCCGACGGCATCCCCTACTGTCAGTGGAAGGACCGTGCCGTCCGTGCGAGCGACGAGTGCGGGCCGGATTGCGAGGGGTACGCGGCGGCTGACCCACCGGCCGTCGACGGCGAGTCGCTCCGAGCCGAGCGGACGCCGTGGCGGGCAGACCCCGACGGACGCCGGCGTCGCCAGTCAGGACTGGACCAGTTCAGATAATCCGAGAGAGTGGATAGCGGGCTACCGGTCGCCGTCCTCTGGGGGCGCGTCCGCCGGCGAAACGCCCCCGTCGCCGGCTGTCGGGCGGCCGTGCTGTTCGTAGTTGTCTTCGGTCACCGCCGGTGCCTCGGTCGCGACTTGCGCCGCGTGTTTCGTTCTGGCCTGGTAGTTCGCCGCGGCCGCGATCCCGATGCAGGCCACCAGTCCGATGACGGGCACCCAGTCGATACCGCCCACGACGACCTGCTGGGTGACAATTGCGAGGGCACCGCCGGCCAGCGACAGCCCGCCGATCTCTGCGATACCGCGCCTGTCCATACAGAGGTGTTGCTCGCCATGTTCTATAAGGTACGGCCCGTTTCACGCAGCCGAATCGTCCTCAGAGCGTGAACCGCTCGCCGTCGAGTCCGATGTCGTCGGCGAAGGCCCTGTCTGCGGGGACGTAGTGCGCAGTGTGGACGATGCGGTAGTCGTCGGCCTCGATGTCGGCGGCGAAGTCCCGCGCGCCGGGCAACGTCATGTGTTTCGTGCCGAAGGTCCGGGGAACGCCGTCTTCCGTGAAGTGGTCCCCACCCTTGGGGTGAAACTCGCAGGCCTCCGGGTGGACGATGCCCTCGACGAGTGCGAGGTCAGCGCCGGTCAGGACGGCTTTCGAGCGCTCGGGCACGTCATAGCAGGTGTCCCCGGAAATCGACAACACTGCCCCGGTCTGGGGCTCTTCGATTCGCAGACCGTAACACAGCAGCGGCGGGTGCGTGACGGGGACAAGCGTCACCTCGAAGCCGGCGACGGTGAACGGCTCGAACGGCGTCTGGGCGTGGACCGACACCGTATCGAGGTAGTCATAGCGGCTCCGGACGCCCTCGGCGACGCTCTCGCCGGTCACCGGGTCCGTCTCGTCGGCGGCGTGGACCGGCAGTTCGTCGAACAGGCGATAGGCGTTGCCGAGGCCGTCGAGATGATCGAAGTGGACGTGCGTGATGATCGCCGCGTCCGGCAGCGGGACCGACTCACGGAGAAACTGATGCCGGAAGTCCGGGCTCAGGTCGATGAGCAGCGACTCCCCGGTTTCGTCGTTCGCCACGGCCACGGAGAACCGCGACCGCTCGATGCCCCCTGTCGGGTCGATACCGCGCTCGCGGACGCTGGCGCGGAGTTCCGCGTCGGGGTCGCGTGCCCGTTCACAGGTGTCACAGTCGCACTGGACGGTCGGCGTCCCCGTCGTGTCGCCGGTCCCAAGCAGCGTGACCTCCATTACTGTCCTTTCAGCAGGCGACTCGCCTAAGCCCCTCGCTTTCGTTACTGGGTGTCGGCGAGGTCCGACGGGTCGACGCCCTGTCGGTCCAGCGTCGCCGCCAGCAGGGACTGGGCACGCTCGTCGGAGAGGTCATCGAACAGGCAGTCGAGAAAGCCTTCGAGCAACGCCGGCCGGATTCGCAGGTCGACGTACTCGACTTGCTTTTCCGCGATTACAACATCTACGTCCCACTCGCCTTCCTCGGGATCAGTCATGCGAACGTCGACCCACGCTTCGGCGGGGTCGTCTGTCTCGGTGAACACGTCATCCTCAGCCATGCGTACAGCGAATGTTCCCCGTATTGATAAGTAGCTCGCTGACAGCGGCGGCGATACCCACCGCTCGAGGGGTCGAAACGACCCTCAGTGGTCGTGATCGTGGTCGTGCCCGCTGTCGCCGTCGCCGGAGAAGCCGCCGCTTCCGGCGACCAGGGCGTCGGCGTCGCCGTCCATCATGTCCATGTTCTTGAGGTTGTCCCGCTCCTCGAAGTCGACGATGGCGTCTTCGAGGTCCTGCTGTGTGAGCGTGGTTCGCTCCTCGGTCAGGGCGTTGAGGACCGCCTCTCGGAGCACGAGCCGGAGGTCGCTCCCGGTCAGCCCCTCGGTCAGCTCCGCCAGGGTTTCGGGGTCGAAGTCGTCGATCTCCATCTGCTGGGTAACGATGCGGAGGATGTCCGCGCGCATCCCGTGGTCCGGCTTGGGGAAGTTGACAATTTCGTCGAAGCGCCGCCAGGCGGCGGCGTCGAGCTGGTCCGGGTGGTTCGTCGCACCGATGAGCAGCACTTCGTCCTGAATCAGTGAAATCTCGTCGATGCTCTTCAGCAGGGTGTTGACGGCGCGCTTGATGGCGGCGTGTTCGTCGGAGGAGCGGGTCTTGGCGACGAAGTCGAACTCGTCCATGAAGAGGATACACGGCGAGAGCCGCTTTGCGACCTCGAACACCTTCTCGACGTTCTTGGCCGTCTCGCCGAGGTACTGGCTGGTAATCATCGACAGCTTCACCTCGACAAAGGGGAGGTCGAGGTCGTGTGCCAGCGCGCGGGCGACGCTCGTCTTGCCGGTCCCCGGCGGGCCGACGAAGAGGAGCTTCCCGATCTCCCGCAGGCCGATGCGGGCGAGGTAGTCGCGGTGTTCGATGGCCTTGACGATCTTCTGTATCTCGTCTTCCTGGTCGGTGGTCAACACCAGGTCTGCCAGGGTCATCTCCACTTCTTCGGGGGCGCGCACGTCCACGAGGTCGAGCATCTCCTCGTCGTCCTCGTCGTCGGTGTCGAAGGCTTCCTCCAGTTTGGCGTCGATGAACGCGCGGTCGGCACGGGATGGCCGGTTCCGTTCGCGGGCGCGCTCGTAGTCAGCGCCCTCGACCTGGTCCTCGAAGGCTTTCGCTAAGACCGGATTGTCTTCGAGATCCGCGGCGTCGACCCGTTCGAGGAACCACTCCTCGGCGAGGTCGCGGTCCGTCATGGAGATGCTCCCGGAGAAGTCGTCGCGGTCGGTGAACATCAGGCCGGAGATGGCCGCCCAGGGCCGCTCGACGCCGGTGGCCTCGCTCGCGGTCGTGTTGGTGACCGACAGGGGCCGTTCGATCTCACCGTCGCTCCAGAACACCGAGCGGTACCCCGCCGGCAGGTCGTCCGGCTCGAAGTCTCGCCGCTCACTGTAGATAGTGGCCGTCAGCAGAAACTCGACGACATCCAGTTCCGGATTGCTCATTCCCACTGATGTTACCACGCGACCGGTATAAGTCACTCGAAGCCCCGGTGGCCGACACCAGGGTAATATACCCCCTCTGTGTATTTCTAACGTGGCAACTGATAATGCATTAATTTCGGTATACCGGAACCGCATCGGCGATCCGACGACCGACGATGAGGCATACGGGTACTGGCTGTTCGTCATCGGTATCGTGCTCGGTATCGTGGGTTTACTGCTGTTTTATCTGACAGCATCCCGCAGCACGCCGCGACAGTTCGGCTATCTGCTGGGGGCTATCGGGCTCATACTGCTGTTTGCGGGACCGACGATTAGGCTCCCACTGACACGCCGGGGCCTGATACTCACCTATCTCGGTGCCGTGGTCGGACTGGTCGCGATGGTGTGGTTCACCACGTTCTACCCGTCGAGCTGGAACGGCCCCGAGGGGAACCCGGCGGTGACGCTGTACATCGTCGGCCTCGGACTGATGGCCGTCGGGGCGGTCGTCTCCCCGCTACTGACCGGCCGGAAGGAGGCGTACGACGAAGCCGTGCGGACGGCACAGGAAGCGACTGAACTGGCCGAGCAGGCGTCGACAGACGCCGACCGGGCGTCACAGAAGGCCAGCCAACAGTCCCAGGTCGCCGAACAGGCAACCCGCGAGCGCGACACGCTGGCCGAGCAGTTGGCGACCAACGAGGCCGCCCGCGAGGAGCTGGAAACGGTCACGGAGGCGACTGAGGCCGAACTCGCCGCGGCCCACGCCACCATCGCGGCCGCGATGGACAGCAAGGCGACGTTCGAACTGTACGAAGACGCCGGCGGCAAGTACCGCTGGCGGCTCCGCCACCGGAACTCGAACGTCATCGCCGACAGCGCGCAGGGGTACTCCTCGCGCCAGAAGGCGATGCAGGGGCTCCGCAGCGTCCAGTCCAACGCCGCCGGCGGGGCCGTCGTCTTCTTCGAGGACGCGACCGAGGACGACACCGCCGAGGACGTGCCGGTCGTGCCGGCTCCCGAAAGCGACGCCGCGTTCGAACTGTTCGAGGACAACGCTGGCGAGTTCCGCTGGCGCTTGCGCCACGACAACGGCAACATCATCGCCGACGGCGGCGAGGGCTACGCCTCGAAATCGAACGTCCGCCGGGCGCTGCGAAGCGTCAAGTCCTACGTCCCCGGCGCGGCTTACCTCAAGATCGATCCTGTGGCGTACGAGGTGTACGCCGACGCCGCCGGGCAGTTCCGCTGGCGGCTCCTCCACCGCAACGGCAACATCCTCGCCGACGGCGGCGAAGGGTACAGTTCCCGGTCGAACGCCCGGCGGGCGGCCCGACGGGTGAGCGAACTCGCGCCTGACGCCGCGGTCGACGACGGCTTCGAGGTGTACGAGGATGCGGGCGAGGAGTGGCGCTGGCGGCTCCGGGCGGGCAACGGCGAACTCGTCGCGGACAGCGGCGAAGGGTATGCGAACCGGTCGAAGGCGATGGACGCCGTCGAGCGGGTCCAGTCCTACGCCGCCGACGCCGACCTACTGGCCATCGGCAGCGCGGCCTTCGAGGTGTACGAGGACAAGGGCGAGGAGTGGCGCTGGCGGCTCCGCCACCGCAACGGCGAGATCATCGCCGACTCCGGCGAGGGCTACGCCGAGCGCAACAAAGCCATCGCCGCCATCGAGCGGGTCAAGCGTCACGCGCCCGGTGCCCCCGAAGAAGAAACGTAGAATCGTCGACGCGGTCTTCGCCTCCAGCCAGCGAGACACCGATTCTCCAAAGTGTAGAATAGCCGAATTAATTAAACAGGTTTCGGCTGAAGTTATACATATATGACAGTAGATTCGCTCGAAGCGGCTGGACTCACGCGCATGGACGACAGCAACATCGCGGCGTTTCTGTCGAACCAGCGGGTCGGCGTGCTCGGGCTGCCGACCGAGAACGGCCCGTACATGATCCCCCTGTCGTTCGGCTACGACGGCGACAGCTCGCTGTATTTCACCTTCGTTGGCGGGTCGATGAGCCGCAAACAACAGTTGACCGAGGCGGCAGAGGACGCAGCCGTGCTCGTGTACAAGGTCGAATCGATGTTCCACTGGGAGAGCGTCCTGCTGCAGGGCAGTATCGAGGCTGTCCCCGAGTCCGAGTGGGACGAACTCGCGGCGGTGCTGGATACGGCGTGGCGGCCACAGATGTTCAAGGACGCAATCGAGGGCGGTGACATCGCAGTGTACCGGTTCCACATCGACGAGCGGGAGGGGCTCAGACACGCCGGCCTGCCGCCGGGGTTCGAACCGGAGTGACCGGGCAGGTGACAGCCCGAGGGGTTGTTTCCCGTCGTAGCCCCACACCACCGGTCGACAACAGTTCCCCCGCTGTCCGGAGTTTGTGAGGTTTTAACACAGGCGGCGACGTTCCGTTGTCCATGCCCACGCCCGTTATCGTAGATGCGGTCAGAACGCCCCAGGGAAAGGAGGACGGCGCGCTCGCCGGCGTCCGGAGCGAAGACCTCTCGGTGCCGCTGGTCAATCAGCTGCTCGCCTCGGCTGGCGTCGAGTCCGACGAGGTCGACGACCTGCTGTGGGGGTGTGCCCAGCAGCGCGGCGAACAGGGCAACAACATGGCCCGGGTCATCTCCTTGCTGTCGGACCTCGGTGAGAGCGTCCCCGCCTCGACCATCAACCGCTGGTGTGCCTCCTCAGCCGAAGCCCTGATGCGGGCTGCCGACGCCATCGCGGCCGGTCAGCGCGACGTGCTCATCGCCGGCGGCGTCGAATCGATGTCCCGCGTGAACATGGGCGAGAACACCCACAACGTCCACCCACGGCTGGCCGAACACTACAACATCGGCGAACTCCAGATGGGGATGACAGCCGAGAAGGTTGCCGACGAGATGGCGGTCGCTCGCCAGGAACAGGACGAGTACGCGCTCCGGAGCCACCAGCGCGCCGCCGACGCGACGGACTCGGGTCGCTTCGACGACGAAATCGTTCCTATCAATACCGAAGACGGGCGGCTTGCGGAAGACGAGGGCATCCGCCGCGACACCACGCTCGAAAAGCTCTCGGGCCTGCCGACAGTGTTCAAATCGGACGGGACGGTCACACCCGGCAACGCCTCTCAGGTCTCCGACGGCGCGGCGGGGCTGCTGGTCACCTCTCGCGAGTTCGCCGACGACCGCGGACTCAACGTACTCGCCGAAATCGGCTCCCACGAGGTCGCCGGCGTCGACCCGACCGTGATGGGTATTGGCCCGGTGCCGGCTGTCCGTAAGCTCACCGAACGCACTGACCGTGAGACCGAGGACTACGACCTCGTGGAACTCAACGAGGCCTTCGCCTCGCAGTGTCTGTACTGTCAGCGCGAACTCGGCTTCGACGACGAGATCTACAACGTCAACGGCGGCGCAATCGCCATCGGTCACCCGCTCGGGGCCTCCGGCGCGCGCCTCCCGGTGACGCTCGTCCACGAGATGAACCGCCGCGACGCGGAACTTGGCCTGGCGACCGAATGTGTCGGCTTCGGCCAGGGCGCGGCTATCGAGTTCCGGCTGCCCTGATTGATCAGCTATCCGTGCGAGCGGTTGCAGTTTTGCGTTTGGGGTGTGGCTCCGACCGCTGAATGATTCTGCTGACCTCTATTGGCCCTCTGGTCGTCAGTCCGGTGGCGTCTCTTGGAGGACCTCTGCTGCAGGGGCAAGCGAGGGGTCGGTGCGCTGCCGGAATCGGTCCGAACTGGTTGCAGGCAGATAGAAGAGGTCCACGAATTGGTCGGGGACGGTCCTGAACTCCTGCTCGCCGCGTTCCCTGAACACCGTTTTGAGGAACCGTTCGATACGACTTGGATCAGTAGAGAACTGAAACATGGCAGGGGTATAGAACTCCTTCGTGGGCTCTTCCGCGACGACTCTCGCCTCCAGGTCGCTCCGATCGTGGAACAATCCAACGAGTACTCGCTCGATCGCTCCCGGTTCTGTTGAAAACTGGAACGTTGCCGGGACGTAGAACTCAACCTCTTCTGTGTCTTTGCTCTGTGAACTTGTTTCGGTATCCATTATTTACTACCATGTAAGTGTTAGTCTACAAACACATAAGTATTGCCGGCTTTTGCGCTTCGAGGGCGTTCTCTCACACCTGTACTGGCGGTTTCTGTTTCCAGCAACGGTCGAGCGCGACTGTTCGGTGCTCCGTTCGAGCACGTCACACACCGTCCGAGCAGGGCGTTGAAGTCATCGAGTATCGCCACGGCACACGTCGAACCGCTGCTCGTCGTGGCGTTCCTCGCAAGCGGCGTCGCTCCCGTGGAGCGGGGTTTCCAGAGAAGACAGAGGTGGGCCTAGTCAGCAGCGATATCGCCGGCTGTCGTCGCCTCGGCGGGACTCGTCAACGAGTGGGTGTAGTCGTCGAGGTCGAGTGCGAAGGTGGCGTCGGTCGGGAGGTCGACCCACGAGAACTCGAACTCCGCACCGCGCTCCTCGCCCGTTCCGGTGACAGTGTGTACCCAGTGGTCCCGGGACTCGTGAACGGGCAGATGATAGAACGACCGCACGTACCGCTTCGGGGGCGATTCGCGGCGCGTCCAGACATCGGTAGCGATGTGTTGCAGACGCTCAAAGGAGGCCAGCCCGCTCTCCTCGACGGCCTCGCGCTGGACGGCGATCCGCGGTTTTTCGCCCGGTTCAACGGTCCCTTTCGGGATCTGCAGCCCGTCGTGGCCAGGCCCCTCGAACACCAGGAGTTCCGATCCATTCCTGGTGATGTAGGCGCAGGCTTTCTTGACGTAAGTGGCCCGCTGTGGTTGCATACATTCGTGTATCTGGGGTAGACATATAGTAGTACCCACATATCTGCCTAGAATCATATTAGGTCATCGGAAGGCAGAAAGGTGTACTCAGATGTGGGGGGAAGCCCGAAAGCGTGTCAGGAAGAACGATCAAGTAACGCTACCGAACTGGTATATAGCCCTCATAGCAGTGTTTTCCAGCGGGTTTTTGATTGAGTACACTGACGGTGACCGTGGCGAGTCGCCGTGGACGAAAGGCGTCGACAAATCGGACTAACACAGCTGACCGGCGACGATTAATCGCCGTTACTGACCATCTTCATACCGTCCCGCACGGACTCCCGACG
Source organism: Haloarcula terrestris (assembly GCF_031624315.1). Taxonomy (NCBI): domain Archaea; kingdom Methanobacteriati; phylum Methanobacteriota; class Halobacteria; order Halobacteriales; family Haloarculaceae; genus Haloarcula; species Haloarcula terrestris. The sequence goes on along the minus strand of NZ_JAMQOM010000001.1, from coordinate 581,989 downwards.
GCCAAGCAGCGTCACCATGTCGCCCGCTTCGAGGATGTAGTCGGCCGTCGGCACCTCCGCGTGCTCGTGGCTTTCGCCGCTGACCAGCGCGATCAGACAGGCGTCAGGCAACATCGGGCCGACCTCGCGGATGGCCTTGCCGATGAGCTCCGGGTTCTTGACCTCGACCTCCTGCACGTCGCCACTGCGACCGACATCGGTCATCCAGTGGGCGATGGCCGGGCGCTCGATCTGGTTGTCGATGGCCCAGGCCGTCGCCATCGCCGAGGAGATGGTCCGGACGCCGAGGTCTTCGAAGGCCTCGACGTTGTCCGGGTTGTTCGCGCGGGCGATGACGCGCTCGACGCCGAACTTCGAACTCGCTAGCTGTGACACCAGCAGGTTCGCGTCGTCGTCACCGGTCGCCGCGACGATGGTCTTTGCGTTTTCGGCCCCGGCCGACCGCAACGTGTCGGTGTCGGTTCCGTCACCGATTTCGACGGCATAGCCGTCGTTGCGGGCTCGTTCGACGATCTCTTCGTCCTGCTCGATGATGACGACGTTCTCGCCTCGGTCTTCGAGGCGTGCGGCGAGCGCTCGGCCCACCTGTCCGCCGCCGACGATGATGACTCGCATTGGTATCACATCCAGTTTTTCCGCAATGAATCGCGCCAGCCCGCCCTCGAACAGGGCGGTCGCAAAGATGACCAGGAAGACGGTCCCCAGCAGGATATCCGCCTGCGTTCCCAGCAGTTCGGCCTGTGCCCCGGTGACCTCTTCGGCCGCGGCGTTCAGTTCGACGGCAAACAGCGTCGCGACCGAGGCCGGAATGATCCCGCGCGGGCCGACGAAGCTGACGAACAGTTTCTCGTTGGTCGTGAACCGGTCGCCGACGGCCGAGACGAACACCAGCAGCGGCCGGATGACCAGCGCGACGGCGAGGACGACGATGATGCCCGCCAGCCCGACATCGATGAGCGAGGCGAGTTCCAACTGTGCTGCCAGTGCGATGAACACGAACGACAGCACCAACAGCGTGATATCGCCTTTGAACTCCTCGATGTCTTCCTCGTAGGGATGGTCAACATTACCCAGGGCCATCCCTGCCGTCGCAGCGGCGGCGACGCCGGCCTCGGTCGCTATCGTGTTCGCACCCGCGTAGGCGATGAGTGCCCCGGCGAGCACGAGCAGTCGGGAGTTCCGCGGTGCGTCGCCGGGCGAGAGGTCGACGTACTGGAGGAGGTAGTACACCACGCCGGCGACGATGAGGCCGACGAGCAGCCCCGTCCCCAGTCGAAGCGCGAACGCCCGCAACAGGCCCTCGCTCGACGCCACCGGGTTGACCGTCTCGAAGATGACGACGGCGATGATCGCCGCGGTCACGTCGTTGACGATCCCCTCCGTCTCCAGCGCGGCGGCGACGCGGTCCCGAACCGGGACGACATTGAGAATCGGGGTGATAACCGTCGGCCCGGTTGCAACCAGGAGCGCACCGATGAGGAACGCGAGGTTCCAGGAGACGGCCGCGGAGTTGAACGCGAACTTGACGGCGATGGCGGTGCCCACCAGTGCGATAGCCGCACCGACGGTAACGAGCCGGAACGTCGCGGCCGGGGCCTCGCGCAACCGGTCGAACCGGAGGTGGTAGGCCCCCTCGAAGACGATGATTGCGACCGCTAAGCCGACGATTGCCGACAATGCCCCACCGAAGGTCCCATCGCCGATGATCTTCAGTCCGGGCTGGCCGATGATGACGCCCACCACCAGGTAAAAGATGATACTGGGCACGCGCAGCCGTGCGGCGAGGACCTGTGCAAGGACGCCGAGTCCAATGATGCCAGCGACGAGCGGAATCAGTAGCCCCGAGCTACCAGCCACAGTTGGCCTCCATCTGTCCAGCCTAACGTATCGACCTCGTATAAACGCACTCACTTGGTGGACACATCGGAGCCGGAATCACCCGGCGGCGGGAGCCAAATCTCGTACCGGGTCGGAGAAACACGGCCGTGGAAAAGCGTCCCAACTGATTAGAGGATGGCACTTGCGTGACACGTATGGAAGAGTCAGTAGCGGATGCCACACAGGCGATTGCCGTCTCATCGACGCCGGCCGCCGAGTTCCGCGAACTGCCACGCAGCCGACAGCGGACGGTGTTCTTCCAGCTTCCGGAGACGGCCCAGCAGTCACTGGTCGCAGAGATGGACCGCGACCAGCTACAGGGGTTCGTCCGGCGGCTAGACCCCGACGAAGTGGCGGACGTGCTCGGGCTGGCCGACGAGGAGACCCGCGAACGCGTCCTCCAGCACCTCGATGCGGACCGCCGGGAGAAGGCCGCATTTCTGCTTGAGTTCAGCCCCGAGAGCGCGGCCGGGCTGATGCATCTGGATTACGTGACCGTGGATGTCGACCGCAGCCTATCCGATGTCGCCCGCCGCGTCGAGCGCCACGAGGCACGGACCGGTCGGTTCCCCACCATCTTCGTCACCGAGGGTGACGACCTGCTCGGCGAACTCCCCGGGCAGACGCTGGCGATGACGGACGGAGATTCGGTCGCGCTGCGGGACCACGTCCACGCGACGCCGGCGGTTCGGTTCGACAGACCGGACACCGACGTTGTCGACGTGTTCCGGGCCAACCCCGAGCGCTCCGTCGCCGTGCTGGACGAGGACGAAAGCATCCTCGGCGTCATCTACGCACAGGACCTCCTGCGAATCATCGAGGAGGAGGCCGGCGAGACGCTGTACGAGTTCACGGGCGTCCGCGAGGAGGAGAGCGTCCTCGACGGGCCGCTGTCGAAGGTGCGCTACCGGTACAAGTGGCTTATCATCAACCTGGGGACGGCGTTTCTCGCGGCCGGCATGGTCGGCTTCTTCGAGGACACCATCGCGGCGTTCACCCTGCTCGCAGTGTACATGCCCGTCGTCGCCGGGATGGGCGGGAACGCCGGCACGCAGTCGATGGCCGTCACGGTCCGCGGGCTCGCCTTCGGCCAGATTTCACTGTCAACCGGGAGCCGAGCTATCCTCAACGAGGCCATCGCTGGTGCAGCGAACGGGACTATCACTGGAATCCTCGTCGCAATAATCGCCACCGTGTTCAATCAGAGCCCGCTGCTTGGACTGGTGCTTGGCGTGTCGATGGTGCTGAACCTCGTCATCGCGGGCTTCTTCGGGACTATCATCCCGCTAGTGCTGGATAAAATCGGGAAGGACCCCGCGACCTCCGCAACGATTTTCATCACCACCGCGACGGACGTGCTTGGATTCTTCATCTTCCTCGGGCTGGCCCAGAGCGTCCTCTGAGCGCGGTTGGTGGATTCAGAGACGGTCCGCCCCGCGCAACCCCACCCTCACCGGTTCCGGCTCACCGGGAACTTCACGCGGTCGGGGTGTTCGTTGAACCGCTCCAGAATGTCCGCGTACAGCGCGTTTCGCATCCGGGTGCCGCGGCGCGGGTGGACGAGATACCGGAGCCGAAGCTCCACCCACGACTCCCCCTGCGTGATGTTGACCGTCGGCTGTTCGTTCACGTCGAGTTCGACCGGCGTCTCCGCGAGGCGGTCGCGGTACTCCCGAACCTGTTTGGCCATCTCGTCGCCGAGGTGGTCGGTCGCCACGTCGATCATCACCTCGGATGCGAACTGCAGGTCGGTCTCATAGGCGACCTGTATCGAGAGTTCGTTCCAGACGTACTGGACGCCCTCGCCATAGAAGTTGACGACGCGGGAGGACAGCACCGTGCTGTTGGGCACTGTGACGATGCGGCCCGACGGCTGGTTCGATGAGACGAGGTCGCCGTCGATCTCCCACACCTCCGTGACGAAGAAATCGACCGCGACCACGTCACCACGCATCTCCTCGATAGCGATACGGTCGCCCACCTGGTAGGGCCGCTTGGTCATGATGTAGAGCCAGCCGATGAGCGAGAACAGGGGTTGCTGGAGCGCGAACGTGACCGCGAACCCGAGCACACCAAGGGAGAACAACACGCTCACCCACTCCCGGGTGACGACGCCGAACACCGCCACCATCCCGAGGATGCCGAAGGTCAGCCGGAGGACGTTGCGCACGTCGTGCTGGCGGCGTTTGTTCTGGGTGTGGTCCATGAGGTACGTCCGGCTGATGATGTAACTGCCGTACGTCGCGAGCAAAATTGATGCCAGGGTGAGCGCCAGCAGCGTGAGCGGCTCCAGTTCCACCCCGGGAATCTGCTCGTCGATGCCGAACCGGCTCACGAACCGCGAGCCAGCATACAGGACGACCGCACAGAGCAGCGACACGTAGCCAGTTCGGCGCATACCACGACACTGTGGCCCGGCCTTGAGAAACCCACCTATTCTTCGCGGTTGTCGAGCGCCACGAGGACGCCGCGGACGTTCAGGCGCATCTCGGCGCGGCCCTTGCGCTCGCCCCAGGTCTCGGTGTCGGCCCGCTCGACGAAGTAGTCGACGACCGCCTCGTCGTCGTCCAGTTCCGCGCGCTTGCGCTCGACTTCGGCGACCCACTCCGGCAGAATCTCGGCGTAGGTCGCCAGTTTGTCGCCGGTTTCGGCGGCACCGAAGTGGCCGAACATGAGGATGTCAGGGTCGAGGTCCTGTAACATCGCCACGTCGTCGAGCGCCTGGTCGAGCGTGAAGTTCACCGGCGGGGTCGTGACGTGCATTTCGTCGGTCGACGGGTTGTAGATACCAGCGGCGTCGGCGGTGAACACGCCGTCGATAACGGGGTCGTAGAAGACGACCTGGTGGGGGGCGTGACCCGGTGCATACAGGGTTTCCAGCGAGTGGTCGCCCAGGTCGATTACGTCGCCGTCGGTCAGCGTCTCGATGCGGTCCTCGGCGACCGGAATCGGCTTGCCGTAGTACTGTATCTGGTCGCCGACGGCGTGTTTGGTCCCCTCCCAGAGCCGTTCCGGGTCGACGAGGTGGCGCTTCCCGGACTCGTGGACGTACACCGTCGCGTTCGGGCAGTCCTCGGCGAGGTAGCCGGCCCCGCCGGCGTGGTCCAGATGGACGTGGGTCGTCGCGATGACTTCGAGGTCCTCGGGCGCGATGCCGACCGACTCCATCGCCGAGAGAATGGTCTCGTGTCGCGCGCCGGTGCCGGTGTCGACCAGCGCCGGTCGCTCGGCGTCGATTATGTAGACGGGCCCGTACTCGGCCACGTCGTACATCCCGACGTCGACGTAGTGAACGTCAGTGCAGTCGCCGACCGTCACCTCGTAAACGTCGCCGATTCCCATACTCCCTCTCCGGACCGGCGGGGGCAAAACCGTTGTGCCACGGCTGTCGTGACAGCAGATCGTCAGGTAGGGCAAAAGGGTTCACCCGGAACCAGAAAGAGTACTGTATGTACGACGCCGTGCTTGTTCCGACCGACGGCTCCGATGGGTCCGCCACCGCGGCCGAACACGCCATCGACCTCGCAGAGCGCCACGACGCAGAGCTACACGCGCTCCACGTCCTCGAAACCGAGCAGGTGGTCGACCAGATTCCGGATTTCGAGGATAGCAGCATCTTCGACCGCCTCGCCGACGCCGGCCAGCAGGCTGTCGACGACCTACGCGAACAGGCCGAAACCAGCGACATCGACACCGTCACCACGGCGGTCGAGCAGGGCGTCGCTCACGAGGAAGTAGTGAATTACGTCGAGCGCCACGACATCGACGTGGTTGTGATGGCAACGGAGGGACGGACCGGCCCCTCTCGGGAACTCATCGGCAGCGTCACCGAATCGGTCGTTCGGGCCTCGCCGGTGCCGGTGCTCGCGGTCAAGGTCGGTGGCGAAGCGTAGCGGGAAACGAACAGGCCGACAATCAGGGACAGACTCACCACTGGACCGACACGCCTAATTTCTGCCGTCGAGAACCGTCGTCCATGTTATCGAGACAGTTCGTCCGGGAGCACCCCGAGACGGTCCGCGACGCCATCGAGCGGAAGGGCGTCACGGGCGTTGACCTCGACGAGATCCTGGAAATCGACGCGGAGTGGCGGGAACTGAAAGCCGAAGGCGACGGCCTCCGACAGGAGCGCAACGAAGTGTCCAGCAAGATCGGCCAGCTCAAACAGGAAGGCGAGGAAGAAGAGGCACAGGAAGCCATCGAGCGCTCTCAGGAACTCAAAGAGGAGCTACAGGCAGTCGAGGAGCGTGCCGACGAACTGGAGTCCCAGCTTGAGGCGGCCCTGCTTGAACTGCCGAACGTCCCCCACGAGTCGGTGCCGACCGGCGAGGACGAGGCCGATAACGTCGAGCGCTACCGCGAGGGGTTCGAGGACCTGCGGGACCTGCCTGACGAGGTGGTTCCGCACTACGACCTCGGCGAGGACCTGGACCTGCTCGACTTCGAGCGCGGTGCGAAGGTGTCCGGCGGCGGCTACCAGTTCGTCAAAGGCGATGGCGCACGCCTTGAGCACGCACTCATCCAGTTCATGCTCGACGTGCACCGCGAGCAGGAGTACGTCGACGTGCTGCCGCCGATTCCGGTCAACTCCGACTCGATGGAAGGGACCGGCCAACTCCCCAAGTTCGCCGAGGACGCCTACCGCGTCGGGGCCAGACAGGACGACGACTACGACAGCGACGATCTGTGGCTGCTGCCGACGGCGGAGGTGCCGGTCACCAACATGTACCGCGACGAGATCCTGCTGGACGACGACCTCCCGGTCAAACACCAGGCGTTCTCGCCGAACTTCCGCCGCGAAGCCGGCGAGCACGGCACCGAGACGCGGGGCTACGTCCGCGTCCACCAGTTCCACAAGGTCGAACTCGTCAACTTCGTCCGCCCCGAAAACAGCTACGACCGGCTGGAGAGCCTGCTGGACGAGGCCGCCGAAGTGCTCGACCGCCTCGAACTCCCCTACCGCGTGCTCAACATGTGTACCGGCGACATGGGCTTCACCCAGGCCAAGAAGTACGACATCGAGGTGTGGGCTCCCGGCGACGACATGGAGGACGGCCCGGACCGCGGCGGCCGCTGGCTCGAAGTCTCCTCGGTGTCGAACTTCGAGGACTTCCAGGCCCGGCGGGCCGGCCTGCGCTACCGCCCCGAGCGACACGAATCCGCCGACTACCTCCACACGCTGAACGGCTCCGGACTGGCCGTGCCCCGCGTCCTCGTCGCCATCATGGAGTACTACCAGAACGACGACGGGACCATTACCATCCCCGAGCCGCTCCGCCCGTACATGGGCGGCCAGGAAGTCATCGAGGGCCACGAACCTGTCGGCGAGAGCGCCGTCGGAGCCGGCGAAAAAGAGTAGCTCACCGGGCTCTCTGTCGCTCGACCAGAGTTACGGGTTTCTGCATGTGGTACGTTATACGGCACCATATTTCAGCACACCATTATATTCGCCCGTCGGGTCCGTCAAGGTATGCCGGACGACGCCTTCGGGCAGATGGTACGGGATTTCCACCGCGACGACCTCGCCGAACGGCCCCGCTATCGGCGCGACGACGACGATTTGACCGAGGCGCATCTGGCGGGCTACTTCGAGCCGCCATCGGCGTGGCATCCCATCGAACGGACCCTGTTCTCGGCGGTGACAGGGCGAGTCCTCGACGCCGGTTGTGGCGTCGGCCGACACGCGCTCGCCCTGCAGCAGCGCGGTCACGACGTGCTGGCGGTCGACCGGAGTCCGGGAGCCGTCGCGGTCGCTCGGGAGCGCGGGGTCACGCACGCTGTGGTCGGTGACCTCCGGCGGCCGCCCGGCAACGGGTTCGACACGGTCGCGGTCCTGGGCAAGCAACTCGGCCTCGGGCGCTCGCTGGCCGACCTCCAAGCGACGCTTGCCGAACTAGCGGCGGTGACGCGACCCGGCGGCCGTCTCATCGCTGACATGGACACGCTCGACCGGGCAGACCCCGAAACCGAGGCTGCCCACCTCGTCCAGCCCGGTGTTGCCTACCGGACCTTCCGCGTCGAATACGACGGGCTGGCCGGGCCGTGGACCGACCTGCTGCTGGTCACGCCGTCGCAGTTCCGCGCCGCGGTCGGCGAGACCCCGTGGACCGTGGACGGACTCGTCGGGACTGAAGTCGATGGCTCGGCCTACGGTGTCCAACTTTCGCTGCCAGAATAGCGAAACAGCAAATCCGCAAGCGGTCGGACCTCAGCGCGTGTACGTCTCGATGCGCTCGATGTCGTCGCCGGCGAAGGTGAACACGTCCACGAAGCCGACGATGCGCTCGCCGTCGGCATCAAGCAGGCGGCCACGGGCGACGACTTCCGCTGTCTCCGTACCATCACCACCTGCTGATTCTGCCCCACCATTGTCCTGCGGGCAGTAGAGCCCATCCAGCGGGTGTGTGGTGTCCGTCTGCGGTCGCTCCTCGCGCATGAACCGCACGAACCGCTCCCGGCCCTCGATGGTCCGGTCGGGTCGGTCGTGGACGAACGACGGGGCCAGCAGCGAGGTCAACTGGTCGTAGTCGCCGCCGTCGATGGCATCGTAGTAGGCCCGTGTATGCTGAAGGAGAGCAGATCGCGTCACGTGTCTCGTTCGTAATCGTCGGTTGTGTCTCTGTCGCTCACTGGGCCGGAATCGTGGTCCGAACTGCCGTCTGTTTCCGAGCCTGCACTGCCGTCCGTTTCCGGGTCCGAAGCGTCGTTCGGGCCGGAGTCGCCCGCCGACTCGTCCGCGGCGTCAGCAGCAGCCGTCGGATCAGTCAGGTCTAGTTCGGCTGATTCGCTGGTTTCCGACCCAGACGAGGAGTCTGCGTCCGACGGTTGGTCGACGCTCGACTGGTCACCGTCTGGCGTGTCCTGTGTCGCGGAGTCGGCATCCGCGCCGCCGACCGCCTCGGGCGGCGCTTCGACCATCGCTGTCGGGGCCTCCTCTATGGAATCCGAGGACTCGCTCTCGGCCTCGCTTTCGGCCAGTTCGGCCTGTATTTCCTCGATATCGGTGTCGTCGACCTCCGAAAGCTCACCCTCTCCGTCGGGCGACGACACCGAGTCCGGCGGCGGGTCGTCGGCCGCCGGTTCGTCGGGTGTCGATTGATCCGCAGGTGTGGTCGCTTCGCCGGGCGATCCCGCTGATTTCGACGACTGTTCGGCTGGCTCCGCTGCCGTCGCCTCCTGGGCTGCTGATCCCGTCGTCTCGTCGGCCGCCTCTCGGATTCCGTCGGCTGCGTCCGTGGCGTCCGTGGCGTCGGTCGACGATGTCGAATCCAGCGCCGACTCGCCCGCCGAGGACGCCGTCTCCGCCAGTTCGGTAGCGGTCCGTTCGACCGCCGCGTCGATGTCCACATCGAGAGAGGTGTCTCCCTCCTCTGCGTCCTGTGAGAGGTAGGCCGGGCGCTCGTCGTCCGATTCCGTTTCGAGCGTCTCCAATTCCGGCGGCCACGGACCGTCGGGGTCGGGGGGTTCCTCGTAGCCACGGGCCGTTTCCAGCGGCCGCTCGGCGTCGTCCCGGAGCGCCTGCCCCTCCGCCCCGCTTCCGCTGGAGTAGGCGCTGGCGGCCTGGGCGAGCCAGTCGCTGGCCTGCCACAGCGAGTTCGCCTTGGTCTTTGCGTCCTCGTAGATGGGCTTCAGGGCCTCGTCGTCGACGAAGCGGACGGCGGTGTCGAAGTGGTCCGCGGCGTCCTCGAACTCCTCGCGGGCCTGCTGGAAGTCGCCCTGTGCGACCATCCACTCCGAGTCCTGGAAGCCCCCCATCGCCGCGGTGAACGCCCGCCGGCCCTCCGTGTAGTGGGCGTGGCCGACGCGGTAGCGGGCGAACGCGGTGTCGTCGCCGCCGGTGTCCGCGATGGCGTCCTTGATTTCCTCGACGCGGGGCAGCTGCCGGAGATCGTCGGTACTCCAGGCGTACTGGATCTCGCCGTCGTGGTCGATGACGACGACGGCCCGTTCGATGAGTTGCTGGCCGATGTCATCCACGAAGTCGATACCGTACTCGCGGGCAACGTCGTGGTCGGTGTCGGATAATAGCGGGATTTTCAGGTCGTAGCGGTCGGCGAAGGCCCGGTGGCTGTACACCGAATCCGTGCTGATGCCCAGGATCGTTACGTCCTTTTGCATCGTAAAGAGATCGAGTTCGTCTAGATCACAGGCGGTGTCGTCACAGGCCGGGTTGAAATCCGCCGGGTAGAACGCGAGGATGACCACGTCCTCGCCGAGATAGTCGGACAACCCGACCCGCTTTCGCTCGCCGTCGACCAGCGCCGGCAGTTCGAACAGTGGTGCCGCCGTCCCCTCTGAAAGCACATCTTATACAACCGAGTCCGCCTATAACAGTGTTTGCACACTGTCACGGAACGAGTCGCTTTTATCTGCCACGGTCATACCTCAGCCGTGGAACTGCACGTCCGGTACGAGGGTGACGACGATCCCGACAAATGTAGCGCGCGGAAACTGGCCCGGATGGACGAGGCCGAACTCCACCGCGCAACCCGGTCGACGCCGCCCGGCATCGTGCTCAACCCCTTCGCCGAACAGGCGCTGTCTCCCGCGGACCGACCGACCGCCGGCGACGGCGCTCGCCACAGCCGACTGGTCGCGCTCGACTGCTCCTGGGAAACCGCCGAGCGGGAAGCGTTCGATCTCGAAGGCATTCACCGCTCGCTCCCCTTCCTCGTCGCCGGCAATCCGGTCAACTACGGGACCGCCTTTCAGTTGAACACGGTCGAGGCCTTCGCCGGCGCGCTCGTCATCCTCGGAGAGCGCGATCACGCCGAGCGCATCCTCTCGACGTTCTCCTGGGGCCACACCTTTCTGGAACTGAACGCGGAGCCACTGGAACGGTACGCGAACTGCGAGGATTCGAGCGACGTGATCGACGTACAGGACGACTATCTCGCCGAGGAGTAGTCACCGGGGCTCTGCTGGCTTCTCGTGGAGCGGCGCATCACAGTGAGGACAGGCCCGCCGTGCGTGGGCCTCTAACACGTCCTCGATGCGTTCTCCGCATGCTTGACACCGCATACTACTAGTTAGTATTCGAACAATATTGTAGCTTCGCCTTCACGTCTAAGGGCGCTTACGAAAACTCCGTTCCGATGCCGCTCGGGGCCGCTGGCGGGGTGAGCGGGCTTGTCGGCAGGTCCACATCCGGGTCGGGGTCGTTGTAGCCACCGGGCGCAACGTCGTTCGGGCCGTCGGGGTAGCACAGCGACGCCAGCGCCTGGATGTGGTCGCGGCCGACGCCGAGTTCGAACTGGCCGCCGCCGTACAGGTCGATGTCGTTGCGCTCGCAGTAGTCGATGGTCGCAAGCACCGATTCGACGGTGCCACAGCGCGAGGGCTTCATGTTGAGCCACGCCGGTTCGAACGGCAGCGCCTCGATGCTCTCGACGCCGGTGATGGGTACGTCCCAGGTCACGCGCGCTTCTTGCCCGTCGAAGATCGACCGGGTCGCCTCGGTCAGGTCGGGGTCCTCGACCAGTGCGTCCGGGAGGCCGTCGACGACGCGGCGATAGAACTCGGGGTCGGCCTCAACATCGACATCCGTCCCCTCGTACAGTCCTTTCAGGTCCAGCACGCGAACGTCGTAGTCGGCCAGGTCGTCGACGAGACCCTCGCTCCAGGACGGCGTGGGGTCGAGTTTGAACGCCAGCTCGCCGTAGCGCTCGCACAGCCTCGCCAGCCGGTCGGCCGTCGGCGGCGCGTCGTCGTCCGGGTTTGAGAGCCGCGTCGAGACGACGAATTGCACCGGGTCGTACTGCCGGCCGAGGGCCGCCCCGAGGTCCGTGTCGGCCTGTTTCAGCGCCAGGTCAAGCGCCGCGCTCTCGAAGCCCCAGCGCCGGTAGTGGCGAAACCGGTCCTCGTCGGGTGGCTCGGGCCACAGGTCGGCCTCGGAAAGCGCCGCCGAGAACGAGTCGACGGTGTACTCGCCGGCCAGCGCGGAGTTCTCGCCCTGCAACGCGTCGGCGTCCTGCAGCGCGTCGTGGGCCTCGGTCGTGTACGTCACGTCTTCGCCGCGGCCGGTCTCGCCAGCCCCCGAGAGGTGGATAACGGTCGTGGCCCGGTCGAACCCGCTGGAGGTCGCCCGCTCCAGCCGCTCGAACGCACAACTCTCGACGGTGACCGACAGGTCCGCCACCTGGTCGTACATACCCGGACTTCGCCGCTCAGGCATCTAAAGGCGGCGGCGACTTGAGATGTCGCTGTGTTCAAACAGCCAGAAAGCCCCTCCCGTGTTGGCTGGCCAGACCGCTACCGGGTGGGACCGTCCGGCTACTGATACTCGAAGCCGATCCGCCACGCGGAGTCCCAGACCGAAACTCAAAGCTTAAACGCGCGCACCGGAAACATCCGCGCATGGCTAGCTTCGAGACTGCGTCCGACCGACTCCTGAACAAGCAGATCTGCATGCGGTGTAACGCGCGGAACCCACAGCGCGCCCAGCAGTGCCGGAAGTGCGGTTACGGCAACCTGCGTCCGAAGGCGAAAGAGACCCGCAGCGCCTGATTTTCGGGATCAATTGCCGCCGGCAACCGGTGGCAGTTCATCGCCAGTTCCTTACCGCCCGGTGTCGCCTTCGTCAGCCGAACGGCCGTCGAGCGTCGCCATACGGACCGACGCGTGCGAGACGATGAGTTCCAGCAGTTTTTCGTCCTCGTCGCCAACGGTCGTGTCGTCCGTTGCGAGCGAGATAACGACCGTCGTCGCATCTTCGTCGTCCAGGACGACCGCCGAGACGCAACCGGCGACGGACTCGGGGAAGTCAACGGGGAACGGCGGGTCGTGGACGGCAATCTCGCCCTGTTGCTGTGTCCGGACCGCCCGCGCGAACGCGCCGACGATGTCGACCGGCGCGGTGCGAACCGTGTTTGCGAGCGCCGCGGAGTTGTCGTCGCTGATGCGGACCACAGCCGTCTCGTCCATGCCGGTCAACGTCCCGAACGCCTCGACGACGAACGCGGCGACGCCGTCGACGCTGGGCGCGCTAGCGATGGCGCGCCCGTAGTTGTTCACGTCCGCCGCCTTCCCGGCGAAGGCCTCGATACGGTCGCGCTCGGCTTCGAGTTCGCGGAGTCGGCCCCGACTCCGGGCGTCGTACAGGCCGACGAGAACGCCGGCAAGCGTACCGACAGTGACGAGGTCCACGGTTAGAAACGACGCTCGGGCAAGCGACCCGGTCGTCACGCGCTGGCTAAACAGTAACAACGCGGCCACAGCAGCGAACGCCACCATCCCACCGGCGGCCCAGGCGGCCACCCGGGACGTGGCCCCCTCGAACGTCGTGTCCCGAGCGAGCCACACGCCAGCGTACGCTACTGCGAGCGCCATGGCTGCGAAGGGGAGCGCATCGACCGCGACCGCCACCGGAATCCGTGTCTGCTGGACCGCGTGGAGAACCTGAATCCCGGCCAGCACGACGCCGAAGAGCGCCAGCGCCGCTCCGGTCACGAGTTGTCGGTTCATGCGCCCGAATATCGTCCTGGTAAGTAGAGCGTTACGCCGCGACGAGCAGTCACTCGTCGGGGTACTTCGGTTCGCGGCGTTCGGCCCGTTCGAGGGCGCGCTCAACGACCTCGCGGACATTGCCGTGAAAGACGCCGCCGTGGCCCGAGTACATGTGTTCGACGCCCTCGGGCATGCGGTCGAGCAGGGTCTCGACGCTCTCGATGAGACGCTCGCGGGACTGGCCGGGGCGGTCGGTGCGGCCGAAGGAGCCGTCGTCGAACGCGCCGTCGTCGTGGACGACCACATCGCCGGAGAACAGCGACGACTCGGAGAGAAGCGAGACGTGGTCGTCGGCGTGGCCCGGGGTGTAGACGACCTCGCATTCCTCGTCGCCGACTGTGAGGGTGTCGCCGTCGCCGAGTTCGTGGTCCCGGCGTGGGTGGGACCCGTACGCGTACAGCGGTGCGTCAAAGGCATCGAGAACGGCGTCGAGTTGCTGGACGTGGTCGCCGTGCTGGTGGGTCAACACGACGGCGTCGAGCGCGTCGGTATGCTCGCGGATTACGTCGACAACGCCGTCCATCGCCCCGGCGTCGACCAGCGTCGTCCGCTCGCCGGTTGCGAGATAGGCGTTACAGGTGAACGTCTCGGCTTCGGCGGTGACGTTGTGAACGTCCATACACGGACCCTGTGGCGCGGTCCGCTTGAGTGTACTGTCCGCTCTCCCGAAACGGAACCCGCCACGCCGTAGGTGTGGGAAATGTATCAATTATCAAATACGATAGCGTCGCCGAGTGATTTTTTACTATGTACGTCATAATTGTACACGTACCATGGGGTTCGGGAGCTACGACGAATCGGAACAAGACAACCAGGAGTACGACACAGATTTCGAGGACGAGGACGGCCTCGATGCTGAAGAAAACGCCCACGAGGGCGATATCGAGTTCGAGTTTACGGCGTCGAACGATGAGCTACTCGATAGACTGGAGGATATCAAAGACAACGAAAACACGTGAAATCCGGGGCACGGGCCCTCGGCGTTGCGGAGTCGTATCGGGACGAAACCAGTCAGTTCGCTGGTGCCGTCGTTCGCGCCAGCCGAGTGGCCGACGGCTTTGTTTTTAGCACGGCAACGGTCGGCGGGAGCGACGCGACCGACACGGTGTGTAGGATGGTCGACCGACTGGACCGCGAGGACATCCGCTACCTGCTCGTGGCGGGTATCGCACCGGCGTGGTTCAACGTGCTCGACCTCCGGCGGATTCACGACTACACCGACCTGCCGGCCGTCTCGGTCACCTTCGAGTCCTCGCCGGGACTGGACGGGGCCATCCGCGAGGCGTTCGATGACCGCGACATCGTGCGGGACCGGCTGGCGACCTACCGCGCCCAGCCGGAGCGCCGACCGGTGTCGGTGAACGACGAGACGGTGTACGTCCGGAGCGTCGGCCTCGATGACAGCGCCGCCGCGGATGTCGTCCGCGCGTTCACGCCGGAGGGCGGCCGTCCGGAGCCGCTCCGAGTCGCCCGGCTGGCGGCGCGGGGCCTTGTGGAGATGGAGTAGCCGACCAGTTCCGAGCGTCCAAGCGGACCGCTGCGTTTGAAACCCCCCAGCGCAAACGACGGGGCATGGAGCAGATGGACGGACTCGATGTCGTCGGCTGTGAGCGCTGTGACGACCTCTGTGACTCGCGTTCGCGGATCGTCAACGGGGTCGGGCCGGCGGACGCGGACCTGCTGTTCGTCGGCGAGGCCCCCGGCGCGAACGAGGACAAACAGGGCGAGCCGTTCGTCGGCCGGAGCGGCGACGTGCTCGACGATGGGTTGCGCGACGCCGGCCTCGACCGCGGCGACGTGCGCATCACGAACTGCGTGCGCTGTCGTCCACCGGACAACCGCGACCCGCGAAACGGCGAACTCGCGAACTGTCGTGACTATTTAGAGACAGAGATCGACCGGGTCGATCCCGAGGTGGTCGTCACGCTCGGGAAAGTCCCGGCCGAACACCTGCTGGAGCGCGACGTGGCCGTCACCGGCGAAGCGGGCGACGTGTTCGACGTTACGGTCGCCGGCCAGCCCCAGCGCGTTCTCGTTTCCGTCCACCCGGCGGCGACGCTGTACGACCCAAGCCAGCGCGAGACGTTCGAGGCGGCGCTTGCGACCGCCGCGGAGTTCACTGACGCCCAGAGCGGCCAGTCGCGACTCGGCGAGTTTTAGAAGCGTCGGACAGTGCGCTCGGGACCGTTAGTTCGCTACGGTGTCCATCGCCTCTGCCTTCGTGTCGACCAGCGAAATGTCAACACCCGGAATATCGCCGACCTGGCTCTTGAGTGCCATCTTCTTGATCCCCTCGGAGACGATGACCCAGTCCGTGATACCGAACTCCTTGCCCACCTCCGCGGCCTCCTTGGCTCGCGTGAACACGTCGTCGTTCAGTGACGCCTCCATCTGGAGATTTGAGATGTGCGTATCGACCGCCGGCTGTGAGGCGAGTTCTTCGAACCGTTCGTTGACTTGTGCGAACGTCTCATCCGTCAGTTCCATTTCTTCGGGGAACTCAGCGATGATAACGTTACCGTCGACATACAGGACCTCTGCAATATCAACCATCAACGGTTGTATGCGGTAGGTGAATAAAACTGGGGTAGGCTATTCTCAGAATTGATATGCACGGTCGCGGGCGGACCTGAGACTGGAGTCGGACCCACGCACCAGCGGAGTCTGTGCCGAACCTTGCGCGAACAGGAAGTCACTTATCGGCCGTCGACGAAAGGAACGGTATGAGTGTGAGACAGACGACCGCGGACGTGGTCGTCGTCGACTACGGACTGGGGAACCTCCGGAGCGTCACGCGCGGCCTTGAGCGGGCCGGCGCTGACGTTACCCTCTCGGAGGACCCCGCGGAGTTCGACGCAGCCGACGGCATCGTCCTGCCCGGCGTCGGGGCCTTCTCCGAGGGGATGGACAACGCCGGCCCGTTCCGCGAGGCGCTGGTCGAACAGGCCGAGGCCGGCACCCCGCTGTTTGGCATCTGCCTCGGGATGCAGATGCTCCTGACGACGAGCGAGGAGGCCGACCACGAGGGACAGGGCGACGCCGAAGGACTGGACCTCATCCCCGGAAAGAACGTCCGGTTCAGCCGCGACCAGACCGTGCCACACATGGGCTGGAACGAACTCGACGTGACGCGGGACCACCCGCTTGTCGAGGGTGTCGACGGGGAGTACGCGTACTTCGTCCACTCCTACTACGCCGTCCCCGACGACGAGAGTGCGACGGTGGCGACGACGGACTACGGGACCGACTTCGCCTCCATCGTCGCCAATGACGCCGGCAACGTCTTCGGTACGCAGTTCCACCCGGAGAAGTCGGGCGAGACGGGGCTGCGTATCCTCCGGAACTACGTCAACTACTGCCTCGACCGCTGAGTTCTGGACTCGGGATTCGTTCGTATGTCTACAGAGGATTCTGTCGTCTTACTCACCGGCGCAGCGTCAGGTATCGGAGCGGCAACGGCGCGGGCGTTCGCCGACGACGGGTGGACCGTCTATGCGACGGACATCGAGAGCGAGTTTCCAGCGGACATCCGCGAGCGCTGTCGCTGTCTCGCACTCGACGTGACCGACGACGCACAGATCGAGGCGGTCATCGACCGAATCATCGAAGAGGCGGGACAGATCGACTGCCTGGTGAACAACGCGGGCTACGGCGTCGCCGGCCCCATCGAGGACGTAGCCAGCGACGCCGTTCGGCAGCAGTTCGACGTGCTGGTCCACGGCCCGCACCGCCTCGCACAGGCAGTACTCCCCAAGATGCGCGAGCACGGCGGGCGCATCATCACAGTCTCCAGCGTGCTGGGCCACACCGCCTCACCCGGACTCGGCGCGTATTCGGCCGGCAAGGCCGCCGTCGAGTCCCTGACCGACGCGCTTCGGATCGAAGTCGCCGGAGAAGACGATATCCACGTCTCGCTGGTCGAACCGGCGTGGGTCGACACCGGCTTCTCCGACAGTGCGCGAGGGAGCCTACCCGACGGGGACCGGATGCCGGCCTACGACCGGACGTACGACGCGCTCGAAACCGGATGGACGCTCACCGGCGGGCCGCTGGCGACGACGCCGGAAACTGTCGCCGCGACGGTCCTCGCCGCAGCAACCGATGCCGCACCCAAGGCCCGCTATCCAGTGGGTGCCTTCGCCACGTTCGTCCGGTGGACCCACTGGCTGCCGGCCCGACTGCAGGACCCGATTCACCGCGGGTTCGGCCGACTGAGTGCGTTCCTTGGGCGGTGGCTGTGACGCGACCGACGGCGACCCCATCGCGAGAGCCAGCATCGACTGGCCCCGAACCTGGGAGCGCCGGGAAACGACCGAGAGCTACGCGGTTCGGGAGGGTCGACTCGAACGGACGCCAGTCGAGTTCCAGGGGAAACTGGGGGTTGCACCGCTGAGCAAACGCGTCGAGGTTGACCTGGGCGACCACGAGCGGGCTGACACGCTCCGCTCGCTGGATCTCGGCACCCGGTCAGTGCTTCGGTTCTCGCTGGCGGGCCAGATTACGTACGGCGCTGGACGACCAGTGGGGCGGTAGCGGGGCGGTACAGTAGGAGGAGAGGCGGAAACGATACCAGTAGCACAGGAGAACAATGGCTGAGCGATTCGGAAACTGTGGTGCAAGTATACCGCGCGCCGACGGCGCGCGGTTTCACGCGAATCGCGGAGCGATTCGCGCCTTTTTCGCCCACGTTTTTCAAGGAGTGGTTCGAGCGCGCTCGGAGAGCGCGACTCGAACCCGACGCTGAAAAAGGTGGTCTAGAGGAACTCTCGGACCTCCGAGTACCACATGTCGTGGTCGTCGACGGCGTCGATGGCTTCGGCGATGCGAACGGCGATGGCGTGCCAGCAGAGCTGGTCGGGGTCCTCGGGGTCGAGGTTGTACTCGCTGTCGGCGCAGGTGCAGCCGCCGTCCTCGACGATGTACTCGTCGTCGTGGCCGACGACGACGGTGAAATCGCGGTACTGCTTGACGCGGCTCTCGCCAACAGCTTCGATGGCCTGGTGGCCGCGATCATCGTGCACGTCGACGATAGCCGACACTGCATCGGGGGTCAGCTCCCCGGCGGCTTCGAGGTCGGCCACCCACTCCTCGACTGCGGTCACAACCATGCTACGGAAAGGGGTGACAAAACGGCGTCGGCTTCAGCAGCCACGTCCCGGCAGCCGACAGGGGAAGTTATCAATGCTTGTACTGTGCCCAGAAGGATAAACACGGAGTACAGATTTGTTCCGGCATGGACCTCGACCTCCCGTGGCTGGCGCTTGGCTCGTTCGCCTCGGGGGTCGGATCGCTGTACCTGCTGGCACAGCTGCGGACGCACTGGGACAAGCCCGGCGCGCGGTGGTTCGTGGCGACCATCGTTACGCAGACAGTCTGGTGTTTCAGCTACGGCGCGGCGCTGCTGGTATTTGACCCGACGCTCCGCCTCGCGCTGGAGATGGTGTCCTGGCTGGGGATCATCTGGATCGGGTTCTGTTTCCTCTCGTTCGCGCTGGGATACACCGGCCGGACGAACGTGCTCGAAAGCACCTGGTATCGCGGACTTGCGGTGCTGCCGCTCGCCGGCACGGCCCTCGTCGTCACGAATCCGATCCACACCGTGATCTGGCGGGGGTTCCAGATCGTGCCGACCGCCGGCAGCGCCGGGGCCGAGTACGCCGTCTTGCCGGCGGGGCTGCTCATCATTATCGTCGCAATGCTGTTCGTCAGTTTCGGGACCTTGCTGGTGTTCGATACAGTCGTCAGCTACGGCCCGCTGTATCGGAGCGAGGCGCTGGCGGTCGGCCTGAGTCCGATACCGCCCGGCGCTGCGGTGTTGCTGTGGGCTGGCGGCATCGGGCCGATGCCAACAGTGAACCTGACGACGCTGCTGTTCCTGCCCCACGTCGCACTGGACCTGTACGCGTTCGTTCGCAGCGACATGTTCGAGTTCCACCCGGCGACTCGCCGGGCCGGCGAGCGGGCGGCCATCCACGACATCGCCACGCCGGTCGCCATCGTCGACGAGCAGGGCCGCATCGTGAACCTCAACCCCGCCGCAGAACGGATGCTCGCCGTCGACAAGCATGCGGCGCTGACGAAGTCACTGAACGGGTTCCTGTCCGGTGACGACATCGCCCCCGACGGCGGGAGTTCGCGGGTGACCATCGAGACCGGTGGTCGACACCGCGAGTTCAAGGTCCGACAGACGGCGCTGCGCGACGAGGCCGGCACGCAGTTGGGATACACGGTCGTCTTTCAGGACATCACCGACGAGATCCGCCGCGAGCGCCGCCTCGAAGTGCTCAATCGCTTCCTCAGGCACAACGTCCGCAACGAGAGCGTCGTCATTCAGGCCCGGGCGGAGCTGCTCGCGGGGGAACTCGACGGCGAGCAGGCCGACCACGCGGCGACCATCGAGCGGTCGGTCAATCGCCTGGTCGAATCCGGCCAGAAGGCTCGGACGCTCTCCGAAGCAGGCTCTGACGATGCCGGTCTCGAATCCGTCGCGCTTCCCGACCTCGCCGCCGAAGTCGTAGCGACCGCCCGCGACGAGTACGGCGGCTCGGTCACCATCGAGATGCCCGACGCACTCCGACTGACGACCCAGCCCGCGCTGCTTGAGATTCTGCTTGCGAATCTCGTCGAAAACGCCCTCCAGCACGTCCCGGACGCCGCCGTCACCGTTAGTGCGACAATCGACGGCGACGATGTCGTCCTGATCGTCAGCGACAACGGCCCCGGGGTTCCGGAACACGAACTCGGCGTACTGGAACGGGGCCGGGAGACGGACCTGAACCACGGCAGCGGCATCGGCCTCTGGCTCGTCCGCTGGACGACCACGACGCTTGAGGGCGACCTCGCGTTCGATACGAGCGACGGGACGACGGTGACCGTTCGACTACCCCGGGAACGGACAGCCGCCGAGACAGCGTGAACAGGGCAATTGCGGAGACAGCCGGCCTGCCGACCGGACCGAAAGGGGCGAGACGCTGGGCGTTCGTAACCGTAGCCGGGATAGTATCATCCGACGCAAGTCCGAACCGCTCAAGTACCGCAGTCGCCTCTAGACGACTGTGTCACAGCAGGCCGCACAGGTAGAGACGCTGTTCCTCCACGAACACGGCGAGGAGTTCCGCGTCGTCGCCCAGCGGGACGGCGACCGGCTCTTCCACGGCATCCTCGAACTCAAGGAGACCGACGCCGGCCCCCGCCCGCGTCGCCTCCGGATCAAGGACGGGACCAGCGAGGAGCTTCGCTCCCCCGACCAGTTCGTCGAGATCGCCCGCCGTGCGGCCCGCATTCGCATCTCCGAGCAGACTGCCCCGCTCGCTCGCGAACGCATCCGCGAGATGCTCGACGCGTACCAGATCGAGGCAAAGGTCGTCCGGTCCTGCCGACTGTGTGCCTCCGACGGGCGCTACTCGCCGATCACGAGTGAGACGGCCATCGAAGCCGACGACGAGACCATCTGCCCGGAGTGCGCTCGCCAGCAGCTCGACCGCGAACTCGCCTTCAAAGGGAGTATCAGCGGCGACGCCCGCGACCGGCTCGAAGACCTTCTGCTCGAAGTGCAGGACCTCGACCGCGTGACGAACCTCCTGTCGGGCCAACTGGACCCGGACCTGACGAAGTTCGACGAGATTTCGGCCACCGTCGACGAGGTCGACCCCGTTCGGGTGGATTCGCTTGACCTCCATCCCGGCATGCAGGAGCATCTCGAATCCCGGTTCGAGACCTTGCTGCCGGTCCAGAGCCTCGCCGTCGAGCACGGGGCAACCGAGGGCCGCGACCAGTTGGTCGTGAGCGCGACGGCGACGGGGAAGACGCTCATCGGCGAGATGGCCGGCATCGACCGCGTCCTGAACAACAAGGGGACGATGCTGTTTCTCGTCCCGCTGGTCGCACTTGCGAACCAGAAGTACGAGCAGTTCCAGGACCGCTACGGCGACATGGTCGACGTGTCGCTGCGCGTCGGCGCGAGCCGCATCGCCGACGAAGGCGGTCGCTTCGACCCCGAGGCCGATGTCATCGTCGGGACCTACGAGGGGATCGATCACGCGCTCCGGACCGGCAAGGATCTCGGCACGGTCGGCACCGTCGTCATCGACGAGGTCCACACGCTCGGCGAGGACGAGCGGGGCCACCGGCTCGATGGCTTGATTTCCCGGCTGAAGTATTACTGTGAATCCGGCGGCGCGCCCGACAGCGGCGACACGCAGTGGATCTACCTCTCGGCGACGGTCGGCAACCCCGGACAGTTGGCCGACCAGCTCCGGGCGACGCTTATCGAGTTCGAGGAGCGGCCGGTCCCTATCGAACGGCACGTCACGTTCGCCGACGGCCGCGAGAAAATCGAGACGGAGAAGAAGCTCGTCAAGCGGGCCTTCGACAACAAATCCAGCAAAGGCTATCGCGGCCAGACCATCATCTTCACCAACTCCCGGCGGCGTTGTCACCAGATTTCACGGAAGCTGGAGTACAGCTCCGCGCCGTACCACGCCGGACTGGACAACCGGAAGCGCCAGCGGGTCGAGCGGCAGTTCGCCGACCAGGACCTCGCAGCGGTCGTCACGACGGCGGCGCTGGCCGCCGGGGTGGACTTCCCGGCTTCGCAGGTCATCTTCGACTCGCTGGCGATGGGGATCGAGTGGCTCACCGTCCAGGAGTTCAGCCAGATGCTCGGCCGGGCCGGCCGCCCGGACTACCACGACAAAGGGACCGTCTACATGCTGGTCGAACCGGACTGTTCGTACCACAACAGCATGGAGATGACCGAGGACGAGGTGGCGTTCAAGCTCCTGAAAGGCGAGATGGAGCCGGTCATCACCCGCTACGACGAGGGCGCGGCCGTCGAGGAAACGCTGGCGAACGTCACCGTCGCCGGCAAAGAGGCCAAGCGGCTCAACGACCGGATGGTCGGTGAAGTACCGACCAAGCACGCGCTGGGGAAACTGCTTGAGTACGAGTTCATCGACGGCCTCTCGCCGACGCCGCTCGGCCGGGCCGTGACACGGCACTTCCTCGCACCGGACGAGGCGTTCCAGTTGCTCGACGGCATCCGCAAGGGGCAACATCCCTACGAAATCGTCGCCGACATGGAACTGCGCGACGAGCACTAGCGGGGATCGTCCCACAGACCTGTCGGCCGAGTATCCTTTCGGCGTACATTCTTGTAGCGGCACGTACTTCCGGTGTCCATGGGCCTGTTCGATACGATCCGTCGCGCCGTCGGTGGCGATGCCTCGTCGACCGACGGAGACGAGCAGGCGGCCGGGGACGACCGGCCGTCAGACGACGGGCCGGAACTGCTTGATACGGCGACGCTCGACCCGGAAACCTTCCGCGAGTACGCCGAGCGCGTCGTCGAGGGCGCGGACCCGCTGACATTCGATCCCGATGCGCTCGCGCGCCTCGATACGGCTATCGAGGAGAGTTACGACGGCAAAACCGCGGGCGACGACGCGGATGTGACGACCTACACCGAGAACACGGTTCGGTTCGGGAGCTATCTCGGTGAACTCCTCGTCCGGGCGTACGACGGCGAGTGGGTCCAGTCAGACGGCCGGTGGGGCGTCGCCGTTGCCGGCCCGGACGACGAGGTGGGCGTCGCGGTGTTCGACGTGGCCGCGCGCTCGTTCGGCGGCGAACCGGTGTTTGCGGCCGTCGTGACGCGTCTGGAGTCCGACCTGGCACTCGATACCGTACAGGAGAGCGACGGCGATGACCAAGCGGGGCCGGACAGAGAGATGGAGACGGACGAGACCGACGCCGACAGCGCCGTCTCCGAGCCGACGCGGGTCGTTCGCCGCGTCGACGACGGACAAGCCGACGAGCCTGCCGACGCCTCCGAACCGACGGCGACAGACGAGCAAGCGGAGGCGGCTACCACCGACACCGATGCTTCGGAACCGTCTCAGGATATCGAGACAGAGCCGACCCGCGTTGTCCGCCGAGTCGAACCCGAATCGGACGGCGACGACCGGCCCGAGGACACTGCTCCCACGCCCGTCGTCAGTCGGGTCACGGAGGACGAAATGCCGTCGGCCGACGGTTCGGACGCTGAGAGCGATGGGGATGCAGATCCCGATACGGTTGGTTCAGCTGCCGACGACATCGAACCATCGGGTGCTGAAACCGCCGGCGAGGAATCGACTGGCGACTCGGACGACGCGGAGACTGCCGAACAGTCTCCCGATGACACTGCCGGCGAGGAATCACCGGGTGTGGCGCCAGCTACGGAGTCAGCAGCCGATGTCTCTGACGATGAATCGGCTGCCAACGCGGCCGACGCTGCCGAGCCGACTGCCGATGAGACCGCTGAGACAGCCACGGACGACGACGGGGCTACTGAGACCGACGACCCAGAGCGGGCCTTGGAAGGGGTCACAGCGGACCCATCGGACGCAGCGCCGGCACCTGAGACACCGCCCGAGGAGCCAGCCGACGGATTCCGCGGCGAGGACCGAGCTATCGACACAACTGCTGGGGAAGCGACGACCGACACAGCCGACGATGGGGCGGCCGAAGAACCCGCTGACGACGAATCGGCGCTCGCTGGCTCGCCGGCTGAGTCATCGACCGAAGTTCCAGACTCGGACTTGGAGCCGGCCGCAGAAACCGACGGTGCCGACTCGGCTACAGACACGAGGGACGCGGCGAGGACTGCCGATGCGACGGAGCCGGACAACGCACCGGCAGCCGTTGACACCGCCGAAGCGGCGTCCGACACGGAGGAACCGTCGGCTGGCGATTCCGCCGCTCCATCCCCTACCGACGACAGTGCTATGCCCGACAGCAGCGAGCAGCCAGCGCCACCGGACACCGGCGACGAAACGGCTGCTACCGTGACTCCTGACGACAGCGAGCGGTCCGACCCACCTGGCGGCGATTCGACGGGCCAGTCGTGGGACCCCGGAACCACCCGGGCAGAACACGCCGAGACCGCCGTCGAGTTCGCCGATTTCTGGGGCGAGCACGGTCTGGATTTCTCGCCGGCCTCGCTTTCGCGCCTCGACGATCTGGTCGATGCAGAGTGGGACGACGAGCGCTTCGCCGAAACGACGTTCGGGAGCGACGACTCCTTTGACGACCGCGCGTTCACGAGCGTCGTACGGGAACTGGGCGGCTACTTCGGGGAGGTCCTCGTCCGGCAACTCGGCGGTGAATGGACCGACGAGACGGACCACGAGGCGGCCGTCATCGTCGGCGGCCCGGCCGGACAGTTCGCCGTCCCCGTCTTCGATGTCGCGATCACGTCCCTCAGAAAGCAGGCGGTGTTCGGCCGGAGTTACGACGCTCTGCTCGGAGACCTTGGACGCGACGGGCCGACGCGGTGAGCGACATGACTCCGGCGCGGGTCCTCGCTGTTGTTAGTCAGATCGGGCCAGGATCGACGTGCTCCCACACTCGGGACATTCGTCGTGGTCCGCATAGAGGAGCGTGTCACACTCGAGACACCGGTGGGTGGCTTCGTCGTCCGAGGCGTTCCCGACCTCCTGTTTCAGCTCCTCGACTTTGCGGCCGAGGTCGTTGAAGAGGCTCATTACTGCTCGTTCGGTCCGCAGGGGGATAAACGTCGGCTGCCAGCGGCGGGCTGTGAACCGCCACCGCTCGCAAACGACCCATCCTTTTGTCACTGGGGGCGCAGGTGCCAGACGTGTCGCTGCCACCTGTCACGCCGGGGATGTTGTTCGTGTTCGCGGTCATCGTCGCTGCGCTGGTGCTGTTTGCGACAGAGGCGCTACCCGTCGACGTGACCGCCATCGGCGTCATGGTTTCCTTGATGTTGGCCGAACCGGTGACGATGCTCGCGGCCGATGTCGGGCTGCTTGCTGAGCCGGTGTACGTGTTACATCAGGCTGGCGACGGAGTTTCGCCGCTGGACCGCGGGCTCTCTGGCTTTGCCTCGACAGCGACGATAACGGTGCTTGCGATGTTCATCCTCTCCGACGGCGTCCAGCGGACCGGCATCGTCCAGATTCTCGGTGCGAAAATCGCCTCGCTGACCGGAGACAGCGAAACGAAACAGCTCAGTGCGACCGTCGGGCTGGTCGCGCCAATCTCCGGGTTCATCAACAACACCGCCGCCGTCGCCATCCTCCTTCCGATGGTGACCGATATCGCGCACAAAGGGAAGCTCTCCCCCTCGAAACTCCTCTTGCCGCTGTCGTATGCCTCGATGTTCGGCGGGATGCTGACGCTCATCGGCACCTCGACGAACATCCTCGCCTCGCAGCTCTCGGCGGAACTGATCGGTCGCCCGTTCAGCATGTTCGAGTTCACGCAACTCGGGATCATCGTGACCATCGTCGGGACGATCTACCTACTCACCGTCGGACGCTATCTGGTCCCGTCGCGTATCGCGGCCAAAGAGGACCTCACCGAGGAGTTCGAGATGGGCGAGTATCTCACCGAGGTCGTCGTCCGCGAGGACTCCCCGCTCATCGGGCAGACTGTCGAGGAGGCGCTCAGGGTCTCTGAGTTCGACGTGGACATCGTCCAGTTGGTCCGCGAGAAACGCACGTTCCTCGAACCGTTCGGCCAGAAAGCGATTCGGGCCGGCGACGTATTCGCCGTTCGGACGGGCCGGGACACGCTCGTCGACCTCCTCGATGTCGAAGGGCTGGACGTGATTCCCGAAGTCGAGGTCGACGACGCGGAACTGGAGACCGCAGACGAGCGCACGAACCTCGTCGAGGTCGTCGTCGCCCCCGGGTCGGCGCTCATCGGCGAGACGCTCGTCTCCACGAACTTCCGCCAGCGCTACGACGCGACGGTGCTTGCGCTTCGCCACGGCCAGGAACTCTACCGCCAGCGGATGGACCACGTCACACTCCGCATCGGCGATACGCTCCTGGTGCAGGCCACCCCTGAGAGCATCGAGCGACTTAACCGCAACAACGACTTCATCGTCGCCCAGGAGGTCCAGCGGCCGGACTTCCGGCGGTCGAAGATCCCCGTCGCGGTCGGTATCGTCGCCGCCGTCGTCGGCGTTGCGGCGCTGACACCCATCCACATCGTCATCTCGGCGCTCGGCGGCGCGCTCGCGATGGTCCTCACCCGCTGTCTCCGCCCGCAGGAACTGTACGACGCCGTCCAGTGGGACGTGATCTTCCTCCTTGCCGGCGTTATCCCGCTGGGCATCGCGCTCCAGGAGACCGGCGGTGCCGACCTGCTCGCCGAGTTGTTCGTCATGGGTGCCGGCAGCGTCCTCACCGCCGGCGGCGGCCTCGCCGTCGTCCTCGGACTGATGTACCTCGTCACGGCGCTGTTGACGAACATCATCTCGAACAACGCCTCCGTGGTCCTGATGATCCCCGTCGCCATCGAGACCGCCCAGCAACTGAACGCCAACGCCTTCGCGTTCGTCCTCGCCGTGACTTTCGCCGCCTCGACGGCGTTCATGACGCCGGTGGGCTACCAGACGAACCTCCTCGTCTATGGTCCTGGCGGCTACCGCTTCACCGACTATCTGCGGGTCGGCGCGCCGCTCCAGGCCGTCTTCGCCGTCGTGACGACACTCGGCATCGCGTACTTCTGGGGCCTCGCTCCCGCATGACACGGGCGGTTCGCAACGAAACGCTTTACTCGCTGTCGGGTCGAGTGGGTGATACGGGATCGTGGGGTAGCTTGGTAACCTTCGGGCCTTGGGTGCCCGCGCCCCTAGTTCAAATCTGGGCGATCCCATCGCGTTTTCTCCGACCACCGTTCGACCAGTCGCATCCCTCTGCTCACCCCTTCGTTTCGCAGCCGACTCGACTGCCGTCTCCCGACCCGATGGGTCGGCGCTTCAGTTCCACCCCGGTTTGCGAACCTTCTTAGGCCAGTGGGCATAACCACTGTCCACTCAGATGGCGACCGCCGAGAACACCGAACTCATCGACCGCTTCGAGGAGTTCTACCGCAACTACTACCGCAACGAGATCGGTGAACTCGCCCAGAAATATCCCAACGACCAGAAGTCGCTGTACATCGACTGGGACGACCTCTATCGCTTCGACCCGGACCTGGCCGACGACTACCGCACGAAGCCCGAGCAGATTCAGGAGTACGCCGAGGAGGCCCTGCGACTGTACGACCTCCCCGTCGACGTGTCGCTCGGGCAGGCCCACGTCCGCGTCCGGAACCTCCCCGAATCGGAGGACATCCGCGACCTGCGCCACGAACACCACGGTAATCTCGTCGCTATCCGGGGCATTATCCGGAAAGCGACCGACGTGCGGCCGAAGGTCATCGAGGCGGCCTTCGAGTGTCAGCGCTGTGGCACGCTCACGCGCATCCCCCAGACCGCCGGCGACTTCCAGGAACCCCACGACTGCCAGGGCTGTGAACGCCAGGGGCCGTTCCGGCTCAACACCGACCAGTCCCAGTTCATCGACGCCCAGAAGCTCCGCGTGCAGGAGTCCCCCGAGGGACTGCGCGGCGGCGAAACGCCCCAGTCTATCGACATCAATATCGAGGACGACATCACCGGCCACGTCACCGCTGGCGACCACGTCCGCGTGACCGGGGTTCTCAAGCTCGACCAGCGGGGCAACGACAACGAGAAGTCCCCGATGTTCGACATCTACATGGAGGGCGTCAGCGTCGAAATCGAGGATGAGCAGTTCGAGGACATGGAGATCACCGACGCCGACAAGAAAGAGATCGTCGAACTCTCCAACGAAGCCGACATCTACGACAAGATGGTCGGGGCTATCGCGCCCTCCATCTATGGCTACGAGAAGGAGAAGCTCGCGATGATGCTCCAGCTCTTTTCGGGCGTGACCAAGGAGCTTCCTGACGGTTCACGGATACGTGGCGACCTCCATATGTTGCTGATAGGAGACCCAGGAACAGGGAAATGCGTCCGTGGTGATACGCGGGTGACACTTGCAGACGGCCGCGAACGGCCGATACGAGAGGTCGTCGAATCGAACTTAGATGATCCCAAACCAGTCGACGACGGGGTGTGGGACACTGTTGATTTCGATGTCCCGTCACTCCAACCCGATGGAACAATAGCCACCCAAAACGCGACCAAGGTCTGGAAGCGCGACGCACCGGAGACGCTGTATCGGATACGAACCACGACCGGTCGTGAACTCGATGTAACTCCGTCACATCCACTGTTCGTCCAATCTGACGGCCGGTTCCAGGCCAGGAAAGCCGAGACATTAGAGAGCGGGACACACATCGCAGTTCCACGGAAGCTGTCCACAGATGCATGTGACGAACTGGATGTCACGTTCCGGCAATCACAGGCCCACAACAGAATCGATCTTGAGCTTCCAGGGCAGTGGACGCCCGAACTGGCCCGGCTGATCGGATATATTGTTGCCGAGGGGTACGTCGAACAGCGTCCGGATAACACAGGGTATGTTTCGATAACCAATAACGACCGCGAAGTGCTCGATGACGCGAAATCCGTTCTGGAGACACTGAATCTCAACGTTACAGAACGAGAGTCACACGAGGGGAAGACTGCCCGCGAACTGTCGTGCTCGGCAGGCGAATTCGTGAGCTTCCTCGCATCTCTGGACGAAACGTTGCTCGCGTCATCGGCTGAGAGACGTGTTCCGCCAGACATCATGCGTGCGAGCGACGAGGTTGTCATCGGATTCGTTCGAGGATATATCGAGGGAGAGGGACACGTTTCGACATCACAGCGGGAGATTACCGTTGCTTCGATGAGTAAACCGCTGCTGGAAGACGTTCGAACCCTGCTCGTCACACAGGGAATTACGGCACAGCTCCAACCCCGGAACAACGGCAGCTATCGGCTTCGAATCTCCGGGAACTCCGTCCACGACTACGCCGAAAAGATCGGGTTTGTTACAGAGCGAAAGACCGAGGCATGCCAGCTATTCGAGGGCACACGCGGAAATACGAACCTCGATACTGTCCCCAATCTAGGTCCGGAGCTCCGTCGCATCCGGGAGGCACTCGGACTGACACAATCCGAGTGCGGCCTTCCGCGTTCGACGTACCAACACTACGAGCGGGGACGCCGAAACCCGAGCCGCGACAGTCTCGAATCGGTTCTCGACACGTTCCAGACGCGACTGGCCGAAATGGACAGTGACACGCCACTCAGCGACACTGCGGTTAGCGACGGAGGCGGAACGGGTTCACTCCGGCGAGACTTGGATGCACTCACTGCACTCGTCGAAGGTGATATCGCATGGGACCGGATCGAATCGATAGAACCCGTCGAACACGATGAGAAGTGGGTCTACGACCTCGAAATCGAGGGCACACACAACTACCTCACTAACGGCGTTGTCTCGCATAACTCCCAGATGTTATCATATATCGAGAATATCGCGCCACGCTCTGTCTACACCTCAGGCAAAGGGTCGTCGAGTGCGGGCCTTACCGCTGCGGCTGTTAGAGACGACTTCGGCGACGGCCAGCAGTGGACGCTGGAAGCGGGCGCGCTCGTGCTCGCCGACCAGGGGATCGCCGCTATCGACGAACTCGACAAGATGAGTCCGGAGGACCGGTCCGCGATGCACGAAGCTCTGGAGCAACAGCGTATCAGCGTCTCGAAGGCCGGAATCAACGCGACGCTCAAATCCCGCTGTTCGCTGCTGGGCGCGGCCAACCCCAAGTACGGCCGCTTCGACCAGTACGAACCTATCGGGGAGCAGATCGACCTCGAACCGGCGCTCATCTCCCGGTTCGACCTCATCTTCACCGTGACGGACAAGCCCGACGAGGAGAAAGACCGCAACCTCGCCGAGCACATCATCCAGACCAACTACGCCGGCGAACTCCACACCCACCGGACGGAGAACCCGACCTCGAACTTCAGCGAGGAGGAGGTCGGCACTGTCACCGAGGAGGTCGCGCCGACCATCGAACCGGACCTCCTCCGGAAGTACGTCGCCTACGCCAAGCGGAACTGCTTCCCGACGATGACGGAGGAGGCAAAGAGCCGTATCGAGGACTTCTACGTGGACCTGCGGATGAAGGGGCAGGACGAGGACGCGCCAGTACCGGTCACCGCCCGGAAACTGGAGGCGCTGGTCCGGTTGGCAGAAGCGTCAGCCCGGATTCGGCTGTCGGACACCGTCGACGAGGCCGACGCCGACCGCGCAGTCGACATCGCCCACTACTGCCTGAAGGAGATCGGCGTCGATCCCGAGACCGGTGAGTTCGACGCCGACGTGGTCGAGACGGGGCAGTCCAAGACCCAGCGCGACCGTATCCAGAACATCAAGGGCATCATCGCGGACATCGAGGACGAGTACGACGAGGGCGCGCCCGCCGACGTGGTCATCGAGCGCGCCGAGGAGGTCGGTATCGACGAGTCCAAGGCCGAACACGAGATCGACAAGCTGAAACAGAAAGGCGAGGTGTACGAGCCTCGGACGGACCACCTCCGGACGACCTGAGATGGACCGGATCTCCGCGCTCCGCAACATCGAGGCGGCCCTGGCCGAGTTCGAGGCCGGGTCGCAGTCGCTAGCTGACCTCGAACGGGACGTTCGCGGAACGTTGCGGACCTACGCGACCGAGTTCGAGGGTGACCTCCAGGCCTACCGGGCCAGTGGCGGGGACGCCGTGGACGGGCTCGTCGTCCTCGCGCCGTCCGAGACAGCGGCCCGCGACCGGGTGCGGGACCTCGTCTCAGACCCCGGGGAATTCACCGTCGCGGCCGTCGAATAGGATTTTTCCGCTGTGGTCGCTGTCGGTATGCCCCGTATAATATTCTGCCCCGGTCCTAACTGCTGAGTTCGGGTGGTACCTTATTTTCTGTCACACACCACTATACATTCACACTAGATCTCATTCAATTCAGTAAAATTTTATAGTAATAATAACAACCATCAGCCAGTGCTACTCGTCGTTACCTACTCCCGGGCGGCACGCACGGACCTGCGGAACATCTGTCGTGCCCACGACTGTGTCGTTCGACAGTTCGGGAGAGCGGCGCTGTTCTCCGGAACCGAGTTCGGGGCCTTCCAGGCGCTCCGACTCCATGAGAAACACGGGCTAGATGTGCAGATCGAACACGTCGAGCCGTTCGAGCCGACGGATGTCCCGGAACACGTCCGCGAAGCGGCCGAACGCTACGAGGGACGGGAGGAACCGGCGACGCCCTACGAGCGGTTCGCGTCGGGGCGTGACCTCCCGGACCCGGACCAACTCCGAGGCGTCGATCTGTGAAGCTCCGCGTCACTGAAACCACGTACGCGGGTGCTGTCGTCGATCTCCGGACACGCACAGTCGACGGCAGCGCTATCGCCGCGAGTATCCGTGGGCAACGAACCCTCCCGATCGTTTCCTGTCCGGAGCCGCCGTCCGTGTACGCCTACGCCGGCCACGTCCACCCGTCGATGGGACTGCGAACGCGGACCGCGCTCGCGGCCGCCGCTCGGTCACTGGGGCACGAGACGCCCCAGGACGACACCATCGCCGACTGCCGGGAGCGACTGGCTTCCCTCGATTGTTCGTCACCAGACCTCCCCGAGCCGGTCGATCCGGTGTCGGACGCGACTATCGACGGCCTGCAGGAAGCGGTCGCCACCCACCGCGGCCGCCTCACCGCTCGGCAGGCGGTCGGTGCGGACGATGGGGCCGTACAGGCCGACCTCCGGGACACAGCGACGGAACTGAGTGAGCGGGAGACGCGTCGGGCCGCGGCCAGGGAGACCCGCGAACTCCGGCGCGAGCGGGCCCGTGCCTACCGCGACACGCTAGAGGAGCGGCGACAGCTTTCCGACGAGTTGGCCAACCGCCGGCGGCGCGCGCGGGCGACCCTCGTCGACCGCCTCTCCGATGCGTTCGCTCGGGCCATCGAAACCGTTCCGGGACGAGTGCCCAGCGATCCGTTTGACGCCGACCCGGTAACGGCCGCGCTGGCCGTCCTCCGGCTTGCCCGAACACCGGCACCAGTCGTCCTCGAAACGGACCGGTTCAGTTCACCGACGGCTGCGTCGGACTGCCTGGATGCGCCTATCATCCGCTGCTGAGTTTTAAATCGGAAGGGCGGGCCACCGTCCCTATGGTTACCTTCGACTGTCGCGCCGAGCGAGTCGACGGCGTGACGCTCGTCACGGCGACCGTCGGCGACATGGCCGAACCGACTCGGATCACCGTCCAGAACTGCCTCGACGGCCCCGTCTGGCCACCGAGACAGCAGGGTGTTCCCGAAGCCGGCTGGACCGAGGACGGCTTCGACGGCGTCGTTGGCCCAGGAACACACGCACTCGGGTATGCGACGCCGGCTCCCCCGGCCGACCAGCCGGCGGCGCTGATCGGGGCCGAGCCCGCCCCTGAAGAGGCCCCAGCCGACCAGCGACTCGACTCCGAGGACGCTGTGGTCCGGGAACTCGGTGACCCGTCGCCGCCTGCGGACGCAGTGCCTGTGGGCCAGCCGGCGCAGGCGACTGCTCCCGCGGGTCGTCAGCCGGACATACCCGCAGTCGAATGGGACAACAGGAGGGAAGACCCGCGGCCAGCGGCCGGCCAGCCGCCAGCCGGGTCAGGGGCTGCTTCCGCTCGACAGTCGAAACAGCAACTTCCCGATACGGTCTTACAGTGGCTCGATACCGTTGCTCGGCGCATCGACCGTGCCGAGCGGCTGGACGGGGCGGACTCCCTGTCGGCGGCGACGGCTGCGGTTCGCGCGGCGGGCGGTCTGTCGGGCGTCCGGACAGTCGCCACACGCGCAGAGACGGACGAGCAGATGCTCCGGGCACTGGCCCGCCGGGCCGAACGGCTCGCGGACCGACGGGCGGCCGCCACGGTGCCGACCGAGACGCTGTCCCGTCTCGCATGATTCTGGCGGTCACCGGCGGCAAGGGCGGCGTCGGCAAATCGACCATCGCGTACAACCTCGCGGCGGAACTCGACGCGCTCGAACGGCCTGACAGCAGTCTCTCGCTCCCGAACACGAACCCGGGGAGCGTCGTCGTTGACGGCGACCTCGGGATGGCGGACCTGCCGTCCAGTCGCGGGCCCGACCTGCACGACGTGCTTGCCGACCGCGCCGACCCGCACGAAGCGATCCGCGATGATGGCCCCGTGACCGTCGTTCCCTGCGGCCGGACGCTGGCCGGCGCTCGAAGCGCCGATCTGCAGGCCCTCACGGACGTATTCGCCGCGCTGGAGCGGACCTACCGCTGGGTCGTCGTGGACTCACCGGCCGGTCTGCACGCCGATGTCGGCCTGCCCCTCGCAGCCGCCGACGCCGCGCTCCTCGTGACGACGCCGGAGAGCGCAGCACTTGCGGATGCGCTTCGGGTCCGGGCGCTGGCCCGTGAACTCGACGCCGGACTCTGCCGGGTCGTCCTCAACCGGACCGGTCCGAACCCCGCGACCAGGGCCGTCGCGGACCGGTTCGGTGCGCCGGCCGTCGCGGTTCCCGAGAGCGAGCCGCTGGCGACGGCACAGACCCATGGACAGCCGCTTCGAGAAACAGCGCCGGACGCGCCAGCGAGACAATCGCTCGAAACGCTTGCCGACGCGGTTTATTCCTGTAGCTCGGTGTAGGTCCCACGCAACGTGACCGGCGTCACGTCCGCCGTCTCCGCCGCCTCGGCCTGCGTCAGCGCGACATCCTCCTCTTGGGCCGCAGTGTAGAGACACGCCGCTGCGACGCCGGCTGGATTGCGGCCGCTGACGAGGCCGCGGTCCTGTGCCTCGTCGACGAGCCGCTCCGCGCGCTGGCGGACCGCCGTCGGCAGGTCCAGCGTCGTCGCAAACCGGGGCACGTACTCGCGCGGGTCTATCGGGCCGGTCGGCAGCCCGAGTTCTCTGTTCAGGGCGTCATAGGCCGCACGAAGCTCCGCTCGGGTCGCCTTGGCGACGGTACAGAGTTCGTCGACGGTCCGGGCGACGCCCTCGGTCCGGCAGGTGGCGTAGACGGCCGCGGCCGCGAACCCCTCCAGCGTCCGTCCCTGCAGCAGGTCCTCGCTCTGTGCGGACTCGAACAGCACGCAGGCCCGATCCCGGATCGCGTCCGAGAGGGCCATCGACCCAATGATGCGCCGGATTTCGGTGAAGGCGTACACCTTGTTGCGCTCACGTTTCGAGCTGATCTGTGCGCGGTTGTGCTCGCGGCGGAGCCGGGCGAACTGCCGGCGTTTGCGCCCTTTCAACCGCGTCGACCGGCCGATCTTCGTCGAAAGGCCGCGGTCGTGGCGCGACCGCGTCAGCGGCGCGCCCGTACGTGCCCGGTTGGTGTCCTCGTCGTCGAAGGACCGCCACTCCGGTCCGGGGTCGATGGCGTCCTCGCCGACGACCAATCCACAGCTGCCACAGACCGATTCGACGCCCTGCTGTTTGACCGATCCGTTACACTCCGGACATTGCGTCACCGTCGTGCTCATGTTTCCATCTACGCCTGGATGGAGGGTTAAAAACCCGATGCAGCAACGGGTTTTCGGGCGGTTTCCGGTGAAACCGCCTACCGGTAACCGGTAGGTAGTTATCGGAATGAAAGGCAGGGGCTGTCGAGATACCGACACCATTAAATTCCACTGATGAAAAACAAATTTTAATGGCGCTGTCAGATATTGCTTCCGGCGTCGAGGTCACGACGCACCAGCGTGACCGCGGCGTCGCTGCTGTCGACGAGACGGACGCGCCGCTCTCGGAGCGGTTGGCTCCGGTCGCCGACGAGCTGCCGTGTTCGACGGCGACGGCGGCGACCGTCGTCGAGGCCTACGCGGCCGGCAAGAGTGTCGGCGACGCGGGCCGTGCCGCCGGTGTTGCGCCCGTGACCGCCGCCAAGACGCTCCATCTGGTGGGGGAGCAAGTGTCGCCGGTCGGTCCGCAGGGCCGTGAGATCATCGCCGATTGGCTTGCCGGAGCGCTCTCACGGAGCGACGCAATCGCGCTGGCCGGTGTCACTGAACAGGAGTTTGCCCTGGCTGCGTACATCGAGACTCACGAGCCGGTGCCTGCGGCCCGCGATGCGGTGGAAGGGGCGCTTACGACCGAGGACCGGGACCCGTTAGGGGAGACGATGAGCGACATCGGCGAGCTACTGTGAGCGTGTATGAATTGCTTTCTCGGCGATGTCGGGAGTGAGCGACATCGGCGAGCTACTATGAGTGTTTGGGACTCGGGTCGCCCGCTGACCGTGTCCGCTCTGGGGCACGCTTAACACCCGTGACTGCAAACCCGGTGATATGTCGGCTTCGGAACTGGCAGACCGGGTGGCCGAGGCACTCACAGTGGACAGCGAGGCGTTCAACGACAGGGCCCGCGAGGAGGCCGAAGCGCTCAAGTCCGCAGTCCGTGACGGTGCCTTCGACAACACGGAAGCAATCGTGGGGATGGAACTGGAGCTGTATGCCGTCGACGACCGGACCGACGCGCTCCAGCGGGTCCCCCGTCAGTTGCTCGAACTCATCGGGTTCGAGAAGGAACTCGGCCTGCACAACGCGGAGATGCAGACGAGTCCGCAGCCGCTGAACACCCACGGGCTGGCGGCTCAGCGCAACGAACTGAAGGCGTCGCTGCGGCCGGCCCAGCAGCGGGTGCGCAGCGAGGGCATCCGCCTCGTCTCCGACGGGATGTGGACCGTCCCACCCGCGGGCGAGACGGCCCGAGAGTACCTCTGTGACTGCGTCGAGCAGAGCGGCGTCCGCATTGGGACGAACATGTCCGACTCCGTTCGCTATCACACGATGGCGAACACGGACTACCCCTCCGCGTTCGAGCTCGATGCACCACACGTCTCCCTTGAGGCAGAGACGGTGATGCCGGAGTCGCTCATCACCTCGATTCAGCCCCACTATCAGATCCCCCACGCCCCGGACATGCCGGAGTACTTCAGCTACGCGCTCCGTATCGCTGCGCCGCTACTGGCGCTTGGCGTCAACTCCCCGTTTTTTCCACCGGACCTGTACGACGACGCACCCGATCCGGAGATTGTCGCCGGCGCGAACATGGAGAACCGTATCGGGGTCTTCGAGTCGGTACTCAATCCGCCCGACGGTGACCCGACACCACCGAAAGTCTGTTTCCCACCGGATTTCGACTCCGTCGAGGACGCTATCGACGACATCGTCGCGGACGACACAATTGTGCCGGTCGAACTGCAGTCGGGAACCCGCTTCGACGACGACTTCGTCCACTTCCGACACAAGCACGGGTCGTACTGGCGGTGGGTCAGGCCGGTGTTCGAGGGGCCGACACGGTCAGCGGCCAACGCCCGTATCGAGTTCCGCCCGCTGGCCGCACAGCCGACCGTCAACGACGCCATCGGCTTCGCGGCTGTCTTCGCCGGCCTGATGGAGAGTCTGCCGCGGCTCGAACACCCCATTCGGTCGCTGGACTGGGAGACGGCAAAGAAGAACTTCTACACCGCGGCGCGGAACGGGCTCCGGGCGAGGATCGAGTGGATCACTGCCGACGGGGCGACCACGACCAGCACCGAGGAGATCTACGGCGAACTGCTCGAACACGCACGTGAGGGCCTCGAACAGCGCGGTCTCTCAGCGGAGGAGGCCCATAGCTACATTCGGCCGCTGCGCGAACGCGTCGACCGACGGCTCACGCCCGCGCGCTGGAAACACGACTACGTCCGCCGCCGTGTCGAGGAGAACGTCCCGCTTGCCGAAGCCATCTGGGGGATGCAGGCCACCTACATCCGCCACCAGGAAGAGACGCTACTCGATGGCAGCTTCGTCGACTGGTTCGAGTGATCGCCGGCTGTCCCGGCGTGGACGACCGACTGCGCTCCTGAGTCGCCACAGGACT
Organism: Haloarcula terrestris; assembly: GCF_031624315.1. NCBI lineage: Archaea > Methanobacteriati > Methanobacteriota > Halobacteria > Halobacteriales > Haloarculaceae > Haloarcula > Haloarcula terrestris. The sequence continues at coordinate 544,924 of NZ_JAMQOM010000001.1, read as the reverse complement.
TTCGTCGGGCGGTCTCTACAGCGCACATATGGTCCCCTCTATCGCCCGCCGCCGACTCCTCCGGACCGTTGGTTCGATAGCACTCGGCGGCCTCGCAGGCTGTACCGCACCGGACGTGTTCGGCGCGGACGGCACGGAACACGAGTACACGCTCACTGTCGACGCAGTCGAAACATCGCCCGTTGAGTACGCGCTGTACAGTCCGGATGACGACCCGCTGTTCGGTGCCCCCGCCCGCGAGACCCTGGCGAATATCCTCCCTGACGGACGCCATACGACCTACGGTTACCAGCCGGTTACCGAAGACGAGTACGTCGAACACGACGGTCGATACTTCCAGACGGCAGTCATCGTCACTGGCAGCGACGACATCGATCGGACGCTCGTCCGCGCGGAACCACTGGCCGACGACGCGACCGTTCCCGACGACGCCGTCCCCGTCGATTCGCTGGACCGGCCGAGCGCGCGCGTAGTGAAAATCCTCCATAGCCATGCCCAGACCGGGGGTGAAAGCGATAGCGACGACCTGCTCCGAAACGGTGCATACGTGCTTCGGCGGCCTGCCGAGCGTGAGAGCCCCCTCTCAGCCGGTGACCTCGACGGCCGGGTCGTCACGATGCAATCCGGTGGCCCCTGGAACTACCGCATCGAGACGGCGACGCGACGGATCTCCGAGACGGCCTACACCACGCTGGCGCTCGAAGTGGCGGCCTCGCGCGAGCAGTTCCGTGAAGTGGTGTTTGACACCCGAATCGACGCCGATCTCACGCAGGAGTCGGTTTCGGCGGACGTACAGTCGACGCTCGACCGCGCAATCGGCCGCGGCCGCTACGTGGAAACGACGCCGCTTTCGCCGTCGTTCGAGACCCTTCTGGAGCGTCTCGATCTCGGGTCTGTCGATTCGGGGGTCAACGGACAACTCCTGTGGTACGACGCCTCGCTGTACCGGTACGGGCTGTATATCAGCGACGCTAGCGGAGACTAGGGCTACGCTTCCTCGTCACCCTCGTCTTCGTCGTCCTCGTCCTCGTGCTCGGCGAACTCGACTTCGGCTTCGAGTTCGATTTCGACGCCCTTGCCTTCCAGTTCCGCTTCGAACTCTGCCATGTCTTCGACCTCGGCTTCCAGTTCCGCTGTGTCTACCTCTACCTCGACCTCCACTTCGACGGATACGTCGTCTCGGTCCATAGAGAAATTGCGAAGGGCTGACATAATTCCGTTTTGCAACCGGCATACCGCGAACGAAGTCGACATCGCTATGTGTGTCAACGGACGACCAGTTGCTATGAGTGACCCCGTGGACGTGACCGTCGACACCGACGACGAGTCGGAATCGGTCCGGATCCACGATGACGACGGCGAGATTGAGGCCGGCGACGCGACTGTTCGGTTCAGTTTCTCCGGGACTGACGACGACCGGACCGCTGACGGCACCGACGACCAGCCAACAGACGGCGACGACGAACAGTCGACCGACGGTGACGACCCGCGCCGCATCGTCGAACTCGACTCGGTCCCGGCCGACAGCACGCTCGTATTCGAGGCGCGTGACGGCCGTCGCGGCGTCAACTGCATCCTGCACCGCTCGGGTGACGCCGTCGTCGCCTGGCGGAACTCTTGCCCCCACCAGCCCGAGGTCCCGCTCGACCCGGGCCGGGGTGCAATCGTGCGGGGCGACCAACTGGTCTGTCACAAACACGGCGCGCAGTTCGAACCCGACGACGGCGTCTGCACGCATGGCCCCTGCGCCGGCGACGCCCTCGACGGCATCGAAGTCTCGGTTCGAGACGGCGAAGTCTACCTCACCGACGAGCGCTTCGAGCGGGCCGAACGACGCTGAGCGCCTGCAATCGCTGAACGAGGACTCGTTTTCGAAGGGTCTGCACAATCAGTCGTCAGCGACGGCCGGGTCGCTGCCGGTCCGCGGGTCGGCATCGCGCCAGGTTCCTCGGAGGAACCAGCCAACCGCGAGGCCGGCCGCGAGAACGTTCGAGACGCCGAAGGCCAGCCAGATACCCTGCTCGGCCAGCGAGTACGCGAAGAGGTCGACGACCTGCGGGCCGAGCCACGCCGGGACCGCGACCGGTCGGGAGGCGACCCAGGCAACTGGCAGGCGGATGAATCCCAGCATGGTCACGGCCAGCGCCGCCGATGTGAGCGTCTTGCCGGCCCCGCGGAATCCGCCGGAGTAGGCCCGGACGATGCCGATGAAGCCGAAGGTGGGGGCGACCCACTGGAGGAAATCAGCCCCGATGCGGACGACTTCGGGGTCGTCGCTGAACACGCTGACGACGGTCGGCGCGGCGAAAATCGTGACCGCGCCGAGAACGGTGAGAAGGGCAAACGACACCTTCGCGGCGAAGTGGTTTGCCTTCGCGGCGCGGTCGGGGCGCTCGGCTCCGAGGTTCTGACCGGTCATCGTCTCGACGCCACGGTCCATCGCGATGGCGGGCATGAACACCAGCGAGAACACGCGGATGCCGACGCCGAAGGCCGCGACCACCGTCACCGAGAACGTCCCGACGATGAACAGCATGGCGTTGACCGACAGCGCCCGGCCGGTCCCTTCGACGGACGCCGGGACGCCCAGTTTGAGCAGTTTCCGGAGGTACTCTAAGTCAGGCCCCATGTCGCTGAGGCGGATCCGGATGCCACGCGTGCCCGAGAGCAGAATGCCGATACCGACGACTAAGGCCACGCCCCGGGAGAAGATGGTCGCGACGGCCGCGCCGACGACGCCCATCTCGGGGAACGGCCCCCAGCCGAAGATGAGGAACGGGTCGATGACGATGTTGAGGACGACGGTCCCGAACATCACCAGCATCGGCGTGATGGTGTCGCCGGCCCCCCGCATCAGCGAGATGAACACGAAGAAGCCGAACATCGCCGTCAGGCCGAGCGAGACGACCTGCAGGTACCCCGTCGCGCCCGGTAGTACCTCGCTGGATGCACCCAGTAACGACAGGAAGTCCTCGACGAAGAAGTAGCCGGTCGCGCCCAGCAGCACGGACCCGAGCAGCGCGAACGTCACGGTCTGGGAGGCGGCGTACTCGGCCTCGCGGTGTTCCTCTGCACCGGTGTGCTGGGCGACCAGCACGCTGCCGGCCACTGACAGCCCCATGCCCAGCGAGATGAGCAGGAAGATCATCGGGAAGGCAAACGAGATGGCCGCAAGCGCCGTCGTGGAGTACTGGCCCAGCCAGAACGTATCGGCTAAGTTGTACGCCACCTGCAGCAGGTTCGTGATGACGATGGGAAAGGACAGAAACAGCAGGGGCTTGCCGATGTCGCCGCTTGTCAGTTCCAGTTCTTCCTGCCCTTTGAACAGGTTGCCGAGTCGCGCGCCGAGACGACCCAGCCGCTTCCGGACGCTCACGCTTCGACCTCCCGCTGTCCGTTCAGGAGGTGCGTTTCGACGTACTCCCGGAGCGTTTGCCGGGTACACTCGACCGGGCGGCCGGTCGTGACGCGCTCGGTCGCGGCCCCGGTCAGGACGGTGACGATGAACCGGGCAGTGTCCTCAGAGTCGAGGTCGGATTCGAACGTCCCGTCGGCGATTCCGTCTTCGAGGATCGCTTCGAGCTCGTCGACGAGGTAGTCGTCGAACTTCGTGAGCCGCTCCCGAAAGCCCTGCTCGTAGGGCGCGTGGGCGCGGATTTCGAGGATCGCAGTCCCGAACTCCTCGCTTCCGTCATCCGGCTTGTCCAGCACCGAATCGACGAGCGACAGCAGGCGCTCGTGTGGGTCCTCACCGTCGGGGTCTTCGATCCGGTCGACGAACCCGTCATAGAGGTATTCGAGGAACGCACAGAGGAGGTCGTGCTTGCTGTCGTAGTGGTAGTGGAGGGCGGCCTTGCTCTTCTCGGCCTCGTCGGCGATGTCCTGCATCGTCAGATCGGCATACCCATGCGTACACAGCGCACGGTAGGTCGCATCCATGATATCGTCGGCCGTGTCGCCGTCGTTCATTACGTGCGACTAACTGACTGGTCAGTCAAATACCCGTCGGTACTGTCTCCCGCCGCCCGAACGCACTCCTGGACCTGCCGGTCCGGGGCTGGTTGGAGCGACTGCAAAAGGGCGGTCGCTACTCCTTCAGGTCGAGGTCGAACTGCTCGTGTTCGCTGGCGGCGTTGAGCACGACGGACGTGTTCGACTCCTTGATCTCCGGGTCGGTGAGCAGTTCCTTGATCTGGGCGTTCATGCCGTCGGTGTCAGTGAACTTCCCGACCGCGATGATGTCGTAGTCGCCGGTGACCTCGTACACCGAGATCATCTGCTTGTGCTCTTTGAGGTCGTCCGTGACCTCCGGGAGTGAGGACCCCTCCACCTTGAGCTGTATGATGGCCGTCACGTCGTAGCCGAGCTTGTCGTAGTCGACTTTCGGCGTGTAGCCGTTGATAATCCCCTCGTCTTCGAGGTCGGAGAGGTGATTCGAGACGGTCGTTACCGATACGTCGAGGTCTTCACCCAGGCTTCGGAGGCTGGCGCGGCCATCCCCCAGCAGGGCATTCACTAGCTCACGGTCGAGATTTTCGTACGTCATTACATCCCAGAACGACCCCCAGGGTTTAGAATTTTACGAATGTCCAAATGTAAGCGAAAGCGCCGAAACCTTTGCGCAAATCAGCAGGGTTTTAGTAGTAGCCCCTTTCCTATCTGGTGTCCAAAGATGACAAGCGAACTCTCAGAGGAGGCACAGGAGGTACTCGACGAGATCGAAGAGAAGAACGTCGACTTCCTGCGGCTCCAGTTTACCGATATCCTCGGCACAATCAAGAACGTCTCGATCACGGCTGACCAGGCGGAGAAAGCGTTCACAGAGGGGATTTACTTCGACGGCTCCTCGATCAACGGCTTCGTCCGCATTCAGGAGTCCGACATGCGACTGGACCCGGACCCCTCGACGTTCTCCGTGCTCCCGTGGAGAGAGAACGTCGAAGGCGGCTCCAGCGCTCGACTCATCTGTGATGTCATCGACACCTCGACCGGCAAGCCGTTCTCCGGCGACCCGCGTGGCGTCCTCAAGCGCGCCATCCAGCGCGCCGAAGACATGGGCTATCAGGTCAACGCTGCACCCGAGCCCGAGTTCTTCCTGTTCGAGGAAGACGAAGACGGCCGTGCGACGACCAAGACCAACGACGCCGGCGGCTACTTCGACCTCGCGCCGAAGGACCTCGCCTCCGACGTGCGCCGTGACATCATCTACGGCCTCGAAGACATGGGCTTCGACATCGAAGCCTCCCACCACGAGGTCGCACAGGGCCAGCACGAGATCAACTTCACCTACGACGATGCCCTGACCACGGCCGACAACGTCGCGACCTTCCGCTCGGTCGTCCGCGCCATCGCGGCCGAACACGACCTGCACGCGACGTTCATGCCCAAACCGATTCCGCGCATCAACGGCTCCGGCATGCACACGCACATCTCGCTGTTCACTGAAGACGGCGAGAACGCGTTCCACGACGACGACGACGAGTTCAACCTCTCGGAGACCGCCAAGAGCTTCACCGCCGGGATCCTCGAACACGCACCGGCCATCACCGCGGTCACCAACCCGACCGTGAACTCCTACAAGCGCCTGGTCCCGGGCTACGAGGCACCCGTCTACGTCGCCTGGTCCGACCGCAACCGCTCGGCGCTCATCCGCAAGCCGGCCGCCCGGACGCCGGCCGCAAGCCGTATCGAGGCTCGCTTCCCCGACCCGTCGTGTAACCCGTATCTCGCCTTCGCAGCGCTCATCCACGCCGGGCTCGACGGTGTCGAGCGCGATCTCGAGTGTGAGGACCCGGTCCGCGAGAACATCTACGAGTTCGACGAGGCGAAACGCGAGGAGTACGGCATCACCACGCTGCCGGAGAACCTCGGCGAAGCCGTCGACGAACTCGAAAACGACGAGGTCATCAGCGACGCGCTCGGCGAGCACGTCCTCGAGAACTTCGTCGAGGCCAAGCGCCAGGAACACAAGGACTACCTGGTCGACGTGTCCGACTGGGAACTCGACCGCTACCTCGAGAAGTTCTAAGCGGCCCCGATCTCAGTATTTTTTCGCGAGGCGCTCACCGGCCAGCGGCAGCGTCAGCAACAGTCCCGTCCCGAGCCCCGCGGCAAGCGTGACGACGACCGGCGTCGGGTCGAGGCCAAGCGTCCCGCCGAGGAGAACGCCGACCGTGGCGACGCCCAGAAGCACCGTGAACACGACGCCGCGGCGGGTCGGCTCAGGTATTTCGTCACCGACCAGCGCCCAGACGACGCCTCCGGCGACAGTCAGCCCCAGCGCGGCCCCGGTGTCGCGAGAGAGGCCGGCAGTGACCAGCGCCAGCCCCGCGACGACGGCGGCGAGTCCGAACACCCGCTCGGGCGTTTTGAGCACACGGACGGCGAGCCAGAGGAACCCGCCCGCGATGGCAAACCCAGCCAACACGTCGGCGAGATAGTGCACGCCCAGCACCAGTCGTGAGAGGCCGATGAGACCGATGACCGTCCCGGCGACGGCAGTTCGCGCCCGGCGTGTGCCGACCCGGAGCGCCCACGCGAACCCGCCCCAGACGAGCACCGCGACAGTGGCGTGGCCGCTGGGGAAGCCGTACCCCTCGCCGGTCGCCATCGACTCGTAGATGCCCCGGAGCGCCACCGGTAGCAGGTCGGCGTGGGTGGCCGTCCCCGCACCCGGCGGGCGCGGCAGCGCAAACACCGCCTTCACCGAGACGGCGATGGCCACCGCGCCGGCCAGCAGTGCGACAAGCATCGCCGCCCGGTCCCGCGTGAGGCCTCGGCCGAGTGTCGGCGTCCGCGATCCCAGCCAGTACAGCAGCGCACACGCCGAGAAGGTGAACCAGAAGTCCCCCAGCTGGGTCAGTAACGCGAACAGTACGACGACTGCGCCGGGCAGCGCTGACAGCACCTCTGCCACGCCGACAGCCCGGATCACTGTCGCCAGTCGCGCACGCGGTCAACAAGCCGTCCGGGAAGGCCGGTGGCGGTAAGCGTCACGCCGACGGCGATCATCACGGTGTAGAGGCCGAGCGTCGAAAGCCAGATGACCAGCATCGCCAGGACGGCCCACATGCCCTTCAGATAGTAGAACGCGCCGAGGGTCATGATCGTGCCGTACAGCAAGACGACGTAGGGACCCCACTGCCGGGCGTGGCCGCGGCGCATCCGGCGGCGGACGTACTGCTTGAGGTCCGACCGCACCTCGTCGCGGTGGAGCGTCCGACCCTCGATGTCCTCGCGGAACGACTCGAACTCCTCGCGGAGCTCCCTGAGTTCCTCGTCGGTCAGTTCGTCGGCGTCTCTGCCGGTCGTATCGGCCCCGGTTGGCGGCGGTGTGTCGGTCTCGTCAGCGTCCTCACTCATCGCTTTGCCGGACCGTCGGTGCGATACCTGTTGTAGTTGCCGGTCCGAGAGCGCCGCGTTGACCGCCGCGCCCACGAGCAGCACCTGTCCGGCGAAGTAAAACCACGTCACGAGCAGGAGGACCGCGCCTATGACGCCGTACACCTGATAGCTGTCGGCCTGTGAGGCGTACACGTTGAATCCAGTGCCGAGCAACGTCCACCCGACGCCGGCAAACACCGCGCCGGGGATGGCGCTCCGTATCGTCATCTCCTGGTCGGGAAACAGGTAGTACAGCGGGAGGAAGGCAACAGCTAGTACGGGAATGAGTGCAAGCCCGCCGAGAGCGACCTGGACGCCGAGAATCGTTCCGAACGCGCCGATGACGCCCAGTCCGACCAGCGCGACGCCGATGCCGCCCAGCGCAGCCAGTCCGTCGACGAGTTCCCCGATAATCGAGTCGGGGCCGTCTGTCCCATAGACGCGACTGAAGGCCGTATCCAGTCCGCGAAACACCTTGAGCGCACTCCACAGTGTGACACCGACGCCGAGGACAGTCGCGCCGCCGCGGCCGGCCCCGCTGGTCAGCGCGTCCTCAAGTAGCGTCGAGGCCGTCGGCGAGAGTACGTCCCCCGCGGCCGCCACGATGCTGTCGGCGAAGGCCGCCCCGCCGACCAGCGTGCCGACGACCAGCGTCAGCAATAACAGCGGCAGCAGTGAGACGAACATGTAGTAGGCGATGCCGGCGGCGAGAAAGGAGACTTCCTCCTCCTGGACGGTGCGGACGACAGTTCTGGCGACGGAGACGGCGCGTGTGCGGTCCACGCGAGCACGTCAGAGTGGAGCCACAAATATACTGTCGACTGACTGACGGCAGCCGGTCGTGTAAGAGTGGCCACACCGCCTCAGTCGTCCAGCGCCGCCTCGGGCCGGTAGTCCCGGCTGACGACCCGCCACGTCCCCGAGCGGAATCGGTAGTAGGTCACCGCTGCGGGAACGGCCGTTTCGACAACCAGCGAGGCGTACAGCGCAAACTCGTCGAGCGGCGTGACGTAGCCCAGCGCCGCCAGCGGGAGGGCGAACAGGTACATCCCCGCCAGCTGGGAGTAAAACGGCCAGCGCGTGTCGCCGCTGGCCCGGAGCGGGCCGACTGAGCCGCCGTCGACGCCCCGGAACACAACGCTGGCACACGCAACGGCGACGAACACAGTCACCAGCGGGAGCACTGTCGGATCCGAGACGAACAGGCGGGCGATGCCCCGCGAGAACGGGAGCAGCGTCGCCGCGACCACGATGTACACGCCGATGCTCAACCGGAGGACCGTTTGCGCCCAGACCGTCGCTTCGGCCTCGTCGCCCTCGCCCAAGGCCTGCCCGACGAGGCTGCTGGACGCGAGGCTCAGCCCCCAGTTCGGCGTGTCAAGCAGCGCCCGGACCCGAAGGGCCACGACGTAGGCCGACACGACGCCCGGTCCGAACAGGCCGACGATGAACAGCCGGGGGAACTGCGCCCCGGTCCGCGCGAGATTGGCCCCAACAAGCGGTGCCCCGGTCTCCGCGAGATCCCACCCCAGTCCGCGGTCGAGGAGCGGCCGCGACACCGGCACCCGGACCGGGAATGCACCGATTATCGGTAAGCCACCGCGGGCTAACCCAACGGCGAATCCGGCCGTGACCAGCACGTTCGCGACGACCGTGCCAAGCGCCGCCCCGACGACACCGAGACGGAACCCGAAGATGAGGACGGCGTTCAGCGCGATGTTGACGACCGCGCCGCCGGCCCGCAACAGCATCGGCGACCAGGCGTCGTCGGCCCCGACGAGCGTCCGGCTACCGATGAGGTTCAGCGCCGCGAAGGGGACACCGAGGGCGACGACGCGCAGGTATTGTGTCCCGTAGCCGACGGCCTCGGACCCCGTCCCGACGAGGTCGACGAGCAGCGTCGGCAGGACCCAGTACGCCGCCATGAGCGGGAGCGTCAGCCCAAGCACGACGACGGCACTGGTCGTGACAGTGACCGCCAGTTCCTCGTCGGCGTCGGCTCCGTAGCGCTGGGACACCATCCCGATTGTCCCTCCGGCGACGCCGCCACCCAGCGCGAACACCAGTTCCCAGAACGGCGCGGCGAAGCCGACGCCGGCGATAGCGGTCGGCCCGAGCGCCAGCCCGACCATCGCCACGTCGACCGTCGACTTCGACATCCGGGCGAGCCCGGTGACGATCCGGGGCCAGGACAGGTCCGTCGCGCGGCGGACCCGCTCGCGCTCGACGAGGTCAAACCGTGCGAGCAGACCGCCGATGAACAGCAGGACGCCACGGACCGGGTTGTACGTGGAGGGCACGGTTTCGACACCGTTTGGCGGCCGAGGCAAAAAGGGGTTTAGAATGTGGGCAGCGGGTGTGGTTGTTTCAGGAGACGTGACCGGTCCAGAAATATCGACATGCTCGTTTCAGTCCCACAGAGACAGCACTGACAAACCGGTCACAGGTGGGACTGAAAGGGGCGAGGCGCTGGGCGTTCGAGACGACGCAAGCACCGGAGGGAGTGCAACGACCGAGAAGCGCAGCGAGTCGCAGGAGCCCAGTGCCTCGGGGCTTTCTGGCTCTTTGCGGCTGTCGTCAGTGAAACAATGCCGACTCTACCGCCACAGACTCGAACAGCTAGCCGCCCTCACAGGGTTTATACAGCATCGCCGCAACGACCGGATATGGAGACGGAAGCGGCCATCCGGCACGGGACGATGCGGGTGACGGCCCTGCTGCTCGTCGCGGCCGCGCTGGCTATCGGCCTCGGCGTCGCCGGCACTGGCGCGTCCCTGCCGATTGTCGTGGGACTGCTGGTACTGGCGGCTGTCCTGTACGCTGCTCGTCCGAACGAGGACTGGTTCGGTCCCGTCGCCGGTGTCGACGTGGACGGTATCGTCCGGTCACTGTGGCTCGCGCCGCTCATTACGGCCCTGCCGCTGGTCGTTCGTCTGTCGGCCACACCTGGCGAACTGCAGGCCATCGGCGGACTGCTCGGCCTCGCAGGGATGGCGAACTACTTCCTGCGCCCGGTGTATCTGCTGGGCTACGACCTGGTTGCCGCGGTGCGCGAGAGTGCCGGGCGGGCGAACGGTCGGTAGGAATCAGTTCGACCCGTACACTCTTGTCGCAGTCTTTGGCACAGCCCTCGATTCTCGATTCGTTACTCCGCCGTCGCCTCACGGATTTCGACCACGTCGGCGTCCGTCTTGAACGTCGTGCCGCCGTAATGCGTTCGGGAGGCCTCGTAGCCGGCGTCGTGGAGCTTCTCGATGAACTCGTCCATGGCCTCGGCGCCGCGACCCCAGCGCTTGCAGAGGCGGTGCTGGTCGTAGTGGGTCGGCGTGTCGATCTCCGCTTTGAGTGTTGCCAGCAACTCGGTCGCCTCGTCGGCAGTGCCCATCTCCTCGGTCACCTGTTCAGACACGGCGTCGGCGAACGCCGGGTCGCAGGTCCGACCCAGCCAGATGGGGCCGGCCGTCTGGAGGTGCTTCTCACAGACCGGACACGCCTCGGGCGCGTCGGCGATGAGGCCGAAGTCGTGATCGCGCCAGAGGCAGTGCTGGCAGTGGTGGACGTAGCCCAGTTCGTCGATACAGTCGTTGGCGACTTTCGCGCCGTGGTCGAACTCCAGATAGGTCCGGGCGTAGTGCTTGGTCGCGTGGCTGAGAATCGGGCGAGCGGCGATGTCGTAGCGGGCGGCGGTTCGGACCATCGCCGACAGGAGGACGCGCATCCCCATCTCGGCGTGGAACTCGGTGTTTCGCGGGACCGCACCGTACGAGCGGACGCCGCTCTCGAAGTGTGCCCCACACAGCGGCGCGGTGTCGGTGGCCGTCACACAGAGGAGGTGTTTGGTTCCCTGAATGGCCGCGTCGGCGAAGGGGATCGGCGTCCCGAAGGGGTCCACGTCAACCACGTCGAATGCCTCGGAGTGCATGAGCACGTTCGCGTCCGACCGCCGAACTGAAGCGGCGAGGTCGTTGCGTTCGAGGTTCTGCTCGCACAGTGCCGTCGCGTCGTCGTCGATGTCACACAGTGTCGTCTCCCAGTCGTTGGCCGCCGCGCGGACGCCCCGAATGCCGCTTGCGGCGGTGGCGTCCAGATACGTCGACACGCGGGGGGTTCGCTCTCGGTAGGCCCGTAGCGCCGCCACGGTGATATCGCGGTTCAGCTCCTGAACGGGGTTGAAGAACACGTCCGCGCCCTTCCCCGCGTCGGGCTGTTCCGGCACCGTGACCGTCACTCGGCCCTCACTGACGCGCATACTCTCCGGTCCGTGCGGGCGCCGTTAAGTCGTTCGAACCTGCGTGTCGAGTCTGGCCAAGGAGGCTTAAGACCGTGCCCCAACTACCGACAAGTATGCGCCGGTTTCGCATCGGGAGCGCGTTCGGGATCCCAATCCAGTTGGACCTAACGTTTCTCCTCGTGTTGCCGCTGTTCGCCTGGATTATCGGGTCACAGATAGAACAGACGACGGAGCTGTTGAACAGCACCCTGAACGCCGGCCTGGATGCAGCCGTTCTCACCGACGGCGCGCTCGTGTGGGTGCTCGGCATCGGTGCGGCCGTCGGCCTGTTCACCGGCGTCGTTCTCCACGAACTCGGCCACTCTCTCGTGGCGATCCGCTATGGCTTCCCCATCGACTCCATCACGCTCTGGCTGTTCGGCGGCATCGCCCAGCTCAGCGAGATGCCCGAAGACTGGAAGCAAGAACTGGTTATCGCCATCGCCGGCCCGATCGTCAGCGTCGCCGTCGGCGGGGTCTGTTTCGTCGCGTTCCAGCTTCTCCCCAGCGGCGCGGCGACGCCAATCGAATCGGTCCGGTTCATCCTCGGCTATCTCGCACTGATGAACCTCGCGCTGGCGGCGTTCAATATGCTCCCGGGCTTCCCGATGGACGGCGGCCGCGTCCTGCGCGCGCTGCTCGCCCGCAAACGGACCTACGCCCGAGCGACGACGATTGCCGCGGAGGTCGGGAAGATATTTGCCGTCTTCCTCGGCCTCTTTGGCATCTTCGTCCTCGGGAACATCTTCCTCGCCGGCCTCGCCTTCTTCATCTACATCGGCGCGGCGGGCGAGTCCCGCCAGACCTCGATGCGGGCCGCGTTCGAGGGCGTCACCGTCGCGGACGTGATGACGCCGGCGGACCACGTGACGACAGTCCCCGAGGACATGTCTGTCCGGGAACTCATCCGGACGATGTTCGAGGAACGCCACACCGGCTACCCGGTCAAGCGCGACGGCGAGGTCGTCGGCCTCGTCACGCTCGAAGACGCCCGTGCCGTCAGAGAGGTCGAGCGCGAGGCCTACACCGTCGGCGACGTGATGACCACCGAGATAATCACGATCAGCCCGGACACCGACGTGATGGACGCACTGACCTCGCTCCAGCAGAACTCCGTCGGCCGACTGCTCGTCACTGACGAGGACGGCGCCTTCGAGGGGCTGCTCACCCGAACAGATATCATGACGGCGCTTTCGATCATCAAGTCCAGCGGCGATTTCGCCGTCATCGGCGAGACGGAGACCGGGACCGTCCGCCCGGAATCCAAGATCGAGCGGTAGCGGTCACACTCCACCAGGACGACATCGGTCCCCCGTCAGAAACCCACCCGTGCGCACAGGAGTGATCGACGCACGGATCTCAGACAGTCGGCAAGACGATCACACGTAGCCAGTAACCTCCGGAGCCCCGTTACCCGTCATCCAGCGCCGCGGCAATCGCTTCAAGTTCGCCCTTCCGAAACGGTGACTCCGTCTCCGCCGGATCGTCGTCGTCTTGCTCGCCGATTTTCCAAAGGATCCCCGCTCGCATCTGTGGCTTCGACGGCAGCCGGTCCGTGTCGATGTCGTACCCCACGGCCTCGCAAATCGCCGCCAGGGCTTCCTTGGTGAAGGCAGTCGAAACCGGGCGTTCGTACCGCCCCACAGCCTGCCGAATCTCGTTTCGCAGTTCGTCAACGGTCGGTGACATACGCGTACTGGCGGCGGGACCGATTGTGTAGATTCCGGTCCGGTTACGCTCTCGTGGCATCAGCAGCGGGCACATCGAATTGACGGATTCCGGCCCGCCAGCGCAGTTCCGCCGGCGAGACACGACCGAACTCCGCCCGACGATGACAGCCCGGACACAGCGAGACGACGTTGTCCAGCGTGTGTGCGTCCCGAACCGTCAGGGCCGGCATCGCGGCGAACAGTCGGACCGGGACGATGTGATGCACGTCCGGGTTCCGACCCAGCTCGTCGGCATCTGTGCCACACAGCACACAAGCGTGGCCGTCCCGCTCCAGTGCCTGCTCGCGCACAGTTCGCCATCCCGGCCCGTACTCGCCGACGCCACCACCACGCCAGTTCGGGTGGCCGTCGCCGGTAAACGCCTCGGACAGCCATTCAGCGTGGCAGTTGCGGCTGCAGAGGATTACTTCGCCGGTCACGTCGCTTGGATATCGTTCAACAGCGGTCTCACAGACAGAACAGTCGAACCTGAGTTTTCCACCATTCCAGTTTGGGTTGTCCGGACCGGATATCTGTCGTGTATGTCGCCACTCGGCGTCTTTCACGCACTCAGAGCAGAAACACCCCTCCTTCTCCGAGGGGTAGTACTCGAAGGTCGCACCGCAGTTGTCACAGGTCGTCTCCTCCTTCGCATCGGTGTAGTTCGGGTTGTCAGCCCCTGAAAACGATACTGCGGCGTCGCGGCATTCGCCAGAACAGTAGCGTTTCTCGTATTCGGAGTGGAACTGGTCCGAACAGTGGTCACATTTCCGGTTTGGCAGGCGTTCACCGTGGACACTGCTGTGGTGAACGCCAAGCCCCCGTTTTGAGTCAAACGTGCGACCACAGGAGGGGCAGTCGTGGTTTGTCATCAGAAAGTACTATCTTCTGATACATTATAAATCAGCGGAGACGGGTGTGGAAGTGAAGACTCCGATGGGCCAAAAATGTCGAAATCAGGCGGTAGAAGGTCTAAGTCCGGGCGCGGGAATTGAACCCGCCTCTTAGCCACCACAAGGCTAAAGGATGCCACTACCCCAGCCCGGACACGCTCGTTGAAGCATTCATAGATATTCCGCTGGAACAGAAATACGTTACGAATCTGGGAACCAGTGAGTCGTGAGAGCGCGTGACAGCGGCGACACACCGACTCGAAATTAGACAGACCCCGCTTCGAGACGCTTTTACAGCACCACAGCGTAGAGTTGGGTACGCGTGGCTATCACGGACAAAATATACGTCAAGAACCACCAGCAACTCGCCTCCCAGCTGGAGACGAGTTTCCCCAAGGGGGCGTTCAAGGGCGCGACGCTGGACATCCTCTTTCAGGGCGAGGGGTTGGCGAAACTCGACGAGGCCTCCAGGGAGCGGGTGTTGGATTTCGCCGAGGACTTCCTGGACTGTGACTGTCAGGCCAATCCCCACTGTGGCTGTGCCGAGCGGAAGTTCATCAGCTATCTACTGGAACTACGCGAGCAGGGGATGGGGCCGGACGCCGTCGTCGATGTGATGAGCGACGACTACATGCTGTACGCCTATCCGGGCGACGTGCTCTCCTTCCTCGATAACTCCGTCAGGACGCTGGAGGCCGTCGAAACGCTCGCGGATGTCGACGGGCGCGACGACGTGGCTGAGGACGTGCAGCGGCTGCGGAATCGGCTGGTGTAGCGACCACATCTCCAAGCGGTCCGGTCAGTAAGCACCCGGAAGACAGCAATGGCGTCAGTCGTTCCGGACCAGGGTATCGTCCGCAAGGAACCGCTGCAGCGTGTGTGCGTCCCCTTCTAGCGTCTTGAGATGAACACACAGCAGTTCGCTCGTGGTTTTGTCTTGGAATTGCTCAGCTACGTCAACGTGGTCGCGCATCTGTACCGCGAGCGTCGCGTACCCGTCGAGGTCCCGTTCGAGCGAGGACCGAGCGTCGAAGCGGTGGGGCGTCTCGATGTGCATCGGGGCGTGTTGTCGGATGCCCATCGGACCACAGACCGGCACGCCACCGAGTGCGTGGACGCGGAGTGCGATGTCGTCGGTCATCTCAGTGAGGCGGTCCGCCGCCGATTCGAGGAACGTCGTAACGTCGTGCCACTCGGCGCCGTCGATGGTCCAGTAGTGTTTCCGGACTTGATTGAACAGGAGATACAGCCCCGATAGTTCGGCGTTCAGGGCAGTCACTAGCTGTTCTGCAACGGCAGGCTCCATTCGGATTTCGTTCGCTCGGACGGTGTCCCACTCCTGTCGGCGATGCTCTGTGCCGGGGTCACGGAGGTGAGGGGTGCTCGCCATGGTTAGTCACTCCCCACGAGCGTGTCGTCTTCGAGGAACTGTTCGACCCTGTGAGCGTCGACTTCGAGCGTCGTGAGATGGTCACGCAGTCGCTCTGCCGTGCCCGAATCACCCATCTCCTCGGCAAGGGCCACGTGTTCGCGCATGCTTGCGACCAGTGTCGCGTAGCCATCGAGGTCACCCGAAAGCGAGGCGCGGAGGTCATAGATGTTCTCGGCTTCCAGGTGGACCTCGGCGTGTTCCTGAATCGTCGGCGGCGTATTCGGCGGGATGCCCCCGAGTTCGACGATTCGGACCGCAAGGTCGTCGTTGATGTCACGAGCGCGCTTGTAGGCGTCTCTGAGGAACTCGGCGACATCGTGGAACTCGGCCCCTTCGGCCGTCCAGTAGTGCTTTCGCAAGAGGTAGAAGAGGTTGAACGAACTGGCGTGGTCGGTGGAGAGTGCGTCCACGATCTCCTCGGCGACAGCGCTATCGATACGAAGGTCGTTTTCGTCGAGCGTCTCCCACTCCTGGCGACGGACGCCGGTCTCGGGTTCGCGGACCAACCCAAGTTGGTTCTCCGTCATCTGCTCACCTCGGCCGTGCTCCTGTGGGACGAATACGATTCACAGTTGACCTTGATTATCCGCTCACATAAATATTATCAGATAGCCGATAATTTTTAGGCAGGCCGAAAGTTATGTGATATGTCCACAATAAACAGCCTGTGATATAATGTGGCCCTTCAGGCCTCTTCTACCGATATCACAGCGACAAGTTCCCGGTTGATGAGAAATTTCGGCCGAGTAGATAAATATCAACTACGCTATTTATTGATCGCTGGGAGACACCATCCGAGCAAGTGAAACAGCGTGATGCGATCAGCGGTCGTCGAAACTGCCGATCCGGTATGAGGCGTCTTCCTCTTCGCCCTGGTCCAGGTCTTCGAGGTGGATGACCTCGTCCTGGTCCATCTCGTCGAGTTGCTGGCGGAGTTTGGTGACGTAGCGCTTGTGCTCTTCCAGTTGTTCGCGGAGGTGCTCGGCTTCGAGTTCAAGCCGTTCGTGTTCGCGGACGAAGCTCTTCGGAACCTCGACTTTCGGCGGGAAGCTCTCGGTGCTGGTCTCGGTCGCGTCGTCCTCGAACTCGTGTTCCGGCGCGACCTTCACCTGGCCATCGTGGGAAACAAGCGTGTCGACGTAGTCCCGGAAGACCGCGGACAGCGAGATGTCGCGCTCCTCGGCGATCTCACGGAGGGTTTCGAATTTATCCTCGCTGACGCGAAAGGAGATAGTCTTGTTTTTGTTACCCATAGTTGTGTGTTATTCTATCAGCATCGTATTTAATCGTTTGTCAGACGCTACCGCGTCCGGCGGTCCGCCAGCCGTATCGACGGTGGTCGAACCGCGGTGATTTAACAGCGGGCCGACCCCGCTTCCGGACAGAGATGACGACAGACATCGACGCGACCGCGCATCACTTCGGAATCATCGTCAGCGACCTGGACCGGGCCATCGAGTTCTACCGCGACGTGTTGGGACTCGAAGTCCTGACACGCTTCGCAGTCGGTGACGAAGCGTTCGGAACCGCCGTCGACATTGAGGGAGCCAGCGCCGAACTGGTCCACCTCGACGCCGGCGGGACGCGTCTGGAACTGGCGACCTACGAGCCAGAAGGCGAAGCGATGCCTGACCCGGACCTCAATCGGCCGGGGTCGACCCACCCCGGACTGGAAGTCGACGACCTCGACGCCGTCGCCGACCGACTCCCCGATGAGGTCGAAACCCTCAGCGGCCCGCAAACGACCGAGAGCGGGACGACAATCATGTTCGTCGTCGACCCCGAAGGGAACCTGATTGAGCTACTAGAGCCGTAGCGCCGGCAAAACTGCTTCCCGAAAAAGCGGGCCGAGGCGCGGTCCGTCTCAGTCCGCGCTGGCTTCGGCCTGTTCGTCCTGCAGACTCTCCAGTGCGCCGACGACTGACTGCCGGTAGTTCTCGATGGAGAGTTGCTCGTACTCCTCGTCGGCCATCGCGATGTACTCGTCGGTGGCCGGATCCTCCATGTCGGCTTCCTTGTACCGCTTGACCCTATCGAGGGTTCGCTCGGCCGTCTCGACGACCCAGCGGTCCCGCGTGGCCTCGTCGACCTCCGAGATGGACTCGGGGCGGACCGAGACGTTCACCTCGCCCTCGTCGGTCTCGTAGGTTCGTGGCTTGCCGACGACGGCGACGTAGGCCGGCGGCTCCAGCTCGCGCAGCATCGACGCCGCATCGGGCTGGTACTGCCCGGCGTACATGAAGAACGTGTCGCCGTTGGGGTCGACGACCCGTCCCTGCCAGTACTCGCTATCCTCGCCGACATCCTCAGTTTCGGTGAGGGTGCCGACCAGGAACACGCGGTTGGCGCGCTGGCCGGTCGGCAGGAGGACGTACACCGGCGCACGGTCGTCGTCGGATTCCTTGAACGTGTAGCTCGCGTCGTTGAACTCGCGTGCGAAGACGCGCCGTGCGACCTCGCGGGTAGGTGTGCTCGCCATTTAGATCGACCTCGCTTTGATGAGAATCTCGTCTGCATCCACGGCCCCGGTCAGTCGCTCCTGCTCGTCGGCAAGCAAGTAGCGGCCGAAGGTCGGTCCGCGGACGCGGTAGTACCGCCCGAGGATCTTCTGTCGCATCTCGTCGGCGACGACGGTCGTATCGAGCGCGTCCATCGCCATCTCTTTGCCCTCCTCCAGGGAAATGCCGGTCAGTTCCTCGGTGGCTTCCTCGTCGAAAATAACCTCGGTGACTTCCTCGCCGTCGTCGAGGACGCCCTTGATTCGGAGGTCGAACTCGCCTTCGACCTCACCGTGTTCGCTACAGCGGCCGTTCTGGAGGACGCGCGTGCAGTCGTCTTCGGGACAGCGCTTGATGAGCCCGGAGCCCGACTGGATGTCGACCAGCGCGCCGTCGGCCTCGACGCTGTCGTCGCCGACCTCGATTGCCTCGTCCAGTTCCTCGATGGTCGTCGTCCGGTTGAGCTTCACGGAGAAGCGCCCCTGGTACTCGTCGGTAACGACGTTTCGCAGGGCGTAGGACTTCCCTTCCTCCAGCGACGGGAGGTCTGACTTCGACCACTTCGTGAACTTGATCGTGCCCGTCTCGTCGCCCAGCAGGCCGACCTGGGCCACGGCGTCGGCGCGTGGCTCCCAGAGTTCGACGACCGTCGCTCGAACGTCGACCCACTCTTCGGGGGCGTCAACGTCGGCGACGTTCACTTGCTCGTTGCCGCCGCCGTCGCCGCCGCCTAGCTGGTCGCGGTCCATGCCGGCCTCGTCGAGGTACGTGTTGACGACGCTCCGACGGGCCTCGCTGATGGGGACCTGATAGTCGTTGACCAGCGTGTCGAGCCGCTCGACAACGTCGTCGACCTCGATCTGTAGCTGGTCGGAAAACTGCTCGTGTATCTCTGTCGCGTGGGTACGCAAATCTGACTCAGTCATTGGTTTTCACTGTCTCCGCCTGGTTTTCGTTGGGAGACAGTCGACAGTTGGTCGCCTTCGGTTATAAACACTCGCCCAGCGGAGTGAAAGTGAAACCGAGTGAGGGTGTTGCGGTCCGGTAGTCACGGTGTGGGAGCCACGCGAGAAGATTGATTTGTCGCCGGGCACAACGGTCGGTATGGCCGACGACGAGCGACTCGCGCGGTTCATTCGGGACACCTTGCGGTCGGCCGAGCAGCAGCTCTCGGACGCGAAGAAGGCCTATCAGAACGGCAAGCGGTCGGCGGAGGCCGGCCTGCCCAGGGACGAGGAGGGCCGGGCTCGTATCGTCTGTCGTCGCCACGCCGAGTACCGCGCGGTGTCGATGGACGAGCAGCGCCGGCCGGTGTGTTACGATGCCGAGAACCCGGACTGCCAGGGCTGTGTCGAGGACATCAGGGACGGCACGATAGAGACGTGGTAAGCGGCCAACGGCGGCGGATACGGTCTTATTTCGAGAGACTGTCTGTGAGTACAACATTTTAGCACCGGCCGGGTGAAGCCGGGGTATGGATAGACCACTTGTCGCGCTCGTGCTGGCCGGCGGAACCGGCACACGGCTGTATCCGGCAAGCCGGAGCGACCGGCCCAAGCAGTTTCTCTCCTTCGGCGGTGACCAGTCCCTACTCGCCGACACAGTCGACCGGGTGGGGTTCGCGGACGAGACCTACGTGTTGACCCGGGAATCGTTCGCTGACGGGGTGCGGGAGCGCGCCCCGAGCGCCGCGGTGCTGACCGAACCAGAACCCAAAGACACCGGGCCGGCGCTGGCGTATGCGGCCCACCGTATCCGCGAGCAGGTCGGTGACTGCGTTTTGCTGTGTCTGCCGAGCGACCACCGGATTGCCGGGCCGTTTCACGATGTCGCTCGCAGGGCCGCGCGAGTCGCAGTGGAAACAGGGGGGCTGGTCACCGTCGGCATAGAGCCGGACCGGCCAGCGACCGGCTACGGCTACATCAAGCCCGGGGCGTCCGAGAACGGGTTCGCGTCGGTCGGGACGTTCCACGAGAAACCCGATCGTGAGACCGCAGAACGGTACGTCAAGGACGGGTTCTACTGGAACGCCGGACTGTTCGCCTGGACGCCGACGGCCCTCCTGTCCGTCGCGGCGTCGTCGCCGCTTGCGCCCATGCTCAAACAACTGGACGAGGACCCCGAAGCGGCGTTCGACGCCGTTGACCCGGTGAGCATCGACTACGCCGTACTCGAAGAAGCCGAAAACGCCTTCGTCGTCCCAGCAGCACTCGACTGGGACGACCTGGGCTCGTGGGACGCCTTCGAACGAGTGCTTGACAGCCAGGACGGGAACGCGATGCTGGGCGAGGCGATCACTATCGACGCCGACGGGAACGTATTGGCGAGCGACGGCCACGTCAGCGCCGTCGGCGTCGACGACCTCGTGATAGCGTCCTTCGACAACCGCACGCTTGTCGTCCCGAAAGACGAAGCCCAGCGCGTCCGTGAAGTGGTTGCAGAACTGCGGGACGACGGGCAGTTCTAAGTCGAGACAGCGGCTGAATCAGCTCCGCATCGACCCGCCGTCAATCGGGAGCGCCGTGCCGGTGACGTACGAGGAGCGGGCCGACGAGAGGAACGCCACCACGTCACCGAGTTCCTCGGGCTGGCCGACGCGCTGTAGCGGCGCGTCGGACCACGACTCGATGCCCTCCTCGTAGGAGTCGTACTCGCCCCGTTCGACGGCCGCCTCGACGAGTTCCTCGATACGTGGTGTCTCGTGAGCGCCGGGGAGGACTGCGTTGACGCGTACCTCCGGCGCGAACTCGCGGGCCTGGGTCTTCATCAGGCCGATGACGGCCCGGCGGACGGCGTTCGAGAGCACTAGGTCGTCGATGACCTCCCTGACGGATCGGGAGGTGATGTTGACGATAGTACCGGCGTCGGAGTCCCGGAGATACGGATAGGCGGTCCGGGTGGTCCAGACGGCGCTCATCACCAGCAGGTCGTAGGCGCTGTACCAGTCCCGTTCAGTTGTCTCCATGAACGGCCCGGGGGCCGGGCCGCCGGCGCTGGTGACGACGTGGTCGAGGCTGCCGAAAGTGTCGACGGTCTCCGCAACGAGCGCCTCGATCTGGTCGGGGTCGGTGATGTCGGCCTCGACGGCCAGTACGTCGCCGTCACCGACTGATTCGAGCCGGTCCCGTGCCTCGTCGACGTGTTCCGGGGTCCGACCACAGACCGCCACATTGGCTCCTTCAGCAGCGAGCGTTTCGGCGCTTGCGAGTCCGAGCCCGCTCGTTGCGGCGGTACACAGCGCTGCGTTGCCATCGAGTTCGAGGTCCATATCCGCTACAAGAACCGACTATCTCAAAGAAGTCCCGCTCGCGGACTGTCCCAGGTACCGTGACCGCGGACGACCTAACTGCCCCAGAAGTTGTCCCGGCTTCCGAGACGCCGGCCGTCATCGTCGTCCGCGTCGTCGTTCTCGGTCTCGTCGGCGTCAGCGTCGCTCCCGTCGGCTTCCGCTTCCGAGAGCTCTTCGTCCATCTCCAGTCGCTCGATCTCCTCGGCGCGAGCGTGGTTCGAGTGGACGTTCGTCACCTTGACCAGCGACCGTGCCGGCGGGAGCACGCCGTCGACCATGATGATGAAGCCGTCCTCGGTCCGCCCGACACCGGCACCGCTCTCGTGGATGTCCTCAACGTCGACGGTGACCTCCTCGCCCATCTTGACCGGCTGGCTCTTGAGCTCCGAGATCGGCTGATTGTAGTGGTTACACCACTCGGCACCGCCCCGGTCGCCGTAGTGGGTACAGCCCATTCCCTGGATTCGTTCGGTGAATTTGGGACAGTCGTCTGCAAGCGGACAGTCGGGCATATCAGGGAGTAGCGTGGCCGCTGGCAAAACGCTTGCGACCCCACCTCCGCGCCGCACAGCCTGTTATTACGTTTGAGATTTTCACCGGTATGCACTTGAGGAGCACTCGCTGGTTGTCGCGTAGCACTCGAGAAGCATTCAGAGATATGAGAACGCAGATAGTTGCAGGGTTGGTTTGCGCACTTCTCGTCTGTACGTCTCCGGTCGCACTCGGTATCGAATCGGGTCCACCAGGACAGTTCGGAGGCGACGGCGACAGCTCGATCGATACCCGCTATACGCTCGAGCGGGAGCCGAACCGGACCGGACAGGTGCGGGTGACCGCAGCGATTGATCTGCCGCGGCACGTCAGCGGACTGTCTGTCCGGGCACCGGCGGAGGCGACGGTACTGCGGGCCAGCGGGCTCCGATCCGATGGCGACCGCTGGCGTACCACCGGCGACACCGAGACGGTACGGCTGACCTACACTGTGCCGATTGGGCTCGAAACGACGTTCGGCCAGCGGACCGCCGACACCGACGACTGGACACTGCTTGCCAGGCAGGAAGTGTCGCTGCGTGCCCGCTGGCGCTGGCACGTCGGGCCACGGCCCACGTGGAACGAGTCGCTCGCGCTCGCACCCGGTCAGGATGGTGTCGCCGGGACCACGGCCGCCTACATCGGCCCCCACGAAACGGCGACCAGAGCGGTCGACGGCGACCGCATCACGATGGTCGTCCCGGCGAGTGCGGACCTGCGACCCAACCGTACCGCCGTGCTTGACTCGATCAGCCACGCGAAGCAGACTTCGACTGCCGGAACTGACCACGATCACATCCGCGTGTTCGTCGCGCCGAACCGGCTCGCATCGGGTGGGTACACCCCATTGAACGGCGAATCGGACGTTATCGTCAACGCCGGCGAACCCGTCCAATCCCCGGTCAACGTCTGGGTCCACGAATACCGCCACACCCGACAGACCGTCGAGACAACACCGGAGATGGACTGGCTCGGGGAAGGCAGCGCGGACTACTACACCGCAGCCCTCACTTACAGCGCGGGCGGAATCAGCGAACAGCAGTTCCGGAACCGGATTACGACCGAACGCCACGAAACTGCGGACCTGACACGGCCAGATGACTGGGACAGCCCGGGCGCGCAGTACCACAAGGGAACGCGTGTCGTCGCGGCCATCGACGCCCGTCTCCGGCAGGCGACTAACGGCAACCGAACGTTCGAGACCGTCCTCGCACGGCTGTTCCGGCAGGAGGAGCCACTCACGCTCGCGCTGTTCGCCGAGACAGTGTCGGCTGTCGCTGGGGCCGACCTCAACGGGTTCGTTCGGGCCGCTGTCACTGGCACCGCACCGTCGGTCCCGGTAGACACGCTCACAGAGCCGGTGCCGCGAGGAAGCGGTTCGGCGGACACGACCGCTCGCGAGACGAACGCCGCGCCGCTAATCGATGGCGCGACAACGACACCGGGTGCCGAAACCGACGCCAAGAAACCGCATAGCAGCAATGCCGCCCGTCCCGTCACCGACCGCCACGGGGAGTGGACCGTGCTCGGGACACTCGGAATGGTGGCAGTACTGTCGGTTCGTCGCCAGCAGCGACGCTAACTGCTGGTCCGCTGGCCCCGGTGTTCGGGGCCGAATATGTTCTTTCACAACTGTCATGTCGACCGCTCGCTTGCCATCCGACAATGGCATCTCAGTCCATCTTTGAAAGAATCGGCGGTCGTGACGCGGTCGAAGCGGTGGTCTCTGATTTCTACGACCGCGTACTCGACGACCCAGTTCTCGAACCGTACTTCGAGGACAGCGATATGCAGGACCTCTACAGCCACCAGGTCCAGTTTATCAGCGCCGTCGCCGGCGGGCCGGTCGACTACGACGGCGACGACATGCACACCGCCCACGAGGGCATGGGTATCACCGAGGAAGCGTTCGGCAACGTCGCGACCCACCTCGAAGCCGCCCTCCGGGAGAACGACGTTCCCGACGACGACATCGACGCGATTCTCAGTGATGTCGCCGCGATGGAAGACGATATCGTCGAAGCGTAGCGTCCGGTGGCGAGTCTACCTGGTCGGCTGTGTGTTCCCGGAGTGTCGTGTCAGGAGACCGGCTTACGCGAGCGGTGAGGCGTTTCCGAGCGCGCCGGTGGACACGTGTCACCCACTTTTTCAAAACGATATCTGGGTGTGAAAATAGCGGCGTTTCATGTTTTCCGGACCGCTATTACCTGTGTGAGGAGTACGGAGACGCTACCATCCCCCCGAGTTAGATTGCCGTGCCTCTGACAGTTCGCGCAAGACAGCTTGGTAGTGTCAGTTCGTATCTCTTCACCGTTATGAGATCGGCTAGTTGGACATGAGCTATAGTAGCCATTGAAAATCAATGCACAACTGATCGCACGGTAGCACTGCGATCAGTGTGTAAATCGTTTCAATTGTTACTATAGGAGCGACGGGACGGAAACCCAACTGCCACAAAGACCGAATCTGGAAGGCATATCAGTGATCGCCGCCGTTCGAGGCCAGCGTTGATGCCAACATGTATCGTTGCAACACAGCCGGTCGGCGTTCAGCGGTGGAACGGGCACGGTGGGCTTCTCACCCGAGGCCAGACCTCACGCTGTTCGATCTGGCGTGATTCGAATCCCCTGCGTGCTGCGGTTCAGCACGCCTCGTGTTCACTCGGCGGCTTCACGGGCACGGTGGGATTCGAACCCACGACCGTCGGATGGCTTCCCCCGATGGCACAGCCAGCGGAGATAGAAGTCCGACGCTCTATCCGGACTGAGCTACGTGCCCTCGCAGTCGTGTACTTCCGGTGGTGACAAAAGAAATGCGGAACGCAGTCGTAAATCAGTCGCCGATATCGAGATCCTCTTCCACGTCATCGACAGTCGTGATGGCGTTTACGTCGCCGGTCTGAATCGCCGCCAGTCCGTCCAGGTCACAGAGCGCGTCGATCTCGTCTTGCGTGGTCGAGACCAGCAGGTCGTCGAACTGGAGGCGGCGCTCGACGGTCGCACCGGCTGTCGCCGCCGCCGCGGCGACGCTCTCGGGATCAGCGCCGTCGGCCGTTTCGAGCACGAGTTCGACAGGTTCGCCCTCGATAGGATCGTCGCGCAGGCTCTCGACGGCACGGGAGACGTACATCACTCGGATGAGGGACCGCCGGGGCCTTGATTGTGCTGTTCGGGATGGTCGAAGCGGGCCTCCGCGACGGCGAAGGCCAGCGTGCTGACTAAGCCTAGCAGGGTCCCGCCGGTGAGCATCACTGCGAGGTACTCCAGGTCCTGTACCCCGAGGAAGAAGGCACTGACGGCATGTAACACGGCGGCGATTGACAGGACGTAGAAGGGGGCGTTCAGGTACCGCCAGCGGAAGGTCCCGTCGAGGTACTCGTCGGTCACGCGGCCGAGGCTGGAGGTGATGCCGGCGGCGGCGAACCACTGGATCGCGCCGGAGACCAGCGACGCGATGACTTCGAGTGCGTCGGGGTCCGTCTGCCGTTCGAGTTCCTGAACGCCGCTGACGCCGCCGATGACGAGCAGTGCGGCCGCGACGACGTATGTGATGATAGTCACACGGCCGGCGTACAGCCCCGAGGTCGCCCGTTCGACCGCCTCGTCCAGTATCTTCTCGGCACCGAGCCCGCGCGCGAGGATATAGAGCCCAAGCAGACCGGAGATGACGCCCAGCGCGGAGCCGGGATACCCCAGCGCTTCGATGGCGATTGTCAGCGGATAGATCAACAGGAGGATGCCCAGCGGGACCAGAATCGTCCCGCGGGTCTCCGGATCGTCGAGTACCTGCTTGATAGTGTAGTACATCGATTCCAGATTCTGGGCCTGGCGGACGACGACGCGGCGGACGCCGTCGATCTGGACCCGCGAGCGGATAACGGGGACGACGGATTCGTCCTGTGCGCCGTCGGTGACGATGAGCGCCCGCACGTCCTCGCTGGCAGCCAGTGACGCCAGCACGGTGTCGACCTCCTCGCCGACGGCCCGGTTGGCGGCCACGTCGCTCCCGTCGACACCGGTGACGGCGGCGACTTCGACCGGTTCGTCGGTGATGTCGTCGTAGATGTGGACCCCTTCGAACAGGACGTTCACGTCGGAGTCTTCCGGGTCGTTCGAGGCCAGCGCCACCGCTGCGTCCACGACGGCATCGCGTCCAATAACTGGCGTGTCGATGCCGGTTTTGCGGCCGAGGTCGTCGTCGAGGTCGATACACAGCACCAGCAGCATCTAGCGGCGCTACGCCGTCGGTGTTTAACTTCTTTCGGGGACCCGGCTACCCCGATTCGGACATCCCGCGGGTGCGCCGTTCGACGAGCAACAGTGCGGCGAGTCCGAGAATGATAAGCGTGTACGCCGACGCCGCGATGAGCGCGGCCTGCTCGGAGGCGTACTCGCCGGTTCGGAAGATGATAGCCTTTCGGACCATCGCGATGACGCCTGTGTAGATGACCAGGCGGACGATGCGCCGCGTTTCACTCTCCTGCGTGTACGCGACGACGGTCTGGTACACCTCGACGATGATAAACAGGAGCAGGGCGGTGTCGATGAAGCCGACGACGACCAGCGGGTCGGTGATGTCGCCCCGGAGCGCGCTCTGGAAAATCTGCAGGCCGAGGTCGAACACGCCGATAGCGAAGAGGAGGACCAGCACCAGCGCCGCGACGACTTCGACGTACCGGATCGCCGTCTCGCTGTAT
The DNA here is from genome assembly GCF_031624315.1 of Haloarcula terrestris. Lineage (NCBI taxonomy): Archaea > Methanobacteriati > Methanobacteriota > Halobacteria > Halobacteriales > Haloarculaceae > Haloarcula > Haloarcula terrestris. The sequence continues at coordinate 518,223 of NZ_JAMQOM010000001.1, read as the reverse complement.
CCGAGCACCCTGTCGTCGAACGTCTCCGCCGCCGGCAGCGGGCCACCGACCGGGTCGGACTCCTCGTCGTCCATACACACGAAACGAACGCCAGCCCATTCAAACCGGTCCCTATCTGGCGTGGCCCGGGTCCGCCGGCCGCGGCTCGTAGGTGTCCGGTGTCGTCCCCAGCCTGGCGACGAGCCACAGGACCGGGAGCAACAGGACGCTGCCGACGACAAAGGGCGACCAGTAGCCGACAGCGAAGTACAGTCCGCCCATGACCGGCGGGCCGACGGTCCGGGCGAGACTGCCAGCGCCCTGCGTGATCCCGAAGGCGCTGCCCTGCACGGCCGCACTGGCCCGCTGGGAGACCAGCGCCGTCAGCGTCACCGAGAGGACGCCGTTGCCCAGCGGGAGCAGCGTCAACACGAGCAGCAGGCCGAGCAGGTCGGCCGTGAGAAACGGGACGAGATCGGTCAGGTCGGGAAGCACCGATCCGATGGGCCGTGAAATCGGGATTGCACCGACACCGACGACGAGCAGCCCGGTCCCAAACAGCGAGAGCCGGACCGGGCTGTAGCGGGCCGAGAGCCGGCCGACGAGAACGCCCTGGGTGATGACCGCGACGACGCCGATGTAGGTCAACAGCAGTGCGCTCTGGGCGGCCGTGTACCCGTAGATGTCAGCGACGTAGGGGACGAACATCACCTGCACGCCGGAGAAGGCGAAGGAGACGAGGAAGAAGGCCCCGAGCAGCGGGCGGAGACCGGGCGTCGCCACCGCCGTCCGGAGCTGGGTGATTGCAGACGTGCGTTCCGTCGTGTCCGTGGACATGGACGCACCTCTGGACTCCGGGAGAAAGAGGAGTGCGACGAGCACGCCGCCCAGGCTCGCGGCCGCGGCGGCGAAGCTCGGAAGCGAGAACCGGGTTATCGGGACGGCCGCCGGCAAGAGCCCGTCGACGGCGGCGACCGTGGCGTCGAAGCTCAACACCGCACCGATGCCGGGGCCGAAGATGAAACCGAGGCCAAACGCGGCTCCGATGAACCCGAGTGCGGCGGCCCGGCGCTCCGGCGGCGTCACGTCGGCGACGTAGGCCTGGGCCGTCGAGAGGTTCCCGCCCATCGCGCCGGCCAGCAGTCGGGACAGAAAGAGGAGCCACAGCGCATCAGCGAGGCCGAACACCGTCCACGCGACGACGGACCCACATAGCGACACCACCAGCACCGGGCGACGGCCGACGCGATCCGACAGCGAGCCCAGCAGGGGCGCGAAGACGAACTGCATCGCGGAGTAGGAGGCTGCCAGCAGGCCGATGACGAACTCCGTCCCGCCCGGGAATGTCCGCGTGTAGTACGGGAGAATGGGGATGATGATACCGAACCCCAGCAGGTCCAGAAAGACGACGAAGAAGACGACTGCGAGGCCGCGACGGCGGCGGGACCCGGTGATAGCGGTCCCGGTGTCAGTCATACCACGGTCTGCGTCGGGGAGCGGGATAAGAGGCGGGGAGACCCGGAGAGTCAATGAGACGACCCATGCCGTCCCATCCCACGGCAGCGCCGATGCGCACGCTTTTTCCCGCTGGGCGGAGTGGCTAGAGACAATGATTTCCGAGGGCTGCGAACAGTGCGCCAAAGGCGGCAAGATGGTGCTGTTCGTCTACGGCTACTGTGACCAGCGAGACTGCTTCTACTGTCCCCTCGGGGAAAACCGCAAGAACGTCACCCAGATGTACGCCAACGAACGTCCCGTCGAGGACGAGGCGGACGTTATCGAGGAAGCCAAGCGCATGAGCGCGCTGGGCACCTCCATCACGGGTGGCGAACCCCAGGAAACCCTCGACCGGACCTGTCACTACCTGGAACTGCTGAAAGACGAGTTCGGCGAGGACCACCACACGCACCTCTACACCGGTATCCCCGGTGGCCGCGAAAACATGCGCCGCCTCTCGGAGGCCGGCCTCGACGAGATCCGCTTCCACCCGCCCCTGGAACAGTGGGGCGACCTCCACGGGACCGAGTGGGAGGACATCCTCTACATCGCCCGCGAGGAAGGGCTGACCCCTGCCTTCGAGATTCCCGGCATCCGCGCCGAGGAGGAGTTCCTCGAATTCCTCGACGAGGGCGCGGCCGACTTCTGTAATATCAACGAGTTCGAGATGTCCGACGGGAACTACCGCCGGATGCAGGAGGAGGGCTTCGAACTGAAGGAAGACCACATGAGCGCCGTCGAGGGGTCACACGACATCCTCGAAACGATGGGCGACCACGAGAAGGTGTACTTCTGTACGAGCGTGTTCAAGGACGCCGCCCAGCACCGCTCGCGGCTCAAACGGATGGCCCGCAACATCCGCCGGGAGTTCGACGACGTGACCGAGGACGGGACGCTCGTCTACGGGAAGGCATGGACCTCGGAGGCTCGCCTCGAAGCCCTCGGTGTTCCCGAGGAGTACTACACCGTCAAATCCGAGCACGTCGAACTGGCCTGGTGGCTGCTGGAGGAGATGGTCGAGGAAGGCGACCTCGAAAAGGGCGAAATCGTCGAGCAATACCCGACCTACGACGGGACGGTCGTTGAGCGGACGCCGCTGTCCAACGGTACTGACGCTAGCCGGGCGACGGCTGACGATTAGTACCTGAGTATCGTTTGTCACGCGTAGTGACGGAAGATTCGCTAGCTTCGAGCCTGTGCTGTCCGGCCGGAGCTTTATCTATCAGTCGAGTGAAGCACCGATACCCTCCATGCGCTTTGCTATCGACAGCGGCAAACTCCTGTACGCACTCGGTGTCCTGTTCGCCGCGGCGGCGCTCCTGTATTTCGTCCGTGATGTAGTGTTCGACCTCTCGATTACGGTGAAAGCGGCGCTGCTGTTGCTGGGCTTTATCGCGTTTTTTGTCGCGGGGCTGGTCCTCGAACGAGACGTGCTTGATGTCGTGGCCTTCGCCCTCAGCGGCGTGAGCTACGTCGTGTTCGTCGGCTACGTCGTCGTCCGGTATTCGCCGGGCGAAACGGGGACGTTTCTGTTGCTCGCCGCGTCCGCGGCGCTGTTCGTCGGACTCGGCTATGGGCTTCGGGAAGGGATTCCGACGCCGTCGCGGCGAACGGCAGCGGTCGCGTTCGGCGGCCTCCTCATCGTGAGCGGCGTGCTCGTGGGCGCCGACGCGCTCAGCGGCAGCGTGACCTACGACGTGCAGACGGACGAATCGGTCACAGTGACGTTGTCGGACGCGGAGCGGACAGGGAATGAGTACGCGTACGTCAACCGCGAAATTGGGACGGTCACGGCAGCGAACCCGTCGCCGTTCCTGCGAGCGCTCGAACTCCCGTCGGTTTCGGGCTGTCTGGTCGGACCGACAGACGGGACCCGAGAGGAAGTGTACGTAGATGTCGATAGCAGGTGGGACGAGGATACCATCGGTGGCTCGACCACGATATCCCGCGCCGTCACCGGCGAGTTCCAGCTGGACGTGAACCGGACGGGACCGCGGACCTTCGCCGTCGAGCGTGGAATCAACTGCAACGCCGAGCGGGCCGAACCGACGATAGCGATTCAGGTCGGCGAGGACGAGCGACTCGATTAGCTACGCGTCCCCGAGTTCGCTGAGACACTCCTGGCAGTACGTCGCGTCCTGCATATTCGGCGTTCCACACGCCTCACAGGTCACGACCGCCGTCGAATCGTCCGCTGTCAGCGGTGACTGGCCGCTGTCGGGGAGTGGGTCGATCGGCCAGTCGGCCCCAGTCGGCGACTGGTCGGTCGCCTCGGCTCGCTGTCGTGCTCGCTCGATGAGTTCGTCGTCCCGCATCGCGTCGAGGCCCCGCCACAGTCCCAGGAACAGGAGCGTCGGGGCGAGTATGGCAAAGAGGGCCACGACCACGCGAAATGCCAGTTCTAGCTGGCCGATTGCCATACATTCACATGGGACTGGATGAACGAGTATCCTTCGGCGCGAGCGCCCCCGCCCAGAGCGTGTTCCGCCGACGGGTTCTTTGGACGGCTGGCCGAACGGAGTCCATGAGCGGCCATATTGTGGCGGTCGGTGGCGGACTCGCTGTCGCGTTACTCCTCGGACTGAGCGCGTTCTTTTCGAGTTCGGAGACAGCAGTGTTCTCGCTCCCGCGGGACTGGATCGAGCAACAGGCAACGACGGACGACCGGCGGGCCGGGGTCCTGAAGGAACTCCACGACGACCCCCACCGGCTGCTGGTGACGCTACTGGTCGGGAACAACATCGTCAACATCGCAATATCGAGCATCATGACTGTCCTCGTCGCGAGCTATCTCCAACCGGGACCAGCAGTCGTCGCGACGACAGTGATTACCAGCTTCCTCATCCTGATTTTCGGCGAAATCGTGCCGAAGGCGTTCGGCCTGGGCAACGCCCAGCAGTGGGCACTGACCATCGCCTCGCCCGTGCGGTTCGTCGAGCGCGTGCTCTCGCCGCTCATTACGCTGTTCGACGCGATCACCCGGCGGATGAATGCGCTCATCACGGTCAAGAGCGACATCGAGAAACCGTACATGGACTGACACACCGACCGTCAGTACTGGTACAGCGAGACGACGAACGGGAGCTTGTTGTACATCCAGATCGCCAGCGGAAGGCCGACGATTGTCACGGACAGCGCGTAGGCGACGCCAGTCCAGACGCCGCTGGCCCACCAGCCGACGAAGACGAACCAGACTGCGCGGACGAGCAGCGAGTACTGCGAGCCACCGTTGCGCTCCTCGACGAGTCGGTCGCGGCGCTTGAGCGTCAGGACCAGCGGCACCTTGTTTATCATCTTGATGCCCAGCGGGATGCCAATGATGGTGACGTTCAGCAGCCACGCCGCCGAGAGCCAGATACCGGTCACCCACCAGCCGACGAGCAGGAACCACAGCGCACGGACGAGTAGGGACCGTTGGTCGCTCATACTGGTACTACTCCGCCGACCGGCATAAGTTTCCTGTCCAATCCGTGAGGTCATAACTCCGGTCGGCCATACAGCGGGTCGTCCTGCCTACGATTCGAAGCCGTCTTCGAAGACGAACGTCCCGTCACGCTGGACGACCTCGCCGTCAACCTCGATGAAGGAGTCCTCGCTCATGTCGACGATCATGTCGACGTGGACCGCAGACTCGTTTTGCTCGTTATTCTCGCCGACAGTCTCCTCGTAGGCTCGCCCTACCGCCATGTGAACGGTATCACCCATCTTCTCGTCGAACAGCATATTGTAGGAGAACTGGTCGATATCGCGGTTCATGCCGATGCCGAGCTCGCCCAGTCGGTTCGCGCCGTCGTCGGTCGATAGGACTTCGCTCAGAAGATCCTCGTTCTTGCCGGCGCTGTGCTCGACGACCTCGCCGCCCTCGAACCGGAGGAACACGTCGGTGACCTCACGGCCCTGGTGGTACAGCGGCTTGTCGAACAGCACCTCGCCTTCGACGCTGTCGGGGACCGGTGCGGTGAACACCTCGCCGCCGGGGAGGTTCTTCTCGCCGTAGTCGTTGAGCGTCTCGTTGCCGGCGATAGACATCGTCACGTCCGTCGTCTCCCCGGAGACGATGCGGACCTCGTCGGCGGGGTCCAGAATCTCGACCATCTGTGCCTGGTGCTCGCGGACGGCGTCCCAGTCCTTGAGGACGGCGTCCCAGACGAAGTTCTCATAGCCCTCCGTCGAGGTCTGGGCGAGCTGGGCGTTCGCGGGCGCAGGGTACTGCGTGAGACACCAGGTCTTCGAGAGCCGTTCGTTCAGGAGCGGCTGCTGGGACTGCTGGTAGGCGGCCGTCGTTTCGGGGTCAACGTCGCTGGTTTCGGTGACGTTGTCGCTGCCCTTGATCGCGATATACGCGTCCATCTCCTCGTACAGCGCCTGGATGTGACTCGGCGTCTCGAACTCGTCGCGGTTGCGGAGGTAGGCACGACGGAAGCGTTCGCCCAGACGCTCCTGCACGACGAGGGGATTCGCACCGCGGTCGGCGGCGAACTCGTGCAGCGCGGTGACGAGATTCTCGGCCTGTGGATGGGCGTCGATGACGAGGTTGTCGCCTTCGCTCAGGTCGATGGAGTGGTCGACGATGACCTCTGCGTGTTCGCGGATCCGTGGGTCCATACAGATAGGGGCTGCCGGCGGCCCCTAACCGTTGCCTTCCCGGCTACTTCTTCTTGCTCTGCTGGAACCCCTCTTTGAACCCCTGGAAGGTCCGGCGGAGCATTAGGTACATGAAAAAGAAAAACAGGAGGACGGCAGCGAGGAGTGCGTAGGTGAGCGGGTCGGCCATAGCGATGATTGACCAGCCGGCAAGAAAATCCTTTCGGGAGCCGCAGCATCGGGCGTCTCGCTGGCGATTTCGGTGGGTAAAATACGGGTTTGAGCGATAGCTACAACGAGTACTGTGCCTTGGCAAAGACTCATAATCCCATAGAACATACGAACTACCATGTCGTTGCTGCCTTCTCGGGACCCGGCGACCCCGGACGCCGAACCCCGAGTCATCGGTGTCGACAGTGATGATGCGGACGACGTGCTGTCGGCACTCTCGGCAGAGACAGCGCGCAACTTACTGTCAGAACTGAACAAGGAGCCAGCGCCACCGTCGGAACTCGCCGACCGGGTGGATACGTCGCTCCAAAACGCGCAGTACCATCTGAAGAAACTCAAAAACGCCGGTGCCGTCGAGGTGGTCGATACAGCCTACTCCGAGAAGGGCCGCGAGATGGACGTGTTCGCGCCGGCCAACCAGCCGCTTGTCATCTGTGCCGGTGACGAACAGGAAACATCGGGGCTACGGGCCGCGCTGGCGAACCTCGTCGGCGGCCTCGCTATCATCGGCTTCGCCAGCCTGCTCGTCCAGCAGGTGTTCGGGAGCGGGCTGGGAACGCTGTTTGGCGGGCCGACGGTGTCCTCCGGGAGTGCGGACACCGACCCCCGGAATCCGAGTCTCTACGCCGAGAACGCGACCGTTACCGACGGGGGCTTCGAGGCCACTGCCGGCGCGCTCGACACCGCTGCACAGGGCGGTGCTGAGGCTGCCGCCGCTGCGATTCCGCCGGGGCTGGCCTTTTTCGCCGGCGGGGCGTTCGTCATCGCCGGGATGGCGGCGCTGTGGTACATGCGTGAGTAACCGATTACGACTGGTTTTCTGCCGGGACGATGAAGATAACGTTTCAATTAGCGGTGTCCTGCGAGACCGCCTTACCGTTCGACGGTAGTCGTCGAAATCGGCGTCCCGTCAGGGGAGCGAAGACGAACGCGAACGTCGCCGGCCACGACATCGAGTTCCGCATGTGCCGGCTGATAGCGCCGCGGGTCAGCGTAACTGCCGGGATTGACCAGCGTCCAGCCACCGAAGTCGGTCAGCGTGGGGTTGTGTGAGTGGCCGACGACGACGATGTCGGCGTTCTCCTGTCGGGCCAACATACCGAGCGCGGTTTCGGTGTGCTCGTGGCCGTGAACGATGACGATGGTGAGACCCTCCCAGGAGACGGTCGCAACGTCGGGGAGCCGGTCCTGGACCGCCGGCCTGTCGTTGTTCCCGACGACGCCGGTCAGCTTCGCACATTCGGCGTCGATAGCATCGAGGACCCCTTCAGTCATGAAATCGCCCGCGTGGAGAACGTGGTCAGCCTCGTGGACGGCGTCGAGCGTCCGCCCCGTCAGTCGATGGTCGTCAGTCCCGTGGGTGTCGGAGATGGCAGTGAGCATACCGCCAGTAGCGAGGCCAGGTATAAATCCAGAAGCATTTTGCGTCACGGTCGTGACGGAAAAAATAATGGCAGGGAGCAAATCAGTCGTCATGGCCGCACTGGTCGCCAACGGCGCGATTGCGATTCTGAAGTTCTTCGGCTTTCTTCTCACCGGGAGTGCAGCGATGTTGTCGGAGACGTACCACAGCATCTCTGACACCGGCAATCAGGTGTTTCTGCTCATCGGGATTCGGTTCAGCGAGCGCAAGCGTGACCGCCAGCATCCCTTTGGCTACGGCAAGGCGCAGTTCTTCTACAGTTTTCTCGTCTCCGTGTTCCTGTTCGGTATCGCCGGGTGGGAGAGCGCGAAACACGGGTACAGTCAGTTGACTTCGGGCGGCCACGGCGGCGGTGGACAGGCCGGTGAAGCGGTTGAGTTCCTATTCATCTCCTTCCAGCCGCCGACGTGGATGGACCCGCTATGGGTCAACTACACCGTCCTCCTCGGCGCGTTCGTCTTCGAGACATGGGCACTATACAAGGCCCGAGCCGAGATGAAACGCCAGATCGACCGGAACAACTGGTCGGGCTACCGCGAGGCGTTCCGCAAGACCAGCGACGTGACAACGCTGACCGCACTGACCGAGGACACCATCGCGCTCGCGGGTATCGTTATCGCGCTGGTCGGCCTGTTCCTCGAACAGCAGACCGGGAATCCGTTCTTCGACCGGATCTCCGCGCTGCTCATCGGGATTATGCTGATGGGGTTTGCCCTGGCGCTGGCGTGGGAGAACAAGCGCCTGCTGCTGGGCGAGAGCCTGCCGGCGGACGAGGAGCAGCGACTCCGTGATGTCGTCATGCAAAACGAGTACGTGACCGAGATCATCGGGTTCCGGACGGTGTATTTCGGCCCGAACGAGGTCCTCGTCTTCGCGGACCTGCAGTTCGACCCGGCGCTCGACACGGAGTCGCTGGACGACGAAATAACGGCCCTCGAAGCGGCGATGCAGGACACTAACGGCGACATCAGGAAGGTCTACGTCGAGCCGGAACTGTAGGGGTCGTTCTCCGCGAGCCACCACGGGATCGGCACGCGCTCTACGTCGGTCGAGACGGTCATCTCCAGGCTGAGGTCCTGGGCCTGGGGGCGCTTCTCGTCGTGTTCGACGTACCTGACGATTCCCTGCCGGTCGACATACAGGCGCGACGTGACGACGACAGATTCGTTGGCAGCGGCCGGCGTGGTGTCGGAAGTGGCAGTGGGGGCCAGCACCGCCACCGGGCGGCCGTTCCAGGTGAACGTACCGACCTGTCTGTACGTTCGGTTCGCAAGCAGCAGTTCGAGGACGGCCCGTCCCGACGGAGAGTCCGTAAGCGACGCGTTCCCCGTGATATTCGTCGTTGTGTAGGGCGTGTTGGGGTCGTCACGAACGTTGTGATACGCCGTCCCGTTCGAAACGACGGTGTCGTCGGTCAGCGGCCCGAACTGCTGTCGCACCCGGCGAACATCGGCGTCGCGGTCGACCCACACGTCCAGCGTGTTGTGTGGCCCGTCCCGGACGATACGGCGGTGGAAGCTCCGAGTCGCCAGCGCCCGTTCGTGGCGGTCGAGCAGCCGGTCAACGTCAACCGCCCCGTCGCTGGTCGGGACTGTCACCGTCGCGTCCGGCGAGCTGGTGGGAACCGGGGCCGGCGTCACCGGGTCGCCGTCGTCCACCGTCGGACCGGCCGGAAGAAAGCCGGTACACCCCGCGAGAAGCGCGATAGCGACGGTGAGCGTGACGCGCCACATGTGTTTCAGCAAGGGCGCGTGCCGCAAGTAGCTGTGGGGGCGAACCCTTTTGCCGGTGAACGGCCAAACCAGGCCTGTGGCGACGACCGACGACGGCTACATGCGGTTTTTCCCCTTCGAGGAGCCGTACGACCATCAGCGGGAGGCGATGGGCACCATCTACGACGCCCTCGACGAGGGCCAGGACGTGCTGTTCGAAGGAGCCTGCGGGACCGGCAAGACGCTCGCGTCGCTGGTCCCCGCACTGGAACACGCCCGCGAGACGGGCAAGACCGTCGTCATCACGACGAACGTCCACCAGCAGATGCGCCAGTTCGTCGAGGACGCCAGAGCGATCACTGACCAGGAGCGCCTGCGAGCGGTCGTCTTCCGAGGGAAAGGGTCGATGTGTCACATCGACGTGGACTACGAGGAATGCCAGGCGCTGCGGGACACGACCCGAGATCTGGTCGAAGTCGAGAGCGATATCGCGGAACTCGAACAGCGCGAGGGGGAACTCCTCTCGGACGGCCAGGCGGGCAGCAGCGAGGCGATGGAGGCCCGCAACGCCGTCGTCGAGGAACTCCGTGATCTGCAGGACGAGCGCGAAGATATCGAAACCGAGCGATCGACCTGCGACCACTACTACCGGAACCTCACCGTCGACACCAGCGAGTTCTACGCCTGGCTGTTCGACGACGTGCGGACGCCCGACGACGTGTACGAGTACGCCCACCAGCAGGGACTGTGTGGCTACGAACTGCTGAAAGAGGGGATGGACGGCGTCGACCTCGTCGTCTGTAACTACCACCACCTGCTCGACCCGACCATCCGCGAGCAGTTCTTCAACTGGATCGGCCGCGACCCCGAGGACATCATCGCCGTCTTCGACGAGGCCCACAACGTCGAGTCGGCCGCCCGCGACCACGCCCGGCGCACGCTCACCGAGAACACGCTCGATCAGGCCCTGGAGGAACTCGACGGCGAGGAGGACGCCCGGACCGACGCCGCGGCCAACGTCATCGAGACGTTCCGGGACGCACTCGTCGAGGCCTACGAGGACGCCTTCGAGTTCGGCGCACGCGCGGCCGTCGACGAGCACTGGGACGACATCACCATCGCCAACGACGACCGGAAAGACGACCTAACGCTTGCCTTCCTGCAGGGATACACCGGCCCCGGCTTCCACGAGGAACTGGACCGCGCACTGGAACTCGGCCGGGACCTTGACGCGCGTTATCAGGAGGCATTCAAAAAGGGGGAACTCGACACCAGAAAGGAGTGCCAGACCCTCCAAGCCGCCGGCTTCATCGCCGACTGGCTCGACGAATCCGACGACACCGGCCAGTACCCCGTGGTCAGCGTCCGCCGCGACGAATCGACGGACGAGGTGTACGGCCGCGCGGAACTGTACACCTGCATCCCCGAGGAGGTCACCCGCGACCTGTTCGAGGATCTGCACGCCGCGGTGTTGATGAGCGCCACGCTCCGACCGTTCGACGTGACCGAGAACGTGGTCGGGGTCGAGGACCCGGTGACGATGGCCTACGGCGCACAGTTCCCCGAGGAGCGCCGGCGGACCTACGCCGTCGACGGCCCCGCGCTGTTTTCGAGCGAGCGCGACGACCCACAGACCCAGCAGCGCATCGCCCGAACGCTTGAGGACATCGTGCGCTTCACGCCCGGGAACACGCTCGTGTTCTGTCCCTCCTACAGTGAGGCCGAGCGCTACCACGACATGACTGCCGTGAGCGCGACACGATACCTGGACGAGCCGGGCACGCAGGCCCGTGACCTCCGGGAGGCCTTTACCGACGGCGACGACGGCGTCCTCTACACCTCGCTGTGGGGGACGCTGGGCGAAGGCGTGAGCTACGACGGCGACGACGCCCGAACCGTCGTGGTCGTCGGGGTCCCCTACCCGCACCTCGACGACCGCATGGACGCCGTGCAGGACGCCTACGACGTGGCCTTCGGCGAGGACGAAGACGACGCCGGCTGGCGCTACGCCGTCGAAATTCCGACGGTCCGGAAAACGAGACAGGCGCTCGGTCGCGTGGTCCGCTCGCCGGACGATTTCGGCGCGCGCATCCTGCTTGACAAGCGCTACACCGAAGCCGCCGAGATGGAGATGCACGACTACGCCGTCCGCGGGACCTTCCCGCCAGAGGAACGCCGCGAGATGGTCGATATCGGTCCCGAGAAGCTCAAGTTCTCGCTGCTGAACTTCTATCAGGACATGGACGCCTACGATGGACCGCCGCCGAAGCCCTGAGTACGGGTTCGAGCGAAGCGAGAACCCTCTTTTCCCATGTTTTTGTGCAAGCGGTTGGCGAAGTGAGCCTTGCGAGCGAGGCAACCCGACGCACAAAAAAGTGGATGCCGACGCCTACGACGGGCCGCCACCGAAGCCCTGAGTGGCTGGAACCTACTTGTAACGGCGACCGACGGGAAACCGGATGTTTTGAAACCCTCCACGCGAAACTGGCGGGCAATGCTAGTCGCCTTCGACTTCGACGGGACGCTCTCCGACTCGGAGATGACGGTCCTGCTCGGGAACCAGAACGGGACGGCCGAAGACATGGCCGACATCACCGAGCGCGCGATGAACGACGAGATCGAGTACGCCGAGAGCCTCCGTCAGCGGTGTGCGCTGCTCGAAGACCTTCCCGACGAGAAGGCCCAGGCGGCCTTCGGCGAGGTCGCCCTGCGCCCCGGCGCGGCGCGGGTCATCGAGGCGCTACGGGACGCCGGCGTCTACGTCGCTATCCTCACGGGCGGGTTCGAGCGCGGCGTCGAGGCTGCACTCGAAGCGGAGGGGGTCGAGGTCGACGCCATCGTCGCCAATCGACTGCTCGTGGAGGACGGAAAGCTCACCGGCGAGGTCCGCGGCCCGCTCATCTCCGGGACGAAAGACGACGCGATGGAAGTCGTGACCGCCGTCACCGGTGAGGACCGGGAGACCACTGTTGCCGTCGGCGACGGGGCCAACGACCTCCCGATGCTCGAAGTCGCAAACCTCGCTATCGGCTTCGATCCGAAACCGGCCGTCGAACCGTCGTGTGACACAACGGTCGAGACGATGGACGAACTGTACGACCTGCTGGAAGCCGAACAAATCCTGTAGCGCGGTCTCTCTTTGTGACGCCTGTCTTTTCGACGCTATTTCGGTCGGCCTCGCTACGCTGGCGGGTAAAATCGAAAGCAGGGAGAAGCACGCTCCCCACGGATGCGAGCATTCGTTGTCGGACCAATGACAGAGTATGGTTGAGCGTGAACCGACGCGTGCTCGCTACCGGCGACGGTTCATTGAATACATCAACCGCTGTCGTAATAAACCTAGTGAACAGGTGAATTATTGCGCTAATTTGGTACGTCCGTCCACAGATAATCGGTAAAAGCCTGTGTCTTTGCTAATTAGTTGCGTGGCTGATAGCCTGATCGAGGTCGGCCTTGATGTCCTCGACAGATTCAGTCCCGACGGAGAGACGGACCATATCGTCGGTGACGCCGGCAGCGGCCTTTTCCTCGTCAGTGAGCTGTTGATGGGTGGTCGAGGCCGGATGGATGATGAGCGTCTTCGCGTCGCCGACGTTCGCCAGCAGGGAGGCGATTTCCGTCGATTCGACGGTCGTTCGGGCGGCGTCGTAGCCCGCATCGAGACCGAACGTTATCATGCCGCCGTAGCCGCCGTCGAGGTACTCGCTGGCGGTGTCGTGGGTCTCGTGGTCTTCGAGGCCGGGGTAGGTGACCCACGAGACCTCGGGGTGGTCGGCGAGGAACTCCGCGACGCCCATGGCGTTGTCGCAGTGGCGGTCCATCCGAGCGGGCAGCGTCTCCAGGCCCTGCATCGTCTGCCAGGCGTCGAAGGGCGATTGCTGACAGCCCAGGTCCCGGAGGCCGCGAGCGATAGCGGCGTAGGTGAAGGCCGCGTCGTCGAACCGCTCCCGGAAGTTGACGCCGTGGTACGCGGGGTTGTCGCCGGCGATCTCGGGATATTTGTCGGGGTGTTCCTCCCACGGGAACGAGCCGCCGTCGACGAGAATCCCGCCGACAGTGGTGCCGTGGCCGTGGATCCACTTGGTCGTGGAGTTCCAGACGAGGTCGGCCCCGTGCTCGATTGGGTTACAGAGGTACGGCGTCGCGAAGGTGTTGTCGACGAAGAAGGGGACGCCGTGGTCGTGAGCGATCTCGGCCAGGCGCTCGAAGTCGGGCGTCACCAGCGCCGGGTTACCGATTGTCTCACAGTGGACGTAGGCGGTGTTTTCGTCGATAGCGTCGGCGTAGGCGTCGTAGTCGAGCGTGTCGACAAAGCGGGTTTCGACGCCGTTGCGCGGTGCGGTGTGGGTGTAGTAGGTGTAGGTCCCGCCGTACAGCGACGACGCCGTGACGACGTTGTCCCCGACATCCGCGAGCAGGAACGTCGCGAGGTTCAGCGACGCCATGCCCGAGGCCGTGGCGACTGCGCCGACGCCGCCCTCCAGCGCCGCGAGTCGTTCCTGTAGCATGCCGACGGTCGGGTTCATCAGCCGCGAGTAGATGTGGCCCGGCTTCTCCAGCGCGAACTGCTGGGCCGCGTCCTCCGCATCCTCGAAGACGTAGGAGGTGGTCTGGTACAGCGGCGGTGCGCGCGAGCGGGTCTCGGCGTCCGGCTCTTCTTGTCCGACGTGCAGGGCGTCGGTTTCGAATCCACGGTCTGGGTCGTCACTCATACACCCCACTTGTACCGGATGGGGCTTAATGCCGACCCCACCGGTGAGGCCCGCCACTGCTACGAGATACCGGTGATTCTTCGGGCCGTTTCCAAACGGATTCGGGGCTGAAAGGCCGTACAGAGCCGCTATCGTGATTCTGGAGGAACATGTAGACGTGTGTTCGGGCCGGGAGCGAGTGGTGCGACAGTCGTCGCACCCGAAGCGACCCGGGGAAGGGCAGGCCTACCACTGCGGACGAGCTAACAAGCATACCGCTCGCCAACGGCGAGCGGTTTCACGCGAATCGCGGCGCGATTCGCGCCTTTTTCGCCCACGTTTTTGCGCCGAGCGGTGCGCGGAGCGCACCCGAGGCGGAAAAAGGTGGTTTAGGAGAACTTCCGGACCGTCATCTCCAGCGTATCCAGATCCAGAATCGGCGCAAAGCCGGCGTCCGGATCGATGTTGACGCTTTTCTGGAACTCGGTCTGGGCCTGCCAACACCCGGAGTTCAGCGCAACGACGTTGTGGTACTCGCCCCAGCCGAGCTTGTGGACGTGGCCGGTGTGGAACACGTCGGGGACCTCCTCCATGACCAGATAGTCGCGGTCCTCGGGAGCCAGGCGGGTGTGGCCGCCGTACTGGGGCGCGACGTGGCGCTTCTTCAGGAGCTGGTACATCGCCTTGTGAGGCTCCTCGTAGCTGGCCTCCTCGTCGGGGAGTTCGGCGATGACCTCGTCCAGCGAAACGCCGTGGTACATCAGCACTGTCACCCCTTCGACCGTCACGAGCGCGGGGTTGGAGTGGACCTGTGCGTCGTGGGCGGTCATGATGTCCCTGAGTTCCTCGTCGAAGCCCGGCTGGGGTTCGGCCAGCCGAACGGCGTCGTGGTTGCCCGGGATCATCCGGATCTCCATGTCGCCCGGCACTTCTTTGAGGTACTCCGAGAACGCGCGGTACTGGTCGTAGATGTCGATGATGTCCAGTTCCTCGTCCTGTTCGGGGTAGATACCGACGCCCTCGACCATGTCACCGGCGATGAGCAGGTATTCGACGTTCTCGGCCTCTGGCGTGTGGAGCCAGTCGGTGAAGCGATGCCAGGCGTCCTCCATGAACTCCTGACTGCCGACGTGAACGTCGGAGATGAGCGCCGCCTGGACGTGCCGGTCGGCGGTCGAGGGGCTGTGCGTTCGGGGTACGTCCGGGAAGTACAGCGAGTCCACGAACAGGATGCCGGCGTCGTCGGCCAGCGTCCCCTCGACGGCGATGACCTCGTCCATGAGCAACTGCTGGACCAGATCGGCGATGGGGCGGTCTTTCATCACGAGACAGGGGAAGGTCCCGTTCGTGTCTTCGAGTTCGACCAGCCAGTGGCCGCTGGCGGTCGAGCGGATGTCCGAGACCATCCCGATCAGCGCCGCGTCGCTCCCGCCGCCCATGTTCTCGATGGCGTCAGTCGGCCGGTGGTTCACTCGGCCGCGCAGTTTGCTCGCCAGTTTCTCGTATCGGTCCCGGAACACCGAGACGAAGTCCGAGTACTCGCCGGTCCCGGTGGACTGGCCGGTCATGTCGTTCGCGACTTCGATGGCCCGGAGGGATGTGTCCACGTCACGTGACCCCCCCGTTTCGGGTGGAGCTGCCGCACCCGGGTTCGTCGACGTATCGGCATTTGCTCCAGTTGAAACGGAGGGGTGTGGGTCGTTCGGAGCGCCGGCGGTTTCGTCCCCATGGCTCGGTTCTGAGGTCGGCGAGCTATCGGTGGTTTCTGTAGCTTCGATCACAGAATCGACGTGGTCCGTCGTCAGTTTCAGCGCCTCGTCGGGGAGGGTTTCGAGTGCGCGTTCAAGCGTCGTCGCCGGATCGGCCGTGTCGGCGATTCGAGTCACCGCCTCGCGCTCCGCGTTGTAGCCGCGACTGGCGAGTTCGCTGACGATGCGTGCCGGCGTCTCCAGAGGCACGTTCCACACTCCGTGTCTGTGGGCAAAAGGATAGCGGACCGACAGCCGTCACAAGATTGATACGCCGCTGCCGGCAATCCGAGATAGGATGGGCCGGGACGAATCGACCGACAAGACGCCTCCAGAGGGGACAGACGCGTTTGTTGGGGCGGATCGCAGGTCTCGCCTCGGCCTGTACCTCCGCGAGATGGGAACAAGCGTCGGAGCGGTCATACTGGTCGGCGCGTTCCTGTTTGCCGTCAGCGGGGTGTGGCCCCCGCTCGTCGCTATCGAAAGCGGGAGCATGGAGCCACACATCGACACCGGCGACATGGTGTTTCTCATGGACGCGGAGCGATTCCCGGGGCAGGACGCTCGCCACGGCATCGTGACGGCGGCCGCCGGCACCGAGACGGGATATCGGACGTTCCAGCAACACGGGGATGTCATCGTTTTCGAACCGAACGGCAACGAGGAGCGAACGCCGGTCATCCACCGCGCGATGCTGTGGGTCGATGCCGGCGAGAACTGGTACGACCGAGCGAACCGGGCGTACGTCGGCGGCGCGGACAGTTGCGACGAGCTTCGGAACTGCCCGGCACCACATGCCGGATTCATCACAAAGGGCGACAACGAGGTTTCTAACGGCAAGTACGATCAGGTGAGCGGGACGAGTACCGTCGTCCGTCCACAGTGGGTCGTCGGAACCGGCGTCTTCAGGGTCCCGCGCCTCGGCTACGTTCGGGTGCAGCCATCCCCGATATGGGCAGTATCGGCCTCAGATTGGATACCGTCCGAGCCGGTCGGGCCAGTGTCGGTGTCGATGCCAGCGTTCGAACCGACAACACCGTCGGCAGCCTGACCCAACCGGGACACAGCGTTCGGTCTGACAACAGAAAGTTGATTGGTCGCCTCCGAGTATTCGTGATACGAATGGCCGGGCCAGACCGTCGGTCGTCGGACGAGGACGAGAAACCGGGAGGCATTGTGTACGTGACCGATATCGTTAGCAGCGCCGGTTCCGTCCTGCTCGTCGGGATGTTGCTGTTCGCCATCAGCGGCGTCTGGCCCCCGCTCGTCGCTATCGAAAGCCCCAGCATGGACCCCCACATCAAGGAAGGGGACCTGGTGTTCGTGATGGAAGAAGACCGGTTCTCGGGACCGGGTGACCACCACGGCGTCGTCACGGCAGCCGATGGCGACAGCTACCGGAAATTCCAGCAGCCGGGCGATGTCATCGTGTACAAACCGGACGGAAACAGCCGACAGACACCGATTATCCACCGTGCGATGCTGTGGGTCGAAGCGGACGAGAACTGGTACAACCGGGCAAACGAGAACTACATCGGGAGCGCGAACAACTGCGAGCAGCTCGCGTCCTGTCCGGCCGACCAAGCCGGCTTCATCACCAAGGGCGACAACAACGGTCGCTACGATCAGGTCGGTGCCAGCCCCATCAGCGACCCGGTCAAGCCCGGCTGGGTCGTCGGGACCGCCGAGCTACGCGTTCCGCTGCTGGGCCAGGTTCGGCTCCAGTGGAACCGGGCCGGAGCGACGGCACCGGCGACGAACAAGACGGGACCGACAGTGATGAACGAGACAGCATCGGTGACAAACGAAACGAGGACAAGAGCCACGAACACGACGATAGCTGGCTAGGTTCTACTACGAACTGGGAGAGGGGACTGTTTCACTTGGAACAGCGTGGCCTATCGAGCGAAGTTCGACCAGAGAGAACCCACGGGTCAGTTGTCGAACCGGGCCTGGACGAACGGCTGGACATCGTCGATATCGCCGAGTCTCGAATCCGACAGGAGCACCGCCTCGGTCTCCTCGGTCGGAACCGACAGGGAGATCTCTTTCGTGCGCCCGTAGCGGCCCTTCGAGACGACGACGGCGTTGACGATACCGAGCATGTCCAGTTCCGAGATGAGGTCGGTGACGCGGCGCTGGGTCAGAATGTCGGCGTCGATCTCCTCACAGAGGTTCTTGTAGATGTTGAACACCTCGCCGGTGTTGATGTTGTGGACGCCGTTCTTCTCTAAGAGGATGATGGCGAAGAGGACGATCTTCGACTGCGTGGGAAGGGTCCGGACCACCTCGACGACGCGGTCGAGTTCGATCTTCTCCTGGGCCTGTCGGACGTGGTCTTCGAGGACGTTGTCCGTCTGGTCCCGCTCGGCGAGTTCGCCGGCCGTTCGGAGGAGGTCCAGCGCCCGGCGGGCATCCCCGTGTTCCTGTGCGGCGAAAGCCGCACACAGCGGGATGACATCTTCGGTGAGCGCATCGCCTTTGAACGCCACGTCCGAGCGGGCCTGGAGGATGTCCCGGAGTTGGTTCGCGTCGTACGGCGGGAAGACGATCTCCTCCTCGCCGAGACTTGACTTGACACGGGGGTCCAGAAAGTCGGTGAACTTCAGGTCGTTCGAGATACCCATGATCGAAACGCGGGAGTTCTCCAGTTCGGAGTTCATCCGGGAGAGGTTATACAGGGTGTCGTCGCCGCTTTTCTCGACGAGCTTGTCGATCTCGTCGAGCATGATGACGACCACGCGCTCGTGGTAGTCGACAGCGTCGAAGAAGGAACTGTAAACCCGGTCCGTCGGCCAGCCCGTCATCGGGACTTCCTCGAACTCCGCCTTGTCCGCTTCCAGCGATTCGATTTCGGTTTCGATATCCTCGATGGAATCGAAGGCCGTCTCTTCAAGTGCAATGTTCTCGCGTGCGCGCGACAGAACGTCTTCGAGTTCATTGATACGGTCGTCGATGAGATTGACGTTCTTGTCGATGAACTTGTTCGCGAGCTGGGCCAGCACGCGGTACTGGGTGTCGGTCACCTCGCAGTTGATATACTCGACCTCGCAAGGGACCTCGTACTTCTGTGAGGTCGTTTCGAGTTCCTCGCTGACGAACTTGGCGGACGCGGTTTTCCCCGTTCCAGTTTTCCCGTAGATGAGGATGTTCGACGGCGTGTCACCGCGCAAGGCAGTGACGAGAATCGTCGCCATATTGTTGATCTGCTCCTCACGGTGGGGGAGTTTGTGCGGCGTATACGAGGGGCGAAGCACCTCCTTGTTCTCGAAGATCGGCTCTCCTTCGAGGAGGTCATCGAACAGGCCGCGGGACGCCTCGTCGGACGGGTTGTCCGAGCCGGTATCGAGATTATCGAGGATGACATCGTCAAGGTCAGACGACCCGGATGCAGTTCCCGCGTCCGTTCCGACATCAAGCTGCCCGTCGGACCCGTCCGTTGCGTTCGATGTCTCTGTCGTCGACGGGTCGGATTCCGGGGGCGAGTTGTCGCTTTCGTCAGTCATAGTCGAGAGGGTCCCCTTCGTTTCGTGTGGAGCGAGTCGGACATACCGGAACAGAGAGAGCGAGGAGTGCGTTAGTGCCGTTGTTAGTGAGCATCGACGCTCTCCGGTGCGTCCAGTTGAACCACATGAACCGTACCGTGAATCGATATTAAATATTTCGGTCCACCACCCATGAAAGATATATGTAACTGTATTGATTGGTTGTTGCATATGGACTCTCGTTACCGCACTGAGTCCTATAGTTTCAGTCCACGGGGACAACACGTGCGTGTCCACGAGACAAGAATGTGGATAGAGAGCGGAGGCCACGGTGCAGGTTCTAGAGTGGCTACACGGTGTGAGTACGAGAGGGGACGGGAAAGATCCACCGTACCGGGGCAACCCCCCCACCCCTTCGTTTCCGGTGGAACGGGAAACAGGCCCGGGGGTGGGGGGAGGGGGTTCAGATGCTGTCTTCTAGTGAGAGGAAAGATTTAATACACTAACTCATAAACCAAAGCCGCACTAGATAAAACAAATATCTAGTAGGGAGTTGTAGTCGGTATTCTAGTGTCTAGGCGTCTCTCACCGGTGTAATCGCAGGCCGGACTGATCTGAGTAACGGCTCCGCTCCGGATTCGACCGGTAATTCTCCCACCCCTCCCCAGGGGTGTGTGACGTTCCACTTGAAACGAAGGGGTGGGGGGCTAGACCAGATCAGTGGTCCCCGAAGTCAGTTGATCGGACAGGACGGGTTCCACCCGAACCGCTCCCATCTCACGGAACCAACAAGCCCTATTCCTGTCTCGATGCATGTGTCTCCATCGTGTAAACAATAATACTAATGTCTGACGTAGGCTTAAGTGAATTCGCCTATCTTTTACGGGCAGAGCCGCCATACCGGACGACTCCGGGCGGCGGGAGGATAGGATGGGATTGTTAACAAACCTCAAAGATAGCATCTCACGCGCGGCATCGACGCTGTTCTCCGAAGAGGATCCGAAGCGTATCGGTATCTACGGTCCGCCAAACGCCGGCAAGACGACGCTGGCGAATCGGATCGCACGGGACTGGACCGGCGACGCCGTCGGTCCGGAGAGTCACGTGCCACACGAGACTCGTCGGGCGCGCCGCAAGGAGAACGTCGAGATCGAACGCGACGGGAAGAAAGTGACAATCGACATCGTTGACACGCCGGGCGTGACGACGAAGGTCGATTACACCGAGTTCCTCGAACACGACATGGAGAAAGACGACGCCGTCCGTCGCTCCCGCGAGGCCACGGAGGGCGTCGCCGAAGCGATGCACTGGCTCCGGGAGGATGTCGACGGCGTCATCTACGTGCTGGACTCCGCGACGGATCCGTTCACGCAGGTCAACACCATGCTCATCGGCATCATCGAGAGCCAGGACCTCCCGGTGTTGATTCTGGCAAACAAGATCGACCTGGAGGAGTCCTCCGTCCAGCGCATCCGAAACGCCTACCCCCAGCACGAGACCATTCCGCTCTCGGCGCTTGAGGGAGATAACATGGACGAAGTCTACGACAAAATCGCGGAGTATTTCGGGTGATATAATGGCAGAAGTCAAAGACCCAGACGACGGCGTCCAGATCGACCTCATCAGCGGCGAACGCATGGCGGGGCTGGCCTCGATGGAGAAGATCCGGATGATTCTCGACGGCGTCCGCGACGGCAACATCGTCATCCTCGAGGAAGGGCTCTCCCCGGACGAGGAGTCCCGCCTCATCGAGGTGACGATGACCGAAATCAGCCCGGACGAGTTCAACGGCATCGAAATCGAGACCTACCCCAAGTCCGAGGCCGCCGACGCCAGCATCCTCGACCGCCTGATGGGCAAACAGTCCACGCAGAAACTGACGGTCATCGGGCCGGCCAACCAGATTGAGACGCTCCACAAGGACGAAACGCTCATCAGCGCGCTCGTCTCCCGGAAATAATGCCCCACCAGTGTACGGACTGTGGCCGTGGCTTCGACGACGGGTCGAAGGAGATGCTCTCGGGCTGTCCCGACTGTGGCGGAAACAAGTTCCAATACCAGCCCGAGGGAGCAGACATCTCCGAGACGCCGGACGCGGAGCCACCGGAACCACCGGGGCCCGACAGCTCCGTCGCCCGGACCGTGGGCAAGACTGCGGCGTCGGTGCGTGACTTCGTCAGTGGCTCTGATACCGACGGGGACCGCCCCGTCGGTCGGTCCCGCCCCGACGCCGACCGGTCGGCTGATCCGCAGTCGAGTGACCCATCCCACACCCCCGACTCGCCGTCGACCGAACCCGACCGCACGTCGGCGACTGAGGATTCAGCGCAGGCCAGTGCCCGCGGCGACATCGTCGAACCCGACGAACTCCCGTCCGACGTGCCGTCGGCGTCCGAATCAGAACACCAGTTTCGGCCTGTCGGTGCGGACCCCGATCCACCCGAGGAACCTGACCGCGAGGACCGTCCCGACCTCGAAGAACTGCGGGCGGAACTCAACGACCAGTTCGAGTCGATCAAAGTGCTGGAACCCGGGCAGTACGAACTGAATCTGATGGAGCTGTACGACCGCGAGGAGTACATCATCGCCCTGCAGGAAGACGGTCACTACTCGATCCAGGTTCCGGAAACCATTCGGTCGGAGTGATCGACACAATCCTCTCGCCGTTTTCACTGCGTCGTCGGTCCCTGATTACCCCGTAGAACCGCTGCATACAGCATTGTGTATCAACGCCGGCACAACCATTATATAATATGCCGTGGATGCTTCGCATAACGCCATGAGCCACCGAGAACCCCCGACATCGGAGTCACACCTCGAAGAGTGGGCGTCACTCCTCGGTGCTGATATCGACGACGACGGGCGCGACAGCGACTTGCTCGACGACCAGGACGACCCCGCATAACGGTCAGGGTTCGTCAGCGAACGCGATTCGCAGTTACAGCGACACCGCTCACACTGTTAGCGGGCAAAAAACAGCCGGGGCGAGTTTCCGTCCCGATATTCGACGGTCGCGACCGTTACGAAATCTTGTCGTACTGGTCCGAGAGCTTCTCGGCGGCCTCGGCCATCAGGTCCTGCTCGTAGTCGTCGAGGTCCCACTCGACAATCTCCTCGACGCCGTTGCTCCCGAGACGGACCGGGACGCCGAAGGCGGTGTCCTCGTGCCCGAACTCGCCGTCGAGCTTGACCGATGCCGGCAGCACCTCGCCCGTGTCGCGGAGGATAGCTTCGACCATGTGCGCGACGCCGCGGGCCGGCCCCCACTCGGTCGCACCCTTGCGCTCGATGACATCCATCGCCGATTCCTGCAGGTCGCCCAGCAGTTGCTCCTTCTCGTCGTCGCTGAACTCGGGGTCCGTGCCGTCGACGCGGACCTTCGAGAACACGGGGACCTGCGCGTCGCCGTGCTCCCCGAGGATCGTCCCTTCGACGTTCTGGACCGGGGCGTCGAACTCCTCGCTCAGCACGTAGCGGAACCGCGCGGAGTCCAGGCGGCCGCCGAAGCCGATGACCTGCTCGCGGGAGCGGTCGCCGGCCTCGTAGAGGTGGCGGTTGAGCAGGTCGACGGGGTTCGAGGTCGTCAGCGAGATGTAGTCGTCGTTGTGCTCGTCCAGCGAGGACTGGATGTCCTCCATGATCGGTGCGTTGTCGCCAGCGAGGTCGATCCGTGTCTGGCCCGGTTGGCGGGGAATCCCAGCCGTGATGACGACCACGTCGGAGCCGGCGGTGTCCTCGTACCCGCCCTGGCGGACGCGTGTATTCGAATCGTAGGCGATACCGTGGTTCGTGTCGGCGGCCTGCCCGACAGTGTCGTCTTCCTTGTCCGGGATATCGACGAAGACGACTTCGTCAGCGATGTCCCGAAGCGCGATGTTGTACCCTGCGGCTGCGCCGACCGTTCCGGCTGCGCCGACTACGCTTACCTTTGTCATACCATTCGCAAACCCTCGGGCGCGAACGTTAAACGTGTCGAAACCCCGATTTCGTCGGTTATCGTTCAGGCAGTATCCGCGTCTCGCACCCGTAAACTGTTTTCAGCCCCGCGGCGTTGTGACACGTATGAGCGACTTCGACAAGGAAGCCGAACGCGAGAAACTCCGCGAGAAATTCGAACAAGAGGAGGACAATCGGGCAGCGACCGAGCAGATGAGCGAACTCCTGTTGAAGGGCGCGACCATGACCAACGCCCACTGTAGCGAGTGTGGCGACCCCATCTTCCGCTACGACGGCCAGGAGTTCTGTCCCACCTGTCAGAAACCGGTCGCTCGTGACGCCCAGGAAAACGGCGCGGATTCGCCGGACGCCGACGAGCAGGCAGACGACAGCGACCAGATCGAAGTCGCCGACCCCAGTAACGAGGCCCGCGTTCAATTCGGGGAGGCCGACGAGGAGACGGCCGAGAGTGCGCCGGACGCGACGGAAGAATCCGCGCGGCAGGAAGCTACAGACGCCCCGGCTGAGTCCGCTCCGCAGTCCCCACCTGAAACTGGGGCCGACGCGACGCCGTCGACGAACGACCCCGCCGCTCCACCCGAAGCGGGGGGCGATCAGCCAGCCCAGCAGTCCGACCACCCAGAGCCAGAGTCACAGACCGCTCGAGCGGGCGATTCACCGGGGTCTGGCCGACAGTCCGCAAACGAACGGCAGTTTGAGACACCGACACAGGACCCCCCCGTTTCCGCTCGACAGACTGCCGCGTCCGGGCGCGGCTCCGACGACGTTGCGGCGAATCTCGACGCCGCGTCGGGGCTACTGGCCGAGACCGTCCACCGCTTCGCCGAGCGCGCCGCGGCGACGGACAACCCACGCGAGGCTCGCGAGCATCTGCAGGCAGCGAGAGAAGCGGCCGAAGCCCTCGAAGCGACGCGGTTCTGAACGGAGCTACGGGTCGTAGTCGCTTGCGATAACTTCTCGGATCCGGTCGGCCGTTACATCCCCGATGCCGGACACCTCCAGCAGGTCGTCTTTATCGGCGGTCATCACTGACTCGACGCTGCCGAAGGCCGCCAGTAGCGTGCGCGCAGTCACTGGGCCGACTTCGGCGATAGAGGCGACGACGTACTCCTGTTGCTCCGGGAGGGTCTTTGACTGTTTCTCGCCGTGGACGCTTACCTCGCGGTCGGCCACTTCTTGTTCCCGTTCGGCGATGACTTCCAGCAGGTCGGCGGTCTCGTCCTCGTCGCTGGTCCGCAGTACGCTCGCGCCGAAATCGACCGCGAGCGACGCGAGCGCCCCCTGAATCGCCTTGTGGTGGACGTTGCGCGCGCCGAAGAGGTCTTCGCCTTCGATGACGACGACGGGCCGGCCGTAGTTGCGCGTGGCGTCCCCGACCTGCTCGAACATCGACCGGTCCCCGCCCGTCAGCGTGTCCATGAAGTCAGCGACGGTCTTGCGCTCGACAACAACGCGGTCAGAGAGGACGTAGTCGCCGACGGCCAGCGTTTCCAGTCGGGTCTCGATACCGTCCCGCGTCGAGAGGTCCCGGGCGATGTTCGAGTCGAGTTCTCGCTGGTCGGCGACGATTTCGACGGGGTCGTCCTCGTCGTCGCGGCCGGCGGTGGCGACTGTTCCATCGTCGGCCGCTGTCCCAGCGTCCGCTTCCTCATCTGGTGTCTCAGTCCCCCCCTCTTCGGCCTCTCTTTCGTCGACACCGGCCGCCTCGGACGGGTCGTCCGCAAAGGCGTCCAGCCCGGCCTGGCCGTCGGTGTCGTCGTTCTCATCGACTGACTTGTTAGCTTCGCTACCCCTCCCGTTTCCAGTGGAACCCGACTGCTGTGTGGCGGTTTCCGTGTCGCTGGTTCCACCTGAAGCGGTCCCCTCATCGTTCTCGTACTCGTCGAGGCCGGTCTGGTCGAGGCGGTTTTCCAGCTCGCCGGCGACGCTTTTCAGTTCGTTCAGCTCGCGTTTCATCCGCTTCTGGTCGTTGCGGGCCTTCCAGAAGTACGCCTCGTCGCGGGTGTCCTCGGCCAGCAGGACGACGACGCGGCCCTCGGCCTGGCGGCCGGTCCGCCCCTTCCGCTGGATGGCTCGAATCGCGGTCGGGACCGGCTCGTAGAACAGCACCAGATCGACTTCCGGCACGTCCAGCCCTTCCTCGGCGACGGACGTGGAGACGAGCACCTCGAACTCGCCGTTGCGGAACCGGTCCAGCGTCTCCTGTTGCTGGCTCTGTGTCATCCCTTCGCTGCCGTCGGTGTCGCTCTGGCCGACGAACTTCTGGGTCGTGAAGTGATCTGAGAGGAAGTCAACGAGCGTCTCAGCCGTATCGCGGGACTCGGTGAAGACGATGACGCGCTCGCCGTTCTCGATGCCGAGCGTCTCCGCGAGCAACATCCGGGTCTGGCGGAACTTCGGGTGGAGGTCGTCGTAGTCGGTGGCTTTCCGCATTGCCTCCCGCACTTTCGGCTCGCTGACGAGGCGCTGGTCGGCCTTCGACGCGCCAGAGGAGCGGGCGGCCTCCTTGAGCCGCTCGAAGTACCGCCGCAGGGACTCGACGCTCTGGGTCTCGACGTACGTGACGGCGGTCCGGAGCTTGCGGATCTCCGCGAGGAAGCTCATTCCCTGATACCCCTCGCTCTGGTCGTTGTTCATCAGGTCCCGCAGTTGCCCCTGAATCTGCTGGATCTCCCGCTCGGAGATGTCCGCCGAGGACTTGTTCGTGACGCCGAGGTCCCGTAGCTGGTCCAGCCGGTCCTCGATGACCTCGTTGACGGCGTCCCGGATTTCAACGACGACTTCAGGCAACTCGATGCGGTTCCAGTCGACGCTGGTGTCGTGGGTGAACTCCGCCACGTCCGCGTCGTTCTCGGTCATCACGGCCACCTCGCTAAGCCCGAGGTTCTCACAGACTTCGAGTATCGCCTCCTCGTCGTCGCCGGGCGAGGCGCTCATCCCCGTCACCAGGGGGTGCTCTGCGTCGGCGTGGTAGCGGTCGGCGATGTAGTTGTAGGCGTAGTCGCCGGTCGCCCGGTGGCACTCGTCGAAGGTGCAGTGGGTCACGTCGGCCAGCGAGATGCGGTTGCCGACGAGGTCGTTCTCGACGACTTGCGGCGTCGCGATGACGATGCGGGCGTCCTCCCAGAGCGCGGCCCGGTCGTCGGGTCGGACCTCGCCGGTGAATACGACGACATCTTCGTCGTCGATTTCCAGCGCTTCGCGGTAGAACTCGGCGTGTTGCTGGACCAGCGGCTTTGTCGGGGCCAGCATCAGCGCTTTCCCGCCGACGGCGTTGAGCCGCTCGGCGGTGACCAGCAGCGAGACGGTCGTCTTGCCAAGCCCGGTCGGGAGACAGACGAGCGTGTGGCCCGAACTCGCCGTCGCCGCCAGTTCGGTCTGGTAGCGGCGGTTCTCCAGGAATTTCGGTGTCACTAGCGGGCGCTCGACGTACTCGCCACCGGCGTCGGTGGTCGCCATTACCCACGCGTTCGGCCCCGCGGTGGTTAAGGGTTCAGATACCGCGGTGAAAGTGAACGGACGGGCTCAGAGGCCGAGTCCCGGCAGGTACTGGACGCCGACCCACATCGCCAGCGCGCCCAGCACCGGAATCGAGAAGTTGTCGTCGACGACGTAGCCCGCGATGCGGGGCTTGACGCCGTCGGCGAACGTCGCCGCGACGCCGCCGAGCACGGCGGCGGCGGGCGGAACGAACGGGGCTGCAAGCAGCGTGCAGACGCCGAACATCACCAGCAGCACCCAGGCCTGCTTGACGTTGCTGGCATCGCTTGAGCCCAGCAGGCCGCTGATGGGGTCGCCGATGGCGAGCATCAACATTGCCGGGACGGCAACCGTTTCGGTCATACCCGGAAATTCGACGGCGAAGGCGACAAGGGCCATCCCGACGATGTACAGCGCGTAGCCGGCGGGGTTGTCCTGCTCGTACTCGCGGGTGAGTCGGTCGTACACCACCCAGTCCAGGCCGGTCGTCAGCCGCACGGCTTCGAGAATCAGCACGACGACCAGCGCTACGGCTAGGAACACCTGCACAACGCGCCACGTAATCAGGTCCGGCCGGAGCAGATGTGCGAGCGGCACTGTCGCGCCGGTGACGTGGACGAGCCGCCGGGATACCTCGTCGGCCATCTACAGGTCGTCGAAGGTCAGGTCGCCGGTTGCGAGCTGTTCCAGGCGCTCGGCGAGCCCGTCGATGGGGAGCCGTTTCTGTTCTGTCGTGTCGCGTTCGCGTACCGTGACCGTTCCCGCTCGCGGCTCATCACCGCTCGCGCTGTCCGAGGCGCGTTGCGCCTCGCTACCCTCCAGACTCTCGTAATCCACGGTGACGCAGTAGGGCGTCCCGACCTCGTCCTGTCGGCGGTACCGCCGCCCGATGGCCCCGGAATCGTCGTAGGTGACCGAGAGGCCGGCGGCCCGGAGGTCATCTGCGATGTCGGTCGCGAGGTCGGCCATCCCGTCCTTGTCCATCAGCGGGAAGACGCCGACCGTCGTCGGGGCCTGCTCCGGCGGGAGGTCGAGGTAGGTCCGCTCCTCGCCGTCGACCTCGTCGGTCTCGTAGGCGTGTGCGAGGACGGTGTAGATAATTCGGCCAACGCCGAAGGAGGGTTCGATGACGTGTGGGCGGATGTGCTCGCCGTTCTCGGTGACCTCATCGACGCTGAAGTTCGTCTGGTCGACGGGGACGGTGCGGGACTCGCCGTCAACCTCGACGGTGACTGTCTCGCCGTCGAAGGCGTCCGGATTCCGCTCGGCAAGCGCTTCGAGCGCGTCAGCGACCGCGCCGGCGTCGCCGCCAAACTCCGGCCCGAGGAAGCTCATATCGGGGTCGACGGTCGCCCGCTCGACGGTGATCGGCTCGTCGTACTGCTTGAAGACGGTGTAGTCCTCGCCGGAGTGTTCGGCGTGTTTCGAGAGGTCGTAGTCGCCCCGGTAGGCGAAGCCCGTGATCTCGATCCAGTCGCCGTCGACCTCGCTCTCGGCGTCCCAGCAGTCGGAGGCGTAGTGGGCGCGCTCGCCGGCGAGATGCTGGCGGTAGCGAAAGCGGTCCATGTCGACGCCGATGCGTTCGTACCATTCCTTGGAGACGCCCAGGTAGTAGGCGACCCAGTCGCTCTCGATGACGTTCTCGTCGACGGCCTCACGGACCGTGAGTTCCTGCACGCCGCCGTCTTCGGACTCCTGTGCTGCGGCGGAGTACAGCGGGAGGACCACGTCCGCCACTTCGGCCAGCGGCGGTTCGTCTTCCTCGGGGTCGATGAAGTGTTCGAGTTCGGCCTGGGTGAACTCCCGGACGCGGACGAGTGATTTCCGCGGGGAAATCTCGTTCCGGTAGGCCTTCCCGATTTGCGCGACGCCGAAGGGAAGCTGGTTCCGGGCGTACTCCGAGAGCTGCGGGAACTCCACGAAGATGCCCTGTGCGGTCTCCGGGCGGAGATACCCCGGCGACGACGACCCCGGGCCGATGTTGGTCTCGAACATCAGGTTGAAGTTGTCGACCGGCTGGTCGGCCAGGGACGTGTGACAGGAGGGACATTCGATGCCGTGTTCGGCGATGAGGTCCATCACCTCCTCGTTGGGGAGCGATTCGGCCTCCTCGATATCCGTGTTGTCCTCGACCAGGTGATCGGCACGGTGGGTCGCGCCACACTCGTCGCATTCGACGATCATGTCGTCGAAGCCATCGAGGTGGCCCGACGCCTCGAAGACGGGTTCCGGCATCACGTCCGGTGCCGAAATCTCCTGGTGACCCTCCTTGACGACGTAGCGGTCCCGCCAGGCGTCCTCAATGTTCGATTTCAGCGCAGCGCCCTGTGGTCCGTAGGTCCAGAAGCCCGCCGCGCCGCCGTAGGCGCTTGAGGAGGGGAAGTAGAAGCCCCGACGCTTGGCCAGTTCGGTGAGGCGCTCGCCCTCGCTCATAGGCCTCGCAGCAGGTCGATGTCCCGGACGATGCCGGTGAGTTCGTCACCCGACAGCAGCGGGATCTGTTCGATGTCGTGCTCGATCATCAGCTGTGCCGCCTCCTCGGCGGTGCGGCGCTTGTTCACCGTCACGACATCGGCGGTCATGAATTCGCGGACGGGCTCGACCGGGAGTTCGACGTTGCGGGTGGGCATGTACCGCCCGCCGACGGCTTTAATTCCTTCCCAGGCCCAGTCGTCGTCCTGGTTGGCGATGGAGTCGCCGGTGTCGTCCTCGCCCTCGACGACGCGGGCGACCGCGATGATGTCGACTTCGGTGAGCATCCCCGACATGTCACCGTCGTCGCCGAGGACAACGCCGTAGGGGACGTTCGCGTGGGAGAGCTCGCGTTCGGCGACGGTCAGCGGCGTTCCTTCGTACACGCAGTTGATGTCCCGGTTGGCGAGTTCGCCGACGATCGTGTCGCCTTCCACGTCGCCGTTGGCGATGGACCGAATCACGTCAGTGACGGTGATGATCCCTTCGAGACGGCCGTCGACGATCGGCAGGCGACGCTCGCCGTCCTCGACCATCACCCGTGCGGCGGCTTCGATAGACGTGTCTCCGCTGATCGTCGGGACTTCCTCGACAAGTAGAGCAAGCTGGTCCTCGTCGGGACTCTCGATGAGCGCATCGCGCGAAATAATGCCTCTGAACTCCTCACCGTCGTCGGTCTCCTTGATGACCGGAACCGACGAGAAGGCCTGCTCCTGGAGGTACTCCAGTGCGTCGTCACGGGTACCGGGAATGGTGACCGTGACGACCTCCGAGCGTGGCGTCATAGCGTCTGCGACGTTCATACTGCCAGAACTTCCTTCCCGCATCTACTAAGTCCTTAACATCCGTCCGTTTTCGGAGTCCGAACGGACCGCTCGGCAAGCCCGGTCAGCGTCGTTGACCGTCCCGACGCCATCCCCGAACCCGATGGCCCGTCCCGCCTCTGAAACAACTTTGCTTTCTGCCATATCTTCGCTCTGTCTCTATAGCTGAACAGATTCGGGGCTTCAGGGACTGATGGTTGAAATATAATGGTTTTAGATTTCGAGACAGATCTTCCACCATACCAATCTTGACAGGAGACGAACTATTGTCAGACAGATGGTTCGGGATCAAACCACTCCCCTCTACGGGTTTCGCTAAACTTTTATAGGGTTGTTACATATTATCATGCATGGAGTCGGATACTGTCGCTCCGATTGAGATAGCCGCGGACGGAGACATCATGGCGTCCGTCGAAGAGGGTCCAACGGACCAGTTCATCGTCGCCGACGTGACCCGAGACGACGCCTATCTCACAACCCCGCTCGCGGACGCTGCTTCGCTGCCGGCCTGGCGGTAGAGCGCTTCGGTCCACAGGTTTTGTTTGATTCACCTCCCGGAGAGCGCCCACTGAGCCGTGAGCGTCTTCGTTGCTGGCTCGCGTCGTAGCCAGGCTCTCCGGCGGGTTAGTTTAAGACGCTGTATCGCGTTTGTCTACAGGTGTCTCAGGACGAGTACGAAACCGAACTGACAGGCAGTCGTGCGGACATCGCGGCAGCGATACACGGCGTGGCAGACGGAGTGCTCGCGGGCGCTATCCGCTTAAACGGCGGCGGGGACTCCATCACTGTTGATACGCCGGACTCGCTCTCACTCGAAATCGAACTCGAATCGGACGACGACGAGGTGAGCCTGGAACTCGAACTGGAGTGGTCCGCTGCTGCTGTGGACACCGCCGAGGAGCAACCGGGATCGGACGCTGATGTAGCGCCGGATACGGCGGCTTCCGGTCCGGCAGATACCGACCGGCCGCCGGAAACGACGACCGACCGCTCGGCGGCCGCTGGCGACCGCGAATCGGAAACCAACGCCGACAGTCTCCCCGACGCCGCTGTCCCGGCAGTCGCGGCAACCGCGGCAGCCGCGGCCGACGCGTCGCAGTCCCTCGCCCGGTTCGAGGTGTTCCGCGACAGGCGCGAGGAGTGGCGCTGGCGGCTCCGCCACCACAATGGCAACGTCATCGCGACCAGCGGCGAGGGGTACACCCGTAAACACAACGCCTGGAAGGGGCTGCGCAGTGTGATGGCGAACTCGTCGAACGCGGCTGTCGTCGAGGAGTCCACTGAGTAGGGGCGGCGACACACGTACGCTGCATCTGTTCTGTCAGGCAGTCATAAGTACCGACGCTGGTCCGCTCGGACGGAGAAAACAAGCGTTATGCCGCCCCGGTAAGTTCGACTCGATATGAAGGTACTCGTTACGGATCCTATCGCTGACGCCGGTCTCACACGACTCCGTGAGGCGGGCCACGATGTCGAAACAGCCTACGAGGTCGAGGGTGACGCGCTCCTCGATGCGGTGGCTGACGCGAACGCGCTCATCGTCCGATCGGGCACCGAGGTCACCGAGGAACTGTTCGCGGCCGCTCCAGACCTCATCATCGTGGGCCGGGCCGGCATCGGCGTCGACAACATCGACATCGACGCTGCCACGGATCACGGCGTCATCGTCGCCAACGCCCCCGAGGGCAACGTCCGCGCCGCAGCGGAACACTCCGTCGCGATGGCGTTTGCCACCGCACGCTCCATCCCGCAGGCCCACGACCGCCTGAAAAACGGCGAGTGGGCGAAAGGCGAGTTCCTCGGCACCGAAGTCAACAACAAGACGCTCGGCGTCGTCGGCTTCGGGCGCGTCGGCCAGCAGGTCGCCAAGCGACTGGGCAGCCTGGGCATGGACATCGTCACGTTCGACCCCTACATCAGTCAGGAGCGCGCCGACCAGTTCGGCGCGGAGCTGGTCGACGACCTCGAGGACTGTCTCGCCAAGTCCGATTTCATCACGATTCACACGCCGCTGACCCCCGAGACCGAGAACATGATCGGCGAGGAGGAACTCGCCGAACTCGAAGGCGGGTACGTCGTCAACTGCGCCCGCGGCGGCATCATCGACGAACCGGCCCTGGCCGAGGCCGTCGAGGACGGCGTCCTGAAGGGCGCGGCGCTGGACGTGTTCGGCGAGGAACCCCTGCCCGAGGACAGCCCGCTGCTCGACGTTGAGGACATCATCCTCACGCCCCACCTGGGCGCGTCGACGGAGGCCGCACAGGAGAACGTCGCCACCTCCACGGCCGACCAGATCATCGCCGCGGCCAACGGTCAGCCCGTCGCCAACGCCCTGAACGCCCCATCTCTGGACGAGGCGACGTTCAAGCAGGTCGGGCCGTACCTCGACCTCGCCGACACCGCCGGCCGCATCGCCGTCCAGCTGTTCGACGGCCACATGTCCGAAGTCGAGGTCTCCTACGCGGGCGACATCGCCGAGCAGGACGTGGAGTACGTCACCGCCAGTGCGCTGAAAGGCGTGTTCGCGCCCTCGGACCTGCAGGTCAACGCTGTCAACGCCCCCCAGATCGCCGATGATCGGGGCATCGACGTGACCGAGTCCAAGACGCGCTCCTCCGAGGACTACCAGAGCCTCATCACCGTCACCGTCTCCGACGGCGAGAAGTCCGTGTCCGTTTGCGGGACCCAGTTCGGCGGCGAGGAGCCCCGCATCGTCCGCATCGACGACCACCGCATCGAGGCCGTCCCACACGGCCACATGCTGGTCGTCCGCAACAAGGACGAACCCGGCACTATCGGCTTCATCGGCTCCGAGTTGGGGAAGGCTAACATCAACATCGCCGGGATGTTCAACGGCCGCGAGACCATCGGCGGGGAGGCCCTGTCCGTTTACAACCTCGACGAACAGCCTCCGAACGATCTCATCGAGCGCCTGAACGAGGACAGCCGCATTATCGAGACGACGTACGTCGAACTCGGCGACGAGTAACACACAGCGGAATTTTTCGAAAGCTAGTCGCGGTTTATCGGCCGTCGATGACGCGCTCGTAGCGGTCGATGACGGCCTGCCGCTGCTCGCGCTCCTGTTCGAGCGCGGTTTCGAGCGTCGCCACCTGCGAGCGCAACAGCGCGATCTGTATCTGATAGATCGTGCTGGGCGTCTGTCGGGTCGACGGTATCGGGGGTCCCGACCGGTCCCCGGAGTCGGACGACGGCGCTGAATCGCGGGACGAGGCCATACCTGCGACAGGGTCGCCACGGCCAAAAACACCCGTCGGACAGTTGTCACGCGCCCGTCTGCCGCCCTGAGAGGTACGGGTCGCTACATGAAGTCCGCAATACCTGACTGTTTGTTGTGGTCGTTCTCGAACACCGACTCGATTTTCCGTTCGAGGATCTTGAGCCGCTGTTTCGTGTAGTCCCGCGCGCCGAACTCGTCGGCGACGCGGATGGCCGTGTCGATGTACTTGTTGACCGACCCCTCGTGGACGGTGAGGTTGACGCGACCGCCACACTCCCGGCAGTCGCCGGTCAGGGGGGCGCGGCGGAACGACTCGCCACAGTCCAGACAGCGGGTCTCTTGCCGGGAGAACGCCCGGAGGTTCCCGATGAGGTCCGGCAGGAAGTGGTACTCGATGATGCGCTCGGCCACGTCGCTCTCGACGACGGCCCGGAGCTTCCGGGAGATCTCAAGCTGGGCGTCCATCTTGTCCTCCATCGACCCGAGCGTCTTGTACGCCGAGAGGTCCGGGCCGGCGGCGATGTTCGCCGTGTCGTGGGTGTGGCGGAACTCGGTGTACTCGCGGTCGGTCCCCAGCGTCTCCTCGGCGATTTTCATCACGTCCTCGACCTCGGTGGGGTCTTTCATCTCGCGGGTGGCCTCGTAGAACTCCCGCGGGTAGGAGTCCATGATGTCCATGTTGTGGGCCTCGTCGTCGATCTCGCTGGGATCGATGCGCGAGGACATCACCAGGGGGGCGTCCATCTGGCCACCCCGCTGGTTCGGGAGGTACGACTTCGAGAAGTTCAGGAGGCCGTCCATCAGGAGCATGACACAATCTTCGTCGCCGTCGCAGTTCCGGCGCTTAGCAGCGTGAAAATACGGATGTGCATACCCTACGGCAGCTGATGTGAAACCGACCACACGGCCGACCGTCGCCGCGCTGGTGTGAGGGGCCATCCCGAACACGAGTTCGCCGACGAGGTCCTCGCGGTCGTCGAACTCGTAGAACCGCTCCAGCCCGTAGTACTGCTCCAGGAGGTCATCGACGAAGCGGGCGGTCTGGAGCATGTGCTCGGCCGCGCCGTCCGAGAGGACGATGTCCTGGACTTTCAGCTCGACCAGCTGGTCGTCGTGAGTGAGCGGGTCGCCGTGGATGTCCTCCACGTAGCCCAGTCCGCGAAGGCGCTCGGCAGACACGTCCAGCTCCGAGGCCCGGACCGCCGTCACCGGCAGGTCCGTCATGTCGTAGCGGACCGTTCCGTCCTTGAACGCCGACACGTCGTGTTTCGCCCGGAGGATGCCCTTCTCCATCGGCTCGGGGACCTTCTCCTCGGAGGTGAGCCCCTTGACGGCTTTCAGCTGGTCGAAGGCCGTCTCGCGCTCGCCAACGGTCTGTAGGGCGTCCCGATACGCTTCCTGCAAGTCAAGCACTTTGTACTGGGTCGGCGAGGCGAGCGTCTCACAGCGCGAACACTCCGCGCGGCCGGACTCGTCGCGCTCGACCTCGGCCTCGCAGTCGGGGCAGACGTACACCGGTTCGGTGGTCCCGCCGCAGTCGGGACAGCCCGCCTGGTGGGTCTCGGTCCCGCAGTCGGGACAGCGCCGGCGGGCGATTTCCACCTCGACGCGGCCGGGCGTGTCGCTCATCTCGTCGGCGTGTTTCGTCGCCTTGGCCACGTCCCGCTGTGCGCCGCCGGCCTCGCCGATGGGGCTGAGCGTGTGGACGGCCGGCGAGAGGTCCCGCCGCTCGGATTTCTCGGGGCGCCCCATCCGGTTGCCGATGCGGGTCGGGGCGCGCTCCCGGACCTGGAACGGCGCGATTTCGTTGATCGCCTCGATGGCGTTCTGCCCGTCTTCGATGTCAGCGTCCTCGGCGACGCCGATGGCCTCGACTGACTCGCTCTCGCCGTAGGTTCGGGCGTGCTCGGAGAGGTCCGAACGCGTCCAGTCACGCTCCAGCGACCGGGAGAAGCCGAGTGTCCGCACCAGTGGCACCCAGTCGGTGACCGTAATCGTGTCCTCGTCCTGCGTGTGCTCGACGAGCAGGTGTTCCAGCGTCTTCTGGACGGCGTCCGTGCGGGGCAGGACGAGCGCGCCGTCGTCGCTGTAGGCGTCACCCGCTGTGCCGTTCGCCGCCGGGTCGGCGTACGCGCCGTCGGCCTGTGCGACCTGTGCGTCTTCGATGGCGTCAGCGAGCGCACACACCTGGTCGACGCTCACGTCGTGCCAGAGGTAGGTGTACTTCGGGTGCAGCGGCGCGTCGTAGTCAGTCGCCCACTCGATGGCTTCCTCGGCGCTCGGGTCGGCGAGGTCGATGTGGGGCGAGTCCCGCATCGCTTGCACGTCCGCGCCCGCGGCGTCGAGGTCCTGTTCCCACCACTCGACGGTGTAGGAGGCCGGCGCGAGCGGGTGGTTGTTCTCGACGAACTCGCCGTAGTTGACCAGATACTCGCCCAGGTCGAGTATCTTCTCGACGCCGTTGCGGACTTCCAGCGCCTCCTCGGCGTCGTCGATGCGGCGCACGTCGCCGTTGGCCAGGCGCACCGTCGGCCCCTCGATGGTGTCGACCGGGACGACGCCGGCGGCTTTCCCCGGCCGCTCGGTCTTGATCTGTGTCCCGGTCGCCAGGAAGTCGTCGACCAGATGCATCGTCGCCGGGTGGACGCCGGCGGTCGCGAAGCCGTGGTTCCGCGCGCGCCCGTAGCGGAGTCGGAACCCGCCGGCCTTCGACGGATGGGAGAACACCGGGCGGCCGGCGATGAGGTCCCGGAGGTATTTGTCGGCGGGCTCGACGCGCGGCGGCCCCGCCTGCTCGTCACCCTCGGCCTCGCCGTCGTCATCCGCTCCGTCGCTCGCGTCGTCGCCGTCCGCGTCGTCCGACCCGTCGGCTTGGTCGGTCTCGTCCTTGCCGATTGTTCCGTCGATGAGGTCCTGCAGCCACGGCCAGTCGACCTCGTCCAAGTTCCGGGTGTAGCGCTGGATCTTCGGCGCTTTCAGCGCGATCCCTTCGGCCAACACCAGACACATCCCGCCGCGCGGCGAGTTCGAGTCGACGCGTTCGAGGTCCCGGTACCCGGACACCTCCTCGTCGCCAGTCGCCTCACCGTCGAGCATGATGGGCATGTGCTCGGCGATGAACTTCGTCTCCTTCTCCTTGGGCGAGTACTGCAGCCCAGTGTCCTTGTCGTAGAGGTCGATTTCCTCGGCATAGCGACCGATCTCATCGTCGCGGGCTTTGTACTGGTCGATGCCAAGCAGCGCGCGGGCGTAGTCCGCGACCAGCACGGACAGCGCCTGTGCGGTCCCGCCGGCGGAGCGGATCGGCCCGGCGTAGTAGACGTTGATGAACTCCGTGCCGTCGTCGTTTTCCAGCAGCTCGACGCGGTCGATGCCCTCGATGGGGGCGGCGACGACGCCCTCGGTCAGCAGGGCGACGGCGGTCCGGACCGCGCCCTCGACTTTCCCTTCGCGGCTGTCGTAGTCGCCAACAGTCCCCTCGACGAAGTCTTCGACCAGCTCCAGCGCGGCCTCCTCGCGGGACATCTGGCCCTCCAGCTCGCGTACGCGCTCGGCGACGCCGTCGATGCCGAGGATGTTCTCGACCCGGTCGGCCATGTCGCGCGCGGTCGGGATCTCGACCTCCGGCTTCGGGTCGCCGCCGCGCTGTTTCGCCCGTTCGGCCACGTCGAAGGCGGCTTCGAGCTGGGTTTCGAGCGTTTCGAAGTACTGTTCGTCGGCCTCCCGCATCTTAGATGTTCCAGAGGTCCAGGTCGGTCGGCTCGTCGTGTTCCCGCTGCAGTGTCGTGTCGAACCCGCGGACGTACAGCTCGCCCGCCCAGACGGTGCCGGCGTTCAGGTGGCCGGCGACCGCTTCGCCGTCGGGCCGCGAGAGGACGGCGTGAGTGTGGGCGAACCGCTCCCCGTCCAGATGCGAGATGTTGCCCATGCAGGCGGCGACCTCGAGCGGCTCGTCGAAGGTTAGCGAGTCGTACTCGGTCCGATCCTGGTCGTAGAACATGAGTTCGGCGTCCTGGACCGCCCCGAGCCCGTAGAAGAAGCCGGCGTCGATGCTCCGCCTGTCGGCGAACGTCTCGATCTCCTCGCGCCAGTCCGCACCGTGCTCCAGCCGGCAGACGAACTCGGACGTACTGTCGACTTCGCGGTAATCCATGTCTGTAGTGGACGGCAGGCCGCTCCAAAAGCGTTGCTTTCGGTCCGACCGTTTATATTTGAAGCCGGGACCACTCCCGCTGTGACGTAGCCACGGCCCGGCGCGCCCAGCGGTTGTGCGGCACATCGCACCGGGACGGACGCGTGCCGCCTGTTCGCCACGATGTCTGGACCGTCGACTGACCGGCGTTACCCGGGCAGTGACACCCGGCTGACCGGCTGGTTCCGGTCGGCGTCGTAGAACGAAAGTTCGTCGACGGTCCACCGGATCGGCTCGATGTCTCGCTCGACTAGCCGCGCGGCCGCGTCGCGGTCCCCGCCGCGGGCGACGGTCACGTGCGGGACGTACTCGTCGCCCTCCATTTCATCGACAGGGTCGAACTGCTCGCAGAGCCGCTCGTGCAAGTCGACCAACTCCGGGCTCTCGACAGCGAGATACACTACCGGTGATGGGCCGGTCACGGCCGTCTCGAACTGCTCGATGCCCGAAATACGGGCCTCGAACGCCGGTTGGCCCCGAAGCGCCTCGCGCCCCTGTGCCTCCAGTCGAGCGTAGGCCGCGTGGTCGCCGTCACCCAAGCGCTTGGCGACCAGCGTGTGCTCGCCCCGTCCCCGCCGCTGTGCGAGCGGCAGGTCGGCCGCGAGGTCGGCCGCCAGCGACGTGACTGCCGACGGGAGCGGGACGTTGATGCTGTACACAGCGGAGGGTCGCCCGCTGTGGGCAAAAAGCGCGCGGTCCTACAGCCGGTCGAGCAGCCACAGGACGATGAGGACGACCAGTACCACGCCGAGTATCGGCTGGAGCGGTCCGAGAAGCCAACCCAACAGCCCGAGAACCCCACCGACAATTTCGAGCACTAACCAGACCACAATGAGGACGAGGACGATCTTCAACAGCGTGTCCACGTCGAGTTTGGCTCTGTCCATGCTCGATAGCACTCCCTCGCGGGGCAAACCCCTTGTGGCCGTGGGGGCTGGCGATCCAGGTTCCGGTCCGGGGCGGCATGGGACGTAAGGCTGCCGACTATCAGTTCACACAATCGGCAATAAACGATATACCTGCCGAGGGGATAGCCGCGGTAGGATGGGCCGGACCGCTGGAACGCTGATCGTCGTACTCGCCGCGACAGCACTGCTTGTGCCGACAGTGACCGGAGCCGGTTTCGGCGGCCTCGAACAGCAGTCTGTCGACGCTGACCTGGTCGTAATGAACGCTGACGTGAACCCTGACGGGACCGCCGCGTGGACGGTCGCCTATCGAATCCGACTGGACGACGACAACGCTACGCAGGCCTTCGAGGACCTGCGGGCGGACATTCAGACCAACCCATCGGCGTACACGGACCGCTTCGGGAGCCGGATGCGAAGCACTGCCGGGGCTGCGGAGAACGCAAGTGGTCGGGAGATGGCCATCGAGAACGTCACCGTGAGTGCGCACGAGGAGACGTTCGGCCAGACCTACGGCGTCATCACCTACCGGTTCCGGTGGACGAACTTCGCCGCCGTCTCCGACGACCGCATCGAAATCGGCGACGCGCTCTCGGGGCTCTTTCTGGACAGCGAGACCTCGCTGACCGTACGCTGGCCGGCGGACTACCAGGCTGACTCCGTCGCGCCACAGGCCGACGAACGAGGGAACGCTTCCGTCACCTGGCGCGGGCAACAGAATTTCGGCGAGAACGAGCCACGAGTGGTCGTCAGTCCACAGGACGCCGCTGGCGGGGACGGGGGTAACAGCCCCCTCATCGTCGGTTTCCTCGCGTTAGTCGCTATCGCCGCTGCGGTGTACGCGCTCCAGCGCTACGGCGTGATTGGTGGCGGTGAGCCGGCCGAGCCGCCGGCGTCGATGGTCGAATCGGACGATACCGAAGCGACACCCGCTACGGGGACGGACGCCGACGCCGGCGCACCCCCGGCGGAACTCCTGAGCAACGAGGAGCAGGTTCTCCAGTTGCTCGAATCGAACGGCGGGCGGCTCAAACAGCAGCAGGTGGCCGGCGAACTCGACTGGACCGACGCCAAGACGAGCCAGGTCATCGGCGGCCTACGCGACGAGGACAAGGTCGAGACGTTCCGTATCGGCCGCGAGAACGTGGTGACGCTGCCGGACACTGACGTGACTGGCGGCGACGGTGACGGGAGCAACGGGGCTGACGGCGGTAACGAAACATAGCAATAAAGCTGTCGACAGTTCAGTAGGGTCTGTAGTTTAAAGTCGCCGCTGTATTGCGGTTTTAATCCGGCTTAATCGGCGCTAACCCGGTTTCACTGACTCTTATTTATACGGTGTTCGGGGGCCAAGTGATGTATACGATGCGACGAGCTACCCCGGTGTTGCTGGCAGTGGTGCTCATAATGAGTACGCTCGCAGCAGTGCCCGCCGCGACGATGGCACAGGAGACTGAAACGACGACCGAACAGGCCGGCCAGCACACGACGGCCCCCGGCGCACAGCTTGCGGGCGTCGTCAGCGTTCAGGAGGCCGAACTGGACGGTGAGGTCCAGTCCCGGACGTTCGGCATCCGTGTCGCACAAGCGAACACCGATGACGCGAAGGCCGCCGTCGTCGCCGACCAGCTAACCGACTCCGAGGCACGGCTCGCGGAACTCCAGCAGCGCAAGCAGGCGCTGAACGAGGCCCGCGAGAACGGGTCGATGAGCGAGGGCGAGTACCGAGCGAAGGCCGCACAGCTCCACGCCGAGACGCAGAACGTCCAGCGGCTGGCGAACCAGACGAACGAGACTGCCAGTCGGCTCCCCGCCGAAGCTCTAGAGAAGAAGGGCATCAACGCCACGGCGATCAAGACCCTCTCACAGCGGGCGAGCGAACTGAGCGGTCCTGAGGTCGCAGCTATCGCCAAGGGTATCGCCGGCCCGAACGTCGGTCAGCAAGCTCGACCTGACGACGCGCGCAACCGCGGCGGCGACGCAGCGAACCGGACCGCGGCTGACGACCGCCCGGGGGCCGGGCCGGAACGGACCCCTGCGGGTGAACGAACCGACGACACCGACGCTGCATCGACCAACAGCACGGCTACCGACGGCAGAGAAACCGAGCCGCCGACCGGCGGCAGCGGGTCCGGGTCCGATACTGCCGACGCTAACCGATAACGCAAGTCAGCGAAGACACCGTTCGAAGGCAGTCTCACGCGATTCTGTGTACTGCAGCAGGCGAGGCGATGACCGCCGAAAGTTTGTGTCTGTGGACCATACACACGCCACTTCGAACACGGAAACTATTAGTACTCGACTCACACAGCAGCAAGTACATGACGCGGACCCCCGCCGCTACGCTGCTCGCTGCGGACAGCGAGGGGTCCGACCGTTTCTCCCCACGACGACGACGACCGGGCCGTTTCTAGGCCCACTACTACCCACTCTTCATTCGACAGGTCCGATTCGTCGCCAGACGCCGTCGTCGTCGGTTCGACGGGCATTCGGTTGCTGCTGACCGGAAACCGACAGGCACACCACGGAACCAATCCAGAACACACCCATGCCAGAAGGAAACGGAACCGTCGCGCTCGCGTTCTCGGGCGGGCTCGACACGACAGTCTGCGTATCGCTGCTGAAAGAGGAGTACGGCTACGACGAGGTCATCGGCGTCACCGTCGATGTCGGTCAGCCCGACTACGAGTTCGAGGAGGCCCAGGAGACCGCCGAGGCGCTGGGCGTCGAACAGCACGTCGTCGACGCCAAAGCGGAGTTCGCGGACCTCTGTATGGAGGCAGTCAAGGCCAACGCCGACTACCAGGGCTACCCGCTCGGGACCGCCCTCGCGCGCCCGGTCATCGCCAAGGCCATCCTCTCGGTCGCCGAGGAAGAAGGCTGTTCGGCCGTTGCCCACGGCTGTACCGGCAAGGGCAACGACCAACTGCGCTTCGAGGCCGTCTGGCGCGACTCCGACCTTGATGTCATCGCGCCAGTGCGCGAACTCGGGCTGACCCGCGAGTGGGAAAACGAGTACGCCGCGGAGAAGGGCCTGCCCGTCGAGGGCGGCGACGGCGGCCGCTACTCTATCGACACGAACCTCTGGAGCCGCTCCATCGAGGGATCTGAACTCGAAGACCCCTCCCAGATTCCAGCCGACGACATCTACAAGTGGACCGACAACCCCTCGGGCAAAGAGGCCGAACTCGTCGAAGTCGAGTTCGATGACGGCGTTCCGGTCGCTGTCGACGGCGAGGAACTGGGCGGCGTCGAACTCATCGAGCAACTCAACGCCCAGGCGGGTGCCCACGGTATCGGCCGCACCGACATGATGGAGGACCGCATGCTCGGGCTCAAGGTCCGCGAGAACTACGAACACCCCGCGGCCACCGTCCTGCTGACGGCTCACGAAGCGCTGG
The DNA here is from genome assembly GCF_031624315.1 of Haloarcula terrestris. Lineage (NCBI taxonomy): Archaea > Methanobacteriati > Methanobacteriota > Halobacteria > Halobacteriales > Haloarculaceae > Haloarcula > Haloarcula terrestris. The sequence goes on along the minus strand of NZ_JAMQOM010000001.1, from coordinate 476,398 downwards.
AAGGGCTGGTCCTCACGCAGGAGGAGCGCCAGTTCAAGGCCCAGGTCGACCAGGAGTGGTCCCAGAAGGCCTACCAGGGTCTCGTCGACGCGCCGCTGACGGGCGCACTCGAAGCGTTCATCGACGACACCAACGAGCGCGTTACCGGCACTGTCACGGTCAAGCTTGAGGGCGGCCACTGTCGCGCCGTTTCGCGCGAATCCGACTACGCCGTTTACAGCGAGTCGGCGGCCTCCTTCAACGAGGAGGACGTTTCCGGTGGGATCACCCAGCAGGACGCCACCGGCGTCGCGAAGTACCACGGCTTCCAGTCCCGCCTCGCGAACAGGATTCTCGACGACGTGAAGAAGGGCGCTGCTGTCACGGACGGCAGCGGCGACGCCGCGAGCGAGGACACGGAGGAGTAACGGCATGAGCGACGGCGAGGACCACGAGACGGTGGACGCGGACCGCGGCGATGCCGCGGCAGACGCGAGCGCCGACCGCGGCGACGAGACTGTCGTCCGCCGCGAGCGCTTCGCTGGCGGCCCCGCCCGCTCGTTCCTCTCCTCGCTCGCCGACGACGAGCGCATCTTCGCGGCCGATCTGGCCGTCGACCGCGCCCACGTCGTGATGCTGGCCGAACAGGAGATCATCGCCCGCGAGACGGCCGGCGACGTGCTGGCCGCGCTGGCGGACGTGGAAGACGCCGGCCACAGCGCACTGCCCGACGGCGAAGACGTACACGAAGCCATCGAGAGCGCGGTCATCGAACGCGTCGGCCCGGACGGCGGGAAGATGCACACCGCCCGCTCGCGCAACGACGAAGTGGCGGCCTGCATTCGCTACCGCCTGCGCGCGGACATTCTCGACCTCGTCGAGACCGTCGTCGGTGGCCGCGAGCAACTCATCGAGGTGGCTCGTGCCGAGCGCGAGACGGTGATGCCCGGCTACACGCATCTCCAGCCCGCCCAGCCGACGACGGTCGCCCACTGGGTGTTGTCCTACGAGCAGGCGCTCCAGCGTGACACCGCACGGCTCCTTGACGCCTACGAGCGCGTCAATCAGAACCCGCTCGGGTCGGCCGCGTTCGCCGGGACGCCCTTCGACGTAGACCGCGAGCGCACGGCGGAACTGCTCGGGTTCGACTCGGTAGCGGAGAACTCGATGGACGCCTCGGCGACACGGGACTTCCTCGTCGAGACGACCAGCGCCGTCGCGACGCTGGCGACGAACCTGTCGGGGCTGGCCGAGGACGTTGTCGTGATGGCGAGCAAGGGCCACGTCGACCTCGACGACGACTACGCCTCGACCTCCTCGATCATGCCCCAGAAGAAGAACCCGGACACGCTGGAACTGGTCCGCGGGCGCACGGGCGACGCCGTCGGCGGCCTGAACGGCCTGCTGACCAACCTCAAAGGGCAGCCCCGGGCGTACAACCGCGACCTCCAGCGCGCCGGTCGTCACGCCTGGGACGCAATCGACAGCGTCACCGAAAGCGTGGCCGTGGCCGCTGGTGCAGTCGCGACCGCGGACTGGCCCGCAGAGACGCTGGAAGCCGCGGCCACCGACGGCTTTGCGACGGCGACCGGCGTGGCCGACCTGCTGGCGATGGCCGGCGTGCCGTTCCGGACGGCCCACGAGGTCGTCGCCGAGGCCGCCGCGCAGTTGGGTCCCGAAGAAGACGCGCCCGACTACGAGGCGCTGTCGGCCGTCGCCGAGGACGTACTTGGCAAGCCCCTGTCGGCGTACGTCGACCGCGAGGACCTCCGGGCCGCGCTCGATCCGAGCGAAAGTGTCGCCATGCGGGACTCTCGCGGTGGCCCGGCCCCCGAGGCCGTCGCCGAACAGGTGTCGACAGCCGAGGGCGTGCTTGCGGGGGACAGCGAGGCGCTGGCCGACCGCCGGCAAGCGGTTTCACAGGCGGCTGACCGCCGCCGGACGGAGGTGGACCGATATGTCTGACCGACCACCGTCCCCTCGTGGGACAATTATACCATAATTCTGATATACGATTCAGAAACGTAGCGGATTCGGGCTTTTCACACCAGTAGAGTGCTGTCTGTCTAGTAAATTTATTCTGATATGTTCGAAGGCTTTAAGTGGATCCCTATCACAGGATGAACTACAATGGCAGAATGCATCGAGTGCGGGGCGGACGTGTCCCTGCACGACAACCTCGAAGTCGGAGAGATCGTTGACTGTGCCACCTGCGGTGCCGAACTGGAAGTCGTCGGCGCCGACCCCGTCGAGCTCGACAGCGCACCCGAGCTCGAAGAGGACTGGGGTGAGTGAGGTGTTCGCGGTGGCGCGGCGCTCGACGCCGTACGTACCCGTGGCGTTTGACGCCGCGAGCCGCGAACCCACGGAGGACTCAGTATGAAAGTCGGACTCCTCTACTCGCGCATCCGTCGGGACGAGAAGCTCCTGCTGTCGGAACTGCGCGAGCGCGACCACGAGATCGAAAAGATCGACGTTCGCAAACAGCAGTTCAACATCCACGAGGCCCCCGAGGCCTTTGATGACCTCGACATCGTTGTCGACCGCTGTCTGGCGACCAGCCGCAGCGTGTACGCGACGAAGTTCGCGAAGGCCTACGGCGTCCCCGTGGTCAACGGCCCCGAGGTCGCCGACACCTGCGCGGACAAGGTCAACAACAGCCTCGCGCTGGAGGCCGCGGGCGTGCCGACGCCCAACACCGACGTGGCGTTCACGAAGGACGCGGCGCTGGAATCCATCGAGAAGTTCGGCTACCCCTGCGTCCTGAAGCCGGTCGTCGGCTCCTGGGGTCGCCTCATGGCGAAGATCGACTCCCGCTCGGCCGCTGAGGCCATCCTCGAACACAAGGAGACGCTCGGCCACTACGAGCACAAGATCTTCTACGTCCAGGAGTTCGTCGACAAGCCCGGCCGCGACATGCGCGTGCTGGCCGTCGACGGTGAGCCGATTGCGGCGATGGTCCGCTCCTCGGACCACTGGCTCACTAACGCCGCGAAGGGCGCAGAGACCGCCGAGTTCGAACTGGACGACCGCGCGCTGGAACTGGTCGAGAAGGCCTCCGACGCCGTCGGGGGCGGACTGCTCGGTATCGACCTGATGGAGGTCGGGGTGTCGGAGAGCGACACCCAGGACGGGCGCGAGTTCGAGGACTACACGGTCCACGAGGTCAACCACACCGTCGAGTTCAAGGCGCTGAACGAGGTCACTGACGTGGACGTGCCCGCGAAAGTCGTCGACTGGCTCGAACAGAAGGCGGCGACGGAGGCCGACGCCGAGGTGACAGCATGACGTACACGGCAAGCGTCGTCGGCGGCTCCGGCTTCACCGGCGGGGAACTGCTCCGCATCCTCGATGGCCACCCCGAGTTCGAACTGGCCCAGGCCACCAGCCGCTCGAAGGAGAACAAGACCATCGGCCACTCTCACCCGAACCTCCGGCACTCGGACCTGCGCTTTTCCTCGCCTGAGGACCTGGAGTCGGTCGACGTACTGTTCGCCGCGACGCCCCACGGCGTCTCGATGGAACAGATCGACGCGTTTCAGGAGGCGGCCGGCACTGTCGTCGACCTCTCGGCGGACTTCCGGCTCGATAGCGAGGCCCAGTACGACGAGTGGTACGACGGGCACACGCGCCCGGAACTGCTCGAACAGAGCGAGTACGCGCTGCCGGAACTCAACCGTGACAACCTCGCGGGTGCGGACCTCATCGCCTCTGGCGGCTGTAACGCCACGGCGACCATTCTGGGCCTGCTCCCGCTGTTCGAGGCCGACATCCTTTCGGGCGACGAGCAGGTCGTCGTCGACGTGAAGGTCGGCTCCAGCGAGGGCGGGGCCGGCGGCGGCGAGGCTTCCTCGCATCCCGAGCGCTCGGGCGTCGTCCGCCCGTACGCGCCCACGGGCCACCGCCACGAGGCCGAGATCCAGCAGTTCCTCGGCATCGACGTGTCCTTTACCGTTCACGCGGTGGACATGATCCGCGGCGCGAGCGCGACCTGTCACGTCTTCCCCGAGGGCCCCGTCTCGAAGGGCGACCTCTGGGGGGCCTACCGCGGCGAATACGAGGACGAACCCTTCGTCGAACTCGTCGCCGGCGGCGGTGGCGTCTACCGCTACCCCGAACCGAAGTCAGTCGCCGGGACGAACCGCGCCGAGGTCGGCTTCGAACTCGACCCCGGCAACAAGCGACTGGTCGTGTTCTCGGCCATCGACAACATGATGAAGGGGTCGGCGGGCCAGGCGGTCCACGCGGCCAACGTCGCCCTCGGCATCGAAGAGACGGCGGGCCTGGAGTTCCAGGGGCTCCACCCCGTCGGCGCACCGTAACCCCTGGAGGTTGTTTTTATGACAGTAGTTATCAAAGTCGGAGGCGCTCGCGCGGTCGACCCCGCGGGGGCGCTTGCGGACGTGGCATCGTTAGTGGCCGATGGTGAGCGGGTCGTCGTGGTGCATGGCGGCTCCACCAAAGTCGACGAGACGCTCGAACGGCTCGGCGTCGAACCGGAGTACGTCGAGACGCCGTCGGGTGTCGTCGGTCGGTTCACGGACGAGACCACGATGGAGGTGTTCGAGATGGCCTTCGGCCACCTGAACACCCAGCTCGTCGCCGGCCTCCAGAGCGAGGGCGTCGACGCGGTCGGGCTCAACGGCGTCGACGGCAAACTGCTCTACGGACCACGGAAGTCCGCAGTGCGGGTCGTCGAAGACGGCAAAAAGAAGATTCGCCGTGGCGACCACTCTGGCACTATCAAACAGGTCAACGGCGACCTGCTGGAGTCGCTGCTCAACGACGGGTACACGCCCGTCGCTGCGCCGCCGATGGCCGGCGAGGATAGCGAGGCGCGGAGCGCCTCGGACGAGTCGAGCGGCGATGAGCCGCGAGACCACGGCGAAGTGATTCCCGTCAACACCGATGCCGACCGCTCGGCGGCGGCAATCGCCGGCGAACTCGACGCGCAGTTGGTGCTGTTGACCGATGTGGAGGGCGTCTACGTGGACCCCGACGACCCGTCGACGCTCATCGAATCGGTCGAGACGGTCGCCGACTGGGACGCCCTCGAAGCCGCCGCGGAAGGCTTCATGGGCCGGAAAATCATGGCCGCCGAGGAAGCACTCGACGGCGGCGCACCCGAGGTCGTGGTGGCCGACGCCAACGCCGAGTCACCGATTCTCTCGGCACTTGACGGCGGCGGCACCCACGTCCACGCGAGCGCACTCGAACAGGACACAGACCAGACAGCGACGGAGGAACAATGAGCGGATTCGTCTTCAACGAGAAACCCATCCAGATCGAACGTGGCGACGGTGCCTACGTCTACGACGACAGCGGCACAGAGTACTTAGACATGGGCGCGTCCTACGCCTGTGTCCCGCTGGGCCACGGTCATCCGGCAGTTCAGGACGCCGTCAGCGAGCAGCTAGAGCAGATCACGTACGTCCAGGCGTCGTACCCGAACGCCGAGCGGACGGCGCTGTACGACCTGCTCGCAGACACTGCACCGGACCCCATCGACAAGACCTGGCTCTGTAACTCCGGGACCGAGGCCAACGAGGCCGCGCTGAAGTTCGCCCGGTCGGCGACGGGGAACTCCAAGATCGTCGCGACGATGCAGGGCTTCCACGGCCGGACGATGGGCGCGCTGGCGACCACGTGGAAGAACAAGTACAAGAAGCCCTACGAACCGCTCATCGGCGACGTGGAGTTCGTCCCCTACGATGACAGCGAGGCGCTGGACGAAGCTGTCGACGAGGACACCGCCGCGTTCATCGTCGAACCGGTCCAGGGCGAGGGTGGTATCAACCCCACCTCGGACGGCTATCTCGAAGCCGCCCGAGAGATCACCGAAGACGCCGGCGCGGCACTCATCTTCGACGAGGTCCAGACCGGGATGGGTCGGACCGGTGCGCTGTGGAACTCACAGCGTGCCGCCGTCGCGCCGGACATGATAACCGCGGCGAAGGGGCTGGGCAACGGCCTCCCCATCGGCGCGACGCTGTGTCGGGACTGGATCGCCGAGGACTACGGCTCCCACGCCTCGACGTTCTCCGGTGGCCCGGTCATCTCGGCGGCCGCCGGCGCAACGGTCTCGACCATCGTCGAGGACTCCGTGCCCGGTAACGCTGCCGCGATGGGCGATTACCTCCTGACGGAACTGGAAGCCGCCATCGGCGACGAGGTGCGGGACATCCGCGGCGAGGGCCTGATGATCGGCGTCGAGGTCGGCCGCGGCGCGAACGCGGCGCTGAAGAAGCTCGCCCTGAACCACCAGGTGCTCGCGCTGCCGGCCGGCCGCACCGTCGTGCGCCTGCTGCCGCCCCTGACCATCGACGAGTCCCACGCCGACGCCGTCGTCGAGGCGATGGCGGAGGTGGTGGGATGAGCGAAGCCGCGAGCCAGGCGGCCGACACGGAGGCCCGCGACCTGCTCGAAGCTATCGTTCGCACGCCGTCGGTCTCGCGTGACGAGGCGGCCGCGGCCGAACGGCTGGTCGAGTTCTTCGAGGCCCACGGCCGCGAGGCCTGGCTCGACGAGGTCGGCAACGTCAGGGCACCGGCAGACGACGGCGTCCTGCTCACCTCCCACATCGACACCGTGCCGGGCGATATCCCGGTTCGCGTCGAAGAGACCGACGAGGGCGACGTGCTGTGGGGTCGCGGCAGCGTCGACGCGAAGGGGCCACTGTGTGCGATGGCTGTCGCGGCCGTCCGCACCGGGGCCTCCTTCGTCGGCGTCGTCGGCGAAGAGGTCGACTCGAAGGGAGCCCGCCATCTGGTCGAGGACCGCGACGCCGAACCGAACGCCGTCATCAACGGCGAACCCTCCGGCTGGGAGGGTATCACGCTGGGTTACCGCGGCCTGCTGGCCGGGACCTACGTCGCAACGAGCGAGTCCGGCCACTCCTCTCGCCCGGAGAACAACGCCATTCAGGACGCCATCGACTGGTGGACAGCGGTCGACGACGAGTTCGCCACGGACGAGTGGCACCCCGTCTTCGAGCGCGTCACCTGCAAGCCCGTCGAGTTCCAGGGCGGCACGTCGACCGACGGGCTGAGCGTCGAGGCGACGATGGACGTGCAACTTCGGGTCCCGCCGGAGTACAGCACCGACGAGATCCGCGAGATCGCCGACGGGTTCCTGGAGAACGGGACCGTCAACTGGGATGACAAAGTCGAACCGGTGATGCAGAGCCCCCGGACCAGCGCCGCCCGAGCGTTCCGGGCCGCGATCCGGCAAGAGGGCGGCGATCCCACGCTGCTTCGCAAGACCGGCACCAGCGATATGAACGTCTACGCGAAGGCGTGGGACTGCCCGATGGTGACCTACGGCCCCGGCGACTCCGACCTCGATCACGCACCGAACGAGCACCTCCCGCTCGACGAGTACGACCGCTCCGTCGCGGTGCTGGAAACCGCGACCGAGCGCCTGCTGGAGGACTGACATGGACATACTCGATGTCGACGACCTCACGACCGACGAACTGCTGACCGTGCTTGACCGCGCCGCGGCCATCAAGGCCGACCACGGCGAGGGGAGTCCGAGTGATCTGCTGGACCAGCAGACGCTGGGGATGATCTTCGAGAAGCCGTCGACGCGAACCCGAGTCTCCTTCGAGACGGGGATGACGCAACTGGGCGGTCACGCCGTATTCCTCGGCCCCGACGACATCCACCTGGGCCACGGCGAACCGGTCAAGGACACTGCCCGCGCGCTCGGGCGCTACGTCGATTTCATCATGGCCCGCGTGTTCGACCACAGCGACGCCGAGGAGCTGGCGGAATACGCCGAGGTCCCGGTCATCAACGGGCTGACCGACGACGCCCACCCCTGCCAGACGCTCGCGGACCTGCTGACCATCCGTGAGCAGTTCGGCGACTTCGAGGACGTGTCCGTGGCGTGGGTCGGCGACGGCAACAATGTCTGCCAGTCCTTCGTCATCGGCGCGGCGATGGTCGGCCTGGATCTCACCGTCGCCACGCCCGAGGGCTACGGCATCTCCGATGACGTGGCCGACCGCGCTGCTGCCTTCGGCAACGCACCCGAGACCACCCACGACCCCGACGCCGCCGTGGCTGACGCGGATATCGTGTACTCGGACGTGTGGGTCAGCATGGGCCAGGAGGACCAGCGCGGCCAGAAGCTCGAAGATTTCGAGGGTTTCCAGATCACGACGGACCTGCTCGAAGAGCGGCCGTTCATGCACTGCCTGCCCGCCCACCGCGGCGAGGAGGTCACCGACGACGCCATCGAGTCGGACAACGCTATCGTCTGGAACCAGGCGGAGAACCGTCTACACGCCCAGAAGGGGCTGCTGGTGTGGCTGTCCGAGCAGGAATAGTGCATCGAGTGCGAGCGACGCGAGCACTCGCCTTTTCCCCACGTTTTTCAAGGAGTGGTTCGAGCGCGCTCGGAGAGCGAGACTCGAACCCGACGCTGAAAAAGGTGGGTTAGAGAAACACCGACGAGGCCCGCTTGACGAAATCAACGGGGTCGGACCGGAGCTGTTCGACGTATCTGAGTGGGTTGGATTTGACGGCCTCGATGGACATGCGGCCGTTTCTGGCGACGCGGTTCAGATACCCTTGCTGGAGCATGCGGTTTTGCTCCTTGCTGTAGACGGGCTTGCTCGTCTGCATGGCAATCGTCCGAGCCTGGGAATGGGAACTCTCGATGAACAGCTTCGCGTCCGAGGACTTGTACACCTCGGCCTTGTACTCGCCGTGGTTGCCTGCGGCGACCCGGGTGGCCTTGTCCGGGTACTGCATCATCACTAGGTCGTCGTACTCGATGCCGTGTTCGTCGAGCCAGGCGGCAGTCTCGCTCCGGTACTTCTCCAACCGGCAGGTGACGATCTTCCCGATCTTCACCGAAGGGACACAGATCGGGTCGACCGTCGTGATGAACTCTCGGTATTTCGGTCCGTCGTCGTTCTCTTCGGGCGTGGGGTCACGACAGAGGATGCCGTCCAGATCGACGCAGGATTCTCGCAGGAAGTCGTGGTGCATCATGTTCCACTCGAACACCCGGGGGAAATCCAGGGTCTGGGCGTACGTATCGACGAACCGCTCGGAGCCGTCATCCACGTACACAGCGCCGTAGTACACGTCCGCCGACAGATTCAGACCGTCGACCGTCGACTGGGCATCAGTCATCGAGCCGCCGGTGTAGACGGTGTCGTCGACGACGAGAATCTTCGAGAACTCCGAGATATCGAACTCGCCGTCGTATCGCTCCCCGGTCTGGAGAAGCCTCCCCTCCCGGAGGCCGTCAATATCGGTCATCGGTAGATTGAGATGCAGTGATAGCAGATTCGACACCAACATCCCACTTCTCGGTATCCCGACAATTAAATCGAGGTCGTCTGGAAGGTCAACGATCCACTGCTGCGTATCGGCACTGAGGTGGGTAAAGCTCCTGTAGTTCATTGGTTTCTGGGGAGTGGAAAGTATTAGCATCTCCGTCGTAGGGCGAACACCACGAGGAAAAATGCGCTTACTTCTTTTTCAAGTGACATCGGTGGGTGAGTATTAATGCTTTTGATTTGTAACTCTGAGGGACATATCATTGGGGGAATAGTCCGGTCATAGCCGCCTGCACTCTCTGATAGCGGCCGTTCTCCACCCGAAACAGCGCCCTTTTCGATACGTTTGGTAACTTTCCCCACTGCAATGGCTACCGTTGTGGCCCTGAAAGTCGGTAGTTCCAGTTGAAACGGTACCCTTTTCGGTATGTTTGGCAACTGTTTACAAGGGAAGTCTCCCGGACAGCCGAGTCCCGACGGAACTGTCGGAGGGCGTACAGACACGGCCCGGTCGCGGTGAGGTTGAGGTAACGACCCCGTTTATGCGGATCGGAACGGTACGAATGGATATGTCTGTCAATCCGTCACCGGACCAGTTCCACGAACTGATGGTCGATGACGAACCTGCCCTTGCGGACGTGATGGCCTGCGTCTTCGGCGTGCAGGAACACGAGGTACGGACGTACCAGACGTTGCTCGATAGGCCTGCAAGCACCGTCGAGGAACTCGCCGACGAACTCGGGCGGGACCGCTCGAACGTCAACCGCTCGCTGTCGACGCTCCGGGAGAAGGGGCTGGCGACGCGAAAGCGACGCCTGCTCGACGGCGGCGGCCACGTCTATCAGTACACCGCGACACCGCTGTCGGAGGCCCGTGAACTGATGCATGAAACCCTCGACGAGTGGGCCGCCGCGGTCCACCACCGGATCGACGAGTTCGACGCCAGCCCCGCCGAGTAACTGCCCCAGCGTCACGACCGGCAACCGTCCGACTTTTGCCCGGTGGGGGCGTGATTCCGACAATGGCTGACCTGGAACTCACCGACGATGTGCCGGCGGCCGCCGACGACGGCGTCTGGCTGGCCTGTATCGAGTGTGGTGAGACGTTCGCTCCCTTTGACGCGATTCGCTACACCTGCGACGACTGCGACGGCCTGCTTGAGGTCCGTTACGCCGACCTCCCGACCTTTGACGAGTTCGAGGGCTCGGGCGTCTGGCGATACAACGCCGCCCTGCCCTTCGAGGAGGGCGTCACGCTCCCCGAGGGCGACACGCCGTTACACGAGATGCCCCGTCTGGAGGACGACATCGGCGTCGATTCGCTCCGCGTGAAACACGAGGGAATGAACCCGACCGGCTCGTTCAAGGACCGCGGCATGACCGTCGGCGTCCGGGTCGCTCAGGAGGTCGGCGTCGACCGACTGGCCTGTGCCTCGACGGGGAACACCTCCGCGGCGCTGGCGGCCTACGGCGCTCGCGGCGGGATGGAGACGCTCGTGCTCCTCCCCGCCGGGAAGGTCGCGGCTGGCAAGATCGCACAGGCGAGCCTCCACCGCGCGCGAATTCTGGAGGTCGACGGCAACTTCGACCAGTGTCTCGACATCGTACAGGACCTCGCACAGCGTGGTGAGGCCTACCTCCTGAACTCGCTGAACCCATTCCGCCTGGAGGGCCAGAAGACCATCGGGCTGGAGATCATGGAGGAGTTCTACGCCGACCACGGCGAGTACCCGGACCGCATCGTCCTGCCGGTTGGCAACGCCGGCAACACCGCGGCGCTGTACAAGTGCTTCCGCGAACTCGTCAAGGCCGGCGCAATCACCGAAGAGCAGGTCCCCAAACTCACCGGCGTCCAGGCCGAGGGGGCCGCGCCGATGGTCGAGGCCATCGAGGAGGGGTACGAGGACACCCGCCGCTGGGAGGATGTCGAGACCCGCGCGACCGCCATCCGCATCGGCAATCCGGTCAACGCACCGAAGGCGCTGCCGGGCATCCGCGCCACGGGCGGCACCGCCGTCGCCGTCTCCGACGAGGAAATCACTGAGGCACAGCGCGACATCGCCGGGGAAGGCGTCGGCGTCGAGCCGGCGTCGGCCGCCTCCGTCGCCGGCCTCCGGAAACTCCGAAACGAGGGCGTCGTCGACAGCGACGAATCGGTCGTCTGCCTGACGACGGGCCATCTGCTCAAAGACCCCGACGCGGCCGCCGAAGCCGGCAACGCGCCGGAACCGGTCGAAAACAGCACCGAGGCCGTGCTGGAACTCATCGAAGAACGGTCGTCAGTCGCCGAGACGGTTCGGCGACAGGCATCGAAGGCCGCCGATTCGCCGCTGGTCCCGGGGCTGGTCGCTGGCGGTCTCGGCCTGGCGTATCTGTATCGGAAATTCCGCTCGAAGCAGTAAACGAGCGCGGCTGCAAACCGATCCGCGGCTGTGCTGGAGTCTCTGGTCGAAAATTCACTTCGCCGGCGCTCCGTTCGGTATTTTCCCCGCGTTCTACCCAGCAGAAATATCTATCTGCCACGGAAATAGCGACCCAATGGACGAACGGACCTGTGGTGCGACGGGAGCGCCGTACCGGACCACTGCCGTCGAGACGCCGCTTGCGCTGGGAACGCCGCCGGCTCGGGTGGTTTCGTGACGGGCGTCTACGAGCGGGCGCTGGGCGAGGCCGCGGCCGACCTCCATCCGAAGGTTCGGGACCGGTACAGCCTCGGCCCCGACGACGGGACGGTCTGTGTCGGCCGCGGCGAGATGGAAATCACCCGCGGGACGCTGGTCCTGCCGGCGCTGTACGCGATGACGACCCAGAACATGCTGTTTCCCGAATCCGGTACGGACGTGCCGTTCTCGGTGACGACGGTGGCCTACACGACGGCCGGCGGCCACGAGGCCATGACGACTCGCCGCGCGTTCGACTTCGGCGACACCACTCGCCTGTTCGATTCGCTGACTGTCTGGGACGCTGAGGCCGAGCGGCTGCTTGACTTCTTGGGAACGCACGGCCGGATCGCCAGCGAACTCCACCCGCGGGTCGAGGACGGCGCGCTCGTGGTTGCTGGCGGCCGGCAGTGGGCGCGCCTCGGCAACCGCTACGTTCCCTTACCGGGACCGCTGGCCGCCGACGTAGAAGTCCGTGACCGCTACGACGAGACCGACGAGCGCTACCACGTCACCGCGACTGTCGAGAACGACCTCGTGGGCCACATGCTCGGCTACCGCGGGACGTTCACGCAGGAACAGACCGATGGCGACGGGACGCCCGACGATCTTCGCATCGTCCGCGGACTCGACGCGCTCCCGCCGCGATGAGCGACCGTGTCGGCGAATCCCGGACGCCAGCACCCGGCAGCGTTGCCCAGCCGACTATCAGGAACATCGCCGTAACTGACCTGAGTGCAGTGCTTGGAGCGGTGATCTGGCTGGCGCTGACGGCCGCCGGCGAACTGGACGCTATCGAACGGGCGCTCGCCCTCGCGCCGTTCGTGCTGGTCCCGCTCGCGCTCCGAACGGCGGTGACTGGGGCGTTTCAGGGGCCTGCAAGGCGGTTCACGACCGCAGCTATCTGGCTCCAGCCGGTCGGCGCATTTCTGCTTGTGGCATCGCTAATCTTCCCGTCCCTGTCACCGCTGGCTGCCGGACTCGCTGTGCCGTGGCTGGCCGTCACCGGTCTGCTCGGACTCGCCGCGCTCGCTCGGATTCGTACGCGGGAGACGCTGGTGCTCCCTGAGACGGCTATCGACGCCGGCTTCGCCTACGTCTCGGTTGGCGCGGTCGCGCTCCTGCTGGCCCATCTCGACCTGACGTTCTGGTTCGACCCTGTCATCATTCGACTGACGGCGGTCCATTTCCACTACGCCGGCTTTGTCCTCCCGGTCGCGGCGGGACTGACCGGCCGATACCTCGATGCCCACTCGCGGGGATTCCGCGCCGTCGTCGGCGTCATCCTCGTCGGGCCGGCGCTCATCGCGGTCGGTATCGCCTTCTCGCCGGTCGTGGAGGTCGTCGCAGTGAGTCTCTTCACCGTCGCTGTCGCGCCCTTCGGTGTCGTCGTCCTGCGTCGCGTCGTCCCCACCTGTTCCCGACTGCAGGGGGCTTTGCTTGGCATCGCGGCCGTGGCGCTCCCGGTCTCGATGACGCTCGCGCTCGGCTACGGAATCTCGACGTTCACCGGCCGCTCGCTGGGGCTGACGATCTCGACGATGGTCACGCTCCACGGCTCGCTGAACGCCTTCGGGTTCGGGCTGTGTGCGACGCTCGGGTGGCGGCTCGCGGTTCCGTGACGCCAATCAGTGTTCCGCTCGCTCCGGCTCCAACCGGTACCGCGTCGTCTCCTGCCCGTCGAACCGCGGGCCGTTTCCAGTCGAGGTGAACCCAACCGCCTCGACAGCCGACCGGACCTCGGATTCGTCTTCCGGCAGCAGTAGCTCGACCGACATGTGTTCCCGGCGGGCGAACTCGATCGGGTCGGCGAGGAGGTCCTCGCAGGCGTCGCTCGACCCGGCCAGCTGGGTCACGTGGACGGTCCCACGTTCGGCGTCGAAGCTCACGAACCCCACAATGTCGTCGTCTGCCTCGGCCACGCGGACGGTGCGGTCGTGGACGAGGTTCCGCATCACGTCCGGCGGCCCGTCGGCGAGGGCGGCCAGTCGCTCGGCGTCGTCCTCGACAGCGTCGCGGATATCCATGCCTATGTGTGGGACCCCCACGCAAATAAACGGTGTGTCGGCGGCAGGTGGACACTCCGAGTTGTGATCGCTTCCGCGGCAGCAGGGCTTCACACGACGGAATCTCTCGGGTACCGTCGCCAGTGCGGTGCGGAAACAGATGAACACAGTTATCCCGAGCGACGGACAACCCGAGGCCAATGAGTTACACACACACAGACGCGGTGGTAGCATGCGTGTAGTCGCCAAGTTCGGCGGGACGAGCCTCGGCAGCGGCGACCGTATCAATCGGGCCGCAGACTCGATTGCGGCCGCCGTCCAGCAGGGTCACGAGGTCGCGGTCATCGCCTCGGCGATGGGGAATACGACCGACGAACTGCTCGAGGAGATCAACTACGACGCAGACTCCGCGGACCGCGCGGAAATCGTCTCGATGGGCGAACGGACCTCCGTTCGGATGCTCAAGGGCGCACTCGCCGCCCGCGGCATCGAGGCGGTCTTCCTCGAACCCGGGAGCGAGGACTGGCCGATCATCACCGACGAGTACGGCGAGGTCGATGTCGAGGAGACCCAGAAGCGTGCCCACGCGCTGGCCGGCCAACTCAAGGACGTGGTGCCGGTCATCACCGGGTTCCTGGCAGAGGATCACCAGGGCAACGTGACGACGTTGGGCCGCGGGGGCTCCGACACGAGCGCCGTGATGATGGGCGATTACATGGACGCCGACGAGGTCGTCATCGTCACCGACGTTGAAGGCGTCATGACCGGCGACCCGCGTGTCGTCGAAGGCGCTCGGAACGTCGGCAAAATTTCCGTCGACGAACTCCGCTCGCTGTCGTTCCGCGGGGCCGAGGTGGTCGCGCCGTCGGCGCTGTCGTACAAGACCGACGATCTCGGGGTTCGCGTTGTCCACTACCAGCACGGCGACCTGCTCTCCGGTGGTACGTCTATCGAGGGCGAGTTCCAGAATCTCATCGACCTGCAGGAACAGCCCATCGCCTGCGTAACCGTCGCGGGCCGCGCCATCCGGAACAGTCCGGGCATCCTTGCAGATCTCGCCAGCGCTATCGCGGACGAGGAGATCAACATCGAGGCAAACTCCTCGGGAATGGACTCGCTGACGTTCTACGTCGACGAGGACGACGCCGAGCAGGCCGAAGCACTGCTGCACGACCGCATCGTCGACGACGAGACGCTCTCGTCGGTCACCGTCGAAGACGAAATCGCCGTCATCCGCGTCACCGGCGGCGACCCCAGCCAGTCGGCCCTGGCCCACCAAGTCGTCGAACCGCTGGCCGACGCACACATCCACCTCTACGACGTGATTACGTCCGCCACGTCGGTCTCCGTGTTCGTCCCGTGGGCGGACCGCGAACAGGCCCTCTCTATCGTCCAGGACGTGTTCTGAGCGCGGGTCTCAATCGGTTGAGGAGGCCTGTTCGAACCGGCTCGCAGGCAAGAGGAGTTCGCTGACCTCGGGGAGGTGTTTCAGGTTGTAGACGATTTTTGCATCGTCAGAAACCGGGGCGGCGATACACGACAGTCGGATCCCCTTCTCCGTGAGGTCGGGCGGGAGAATGTGACTCGCCGGCGACGGCATCTCGCCCTCGACGACCGCGACCGCGCAGTTCGTACACGCGCCGCCCCGACAGGCGAAGGGCCACGCGAAGCCGTTCTTTTCGGCCGCCTCCAGTAGCGTGTCGTTCGGGTCGACGTAGAAGCGGCCGAAGTCGGTCGACCGCAGGTTCGCCTCGGCGGCTTTTTCGAACAGGTCCTCGTCGCCGAGCGCCCAGCCGTGGTCCTCTAGCACTTCGAAGTTGAGAAATTCCACCATCGGGTCGTCCGGTTCCGGCGGCGCTTCCTCGGCTTCGGCCTCGGATGCGGGTTCTGGCGTCTCGTCCGGCAGCGGGTCCCCGGGCTCGTAGCCGTTTTGCAGTCGCTCGTAGGCCGTTTTGACTGCCTGGAACTCGGCCGTCGACCCGCCCTGGTCCGGGTGGGCCTCCTTCACCCGCTCGCGGTACGCGTTGACGACCTCCCCGTCGTCGGCGTCGGGCGGAATTCCGAGGACATCGAATGGGGACTCCACACCACACCGTAGCGGTCACGGACATAAATTCTCTCGTCCCGCTGCAGTATCTGCAGGCTGCCAGCGATGTGTACCGTGGCGAGTGCTAGCGGCCCTGTGTCAACCGGAAGCCGATCTCCCGCGGAAGGCCGGCGTCCCCGACAGCGTCGATGACTGCGCTCGTGTCGTAGGCCACCCGGTGTTCCTCGACAGAGCGGGCGTCGAGGTCGAGCACCGCGTAGGCGGCCCGGTGGTTCCTGTCCCGTGGCTGGCCCACGCTCCCGGGGTTCATGACGATACCGTCATCGTACACCTCGTGATGTTGCTGGTGTGTGTGGCCCATCACCAGCACGTCCTCGTCGCCGAGCAGGTCCGGCCCGAACTCCTCGGGGAACGTGTAGTGGTCCGGGTCGTCCGGGTGGCCGTGGACGAGCTTCACCCGGTCGTCACACACCCGGCGCTCGTCGGGCAGTCCCGCCAGCCACTCGATCTGCTCGTCGGACAACTGCTCCGTGGCGTGTTCGACGCCGGCCTGGGCCATCCCGTTGAACGCGAACGGCGTCTCGCTTGCGACGGCCCGGTCGTGGTTACCCATCACTGTCGGGACTTCCTCGGTCGGCCAGGGAACGTCGTCCGGGAGCGCCTCGGGGTGTCCGCGCATCGCGTCGACGCAGTCGGCGTGCCAGGGGTTGTAGCCGACCACGTCGCCGGCAGAGGCCAGCCCGTCGACGGGCGGCATATCCGCTAGCACCGCCGCTAACGCCACCCGGTTGCCGTGGATATCAGAGATGATGCCGAGTTTCATTGCTAGGGTCTACCCCCTGTGGGGACTTGAGTGTCGGTCCTGACTCAGTATTTGTGTCCACTGTCCGTTCGCGGCCATCCGCTCACTCCCCGTTGTACACGGCCACGTCGAACTCGCCCGCCGACCCCGCGACGCCGGCCGAACAGACGGCGTGTTCGTACTCGTGGTCGTACACCTCGCGGGCCGCCCCGCTGGCGTCGTCCGCGGCCAGATCGAACGCCGTCGGGCTGTTTTCCTCGTAGGTCGCCACCAGCGTCGGCTCGGTAACTTCCTCGACCAACAGTGCGTCCCGGCGGACGGTGCCGATGACCGCGCCCGGCCCGTCGGCGTTTGTCGTCGGGTCTGCCGCGTCGACGCCGACGATCCCGGCGACGCGGGGCGTGTCGTAGTCGTCCTTCTCGAAGTCGAGCGACAGGAGCGGCTCCGCGATGGCGTCCCGCGCTGGATAGCCCAGTTCGAGCTTTTCGGCGATGGGGTCGACGTGTGACCCGTTACCGACGACCGCGCCGCGCTCGGTGACGCGCACGCCGTTGTAGGAGATGTAAGGATTGTCCGTTGCCGGCGCGTCCGGCGTCGGTTCGACGGTCACCGTGCCGTCGCGCTGTACTGCCTGGCGGTTGGGGAACGAGCGCGAGGAGACGCGGTACGCGCCGACCTCGGGACTGACGACGACGAATCGTCCGACGTACATACGCGACTGTGCGCGACAACCAGAAAAAGCGCTGTCGATGTCTGTTCGCGGACGTGGATGCGCCCCCTGAAATGTAGCTATGCGGCCTGCTGACACGCTTCATGTCCGACCGAATCGCGCAACGCTTACAAAGGGGCATCCGGTACAGTAGACTGCGCACAGTCCATTGGGGTAGTGGCCAATCCTGAAGCCTTCTGGGGGCTTCGACCCTGGTTCGAATCCAGGATGGACTATTCTTCTCGCGAACAATTCGTGAGCGAGAGAATCGTAATTACTGGATTCGAGCCCTGCCAGTCGCGCACAGCGAAGCGAGCACGTCTGGCTTCGGTTCAAATCCAGCATGGACCAGTACACAACCGACCGCCGCCCCGCCCATACTTGTAGCCCCGGCCCGCAAATCCGGTATGGTATCAGGTCACGTCCTCGTCCCGCTGGATGGCTCGCCGCTGGCTGACGAGGCGCTAACCTACGCGCTGGAGACGTTCGACTGCCGGATTACGGTACTGAACGTCGTCGCGCCGCTCGATACGGGGATGAGCGAAGGCGGGTTGCTCGAAGCGGACGCGGACCGCCGGGCGGCGGCCGACGAGCGGGCGAGTAATCTCGTCGACCGGG
Source organism: Haloarcula terrestris (assembly GCF_031624315.1). Taxonomy (NCBI): domain Archaea; kingdom Methanobacteriati; phylum Methanobacteriota; class Halobacteria; order Halobacteriales; family Haloarculaceae; genus Haloarcula; species Haloarcula terrestris. The sequence goes on along the minus strand of NZ_JAMQOM010000001.1, from coordinate 458,283 downwards.
CCGCACAGCAGGCCGACGAGGTCGGTCGGGCGGTCGACACCGCCGTCGAGACCGGCGACCCGGCCGAGACGATTCTGGACTACGTCGAGGAGGCCGACGTGGGTCAGGTGGTGATGGGCGGCCACGGCGGGACGAAAAACGAGATCGCCCGGCGGTTGCTGGGGACCGTTGCGACGACGGTCGTCAGCGAAGCACCGGTGACGGTGACGGTCGTCCGGTAGCGTCTCAGACCTGGCCGCCGAGTAGCGCTGCCAGTACGCGGTAGACGCCGAAGCCGATGACGACGCTGGTGACGAGCGTGATGAGCCAGAAGCCGACGGTCACCCCGATTTTCCGGCGGGAGACGCCGGCGGAGCCGCCAGCCAGACCGCCGCCGATGACTCCGGAGATGATGATGTTGTTGAACGAGATAGGGATGCCCAGCGCGATGGCGGCCTGCGCGATGATGAAACCGGGGACCAGCGCTGCGATAGACCGGCGGACGCCGAGTTGGGCGTACTCGCGGGAGGTCGCCTGCAACAGACGGGGTGCGCCCATCCACGCACCGCCGAGGATACCCGCCGCACCGAGCGCCAGCAACACCAGCCCGGGCAAGCCGAGTTCGACGCGGTAGAGGTTCTCCAGGGGTCCGGTCGCCAGACCGACCTGGCTCCCGCCGCTGGAGAAGGCGACGACGCTACCCAGCACGACGAGAAAGGTCTTGATACCCTTGTCGACGGAGGCCTGGGTCTGCAGGCGGATGTAGTAGAAGCTTCCGGCGGCGACCAGCAGCGTCGCGGCGACGGCGGCGATGTCTGTGCCCGCAGTCATGGCTGCGAAGCCGGCCAGCGAGCCCTGTTCTGTACCGGCCGGCGACGGGATGATACTTAACTGGACGTTGGCGACGATACCGCCGACGACACCGGCCAGTAGGGGGACCCCGACCGTCTCGGGGATGTCGTCCCGACGCAGCACTGTCGCGGTGAGGTAGGCCAGGCCACCCGAGACAGGGGGGACGAGCAGCCAGAAGACGATGATGCGGCGGTAGGTGTCGAAGACCGGCTGGCCGCCCAGCGAGAGGCCGACCCCGACCATCGCGCCCGTCGTTGCGAACGCCGCGGGGACGGGGTAGCCCGAATAGATGCCAAAGGCCATGAACCCAGTCGCGGTCAGGAGGCCGGCGATAGCCGCGAGCGACGTGATCTGGACGCCGTCGATGAGGCCAGCACCGACCGTTTCGGAGATACTCCCACCCTGGGTCAGTGCGCCGAGTGCGGCGAGGATACCGATGAGGAAGGCGGCGCGCATCGTCGAGATGGCGTTCGCGCCGATAGCCGGTGCGAACGGCGGCGAGTTGCTGTTCGCACCGAGCGTCCAGGCCGTCACCAGCCCGGTGACCGTCGCGAGGGCGACCAGCGCCCAGAAGACGACGGTGGTCACCGCGTGCGAGACGCCTCCGGAGCCTGCCAGTTGCTGCTGTGTGAACGCGACCAGACTGTCATTGGCAGCCGTTCACACTCAGTACATAAAACGCCCGCGGCGGTGGTGTCGGAATCTTTGCCCCCATCTTGCCACGCTTTGTCGCCGGTGTGGCTGGTGTGTGACACCGAAGTCTTTAACGCCTATCCACAACGCTGGTGGGACATGTCACAACGGAGACGCACGTTCATCAGTAGTGTCGGTACCGCAACCGCAATCGGTTTAGCCGGCTGTCTGGGTGGCGACGGCGGCAGCGGCGACGGTGACGCCACCGATGGCGATGGGAGTGACGGTGGCGACGGCGACAGCGGTCCGGCCGGTCGTATCGGCATGGTGTATGCGACGGGTGGGCTCGGCGACGGGTCGTTCAACGATCAGGCCCAGACCGGCATCATCCGGGCCGCAGACGAACTGAACATCGAATACGACGAGTCCCAGCCCGAGGACGTACAGGACTTCGCGAGCCTGCAACAGCAGTACGCACAGTCCTCGAACCCGGACTACGACCTCGTCTGCTGTATCGGCTTCCTGCAGGCAGACGCCCTCACGGAGAACGCCGGCCAGTATCCGGAGCAGAACTTCATGATCGTCGACTCCACCGTCGACGCGGACAACGTCGGCTCGTACGTGTTCGGCGAGCATCAGGGCTCGTTCCTGGTCGGGCTGATGGCCGCACGGCTATCGAGTCAGGAGTTCTCGGCCGGTGGCGGGTCCACGCAGAGCGACTCCACGAACGTCGGCTTCGTCGGCGGCGTCGAGGGCGACCTCATCGGTCGCTTCGAAGCCGGCTACAAGGCCGGCGTCAAGCACGCAAACGAGGATATCGACATCCAGACGGCCTACGTCGGGGACTTCAACGACCCCTCCGGCGGCCAGGAGGCGGCCCTCTCGATGTACAACTCCGGCGCGGATATCGTCTACCACGCGGCGGGCAACACCGGGACCGGCGTGTTCCGGGCGGCTCAAGAAGCGAGTCGCTTCGCCATCGGCGTCGACCGCGATCAGTCGGTCACGAAAGCGAACTTCAGCGACATTATCCTCGCGAGTATGGTCAAGCGCGTCGACAACGCCGTCTACACGTCCGTTGAGTCCGTGGTCAACGACAACTTCGAGGGCGGCACTGTGAACACGCTCGGCCTCGAACAGAACGGCGTCGAAGCGGTGTACGGCCAGCAACTCGGCTCGGAGATCCCACAGGAAGTCAAAGACGAGGTGTCCGAAGTCCGCCAGAGCATCATCGACGGCGACATCAGCGTGCCGACCGACCCCGGCAACGTCTGAGACCGCAGCCACACGCGGTGACCGCATATTTTTGCCAGACCTGTGGAACCGTGAAGTTAAAACTCCGGGCGGGTAACCGCTCAGAGTATGGAACAGGCCGTCCACCTCGATGGTATCACAAAGCGGTTCCCGGGGGTCGTCGCGAACGACGACGTTGATCTGGCGGTCGAGAAAGGGACGGTCCACGCACTGCTCGGCGAGAACGGTGCGGGCAAGACCACCCTGATGAACGTCCTCTACGGGCTCTACCAGCCCACCGAGGGAACGGTCACCGTCCACGGCGAAACCCAGCAGTTCGACTCGCCGCGCGACGCAATCGACGAAGGCGTCGGCATGATCCACCAGCACTTCATGCTAGTCGATCCGATGACCGTCACCGAGAACATCACCCTCGGCAACGAGCCCCGCAAGTGGCTCGGACTCACCGTCGACCGCGAGCAGTCCCGACAGCAAGTCCGTGAACTGTCCGAACGGTACGGCTTCGACGTTGACCCCGACGCCCGTATCGAGGATGTCGGCGTCGGCGTCCAGCAGCGCGTCGAGATCCTCAAAGCCCTCTACCGCGGCGCAGACGTGCTGATTCTGGACGAACCCACGGCAGTCCTCACACCGCAGGAAGTCCAGGACCTCTTTCGCGTCCTCGAAGAGCTGACCGACCAGGGCAAGACGATCATTTTCATCACGCACAAACTCGGCGAGGCCATGGAGGCCGCTGACGAGATCACCGTCCTCCGCGAGGGCAAAAACGTCGGGACGGTCCCGACCGACGACATCACCCGCGAGGAACTGGCCGAGATGATGGTCGGCCGCGAAGTCCTGCTTGACCTCGACCGCAAGCCCGCCGAGCCGGGCCGGCCTGTCCTCGATGTCGAAGACCTCGTCGTGGAGGACGACCGTGGCGTTCGTGCGGTCGACGGCATTTCGCTCGAAGTCCGGGCGGGCGAAGTGCTCGGGATCGCTGGCGTCGACGGGAACGGGCAGTCGGAGCTGGTCGAGGCGATCACCGGCCTGCAGTTGCCCGACGAGGGGACGATCACGTACGACGGCGCCGACCGGACCACCGACAGCCGCCGGGAGCGAATCGAGGCCGGGATGGCCTACATCCCCGAGGACCGCCAGGAGCGGGGGCTGGTGATGGATTTCGACCTCGTCGAGAACGGCCTGCTGGGGAGTCAGCACGCGCCCGACTACACTTCGAACGGACGGATCGACTGGGACCACACGCGCGACCACGCGGAGGAGATTATCGAGGAGTACGACGTTCGGCCCCCAAACGCCGACGCCCACGCGAAGTCTCTTTCGGGGGGTAATCAGCAGAAGTTCGTCGTCGGCCGGGAGTTCGCGCGGGACCCGCGTCTCGTCGTTGCCTCCCACCCCACCCGCGGCGTCGACGTGGGGTCGATGGAGTTCATCCACGACCGGATCAACGCCCTTCGGGAGGCGGGCCGGGCCGTGTTGCTCATCTCCTCGAACCTCGATGAGGTCCAGTCGCTTTCGGACCGCCTCGCCGTCATCTACGAGGGCGAGATCATCGACATCGTCGACCCCGAGCGCGTGACCGAGGAGCAACTCGGCCTATTGATGGCCGGCCAGCAACCTGAGGCCGTGCCGACTATCGCAGCCGACGGGGAGGGCCGGCAATGAGCGACGACGGCCCGCCACAAGACGGCGACGACCCGCCCACACCGGACACGGACGGCCGGTGGGCTCAGTACCGACAGCGACTCATCAGGCTAGGTCAGACTTCGGTCGGCGAGCGGGTTCTTATCGCCGTCTCGGCGCTGTTGCTTTCTATCGTCGTCGGGACGGTGCTCGTCACCGCCGCGGGGCTGATGGCGACCTGTCGGTCCCCGGTGCTGACGGTCGGCTCCACGACGCTGTGTTACGACCCGTTCTACGTGTTCAATCGGCTGTTCCTCGGGGCGCTGGGCGACCCCTTCGTCGGCGGCTGGTCGCCGCTGAACGCGCAGTTCGCGGCGACGCTTCGGGAGACGACGATTCTGGTGTTTACCGGGCTCTCGGTGGCACTGGCGTTCCGTGCTGGCATCTTCAATATCGGGACCCAGGGGCAGCTTATCATCGGCGCGCTGGCGGCCGCACTGACGGTACTGTGGGCCGGTTCGCTGGTCTCGGGAACGCTCGCACTCGTCCTGCTGATTCCGGTCGGGCTGCTCGCCGGCGCGGTCGGGGGCGGCTTCTACGGCGCGATCCCCGGCGCGTTGAAGGCTTACGCCGACGCCAACGAGGTCATTACCACGATCATGCTCAACTTCGTCGCCGTGCGGGTGACGCTGTATCTCGTCCGGAACCACTTCGCCGATCCGACGAGTCAGGCGACACAGACTCGGACGCTGCCCATCGAGGGACAGTTCCCCTCGATTCTGTTCGACCCGCGGACCGACTTCTCCCTGCTCGCGCTCCTGCTTGCCCTTGCGTTCGTTGGCGGCGTCTACTATCTGCTCGAACACACCGCCTTCGGCTACGATCTGCGGACCGCCGGTATCCAGCCCGCGGCCGCGGAGTACGGCGGCGTCGACTCCGCCCGCACGATCCTGACCTCGCTGACGCTGTCCGGCGCGCTCGCCGGCGTCGGCGGGGCCGTATTCGTGATGATGACTCTCGGGAAGTTCCAGACCGGCATCCCGAGCTACGGCTTCGACGGGATCACCGTCTCGATTCTCGCCGGCAACAACCCTATCGGGGCCGTCTTCGCCGCGCTCCTCTTTGGCGTCCTCAAGTCCGGCTCGAACGTGGTGGCCTTCGCGACGGACGTGCCGCCACAGCTCGTGGGCGTCCTCCGGGGGCTCATCATCCTGTTCGTCGCGATGCCGGAGTTCTTCCGCATCATCGGCCGCCGGCTCGCAACGGGACAGGGCGACAGACAGGCCACCGCGACCGCGGGAGGTGGTGCCGATGACTAACGACAACGCTATGGACCGCCTCCGCTCGGCCTCGGGCCGGCTGTTCATCGCTGCTGTCGCGTTGCTCACACTCGTTGCGCTTGCTGGATTCGGCCTCCTCGCGCCTGAATCGACGCCCGGCCAGATCTTCTGGGTGCTGGCCTCGAAGTCGACGCTGTCCTCGACGCTGCGGCTCTCGGTCCCGATCGTGCTGGCCGCGCTCGGTGGCATTTTCGCCGAAAAGAGCGGCATCATCAACATCGGGCTCGAAGGCCTGCTCATCATCTCGGCGTTCGCGGCCATCTTCGGTGCCGATGTCACCGGCTCGCTATGGCTGGGCTTTCTTGTCGGGATCGTCGCGTCGACGCTGCTCGCGGGCGTGTTCGCCGTCGTCTGCATCGAGTTCCGCGCCGACCAGATCATCGCCGGGCTGGCCGTCTGGCTCATCGCGCTCGGGCTCGCTCCCTTCGCTTCACAGGTGTTCTACGGCGGTCCCAACACCAGCAGCGTCGGCACCTTCGACACGATAACGGTCCCGACGCTGGCCGACATCCCGTTCTTCGGCGCGCTGTTCGACGCCTCGCCCGCAGTCTACATCATGTTCCTCGCCGTGGCGGCGTCGTGGTACGTGCTGAACCGCACGACCTTCGGCCGCTGGGTCCGGGCCGCCGGCGAGAACCCGAAAGCGCTGGACACCGCTGGCGTCGACGTGTCCCGCGTCCGATACGCCGCCGTCCTCCTCTCCGGCGTCCTCTCGGGGATGGGCGGGGCCGCGCTGGCGATCAACATCGGCCAGTTCTCCGGGAACGGCCCGACGATGGTCAACGGCAAAGGATTCATTGCCATCGTTGCGTATCTCTTTGGCAACTACAACCCCGTCGGTGCCTTGCTGTCGACGACGCTGTTTGCCGGGCTCGAAGCCATCCAGATCCGGTTCCAGTCGGGCGATATCCTGGCGATTCCGAACTCGCTGGTCCAGACGATTCCGTTCCTCGCCGTCATTGTCGTTCTCGCCTTGGTGGGCAAAACCCGCCTGCCTGAAGCCGCTGGCGACCATTACGAGTCCGGCGAGGAATGAGCTAGGAACAATCTTCTCTGGAGTGGTATCTCTTCTCAGCAGTCGTTCCACGTGAGGAAATGCGAACAACCACTGTCTCACTACAACTCGATACCTTTCATAGCCGAACACTGATGAGGGCGGCAGGCACAGGAGCAAGTAATAAATGTCGCGTCGATACGACCACGCGCGGGTCCAGGAGTACTGGCAGCAGGTCTGGGAGCGGGAGGGGGTCTTCGAGTGCCCAACAGACGCCGCCGACCCGACCTACGTGCTGGGGATGTTCCCCTACACCTCCGGCTCGTTGCACATGGGACACATCCGGAACTACGCCATCACCGACGCGTACGCCCGGTATCGGCGGATGGCCGGTGACGATGTGCTCCACCCGATGGGGTGGGACGCCTTCGGCCTGCCCGCGGAGAACGCCGCCTACGAACGGGACACCGACCCCGAGTCCTGGACCCGGACGTGTATCGACCAGATGAAAGACGACCTCCGGGAGATGGGCTTTGGCTACGACTGGTCCCGGGAGATCACGACCTGCGACCCCGAGTATTACCAGTGGAACCAGTGGCTGTTCACCCAGTTCTACGACGAGGGGCTGGTGGACTACGGCGCAGCGACGGTGAACTGGTGTCCGGACTGCGAGACGGTGCTTGCCGACGCGCAGGTCGAGACGCCGCCAGATGCGAGCGATTCGGGCAGTAATCACAGCCACACCCACGGCGGCGGCGTCTGCTGGCGCTGCGGGACCGGCGTCGAGCAACGCGATCTCGACCAGTGGTTCTTCGCCATCACCGACTACGCCGAGGACCTGTATCGTGGGCTGGATGACCTGGCGGGGTGGCCCGACGGCGTGCGGGACAGCCAGCGCAACTGGATCGGTCGCCAGGAAGGAGCCCGAGTATCGTTCGCCGTCGGCCACGACGACCACGACACTGTCGAGGCATTCACGACACGGCTCGACACGGTGTACGGCGCGACGTATCTGGCGCTGTCGCCGGGCCACGACCTCGCGCGGGCGCTGGCCGACGAGGACGACGCCGTCGCCGAGTACGTGGAGTCGGTGGCGAGTACGGACGACGCCGGGATGAGCGGCGTCGAGACGGACCTCACCGCGACCCACCCCTACACCGGCGAGGAGCTACCGGTGTACGTCGCCGCGTACGTACTGGACGACGTGGGCACGGGCGCGGTCATGGGCGTGCCGGCCCACAACGAGCAGGACCACGCCTTCGCCAACGAGCACGACCTGCCCGTCGAGCAGGCTGTCGAACCAGTCGATGGCAGCGGGACGGACCTGCCACACGCGCCCTACACTGACGATGGGATGCTCACGAACAGCGGCGAGTACGACGGCCTCGCCAGTTCCGCCGGCCGCGAGCGACTGCGCGAGCACGAGGCCGCCGAGTCCGCGGTGACCTATCGCCTGCGGGACTGGCTCATCTCCCGGCAGCGCTACTGGGGGACGCCGATCCCCATCGTCCACTGCGACGACTGTGGCCACGTCCCCGTGCCCGAGGAGGACCTGCCGGTGGAACTGCCCGACTACGTGCAGACAACGGGCAACCCCCTCGATGCTGCCGACGAATGGAAACAGACCACCTGTCCCGACTGCGGGGCCGACGCGGTGCGGGAGACGGATACGATGGACACCTTCGTCGACTCCTCGTGGTACTTCCTCAGGTACCTCTCGCCGCACTTCGAGGGCGCTCCCTTCGACCAGGAAACCGCCGACGAGTGGCTCCCCGTCGACGTGTACGTCGGCGGCGAAGAACACGCGGTGCTGCACCTGCTGTACATTCGATTTTTCACTCGCGCCCTGTCGGATATCGGCCTGCTGGACCGCGAGGAGCCGGTCGAGCGGCTCATCAATCAAGGGACGGTGCTTCACAGCGGCGAGAAGATGTCCAAGTCCAAGGGCAATGACATCGCGCCCCACGAGTACGGGGCCGAGACGACGCGGCTGTTCGTCCTCTCGGCGGCCCACCCCTCCCAGGACTTCGAGTGGACCGTCAAGGACGTTTCGACGGCCTACGACTTCCAGCAGACGCTGTACCGGCTGGTCGCCGAGTACACCGACACAACCGAGACCCGGACCGAGAGTACCGACCACGACGCGTACTTGGAGCGGGAGATCGACCGGACAATCGCGGCCGTCACCGAAGAGTACGACCGCTTCCGCTTCCATCGCGTCGTCAGCGAACTCCAGCGCTTTGCCCGCCTGCTCGGGCGCTACGCGGGCTATGACCGGCCCTACCAGTTCGCCTACAGCCGCGGCCTGCGAGTGCTCGCCGCGCTGGTCGCGCCGATTGCGCCGTTCCTCGCCGAGGAGATGTGGCAGCTCCTCGATGAGGACGGACTCGTCGCCGAGAGCCGCTGGCCCGAACCGCTCCGGGACGTGGACGACTACCGCATCGAGCGACAGGTCGTCCGCCGGACGCTCGACGACGTGCGCGAGATCACGGAGGTCGTCGACATCGAGGCCCCGAACGAAATCGAACTCGTCGTCGCCGCCGACTGGAAGTACCGTGCCTACGAGATCGCCCGCGAGTCCGATCCCGACGACGCCATCGTCGGGGAAATCATGGCCGACGAGGACATCAAAGGGCACGGCGACGCGGCCGCCGAGTTCGCCGACCGTCTTGCCGACCGCGGGGCGGGCCTGGAACCGATCATCGACGGCGAGCGCGAACTCGGCGTACTCCAGCAGGCCGTGTGGCTGTTCGAAGACGAGTTCGAGTGTAGCGTTGTTGTCCGGCGAGCATCACCGGACGACGATCTCGCGGCCAAAGCGCGGCCGAACAAGCCCGCGATCCACATTTCCTGACTACTCGGTCGCGGCTGCCGTTTCATCCCGAGCGGCTTCGTGGGCGGCAGTCACCGCGTCGAGCAGTCGGTCCCGCCGCTCGTGGTATCGCAGGTGCGAGCGACAGTCACAGTCCGAGCAGCCGAAGGAATCGACGCGGTCGAACCCCGCTGTCGACCCGCCAATTCGCTGGGCGACGGCGCATTCCACGTCGGCCTCGGTCGTGACGACCCGCTCGATGGTGGTCGTCGTGTCGCCAAGCAGGTAGTCAATGTGCCAGTGGCGGGTGTCGTTGTCGCCGGCGGCGACCGCGCGGTGGCGGTCGATGCGGCTGAAGCCGCCGCTACCCAGTGCACTCCCGGTGTAGGCGTACCAACCCGCCGGAAACTCGATCTCGCCGAGTGCACCGACCGTGATCGGTCCGCTGGCGTCCCGTTTGAGCACCAGCGTGTAGGTGCCACCGGCCATGTGTCCGCTCAGGTCCCGATGTCGGGATCGGCCGCGAGGTCGCCGAACCCGTCGATGCGGAACTCCCGGGAGTCGGTGCAGTCCTCGTTCTCGGCGGCGAGTTCGCCGACGACCCAGTTGAACCGGCGGCCGAAGTCGTCGTAGGGCGCGTCCGCGAGCAGGTCGGTAACGCGGTCGCTGGTCAGGTCCTCGTCGTACTCCTCGGCGAAGGCGGCGATGTTCTCGGCGGCTGTCTGTGCGACTTCCTCGTCGGTCTCGTCGGCGAACGCCGCGGCGAGCGTCTCGCTCAGTTCTGACATACACGAGTAGACGTGACGACGCCACGTATGCGTTCTGAAACGACGTGGGCGGCCGAGCGTTTCTTGTATCGCGGGCGACAATACCGGACCGATGAAGCCGCTGCGTAACAGCCCCACTGTGGTCACGCTGGCCGTCATTGTCGGTGTGTTCCTCGCCCAGCAGGCCGTCGGCGTGGTGACCGCCCCGCGGGGCCTGTTTGCCCTCTCGCCCCCGCTGCTTGCTCGCCCGTGGACGCTCGTCACCAGCGTGTACGCACACGCTGGCCTGTCGCATCTCCTCGCAAATGCCGCCGGGTTAGCCCTCGCTGGCATCGTTCTCGAACGTCGGACGACGCCGTTCCGGTTCCACGCCTTCTTCGCCTCGACCGGCGCACTCGCCGGCGTCTCGCAGGTCTCGATAACCAGTCTCCTCGGTCCGCTCATTCCCGGGATGGTCAGCCATGTCTCCGTGCTCGGGGCCAGCGGTGCGGTGTTTGCCCTCTTTGGGTATCTGCTCGCCGCCAACCGCCTGACCGACACCGTCATCGGCGGGTTCGAACTCGCGCCGCGCGTCCAGTTAGCGCTGGCCGGCATCGTCGCCGCCGCGATCACACTCGCCACCGCGAACCCCGGCGTCGCACTCATCGCACATTTCACCGGGCTCTTGATCGGATTCCTCTCCGGCCGTGTCCACCTGCTCCGGCCGACGAACCCGCCACAGACGGCTGATGCCGCGAACTACTGAGCGACGATACATCTTGCCGGATACCTGTCGTGCTCCTCCCGGTGGCACGTAGTTGGTAAGTGCTACCAAATAACTCGGATGCGTAGGACAAGGGGATGGCACGGAGTCGTTGGGTTGGGACACTGGTAGTCGCGGCGCTGCTGGTACTCGCCGGCTGTGGCGGGTTCGTGGCGAACGGCGTAGACGGCGGCGCGGACCCGCCGACCGTCACCGAGACGGCAACGGCGGACAACACGTCGTCGAGCGCGGCGAACGGGACGCTTGAGGTCCACTTCATCAACGTCGGCCAGTCAGTGGCGACCCTGCTGATTAGTCCTGACAACGAGACGATGCTCATCGACTCCGGTGACTTCACCGACGACGGGGAGTACGTCCTGCAGTACCTCGACCGGCAGGACATCGACCGCATCGACCACTTCGTCGTCTCGCACAACGACGCCGACCACATCGGCGGCAACGCGGCCGTTATCAGGCACTACGAGACCGAGGAAAACGGCGTCGGCGTGGTGTACGACCCCGGTATCGCCGCGAGCACGCAGACCTACGAGCGGTACCTCGACGCTGTCGAAGCCCACAATGTGACACTGTACGAGACGCGCGAGGGCGACCGGATACGGTTTGCGGGCGTCGAGACGACCGTTCTCGGCCCGCCGGAGCCGTACCTCGAAAACGAGGCCCGCAACGAGAACAGCATCGTCCTCCGGGTCGAACACGGCGAGACGAGCTTTCTGTTCCCCGGCGATGCCGAAGATGACCAGGAGGCGTACCTCGTGGAGACGTACGGAGCGGCGCTCGGGTCGACGGTGCTGAAAGCCGGACACCACGGCAGCGCGTCCAGTACGAGCGGGCCGCTGCTGGACGCCGCCGACCCCCGGACTGTCATCGTATCGAGCGCCTACGACTCGCAGTACGGCCACCCGAGCAACGAGACGCTCGGGCGGCTCGCGGCGCGGTCGATTCCGACCTACTGGACGGCGACCCACGGCGACACCGTCCTGACCAGCAACGGGACCGCCGTGACCGTCAGCACGCAGCGGGCAGCGCCGACCGACCCGCTGGCGCTGCGTTCCGGGGACCCGATTACGCCCGGTGCGACCGACTCCGTTTCCCAGCGGGCGACCTATCTTGCCCGCTCGTCCACGCGGACCGATACGCCGGGCGCAACTGACACGCCCGTCGCGACTGACGGCGGAACACCCACCGAGAACACGAGCGGCGACCTCGTTATCGACCGGGTTCGCGCCGACGCGGCCGGCGACGACCGGGACAATCTCAACGACGAGTACGTGGTGTTCCGGAACGCGGGCGCGGAGCCGCTGGCGATGGGCGGCTGGACGGTCGCCGATGCAGCCGGTCACACCTACACCGTCCCTGACGGATTCACCCTCGAACCGGACGATACCGTGACCCTCCACACCGGCAGCGGCACCGACACGGACACCGACCTTTACTGGGGGTCGGGGCGTCCCATATGGAACAACGGCGGCGACACAGTGACCGTGACCGACGCCGACAACGAAACCGTGCTGGAACGGAGTTACTGATGCTACCTGATGGAACCCACACCGCCGTCGTCGACCGAATCGAGGACGGCATCGCTACGCTGGAAGTGGACGCCGAGGACGGGCTGTACGCACTCGAAATCGCGGCGGCCGAACTGCCGGCCGAGGCGCAAACAGCCGATGCGGTTCTGGAGATAACTGTCGAGGAGTCGGCGCTTGCGGACGTGATGTACGAACCCGACGAAACCGCCGACCGGTCGAACGAGGCCCAGCGTCGGTTCGACCGGCTATCGAAGCGGCCGCCGCGGGACGGCGACGACGACACGTAAGGTCGTCCACGACTTCGTAGGTGCTTGGTAACAATATGGATTGAACGCGTAGCTTGGCACATGTGGGACAGTGACATACAGACGACCGATCCACCGCTCGGGAAGTGTCCGGTATGCGACGTGACGATTCCCGCGGCGAACCTCGTCGTCGCGTACGACACAGACGGTGATTGGCCGCGGATGATCGCCGAATGTCCGGACTGTACGGACGCCGTGAATCCGGTGTGATATCTCGCCGAAACGATCTGACAGTCCGAGGAGGTGTGAATACACATAGATGCCCCGGAGCAGGCGCCTATATGTGTAGTAACCACCGATTAGGCGTGGTATACTGTTGTTTCAGCCAATGATACCGAGACCAGATAGGGTGAGAGACGGTGGGGTCATCGAGCGGCGATAACCCCCAGATACCCCACCGGGGCGACGCCGACAGGCTGCGACCGACGAACACCGGCCGATATCTCGATATACTTGCGTTTGCGGGCCGCGGGCTCTGGACCCTGACACTCGCTGGCATCCGACCGTTCGCGTTCTGGGGGGCTGTGTTACTACCACTGGTGTATCTTCCGTCGCTCTACGGTGTCGGAACGGGACAGGACACGGCGCTGTTTGTCGAACTCGCCGTCTGGCACGTCGCCTCAATCGTTCTCGGGCATGGACATACGCCCTTTTGGAGTCGATAGCTCGACAGTCCCGACCTTGCTGGGTCACGACGTGACACTGTCACACTCTCACGTTCCACTTGAAACAAAGGGGGTGTGATGATGGTTGTCGCGGTCGGTATCAGCCGACGAAAACACGTTCGTCGAGACGCTCTGTCGCAGTATCGGCCAACGTTTTGAGGTTTACTGTGTCCTCGCGGTTGTACGACACCAGTGTTTCGAGTGCACCGTCGCGGCCCTGTTCGTGTTCCCGCCAGAGCCGCACCGCGTCCCGGCCCGAGATGTCCGGCCGGTCCCGCTCGATACCGATGTCTTTCTCGACCTGCTTGAGGCCGCCGGAGAGCCCGATTTTCTTGCAGGTGTACATCAGGTCGAGATGCGGCCGGTCGAGATCGATGTCGAAGTTCGATTCGAGGAAAGGCACGTCGAAGCGCTTGCCGTTGAACGTCACTAGCAGGTCCGCCCCGTTAAAGGCGGCCCGGAGGTTCTCAGCAGTCAGGTCGTCGCCGGCGACGAGCGTCTGTGTCTCCCCGTCCTGATGGAGGCTAACCGTCGTTACCTGGTTTCGGTCCTGGTCAAGTCCCGTAGTCTCGATATCGAAAAAGCAGGCCCGCTCGCGGAAGGTCTCGTACAGCCGCCAGCGCTCGCTGCTGGGAAACGCGTGATCGAAGTAGGTCACGTCGGTCTCGGCGACCCGGTCCCGTCCCTCGTCGATGAACTGCTGGATCCGGTCGCCGCGCTGGCCGCCGACGACGGACGGTTCGAACTCGTCCCAGTGGGTCACGCCCTGCTCCCAGATGGACCGCTCGGTCTTCTCCCCGACGCCGTCGGTACCGATGAAACTGTTCTCGACGCGCACGCTCTCGGGTACAGGCTGGGCTGTATGTAAGGCCGTCGGTGCGGGTGACAAGCGGTCGGGGCGTCCTGTCCTGGCCTACCGTCCACACATCGGAAGGATGCTGTCGTACGCTGACTGACTTTCTATGGGTACGACAACTGTGCTGTCGCAGCTATCACACACCGACTGGGGCTGGTCGAACGTCCGCTCACAGAACGGACAGACGAACCGCGCCGGGTCCGGGGTTTCGGATAGAGACATGGCTTCCCAAGGTGGCCCGTATATGAGTAGTCAGCCGCTAGGTGTATGCTTTGCCTGCGATTCTGTTGCTATTTGTATAGCTGCTCCCTCGCTGTGGTGCTTCGTATCGAGCGAAAACACGAAACCGAGCGCCGCCACACTGTAGGTCATGACGACGTTTCTACTCGCCACCAGTTCCGTTCACGTCACCGCCGCGGCCGCTGACTACCTGCAGACCCGGCTCGACCCGGCAGGTGACGACGATATCGTCGTAGTCGCCGTCCGCGATCCGGATGCCCCGTCACGCGACGCCGGTGACGCCGTCAACGTCGCCCGCTCTCGACTCGCCGCCTTCATGCCTACGACAGAAACGAAAGCGGGCGACCCCGTGACAGAGATACTGGCGGCCGTCGACGAGCACGACCCGAACGAACTCCTCATCGGCCCGCACCGCGGGATCGACGACAGCAGCGGCGTCGGGTCGACGGCCCGCGAACTGTTGACACGAGTTGACCGCCCCGTCGTCGTCCTTCCGCTCCCCTAGCGGGAGAACAGGCCGTCGTCCTCGAAGGGCAGACCGAGATCGACATCGAGCAGGTCCTCGGCTATCGTTGCGACGGTCGGCGCGACATCGGTATCGGGATCCGTCGCAAGCGGTCTGGGCGCGTCCGGACCGATGTGCGGGACCGTGTGTGCGGCGTCTTCGATAGACTCGCCGTTCTCACCGTGGACACGTGTTGCGATGACGGCTGACGCCGGCGCGCCGATGTCCCGCAGTCGCCCCTGCTGTCTCGGGAGCAGGTCGCTGCCGCGCCGGCTGGCCGGCACTACGTGTGCCCGCCGCTGTGCGGCCGTGACGGCCGCGACGGCCTGATTCGCTGCGACCGGTGGCACATCGAGGAGGACGTGGTCGAACCGTCCGGCCACGTCCTCGATGGCCCGCTCCAGCGTCTGTGCGCTCTCGGCTGTCTTCGCCCGCGCCAGGCGCTCAAACGGCGCGTGGGCCGGACAGAGCGCGACCCGGCCGTCGGCGTCGATGTCCCACTCGAACAGCGCGTCGTCGACCGGCGCGTCACCGACGGCCACCGCGGTCACGTCGGTGTCGAGTTGTCCCCCGATATAGGTCGCCAGCCCCTGTGTGCCGAAGGCTGCGTCGACGACGGCGACGGACCGCCCACCCCGGGCCAGCGTCGCCGCCGTCTCGACTGTCAGCCGTGTCGTTCCAGCCCCACCGGTACATCCCACGAACGCGAGCGTCGAAACCCCCATGCGTCGCTGTTCGATTATCTTTCGATAAAAAGATACGGAATTTTATTTCTGTTCGGCCACGATGTCGTCCTCGATGGCGTCCAGTTCGTCGTCGGAGAGGTCGGGACGGTCGTTGACAAGCGCGTGAATCGGACGGCCGCCGTCGTCCTCGAACCGCGGGACGATGTGGCCGTGGACGTGTGGGACCTCCTGGCCGGCTTCCTCACCGTTGTTGAACGCCACTGTGCTGGCGGGGGCGTCGACGGCTTCCTCGACGGCGGGGACGAGTTCGTACAGTACCGACAGCACCTCGCCGGCAACGTCGGCGGGCGTGTCGTTTAGCCGCTCGTGGTGGGCCTTCGGGATGACGAGCGTGTGGCCCGGCGAGAGGGGGTTGGCGTCCAGAAACGCCAGCACGGTTTCGTCCTCGTAGACGGTCCGACCGGGGATATCCCCAGCGACGATCTGGCAGAAGATGCAGTCCTCGCTCATAGTCGTCCCTGCGTCCGGCGGTCACAAGAAGGTTCTAGGTGTCGCCGACGCCGGCCACCGTCTCGGCGATGGCCGCCACGTACTCGTCGTAGACGTAGCCTAACCGGGCGAGCCAGACCTCCTGATACGACGGGTGCAGCAGTGGCAGGACAGGTACACCGAGCGCTTCGCTCCGCCGCGGGTCGAGCACGCTGTCGAGGAAGCCGTCGAGGCTGGCGTCGTCCAGCGCCAGCACGGTTTTCGTCGCGTGCTTGCCGGTGGTCAGTACCGCCGTCGGCTCGACCGCCTCGACCTCCGTGACGAGGTAGGGCCGGCAGTTCGCCAGTTCCTCGTCGGTCGGGTCGCGGTTCTCTGACGGGTGGCACTTCACGGCGTTGGTGTAGTAGCAGTCGTCGTCACCGAATCCGGCGTCGGCGAGTACCTGCCGGATTTTCCGGCCGGACCGTTGCGAGGTGTAGGCCATCCCGGTCAGGTTGCCGCCCCGCCACTGGTCGGCCTCGGGGTTGCCCTCGGCCGGAGCCTCGCCAATTACCACGAGGTCGGCAGACAGCGGGCCGTTGCCCCACGAGATGCAGGTCCGGCTCTCGGCGAGTTCCGGGCAGCGCCGGCACTCATCTGCGAGGGCGTTTCGCTGCCCGTCGTCCGGGAACGATGGCACATGCGACGTGAGGGCTGTGGGTGGCAAATCGGTGGCGGTCAGCGCGCGATTCAGACGCCGCTCACCACAAGACGTTTGCCGCTGGTGGCCACGTCCTCGCGTGTATGCCCTCCTACGAATACAAGACGCTCGATGTCGACACCGGGATGTTCGGTAGCAGCAGCGTTCCAACCGACGAACTGAACGACCTCGGCGCGGACGGCTGGGAAGTCGTCGCGCCGATCACGGAAAACAGCGGGCAGACCGCCGGCCTACTTCTCCAGCGCGAGCGCTGATCGCCGCCACGGCGTTGCCGGTCGTACCGTCTGAACGGCACGCACACAATCGATTGTCCTTTATTGCCGGCGGCGGATGGAACGGGTATGGAACGTTTCGCCGCTGTCGACGACCAGTACGACCCCGACGCCGTCGAGGACGGGGTCTTCGAGTACTGGGACGATGTCGACGCCTACGAGCAGACGAAGGCCCACCGGGCCGACGGCGAGGACTACTTCTTCGTCGACGGACCGCCCTACACCTCCGGCGCGGCCCACATGGGGACGACGTGGAACAAGACCCTGAAGGACTGTTACATCCGCTATCTGCGGATGCAGGGGTACAACGTCACCGACCGGCCGGGCTACGACATGCACGGCCTCCCTATCGAGACCAAGGTCGAGGAGCGACTCGACTTCGAGAACAAGAAGGACATCGAGCGCTTCGGCGAGGAGAACTTCATCGAGGAGTGCAAGCAATTCGCCGAGGAGCAACTCGAAGGCCTCCAGACGGACTTCCAGGACTTCGGCGTCTGGATGGACTGGGACGACCCGTATAAAACAGTGAATCCCGAGTACATGGAGGCCGCCTGGTGGGGGTTCCAGCAGGCCCACGAGCGAGGGCTGGTCGAGCAGGGCCAGCGCTCCATCAATCAGTGCCCGCGGTGTGAGACCGGTATCGCCAACAACGAGGTCGAGTACCACGACGTTGGCAAGCCGTCGATTTACGTGAAGTTCCCGCTTAGCGAGTCCGACCACGGGGAGGATTCGGAGAACGCGAGCGGTGAAACCGCGAGCCCCGAAGGGAGTCTGGTCATCTGGACGACGACCCCCTGGACCATCGTCGCTAACACCTTCGTCGCCGCCGACGGCGATCTCGACTACGTGGGTGTCGACGCTGAGAAAGACGATGAAACGGAACGGCTCTACGTCGCTGAGGCCTGCGTCGAGGACGTGCTGAAAGCGGGCCGCTACGACGACTACGAGGTCGTCGAGGAACTCACCGGCGAGGAGATGGTCGGCTGGGAGTACGACCACCCGCTGGCCGAGGAAGTGCCGGACCACGCCAAGGGCGAGGGCTCCGGCCAGGTGTACACCGCCGACTACGTGGAGGCCGACCGCACCGGACTGGTCCACTCCGCGCCCGGCCACGGTGAGGAGGACTTCGAGCGGGGCCAGGAACTCGCTCTCGAAATCTTCTGTCCCGTCGGCAGCGACGGCGTCTACACCGACGCCGCGGGCAAGTACGCCGGCACGTTCGTCCGCGACGCAAACGACGCGGTCATCGATGACCTCGACGACAACGGCGTCTTACTCTCCAGCGAGGAGGGCCACACCGTCCGTGAAGGGCAGTGCTGGCGCTGTGACACCGACATCGTCCGCATCGTCACCGACCAGTGGTTCATTACGGTCACCGACATCAAGGACGAACTGCTGGCGAACATCGAGGACAGCGAGTGGTACCCCCAGTGGGCCCGCGACAACCGCTTCCGGGACTTCGTCGAGGACGCGCCGGACTGGAACGTCTCCCGGCAGCGCTACTGGGGGATTCCGATTCCGATCTGGTTACCTGACGACTGGAGCGGCGACATGGACGACGCCATCGTCGTCGGCGACCGCGAGGAACTCGCCGAGCGCGTCGACCAGGACATCGACCCCGAGAGCGTGGATCTCCACAAGGGCACGGTCGACGACCTCACCATCACCGAGGACGGCACGACCTACACCCGCGTCGGCGACGTGTTCGACGTGTGGCTCGACTCCTCCGTCGCGACATGGGGGACCGTCAACTACCCCGAACAGACGGAGGACTTCGAGGAACTGTGGCCCGCCGACCTCATCATGGAGGCCCACGACCAGACCCGCGGCTGGTTCTGGTCACAACTGGGAATGAGCACCGCCGCGACCGGCGACATCCCGTACAAGCAGGTGCTGATGCACGGCTACGCCAACATGCCCGACGGCCGCGGGATGTCCAAATCGAAGGGCGTCCTCATCGACCCCCACGAGGTCATCGAGAAGCACGGCCGCGACCCGATGCGGCTGTTCCTGCTGTCGGTGACCGCCCAGGGCGAAGACATGAACTTCTCCTGGGAGGAGACCGCCGAGATGCAACGGCGGCTGAACATCCTCTGGAACGTCGCCCGGTTCCCGCTGCCGTACATGCGAGCTGACGATTTCGAGCCCGGCGATCCGACGCAGTCGGATCGAGGCGAAGGCGGCAAAGCCGGCGAAGCGACGACGGTCGAAGATGTCCGCGACGATCTCGAACTTGTCGACGAGTGGGTGCTCTCGCGCCTGCAGAGCGTGACCGAGGCGATGACCGACTCGATGGACGAGTTCGAGAACGACAAGGCTGTCGACGAACTGCTGGAGTTCGTCGTCGAGGACGTGTCCCGGTTCTACATCCAGGTCGTCCGCGAGCGGATGTGGGAGGAAGAAGACAGCGCGTCGAAGCAGGCCGCGTACGCCACGCTCTACCGCGTGCTCGAATCCGTGGCTGCGCTGTTTGCCCCCTTTACCCCCTTCGTCGCCGAGCAGGTCTACGGCGCGCTCACCGGGGATTCGGGCCATCCGACGGTTCACATGTGCGACTGGCCCGAGGTTGACGAGGACCTCCACGATCCCGCGCTCGAACGCGAGATCGAGGTCGTCCGTGAGGTCGAGGAAGCGGGCTCGAACGCCCGCCAGCAGGCCGAACGCAAGCTCCGCTGGCCCGTCACCCGCGTCGTCGTTGACGTGGACAGCGACGACGTGGCTGACGCGGTTCGCGCCCAGGAGGCCATCATCGCCGACCGGCTCAACGCCCGCGCCGTCGAGGTCGTCGGCGCTGACGGGGAGTGGGGCGAGCTGCAGTACTCCGCCGAAGCCGACATGAGCGAACTCGGCCCGGCCTTCGGCGACGACGCCGGCCGCGTCATGAACGCGCTCAACGAGGCCCGCGTCGCCGAGCAGTCACTCGATACCCTCGAAGGTACAGTGATCGAGGCCCTGGGTGAGGACATCGACCTCACCGAGGAGATGGTGGAGTTCCGCCGCGAGACGCCCGCGGGCGTCACCGGGACGGAGTTCGCCGCGCTCGACGGCGGCGGCGTCGTCTACGTCGACACGGCGCTCACCGAGGACATCGAGAGCGAGGGGTACGCCCGCGAGGTCATCCGTCGGGTCCAGGAGATGCGCAAGGACCTCGAACTGGACATCGAGGAGCGCATCCGCGTCGACCTCGCAATCGACGACGAGCGCGTGGACTCGCTGGTCCGCGAACACGAGGCCCTCATCAAAGAGGAGGTTCGGGCCGACGAACTCGGCAGCGTCGAGGACGGCCACCGCAAGACCTGGGAGGTCGAAGGTGTGGAAATGGAGATCGCGATAGCTCCGGTCGCGGCTGCGGAAGCGTCTGATTAGAACAGCACGCGACCGGAGGGAGCGTGCTGCTTTTTCGCCCACGTTTTTGCAAGTAGGGGTGCCCGCAGGCCGCACGGCGCCGAGGACACCCCTCGCAGCAAAAAGGTGGTTCGTAAGCGGTTAGTACCGGACTCGCCTGCGAGGACACAGTGACCGAGTCCCGCGAACTGTACGCGCTGTATTTCACCCGCTTTGCGAACGCGTTCGGACTGGTGACGCTGCTGACGCTGTTGCCGACCTACATCGACCTGCTGGACCCGCAGGGATTCGTCCTCGGGATGTTCGCGACGGGCCTGACGCTGGCTCAGGCCGGGACGGTGATCCCGGTGTCGTATCTCGGCGACCGCTTCGACAAGCGCTCTCTCCTCGTGGGTGGTCTCGCCCTGGCGGCACTGGTGTACGGCCTCTTTCCGCTTGTCGACTCCAGTTGGGGGTTCGTGTTCGTTCGCGGACTGCAGGGCGTCGCAGCCACCGTCGCGGGCCTTCTCGGCCTCTCGCTCGTCGGCCAGCTCGCCCGCGACACCGAACGCGGGACCACCATCGGCACGTCGAACGCCTGGCGGTTCGCCGCGGCCATCGGCGGGTCGCTGTCTGCTGGCTTCCTCTACGACCGGTTCGGCTTCGATGCTGTGTTCGGGCTGTTGCTGGTCATCTGCGGCGCTGCCGCGCTCGCGGTCTGGCTGTGGGTCGACCCGGACGAGACCACGACCGAGGGATTCGCCTTCGCCGACCTCGCGATGAACCGCCGGATTCTCACGATCACGAGCTTTCGCGCGCAGTACGCCATCGCGGTGACGCTCGTTCGGACGTGGGTCCCCATCTTCGCCGGCGTCGCGGCCGCACGGGGCGGGCTGGGCTACAACGCGGCGATAAACGGCGCGACGGCGGTCGCGGTGGTGCTGGCCGCGGAGAAGTTCACAAACATGCTCGCCCAGCCCTACACCGGATCGCTGTCTGACCGCTTCGGCCGGGCGCGCTTCGTCTTTATCGGCGGGCTCTGCTACGGTCTGGTCGCGCTCGTCGTCCCGTTCACGCCAGCTATCGGGACTGCGCTGGGACTCCCTGAGAGCTACCCGTTCTTCGGGTCGCTCTCGGCGGCGTTCCTGCCACTGGTCGCCCTGAACGCGCTGCTGGGAATCGCCGACTCCATCCGCGAACCGGCGAGCATGGCGCTGTTCGCTGACGAGGGAACCGGCAACGGCGTCGCGTCGAGTTTCGGCGTCCGCTCGCTGGTGTGGCGGCCCGGCTCCGTTCTCGCGCCGCTGGCCGGCGGCTGGCTGACGACGAACGCCGGCATGGAGTGGGTGTTCTACCTCGGCGCGGCCTCGGCCTTTACCGGCGTCGCGGCCTTCCTCGGCATCCTCACCTACCAGCACGGGCGGAGCGGGCTGGCGAAGTGGTGACTACAGTTCTTCGGCGACGACCGGCGCGGCGCTGACCTCGCTGACGGCGCGTTCGAGCGTGTCCGTCCCGTAGACGGCTTCGACGCCGGCGCTGTTCAGTTTTGTCAGGGCGTTGCTGGCGAGCATCGGGTGGACGCAACTGACGAAGATCCGCTGGGCGTCGCGGTCGTCGAGGACGCCGACGGACTCGCTCATCGTCGACCCGGTGGCGATGATGTCGTCGACCAGCACCACGTCCCGGCCCGCGACCGGCGCGTCGCTGGGGCTGATCTCGATGTCGCCGGTGTCGTAGTCCCGTTCCTTCTCGAAGAAGTCCGTCTCGCCGTCGCCGTAAGCGTCCCGGACCGTCCTGGCGAGGTCGATTGCGCCCTCGTCGGGGGAGAGAAAGAGCGGGTCCTCCAGGTTCTCCGGCAGCGGGTCAGCGAGAACGCTCGCGGCATCGACGTGGGTGGCCGGCACGTCGAAGAAGTCACAGACGGCGGGTTCGTGGGGATTCACCGTCAGCACGCGGTCGGTCCCCGTCGAGATAGCGCGGGCCATCGCCCGCGAGGACACCGGCTCGCCGGGTTTGAACGCCTCATCTTGGCGGGCGTAGCCCATGTACGGGATGACGGTGACGACCTCGCTCGCGCCGCTTTCGCGGGCCGCGTCCTGCAACTGGAGCAACTGCAGGTGCGCGTCGCTGTCGACGGTCGAGGCGACGATGACCGCCCGCTCACCCGACACCGCCTCGGGGACCTGGACGACGTGCTCACCGTCGGGGAACCGTTCGTACTCGACCCGTCCCAGCCCTTCGCCCGTCGCCTCGGCGAGGGTCGCCGCGAACGCCTGCGTGTCCGCCCCGGGGATAATCATATCCGGTGGGTGGCTGCCCGGGCTAAACCCTGTTTCGGTTCCGTAAGCGGGTGGGCCGCGTGAGACAGGCACGCGGCCACTCGACGCCGCTGGGGTGGGTCGCGCTCGTCAGGCCACGGCGACGCCGACGACCTCGGGGACGCCCAGCGAGCGCTGTCGCCAGCCGCCCTGTCCGTCGGCGGTCGCCTCGGCCGCGGTCGCCACGAGGAAGGTCCCGTTCTCGGTGATTGCGTAGGTGTCGTCGCCGTAGGTCACGTCGACGACGCGCTCGGTCGCCGGCAACGCACACGGCTCCCACAGGCCGGCTGTCAGTTCGTACAGACCGTCCGCCGCGGCGGCGTGGGCCCGGTCGCCGTCGCTTTCGACCGCGAGATGGCGGCCCGACCGGACCTCGATCCACTCGCCGCCGTCAGCGCTCCCGTTCTCGTATCGATACAGCCCGCTCTCGGTCGCGGCGTAGTCGCCGGCCACGTCGGCCACGTCCACCAGGCCGAGCCGGTCGAGCGACGGCAGGGCGTACACGCCATCCGCCGCGGCGAGGCGGTCGCCGTCGATGGCGCGCACGTCGTCGACGCTCCCGAGGTCGGTCCATTCGCCGTCGACGTAGCGGGCGACGCGCCCGTCGCCGGCTGCGAGCAGTCCGTCGCCGTCGTAGCCAACGGCGGTAGCCGGCTCGAACCCGGTCGGGACGAAGCCGTCGTCGGTCAACACGAGCACGTCCTCGTCGGTGGCGACCGCGACCTCGCCGCTCGCGCCGGCCACGTCACGAGCGGTACAGCGCTCGCTCAGGCTGAACCGGCCGATCTGGCCGCCGGCCGTTTCGACCCGCGTGACGCCCAATCCCGACGCGACGTAGGCGTGGGTCTCCGGGCGCTTCTCGCCGTACATCCGCTTTTCCGAGAGTGCGATGTCGTCGTCGCTCACTTCATATCGCCTCTTTGTACGCTTCGAGCGCATTCTCTATGTCTTCACCTGTGTGGGCATCACAGATGAACTGTGACTCGAACTGGTTCGCCGTGAGGAACACGCCCTGGTCTTTCATCGCGGGCCAGAACAGGCGTTCCCACCGCTCGGTCTCGGCCTGCTTTACGTCGGCCCCGTTCTTGGGACAGTACTCGAAGCGCGGACAGGATTCCCGCTGTCGGCACCCCGCTTCACAATGACCTTCGAGGGAATCGGGACCGTCACGGGTGAAGATGACCTTGAACATCGAGTCCCGGCCGACGACGGTGTACTCGGGGGCCTGATCCCGGAGAATGTCTTGCAGGCCCGACCGGAGCCGGTCGCCGAGCTCGTTGACGTGTTCGTATACATCGTGTTCAGCTGCATACCGCAACGTCTCAAGCCCGGCCGCCATGGTGACGGGGTGGCCCGAGAACGTCCCGGACTGGAACACGTCGCCGGCGGGCGTGAACTGCTCGATGATCTCGCTTTTGCCGCCGATAGCCCCGACCGGGAAGCCGCCGCCGACGATCTTCCCGAACGTGGTGATGTCGGGGTCGATGTCGAACGCGCCCTGGGCACACTGGAGGCCGCCGACGCGGAAGCCGGTGATGACCTCGTCGAAAATCAGCAGCGAGCCGTGGTCGTCACACAGTTCCCGGAGCGTGTCGTGGTAGCCCTCGACCGGATGGACGATGCCGTAGTTCCCGAGGATAGGTTCGGTGAGGACCGCGGCGATGTCGTCGCCGTGTTCCTCGAATACCTCGCGGGTGGCGTCTTCGTCGTTGAACGGCACGGTCAGCGTGTGTTCGGCGAAGCTCTCGGGAATGCCGGGACTGGATGGGGCGGTGTGGTCCCCTTCGCCCTCGACCAGCGTGGACTCCTGTGCGCCGTGGTAGCCGCCCTGCATGACGACGATTTTATCGCGGCCGGTGTAGCCACGCGCGAGCCGGACCGCCGAGACGGTCGCCTCGGTGCCGCTGTTGACGAACCGCAGCATCTCGACGCTGGGGACGTGGCGGGTGACGAACTCGGCCAGTTCGACCTCGACTTCGGTGGGCGCGCCGTACATCGGTCCCTCGGCGGCGTGTTGCTGGATCGCTGACTGGATCTGCTCGGGCAGGCTGTGGCCAAGCAGGAGCGGGCCGTAGCCCATCACGAAGTCGATGTAGCGGTTGCCGTCGGCGTCGATGACGTGGCCGCCGTCGCCTTTCTCGACGAAGAACGGGTAGGGGCGTGTGGCTCGGACGGAGGAGTTGACGCCGCCCGGCAGCACCGACAGGGCGCGGTCGTACAGCGCTCGCGACTGCTCGTGGTTCATGCTGAGAGATTCGACCGCTGTCAGAAAGAAACTGTTGTTACCCGATAGCGCGACCGGGCCGATGGACGGATGTCCGAATCTCGTCCCGAAAGTAAAGATTTCGTAAAGAGTTACTGTTATACATTGTGTGTTCTTCTACGTAGATACGAGAATGGTCGCCGAACGTATTGTAATATTATGTAAGAGTGGACAGATGGGCGTCGGAACGGCGCGTGAGACAGTATGAGTGACTGGGTGCCGACGACGTGTATGCGGTGTGCGGTGGGCTGTGGACATATGCATCGTGGCGCGGACGTGGGCTACGGTATCGACACCGCCCGCGGTGATGCCGCGCATCCGGTCAATCAGGGACTGGCCTGTGCTCGCGGTCTCCGGGAGAGCAAAGACCCCGACGGGGACTGGCTCACCAGGCCGATGGTCCGCAGCGGCGGCGAACTCCGCCAGACCCAGTGGGACGTGGCGCTGGCCCGCGCCGTCGAGGGGCTTCAGGCCGTTCATCAGCAGGACCCCGACTCCGTTGCTGTGCTGGGCAGCGGCCAGCAGACCAACGAGGCCGCCTACGCCCTGGGGAAGGTCGCTCGCGGCGGCTTCGGCACGCAAAACTACGACGCCAACACGACGCTGTGCATGGCGAGCGCCGTCACCGCCTACTACCAGGCCTTCGGCAGCGACGCGCCGCCGTGTACCTACGCCGACATCAGCGACGCCGACCGCCACGTCGTCTGGGGGGCGAACCCGGCGGTCGCCCACCCCGTGATGTTCCGCTGGATCCAGCAGTCCGCCGACGAGGACGGCGTCGAAATAATCGTCGTCGACCCCGTCCGCTCCGAGACCGCGGAGAACTCCGAACACCACGTCGCACCCGACCCCGGGAAGGACCTCGCGCTGGCCCGGGCCGTGCTCGCCCGCATCGTCGAGACGGGCCGGGTCGACCGTGAGTTCGTCGACGAGGCGACCGAGGGCTTTCAGGACCTGCTCGCGACGCTGCCAGACGCCGAGGACGCGGCCGCCGAGGCCGGCGTCGAGCTGGCCGAGGTGGACCTGCTGGCCGACGCGATGGACCAGCAGGCGCTCATCTACTGGGGCATGGGCATCAATCAGCACGTCCAGGGGACCGAGACCTCCCGGGCGCTCATCGACCTGACGCTGGCCACGGGGAACCTCCGGCCCGGCGGCGGCCCGTTCTCGCTGACCGGCCAGGCCAACTCCATGGGGACCCGCATCTGCTCCTCGAAGGGGTCCTGGCCCGGTCAGCGGGCCTTCGAGGATCCGGACCACCGCCGTCTCGTCGCCGACCACTGGGACGTGCCGGTCGACCGCCTGCCCGACGACACCGGCCCCGGTCCAGTCGGGATGCTCGAAGACGAACCCGAGGCCGTCTGGGCCGTCGCAACGAACCCAGTCGCCGGAATGCCGGAAGCTGATTCGGTTCGCGAGACGCTCGAAGACGCCTTCGTCGTCGTGCAGGACGCCTTCCACACCGAAACGACGGAGATCGCCGACGTAGTCCTCCCTGCTGCGACGTGGGGGGAAAGCGAGGGCACGACGACGAACATGGAGCGGACCATCTCCCGGGTCCGACCGGCGACTGACGTACCGAGCGGCGTCAGGCCGGATCTGGACATCATCGCCACCATCGGCTCGCGGCTGTTCCCCGGCCTGTTCGAGCGCACGACGCCGGACCCATCGGACGTGTTCGACGAGTTCGCCGCGCTCACCGAGGGCACGGTCGCGGACTGCTCGGGCATCACCTACGAACGGCTGGACGACGTACACGCCGTCAGGTGGCCCGCGTCCGACGAGGACAGTTCGGGCGGCTACCGCTACTACGACGAGGAGTCGTGGTCGTTCCCCACCGCCTCCGGCCGCGCGCAGTTCTCGACCGGCCGCCAGGGATCGCTCCCGGAGCCGACCGACGACGACTACCCGCTGACACTGACCACGGCCCGCGAGGCCGACGGGTACAACACCGGCGTCCGGTCCCGCGGCGGCGAGGCCGGCACGCTGGTGGCCCGCATCCACCCCGAGACAGTCGAAGCACACAGCGGGCTGGTCACTGACGGCGAACTGACTGTCGAAACCCGCCGCGGCTCCGCGACGGTCGCCATTGACCGCGACGAGGGCGTTCCTGCGGGGATGGTGTGGCTCCCGATTCACCACCCGGCGACGAACCGGCTGACCCTCTCGGACCGGGACCCCCAGTCCGACGAGCCGAACTTCAAGCAGTGTGCCGCCCGGCTGGTCGCCGCCGAGGCCGAACTGCCGCCGGCCACGGCCGACTGAGAGCGGCCTTCGGTTGTTTCCGTCCCGCCGCTGATCGCTCTGTGAACGGATGAATCAGCATTGTTGCTTACGTTTCTGTCCCGCTTTGTCTCTCCCACACCGGTTCCACGCGAAACGTATGTTTCAATGACGGATACTATACAAATATACGTCTAATTATAGTGGCTACAAGCGACCGTTCAATGTCCTTAAGGAGAGAATATCCGATGGTATATTGGCCGACTATCCATCCAGCGGCAGTATAATTCCCATTCTGTAAAGGGTTATTGTTATTAACTGCTGGGACATTCGCCTTTCATGTACTGATGTGGTCACACATCCAAAATAAAATCGGATTGGTGGACAATCACTCGCTAATGAATGTATATGATAGTCAGTCCGCAACGGAGGTGTCGGCATGGGACTGATCAAGATGACGAAGTACCGGACGCTGCTGCTGGCGACTATCGGGTTCAATTTCTCGTTTCTCATATGGTTTTCCTTCGCGCCGTTTACCGGCCCGATGGCCGAGGAGTTCGGGCTCTCGACCGCGGAAATCGGTATCCTGGCGAGTTCGGCCATCTGGATGGCTCCGTTCGGCCGGATGCTCACTGGCTGGCTCTCGGATAAGTTCGGCGCGCCGGCTATTTTCGCCATCGTGTTGGCCTACGTCGGCGTGTTCTCGATAGGAAGTGCCTTCGCACAGGACTACTCCGTGTTCTTCGTACTGCGCCTCATCGTGGCGACGGCCGGCATCACGTTCGTCATCGGCATCCAGCACGTCGCCGAATGGTTCGAAGAGGAGAACCTCGGCCTGGCAGAGGGGATCTACGCCGGTGTCGGGAACGCCGGTGCCGCCGGCGGGGCGCTGATCCTCCCACGAGTGTTTGGCTCCGGCTGGAACGGACCGCTGTTCTCGACGAACTGGCGGGCCGCGTTCTTCTACACTGGCATCGTCTCGATTTTCCTCGCAATCGCCTACTACACGCTCGGCGAGGCCGCGAAGTCCGAGGAGAAACGCCAGGCGACCAAGGAAGACACCAGCTTCAAGGATTGGGTGCACACGGCCACGCGGTACGGGACGGTCGTCCTTGCGGCTGCGTACATCATGTCCTTCGGCCTCGAACTGTCGATGAACGGGTGGCTCGCTACCTACTACCGCGAAGCGTTCAACCAGGACAACCTCGTCATCGCGAGCACCTTCGCGGCGACGTTCTCGATTGCGGCGGGACTGCTCCGGCCGTTCGGCGGCTACGGCAGCGACCTGCTGGCGCGCAAGGAAAAGAACATTCTGCCGTTCTTCAAGGGCCAGTACCGCGAGCAGTGGACGTTCCTCGGACTCTGTTTCATCGTCGTGATGATGTTCGGCATGACGCTGGCCGGACTCTCCGGGGTCCTGCTGAACGCTGTCGTCATCGGCTTCCTCGTGGGCACGGGCTGTGCGTGGGCTGAGGGCGCGATCTTCGCTCAGGTACCGGCGATGTTCCCCGATAGCTCCGGGTCGGTTGCGGGCGTCGTCGGCGGCGTCGGCACCGTCGGCGGGATCGTCTACCCGCTGTTTTACTCCGCGCCGTGGCTGGCGAACCTCCACCTGGGGTACTCTGTGGCCGCTGTCACCATGATTCCGATTGTGTTGCTGTCCGCATGGGTGTTCCAGCCCGAGATTGCGAAGGTTGCCAACACGGCCGGGTTCACCGGTCGCACGGAGGAAAGCCCCGCTGCCGCCGCCGGCGACGACTGAGACGCCCCTTTTACCTGTTTCGCCCCCGCCGTGGGGGAAATCACCGTCAACTGCCGCCAGGACCAGCGGGCTGCGCTCGGCGATGTGCCCGCTGACGCCGCGGTTCGATTCGCCCTCTATCCGGCACCTGACGCCGGTCCGGCACGCGCAACTGACACTACGAATCCACAGACGCAGTCCGGGTCGGTCGGATCGCGGTAGCTCGGTTTAGCTAGATCGTGACCCCAGTGTCTGCTGCCTATCCCAGCGCTGTCTTGCGATTTATATCTGTAACTGACTTCGATATATAACCTCCTTAAACACCTCCCAGACGGTATAATTCTGGACGGGTGTTGTGCTGCCTCGCTCTGTTCTTCTTTTTTTCAACGATTAGGGTTATAAGCAATCGGAGCAAGTGTTTAGACGTGAATTAGCGGACGTTCGGGAAAATATGTTCGAGAAAACATCACATTCATCAAAAACTGAGGGTGACTGACGATGGTACATAAGAAAGAGGAATACAAGGAGGAGTTGTACGGTGACGAAGTACGAGAGAAATTAGAGGAGTTCGCCGAGAAGGGGTGGGAGTCCATTCCCGAAGACGAG
The DNA here is from genome assembly GCF_031624315.1 of Haloarcula terrestris. NCBI lineage: Archaea > Methanobacteriati > Methanobacteriota > Halobacteria > Halobacteriales > Haloarculaceae > Haloarcula > Haloarcula terrestris. Next base: position 428,547 of record NZ_JAMQOM010000001.1, on the reverse strand, counting down.
CGCGAGAAATGGTTCTCGCGGTTCAAATTCTGGGGTGTGTTCCACCACCGTGGCGGCCAGGAGTCGTATTTCATGATGCGGCTGACTAACTGCGGTGGGGTCCTCAGACCCGACCAACTCCGGGCTATCGGCGAGGTCGCCCGCGACTACGCGAAGGGGCCGGCCGAGAACCCCGAGTTCGGCAACGGCTGGATCGACCTCACGACGCGGCAGTCTATCCAACTCCACTGGCTCAAACTCGAAGACATTCCGGAGATTTGGGAGAAGCTCGAAGCCGTCGGCGTCTCCTCGCGCTCGGCGGGCGGGGACACGATGCGGAACATCTCCGGCTGTCCGGTCGCCGGCAAGGCAGAGGAGTTCGTCGAGTCCCGCCCGATTCTCGACGAGATTCAGGAGACCATCCGGGACGACAACGACCTGTCGAACATGCCCCGGAAGTTCAACATCTCGGTGTCCGGCTGCCGGCAGGGGTGTGCTCAGGACAGCATCAACGACATCGGGCTGGAGCCGGCCCGCAAGATCATCGATGGCGAGGAAGTCGAGGGGTTCAACGTCTGTGTCGGCGGCGGTCTCGGCGGCCGCGAGCCGCGAGAGGCACGCCCGCTCGATCTGTTTATTCAGCCCGAACACGCCGTCGAAACGGTCCGGGAATTCGTCGAATACTACCACGAAGCGGGCAACCGCCAGAACCGCTCGAAGAACCGTGCCCGCTTTTTCGTCGACGAGCACGGCACCGACGCCATCCGCGAGGAACTGGACGAACGCCTGGACTTCGAACTCGAAACCGCCGGTACCGACTTCCGCGGGGAGTACACGTACAACGCCGGCAAGCGCACCGAATACGGTGCCCACGACCACGTCGGCGTCTACGACCAGAAAGACGACAAGAACTACGTCGGCCTCTCGGTACCCGTCGGCCGCCTCTCGGCCGAGGACGCCATCGAACTGGCTGACCTCGCCGACGCCTACGGCTCCGGCGAGGTGCGACTGACCCGTCGACAGAACCCGCTTATCATGGACGTTCCCGACGGGAACCTCTCGAATCTCCTCAACGAGCCGCTGCTGGAGAAACACTCTCCGGAGCCGAACCCGTTCGTGCAGGGCGCGATGGCCTGTACCGGCACGGAGTTCTGCTCGCTGGCGCTCACTGAGACGAAGGCGCGCATGGCCCGCATGCTGCGCTGGCTCGGCGACAACGTCGAGGTGCCCGACGACGTGGACCGCATCAAGATGCATTTCTCGGGGTGTACGGCCGACTGCGGACAGGCGATGACGGCCGACATCGGCCTGCAGGGGATGCGCGCCCGCAAGGACGGCGAGATGGTCGAAGCCGTCGACGTGGGCGTCGGCGGCGGCATCGGCGAGAATCCGTCGTTCATCGAGTGGGTCCGCCAGCGCGTGCCCGCCGACGAAGCGCCCGGCATGATCGCCAACATCGTTGAAGCCTACGCCGCGCTCCGCTCCGAGGGCCAGACCTTCCGGGAGTGGGTCGACGCCACCGGCCACGAGACTATCGTCGAACTGGCTGAACCCCACGAGGTCGAGGGGTACACCGATCCGTGTCTGACCGACGGCAAACAGTCGTGGTACCCCTTCGACGAAGGCGACAGCCCGGCCCCGACCGACGCCGAGGGCCAGCCGATCTCGGCGGACGACTAACCATGGCGGAAACGGACAACCTACCCAGCCACGACGGGGTCGACCCGGTGGCCCGACTGGAATCCGCGGCTCAGGAGGTGGCATACGACGCGGCACCGGAACTACTGGAGTAACGCGGTCCCGGCCCCGAACGGCCGGATTCTGCGACGTGACTCGCCCCCTTCGGGGCGTGTCCGTCTGCCTCTGACAGCTGGGGCCTGCTCGTGTCTATGGCCCCGTTCGGTTCTCTGTGGCTCGTTTTCGCCCCTTGTTCGGGCCTTGTCTACCAGTGGTTTAATCGCCGTACGCCCCGAGATCGCACTCTGTCGCTGGCCCACTGTCACACTCGTACCCGACCGCGTTAGTAACGTTGAGCAGGTCATAAAAACGGCCACGCGACTGCTCGGATTCGGGCAGTCCTTCGACCACGGGGACGCCGCGCTGGGCCTGATGGTCACAGGCCCGCATCGTCTGGCTGCCCAGCCCGACCGAGTAGTCGTGGTCTTCGAGTTCCCGGATAACTGTCGGCGGGTAGAAGGTGCCGGCACGCTCGACGGCGGCGGCGTACTGAAGCGTCTGTGCGTAGGCTAGATGGGCCACGCCGGAGGGCTGTTGTTCGTTCCCGTACTCGGCGGTGAAGGCGTTCTTGAAGTCGTTGGAGCGGTCCGACGAGATGCTGGTGTCCCACGCGACCGTTCCGACGACGCCATCGAGCGCCTTCGAGGCGTTCCGTGCCACGATACGGTTGTACAGCGGCACGACGATCTCCACCTCGTCGGGCAGAATCTCCTGGGCCGTTGTCAGTGAGTTTGCGGCGTCGAGTCCGTAGTGGTTGAGGAAGACCACCTCCGCACCGGCGTCCCGGGCCTGCTCGAGCGGCACCTCGTAGTCCGTCGTCCCGAGACGCGTCGCGATGCTCGTGAGTTCGATCCAGCCGTTTGCGGTGAAGAAATCACGGATGGATGCCTCCATGGTCTCGCCCCAGGTGTAGTCCGCATAGATCTGGACGTACTGGGTGTCTTGGCCGAACCGTTCCGTGAGCACCGGACGCAGCGCTTGCGCAGTCATGTACGCGTTGAACATCTCCCGAAAGCTGTAGCGGACACAGTCCGCCCCCGTCGTATCGTTCGAGTGGGTCAGACAGCACATGTACGGGACCTTTTCGGCCTGAGCGACCTCCTGTTGGGCGATGGCGACGGAACTGGACGAGCCCCCGGAGAACATGACAACGTCGTCCTGCTCGATCATCTCCTCGGCGTTGGCCGTTGCGACCTCCGGTTTCGTCTTCGTGTCCATGGTGATGGACTCGACAGTCTTCCCGAGTATGCCGTCACCGCTGAGCATGTCGAAAGAGCCCTGTCCGACCCAGCCGCCGCCCTCGTTGAGGTGGCTGACCGCCAGTTCATACCCCCGGAGTTCGTCGCGCCCTTCGGCGGCGTAGGGTCCCGACTGTGGCACGTTGAAACCGAGCGTGACCGTGTCGCCGTCGACCGGATAGTTGCCGAGCGGTGGGTGCTCCGGCGTGTTTTCAGTTCTTGAACCCCCGCCCTGACACCCCGCTAGCCCGGCCAGTCCCAGGGTACCGACCCCACCGGCGACCTGTAACACGGACCGTCTATCCACCGTTTCGCCCCCGCTTTCCAATCGCATACCATTCGTTTTGATTATAGTTATATATAATACTTTTTCAATCACATAGGTAATCAATAAGTATGGATTCTGTTGCCACCGGGTCACGGCGAACCTGTGACTGTCAGGTCGATGAGTACACACGTTTCGACCGCTCGGAGAACAGGGGACAGGTCGGCGTGTCGATCTCAGTCTAAAATGTTGTCGGCTTCGGTGTCCGCTGCCACGTCAGTGTCGAGGTCGATGTCCTGGATGAGTGCGACGAGATCCTCCAGTTCGGGGAACGTGTAGACGGTCATCCCGAGATCGCCGTCGGCGACGGTGATACGCGAGTCGACGACGAACACCAGATCCGAGTCCGGCCAGCCACCCATCTCGTCGATGATGCCGTCGGCCGGCCCGTAGACGAAGTTCGGCGTCCCCATGTCGATGGTCGTTTCCAACACGTTGGCCCACCCGTCGATGAACGCGGAGGTCATGATGTTGCCGATCTCCTGCATCGCCGACCGCTCCATATCGGAGAACCCATCGCCCTCGCTCGGTTCGCCCATGCCGCCCATCATCGCACTGGCCATCTTCTTGCTGTCGGCCGGTTCGAGCAGGAACAGGACGTAGCCGTAGGGCGGCTCGTTCAGCTCGACGTAGATGCCGACCCCTTTGTCGTGGCCGATGTGCGTTTTGACATCCTCGATGTCGAGAAAATTGATCTGTGAGGTCCGAACTGTCGCGTCCAGCCCGGTCAACTGACCGAGGTTCTCCGCGACCGTGCCCGACCCCTCCTTTGCCATCTGGTTGAAAAGATCCAGCTTCCGCACGTCCACTTTCAGGCCCATACCCTCTGGAGCGTCGCAAGCGGCTTAACGCCACCGCTGGGACCGCGTCCGTCGGCCCTTATACGGATTGTTGTAGATCGTATCTGAATCGTGCCGACCCCGGTTTCGACACATACCGGTACAGTGCTCCAACAATCCGTATTAGCTATCCGTCGTTTCGGGCTCGTACGGTCCCAGGTCCGTACACTCGTTCGCCGGAGCCTCCGAACAGCCGTACGAGACATCCGACGAGACCTGAACGAGATCGAGGACCGCCGGGCCTTCCTGGGGGCCTTCGACGACGGGCACCGGTCTGATCGACTGGTGGTCACAGGCCCGCAGCGTCGCCTCGCCGAGCCCGGCCTGGTAGGTGGTGTCTTCGAGTTCGCGGATGACGGCCGGCGGTTCGAACGTGCCGGCCCGCTCGACAGCCGCGGCATACTGGAGCGTCTGTGCGTAGGCCAGTCGCGCCTGGCCCGACGGCAGCCGTATCTGGTCGCCGACGTACGCGTTCTCGAACGCGTCAGTAAACGCCGCTGAGAGCGGCGCATCGACGCGATGGTCCCACGGGATCGTCCCGACGACGCCGGTCATGCTCGCGCCGGCCGACCGCGCCAGTTCCCGGGTGACGATGGGCATGACGATGCCCGTCTCCTCGGATAGCTCCTCGGTCGCCTGGTCTAGCACGGTGGCCGCATCCCGGCCGTGATACGAGAGCACGACCACGTCGGAATCGGCGGTGGTGGCCTCCTTCAACTGCGGCCTGAAGTCCTTCGTCCCGACCCGTGTTTCCGCGCTTCCCATGCCGTTCCAGCCCGCCGATTCGAGGCGGCGGTCGAACTGTTCGGCCTGCGTGACGCCGAAGTCGGTGTCGGCGTGGAGCTGGTAATACGAGATATCCTTGCCGAACCGCTCGGTGACTACCGGGGCGAGTGCGTCCGCTGCCATCCGGCTGTTGTGCATCTCCTGGAAGCCGTACCGCGAGCAGTCGCTCCCGGTGCTGCTCGTCCCGGGCGCGAACCCGAGCATGTGAACGACGCCGCGGCTCGGACAGTAATCGAGCAGCGCCCGCCCCGTGTTCGTCGAACCGCCGCCAGCGATCATGACGGCCCCGTCCTGGTCAATGAGCCGTTCGGCGGCGGACCGGGCGGTCTCCGCACTGGATCCGGTGTCGGCCACGGCACTCTCGACCGTCCGGCCGAGGAGTCCGTCGCCCGACAGCGCCGCCCACTCCTCCGTTCCGACCCAGGCGCCCCCTCCGTTGAGGTGCTTGACGGCTAGTTTGAACCCGCGCTGTTGGGGATCCCCGACCGGCGAGAACGGTCCCGACTGCGGCAGCGTGAAGCCAAACGTCACCCGGTCCGCTCCGACCGGCTGATTCGCGTACTGTGTGGCGGTGCTGGTCGGCGTCGTTCGACTGCTGCCCCCACTACACCCGGCAAGCCCAGCGATAGAACCTGCACCGGCGACGCGCAGTACCTCCCGCCTCGTCACTGTCGACCTTTCACCGCTCCAATCCATTATAAATAATGCACTACTATGTTCATTATTAACCCTTCCGTCCTGGGTCCGTCGTTTGATATCGGTTCGAAAACAGGACCACGACCGTGTCACTCCTGGGTCCCAAGCCGATACACAGTCGGGCCGAAATTGGAGCGAAGAACAGAATCGAGCGGCTCCCGCATACTGTCGGCTGTAAGTCTGTAACGAAATTCGCCACCGCGAATCTCTTGAAATAGTTACAGCCAACAGTATCAGGCGTCAGTTCCGTCGACCGGGAACTGCTCGTGTTCACACACCGTATTCAGCACGACCGACGTGGAGGCGGATCGGATGTCCTCGTCGGTCAGCAGCGTCTTTATGCGCTCGTTCATCGACTCCGTGTCGGTGAACTTCCCGACGGCCACGATGTCGTGGTCGCCGGTCACCTCGTAGACCGCGATCATTTCGCGTCGCTTTCGTAGCTGGTCCACCACCCGTCCGAGCCCGTCGCCCTCGACGGAGAGCTGGAACACAGCGGTCACATCATAGCCCAGCGCTCCGTAATCGATGTCGACGGTGTATTCGTCGATCACACCGGTCGCCTCCAGGTCGTCCATCCGGCGCGACACCGTGGTCGCCGCGATACCGGTCGCGGCGGCGACATCACGGGCGCTGGCTCGGCCGTCCTGGAGCAGTGCGTTCACTACCTGTCTGTCGGTATCATCGACCATTTCGTCCGCTTAGACTGCCTCGGGTCCTTCTTTGCCGGTCCGGACCTGATAGGCGTTGTCCACGGGCAGGACGAATATCTTGCCGTCGCCTTTCTCGCCGGTGTGGGCGCCGTCGGCGATGGCCTCGACGACATCCTCTGCGGGGATGTCCGCGACCACTGTCTCGACTTTGACCTTCTGGTGCAGGTCGACGACGTACTCCTCGCCGCGCCACTGCCCCTTCTTGGCGGGCTGTGAGCCGCGGCCGGAGACGTTCGTCACTGTCAGCGACGGCGCGCCGACCTCCGCCAGCGCCTTCTTCACGTCGCCCAGTTTGTCAGGTCGAACCATTGCCACTATCATCTTGATTTCGGATTCGTCGTTCTCAGTCATCTTGGGAGCCTCCGTCAGTCCGTACGTTCGTGCTCACTTTACCACCGTCGGCAACGACGCTCTCGCCACCACCGAACTCGGGGTAGGTCTCGACGCCGTGCTCGCTGACATCCAGCCCTTCCTGCTCGTGTTCGGGCGTGACGCGGGCCTGGCCGGCTGCCTTGAGGGCGTACCAGATGAGGCCAGTGGTCACAATCGTCCAGCCTGCGATGATGGCGACACCGACTACCTGCACTGCGAGGGCGCTACCGATGGAGCCGACGGTGCCGGACGTTGCGACGAGCGGGTACATGATGGTGCCCAGCACACCGGCACTGCCGTGGACCGGGAACACAGCACAGACATCGTCGATTTTCATGCGGTTCTCCATGAAGCTGAACACGAGCGGGAGCTGTGCGCCAGCGAGGGCACCGACCAGGAGTGCACCCCACCAGGTCGTGGTGTCGGGGATCGCCGTGATGCCGACCAGTCCGGCGAGCAGCCCGTTTGCGACGTACAGCGTATCGACCTTTCCAGTCTTCGCCCATGCAACCGTTGCGGCACCGATTGCACCCATCGCCATCGCGATGGTGGTCGTCATTGCGACGCGACCGACCGTCGCGAAGGCACCGAGGGCGAGGGCGCCGTCCTCGACGACGAAGACGCTCGCTGCGGTCCCGACGTTGAAGCCGTACCAGCCAAAGGCCAGGATGAGCGTCCCCAGCACGGCGAAGGTCATCGAGTGGCCCGGAATGACGTTTGCGGAGCCGTCCTCGTTGTACCGACCCATGCGTGGGCCGAGCACGTAGGCGGCGGTGAGGCCGGCGATGCCGCCCATGCCGTGGACAATCATCCCGCCGGCGAAGTCCTTGAAGACCACGCCGCCGATGCTGATGTGGGCGCCGGCCCACGTCAGCCCGGTGACGACGGGGTAGATGACCGCGGCCAGCAGGAACGTGTACGTGATGTACGCACGGAGCTTGGCGCGGCCGGCCACCGCCCCGGAGACGATGGTCGCCGCCGTCATCGCGAAGACGGCGCCGAACAGCCAGCCGACGTAGTCGTTCGCGGCCTCAGCGCCGAACGCCGGCGCGAAGGAGCCGGTTCCGACGAGCGACGAGATGCCGGAGCCGATGAGGAAAAACACCACCACTCCGACCGACCAGGTCAAGAGGTTCTTCGTCAGCTGGTTCGCGACGTTCTTCGAGCGCACCTGGCCCGCCTCGAGCATGGCAAAGCCCGCGTGCATGAAGAAGATGAGGAACGATACCACCAGTACCCACAGCAGGTTAACCCCCTCTGCGAGCACAGCCGGGTCGACTTGTAGTGCAGTGTAGCTCATTTCTAGTTCACCTGTTTCGTTTTCTCAGTCTCTGGCGTTTGGATGTCCAACTTTGCCCCACTTTGGCTCAACTTCTTCAACTCTTTCACGGGAGACCCTCTGGTAACACCACTACATAAGGTTTGCCTTTATGAAACCGGAAATTAGGGGGGATACGGTAGACGACCGTCCAGATTATGGTATGATATTATGGATATAAGGTTGTTCTCCGTCAAGAAAGCGCGTATATGCACACTGGAATTTTGGACGTTTGTTGACCGCAGTTCCGGCCGCAGGGGGCCAAATAGGCCGTTTTTGCTTGCGCGCACTGTCGGCTGGCGGGTGTTGCCAGCGACAACAGTATTATACCTCGCGACCACAGATTCGGATTTGGTATAAATGTCCGGAAAACAGTGGGGGTATGTAGTACAACTGCTCGGCAAACCACACAAATCGAGTATCTCTCGGTGGGGATGTAGCTGATTATGGCTTCGGAACATTACCCCTCCGTTCCGGACCAGTCGACGGCCGTGACAGAGGAACGGGCCGTCGCGAACGCACAGGGCGCACTGGATGTCGTCCAGGCGGCGTCAGTGACCGTCGGCGAGCAGCTCGCGGCGATTGACGAGCGCGCAACGGCACAGGCGACCGACGCACAGTGGATCGCCGACGAAGTCTCCTCGCTCTCGGCCACTATCGAGGAGATCGCCGCGACCGCGACCGAAGTCAGCGACCAGAGCCAGCGGGCCACGGACGCGGCAAACGACGGTCGGGAGGCCGCGGCCGACGCCATCGAGTCGATGGACGAGGTCCGCGAACTGGGCCAGGCGGTCGCCGCGGAGGTGGCCGCCCTGCAGGACCGGGTCGATCGCATCGCCGATGCGTTGGCGGGTATCGACCGTATCGCTGACCAGACAAACATGCTCGCGCTGAACGCGTCCATAGAGGCCGCACGGGCGGGCAACGCCGGCGATACAGACGGGTTCGCTGTCGTTGCAGACGAAATCAAGGGGCTCGCCGAGGAATCCCAGCAGCAGGCCGACGAAATCGAAACGACGCTGGCGGCGGTTCGGGATGCGACGGACGACACCGTTGCCCAACTCGATGAAGCTATCGACGGCATCGACACCGGGGCCGAGCAGGTCACCACGGCAATGGCCCGACTCGAAGATGTGGCCGACACCGTCGCTGAGACGGCTGACGGCATCGCGTCCGTCTCGGCGGCAACCGACGAGCAGGCAACGACGAGCGAAGCCGTCGCTCAGCGGTGTGAGACGGTTTCGGACCGCGCTGCAGCCATCGAGGACGACCTCTCGGAGATCCGCGCCGCTCGCTCCGAGCAGACCGCGATGCTGGACGAGATCGACGACGTACTCGCCGCTGCCGAGGCCGACCGGCAGGACCGACTGGCGGATGCACCGACGGTCCCGACCGGTGTCGACGGCCTCGATACCCTCTGTGGCGGCGGGCTCGTCATGGGCGGGCAGGCCGTGGTTCGGTACGCTGACGACACGCAGATCGACGGTGCCATCGCCCAGCTGTGTGCGACGGCTGTCGCCGCCGAGCGGGCGATATCGCTGACGCCGCCCCCGTCGCTGGACCGGTCGACGCTGGCCGCTGCGTTCGCGGCGACCGACCGCTCGCTCGACGATGCGCTCGACGATGACGCCCTGTTCATCCTCGATGCCTTCGGGAACTGGGACCCTCGGTACAACGTGTTCGACCTCGACCGGACCTCGCTGGCTGCCGCCAACGAGACGACGGCCACCAGACGGGATGCCCCACTGGTCATCATCGGGAACATCCAGGGAGAGATTCGGCTGATGGGCGAACAGGCTGCCAGAGAAGCCCGGTACGAGAACGACGACGGCGTCTTCGAACCCCATGACACGGTGGTCAATGTGATTAATGACGACGCCGTTCCGGCGACGCTCGGGGCGTTCTACTCGGGTGCTGCCGACCAGGAACTCACGCTGACGCGAACCGACGGCCGCGAGTACCTAACGCTCACAGCCTCGCCGCGTGGTACTGTGGGTGAGAAACAGCCGGTCTCGCACTTACCGGACCCGCCCTTCCTCAGCGTCCGAGACAGCTGATGTTCGGCATCGACGACACTGGTCGGTTCACGTTCGCAACGGAGGCGTTCGCCACACTGCTCGACCGGACGACTGACGAACTTGTCGGGAGACCTGCCGAAACGGTGGTCGCAGCCGAGGACCGCGAGACGCTGGCCACAGCGATACAGGCCGTCAGCAGCGCGTCGGACCGGGTGACACGAACCTGCCAGGTTACGTTCCCGCAAAGCGACTGCTCCGGCCCGGTGACGGTTGAACTCACGACGGCGGCTAACGGGTCCGTCGTCGGCTCGGTCGGTCGAACGACTGAGGCCTCCGACCCGTTCCGATACCTGTTTGATCTCATCCAAGACGCGGTCGTTGGCTTCGAAATCGTCAATTACGTCCCGATTGTGCGAACTGTCAACCCCGCGTTCGTCCAAACGTTCGGCTACGACCGCGACGAGATCGTCGGTCAACCGCTCAACGATTACATCGTCCCCAGGGACCGCGTCGAGGAGGCAGTCAACTACGACCAGCGGACCGCCTCGGGGGAAATCAACTACGCTGTCGTGTCCCGGCAAACGACCGACGGCTGCCGCGAATTCATCTACCGCGGGGTCCCGTACGATACGGCCGACAGCCGTCGCTGTGGCTTCGCGATGTACACGGATGTCACGGACAGCCGGCGGCAAAAACGCCGACTCCGCGTCCTCCATCGCGTCCTGCGGCACAACCTCCGGAACGAACTGTCTGTCGTGTTCGGGATGTCCGACTACGTCCGTGCGCAGGCAGACGACTCGTCCGTCTCGCTGGCCGCGTCTCGCGCCCTCGATGCAGCCGACCGACTCACGGCCGTCAGCGAAAAGGCCCGGAGCGTCGAAACCGCGCTCGACGGGGACCCCGACCAGTCGGTCGACGCAGCGGCACTGGCCCGGTCCGTTGCCGACAGCTACCGCCCCGATGTCCCGGTCGAAACGACGCTTCCGGAGACACTCCCCGTCACCGGTGGGACAGCCGTCTACGACGCGCTGGACAATCTCGTCGAGAACGCGGTCAAACACACACCCGACGGCACGACCGTCCGAATCACGGCCGAGCGGCGCGGTACCGATGCCTTCGTCCGTGTTCTCGACGACGGCCCCGGTATTCCCGATGTCGAGCGGGCCGTCGTGTTCGAGGACGAAGACATCACCAACCTCCAGCACGGGAGCGGGCTCGGTATCTGGCTCGCTCGCTGGGTCGCCGAGGCGGCCGGTGGCGGCATCGAATACGAACGCGCCGACGGGTGGACGACCGTCTCGCTCAGGCTCCCGCTCTCGGATGCCGACGACGTGCTGATGCCGACCGACGCTCCGAAACCCGAGGCTGGACCGACGCGGCAGTAACACCCCTCCAGACGCTATCGCCTGAGCGCCGCCGTCAACGCGATTGCCCCCAGGACGATGCTCGCCAGCGCCAGCGGCGATAGCTGTGGGACATCGAGCCGAAAGAGCAGCGTCGTCACCACGACGGCCCCCCCGACTAGTCCTGTCGTCCCCGCGACGTGGGTGAGTTCGACGGGCGTACTCGGGGCCGTCCCGAGGTCCGCGTAGAGGTCGATGGCCGCGTGGGCGAACGTCCAGGCCAGTACCGTTGTGCCGCCGGCGGCCAGCACTGTTGTGGTCGTCGCTCCCTGTAGTGCGGCGACCAGCAACGCCAGGAACAGCGACGCGCTGGCGAGGTCGACAAGCCGCCTGGACTGGACCAACTGCCCGCCGGCGAGCAGAACCACGCCGACGAGAGCGGCACCAGTCGAGACGACGCTGATGCCGGCGACGAACAGCGTCACGACGCCCGCCGAAAGCGCCGCACCGCCACAGACCACCCCGGTCCGGTCGGTCATTGCCCACCCCGCCAGGCCTGTTCGGTGACCTGTTCGAGCGGCTGTGTCGCGCCCCAGTCGTGGACGGCGATCCCAGCGGCCCGCAGCCGACGGAGCCGCTCGCGGCGTTCGAGCCGTGCCAGCCGATGTCCCGCCGTGTCCGTCGCGGTCGGGTCGGGACTCAGGACCGTCACCGGATGCCCGCGAGCGGCCAGCCGGCGGACCACCGTCTCGCTGTCGTCGTCACACAGCGGGCCGAGGAAGACGACGTTCGCGGCCGTCGGCAGTTGCGCGATGAGCTTGTCCGCGTCCGGCGTTCGAGTAACTGTCGTCGGGGCGAAAGCACGGTCAGTCCTGAGCAGGTCCCGGGCCTGCTGCTGGTGGGCAGCGCTCGTGCCGGGCGCGAGCCACGCCCCCTGTGGCGAGTACGCCGCGATTCCGACCTCGTGGCCGTCCTCCGGGAGGCCCTCGACGAGGGCGACGGCGGCCATCGTCGACCGCTCGATGGCCGTCTCGGCGTCCGGTCGCGGGGCCAGTGCGGCCGCCGACCTGGCGTCGACGACGACCACCACCGTCGCGGACTGCTCGCGCTGGAACTCGACGGTTCGCAGGTCCCCGGTCCGGGCGTACTGGTTCCAGTCGACACGGGAGAGCGGGTCGTTCGACCGGTGCTCTCGAACGGCGTAGAAGGAGACGCCCTCGCCACCCTCGTCGACGGGGACCGTTCCGGGCCGGCGGGCCACCGCCGGGACCAGCGGCAACAGCGCCGAACTGGCCGGCTGCTCCCAGGTGACGGTGTCGGGCTCGGCCGTGACGCGGGTTCGCCGGGCGACGACGCCGACCACGTCCCTGACGACGACCGTGGCGGGGTCGAACACGCAGCGGTCGGTCCCGCCGGTAATCTCGTAGGTGATCGTCGTCGACGCGCCGGGCCGCAGTGCCGTCCCGAGCGACGCCGACCCCTCGACCACCCGGACGGAGTCGGGGACGCCGTCGGCGAGCCGGAGGTCCGGAATCGTCCGCGACCCGTCGTTGCGAACTGTTAGGGCGACGGTGACCCGCTCGCCAAGCGCCGGCTCGGTCGGCGTGATGGACCGCTGTATCGAGATGTTCGCCGCCGGCGGGACGGCGACGCGGTCGTACGCGCTCAGCGTGACACCGAGCCCGCCCAGCAACACGAGCGCGGGGACCTGGCCCACCAGCCCGACGCCGACGGCGACCAGGGCGGCCCCGGCCAGTCCGAACCAGCGCCCGGTCCGTTGGGTCTCGCTCATCGCTCCTCGTCGCGCTGCCGGAGTTCAGCCGTCGCGTGAGCGACCCGCCGCTGGAACGGGTGGACGCCCGAGAGCCACCCTGACAGCCGCGCTCGGAGGGAAATCGGCGTCCCGTCGAACAGTTCCCGGGCCGGCTTCCTGTCCGTCCAGACACCCGACCGGAGGGCGTCTTTTGCCTCGTCGGGGGAGAGCCCGTCACGCTGGAGGACGGTGACCGCGACCCCCTCGACGCGCCGCCGGATGGCTTCCTGTCCGGCCCCGGCAGCAAGCGCCTCGTCGATGTCGTCGCCGGGGACCGTGACGTACTGGCTATCGGTGTCGGGCAGGGCGACCCCGCGCTCGCCGTCGAGCGAGCGAACAAGCAACGCGAGAACCGCGACGCCGCCCGCGAAGACGGCCACGGCGAGTATCGGGAGGTCCGAGACGGCACCGGCGGGCAACAGCGGCGCGCCGACGACGGCAAGTGCCATGCCGAGTGCGGTCGCAACGAGACCGAGTGCTAGCGGGACCCGGCGCAGCGTCATCGGGTGTCCTCCGTAGTCGAGCCGTCAGTAGCACCGTCTTCCGGGAGGCCGTCCGGGGCCGCCGCGATGGTGTCCGCGCCGTCTGCGGCTCGTTCCAGTGCCTCGCGGGCGCGGGACTCCATGTCGGCGTCCGGTTCGTCACGGCCGTACCGAACCCGCTCGAAGGCCGACCGGAGCGACGCGACGGCGTCGGGGTCGGCACCGGCCGCCGTCGCGTCCGCCTCGATGTCTTGCGGGGACGATGCATCGTCGTCCCCGGTCACCGAATCTTCGAGGGCGGCCCACGCGCGGTACACGTCGTTGGTCAGGGGCACGTCGATTGTGGCCGCGCTGTGTGCGGGGGTCTTCGCCGACTCCGCGGTTGCGACGGTTGGCGTCTCGCCGCCCGTCTCGTCGATGGTCCGGCTCTGGCCGGCCAGCCGCCAGAGGACGACCAGGCCGACCGCGAGGCCGACGGCGAGCGCACCGACCGCGGGGGCGGGGACACTCGGCAACAGTGCGCGAGCGCCGTTCTCACTTTCCGGCGGGTCGATACCACCTGGTGGATCGCTGAGACCCTGTCCGTCGGGGTTGTCGATCTCGCTGTCGTCCCGTGTCATCTCTGCCCGGTCGGAGCCGGTCGCGGCGTCGATGCTCGCGGCCCCGACACTGAACGACAGCAGCGCGACCGCGGCGACGACCGCCACGAGGAGGGACTGTCGCTGCATACGGTCACTCCGCTCGTGGCGCATGAATAGGTTGGGGGACCTGTCGCTTGTGGTGGTTCATCGGGGGCGTCGTGTCCGCGTCGGACCCGCAATCCTTACGCCCGGGACGGCCACACGGACGTGTATGACAGAGGCGACGGGAATCGTCGGGGAGTTCCTCACGCTCAAGGAGGGAACCGACGCGGATCTGCTGGCGATGCAGTGTGGCGATTTCTACGAGTTCTTCGCCGAGGACGCCGAGATCGTCGCCGACGAGCTCGACCTGAAGGTGAGCCAGAAGTCCTCGCATGGTTCATCCTATCCGATGGCGGGAGTCCCGGTTGATGACCTGACGCCGTACGTCTCCGCGCTGGTCGAGCGGGGCTACCGGGTCGCCATCGCCGACCAGCACGAGACCGAGAACGGCCACGCCCGCGAGATAACGCGAGTCGTCACGCCCGGGACGCATCTGGAGACCGGCGACGAGTCGGCCCAGTATCTCGCCGCGGTCGTCCGGGAGACCGGCCGGGACGGCGGCGACACCTACGGCATCGCCGCGACGGACGTGACCACGGGCCAGTTCCAGATCACGCAACTGGATGACGCCGACGCTGGCGAGGCGCTGACGGAGCTGTACACGTTCGCGCCGGCCGAGATTCTGCCCGGTCCCGAGCTGCGCAACGACGACGAGTTTCTGGACCGCTTGCGCGAGCGGACGGACGCGGCGCTGACGCTGCACGACGCGGCGTCGTTCGAACCGGGCCGGGCGAGCCACACCGTCCGCGAGCAGTTCGGCGGCGAGACGGTCGACAGCGTCGGAATCGGCGACCAGGACGTAGCAGTCCGGGCCGCCGGCGCGGTGCTGTCCTACGTCGAAGACACCGGTGTCGGGACGCTGGCGGCGGTCACGCGCTTGCAGGCCTACGGCGAGCGCGACCACGTCGACCTCGACGCGACGACCCAGCGCAACCTCGAACTCACCGAGACGATGCAGGGTGACAGTTCCGGGTCGCTGTTTGACACCATCGACCACACCGTCACGGCCGCCGGTGGGCGGCTGCTCCAGCAGTGGCTCCAGCGACCCCGGCGAAACCGGGCCGAACTCCGACGGCGACAGGCCTGCGTGGCGGCGCTGTCGGAGGCGGCGATGGCCCGCGAGCGGATCCGGGAGACGCTGTCGGACGCCTACGACCTCGAACGGCTGGCGGCGCGGGCCACCTCTGGCAGCGCCGACGCGCGGGACCTGCGAGCGGCACAGGAGACGCTGGCGCTGCTCGGCCAGGTCGCCGACGCCGTGATTGAGACCGAGCGGCTGGCAGAGTCGCCGCTCGCCGACGCCCTCGACGGTGCCGACCGGGACGCGGCCGACGCGCTGGCCGCGGAACTCGACAGTGCGCTCGTCGCGGACCCGCCGGGGACGGTCCGCCAGGGCGGCCTGTTCAAGCGAGGGTACGACGACGACCTCGACGAGGTCATCGACGAGCACGAGGCCGCCCTGGAGTGGCTGGAGACGCTGCCCGAGCGCGAGAAGGAGCGGACCGGCATCACTCACCTCTCGGTCGACCGGAACAAGACCGACGGCTACTACATCCAGGTCGGCAAGAGCGAGACCGACGCCGTCCCCGACGAGTACCAGCATATCAAGACGCTCAAGAACTCCAAACGGTACACGACGCCCGAACTCGATGAGAAGGAGCGGGACGTGTTGCGCCTGGAGGAACGTCGCCACGACATGGAGTACGAGCGGTTTCAGGAACTCCGCGAGCGCGTGGCCGAGCGCGCGACGCTACTGCAGGACGTGGGGCGGACGCTGGCGGAACTGGACGCGTTCGCGTCGCTCGCGGTCCACGCCGTCGAGAACGACTGGACCCGGCCGGCGGTCGTCGAGGGCAACGAACTGTCCATCGAAGCCGGCCGCCACCCGGTCGTCGAACAGACCACGGAGTTCGTCCCGAACGACCTCTACATGGACGACGACCGCCAGTTCCTCATCGTCACCGGCCCGAACATGAGCGGGAAATCGACGTACATGCGCCAGGCCGCGCTCATCACGCTTCTTGCCCAGGTAGGTAGCTTCGTCCCGGCGCGGTCGGCGACGGTCGGCGTAGTCGACGGCATCTTCACCCGCGTCGGCGCGCTGGACGAACTCGCACAGGGCCGCTCGACGTTCATGGTCGAGATGCAGGAGCTATCCAATATTCTCCACTCGGCCACCGACGAGTCACTCGTGATTCTGGACGAGGTCGGCCGCGGAACCGCGACCTTCGACGGGATCTCTATCGCCTGGGCGGCGACGGAGTACATCGTCAATTCGATCCGGTCGAAGACGCTGTTTGCGACCCACTACCACGAGCTGACGGCCTTGGGCGAGGAGCTGCCGACTGTCGAGAACGTCCACGTCGCGGTCGACGGCGAACCCCGATCCGCCGAGGGGGACGGCGACGTGACCTTCCTCCGGACCGTTCGGGACGGGCCGACCGACCGCTCCTACGGCGTCCACGTCGCCGACCTCGCCGGCGTCCCCGAGCCCGTCGTCGACCGGTCACAGGAGGTGCTCGACCGCCTGCGCGACGACAAGGCCATCGAGATTCGGGGCAGCGAGGGGGACAGCGGCGGGACGACACAGACCGTCTTCGACCTGGATTCGGGTCAGTTCACGGACGGGGCGGCCCAGTCGGGAGACACGTCGGCCGGGGCTGACGAGCCGGTAGCGACAGACGGCAGCCCCGAACACGCGCCAGAGGGATCCGTGACCGAGACCCCTGGCGGCGACGAGACGGCGGCGTCGCTCGACCCGGAGACCGAAGCAGTCCTCTCGGAACTGACGGCGCTGGATGTCAATGAGACGCCGCCGGTCGAGCTGATGGCGAAAGTCCAGGAGTGGCAGGCCGAGCTGGACGACGAGTAGCTGGCCGGCTGATTTTCAACGGCGATATTTACGACCGAAAAGCTATACGGTAGTTGTCACTGGTGACAGGTAATGACCGACCGGATCCGTGTGCTCCACGTCGACGACGATCCGGAAATTACTGATGCATCTACAAGTGTCCTCGAACAGGAGCAGTGCGGTATCACAGTTGTGGCAGCGACGACCGTCGCCGATGGACTTCACCGGCTCGACGGGAACGAGTTCGACTGCGTCGTCGCTGGCTACGACCTTCCGGAGCAGACTGGCGTCGAGTTCCTCAATGCGGTCCGCAAGCGACAGCCGGATCTGCCGTTTATCTTGTTCGCCAGCGAGGGGAGCGAAGCAGCCGCCAGCGACGCAATTTCGGCCGGTGTCACCGAATATCTCCGGGCCGATGGCGGTGCCAAACCGTACGTGCGACTCGCACACAGCGTTGTCGACGCCGTCGAACGGGCAGCTGACGAGACCGAACACGCACACAACACGCGGCGTGAGCGTGTTATCGAAGAACTCCACACCACCGCCAGGGCGTTCATGCGGGCCACAAGCGAGGACGCAATCGCCCAGATCACGGTCGATGCGGCGCGGACCATCCTCAACATGCCGGCCAACGCGGTCCACTTCGCCGACGACAACGGCCTGACTCCGGTCACCTGGACCGACCAGGTCGAGGAACTCATCGGTAAACCGCCGGTGTTCACGCCCGGCGACGGGCTCGCGTGGCAGGCCTTCGAAACCGGGGAGACGCGGATCCACGACGACATCAGTTCGAACCCAGACCGGTACAATCCGGAGACAGACATCCGAAGCGAGATCCTCCTCCCGCTTGGGGACCACGGCGTCCTCCTCATCGGCTCATGCGAGGTCAGTGCGTTCGACGACACCGATGTCACGCTCGCACGGACGCTCACGGTACACGCGACCGCGGCGCTTGACCGGCTCGACCGCGAGCGCCAGCTCCGCGAGGAACGGGAGTTCATCGACCAGGCGCTCGATACGCTCGATGACCTGTTCTACGTTCTCAACGCGGACGGGAGCTTCCGGCGGTGGAACAGGCGACTCCCCGAGGTCACGGGGTATAGCGACGCCGAAATCAGCAATCTCGAAGTCTGCGAGTTCTTCCCCCCGGAGGAGTGCGACACGATCCACGAGGCGATAGACCAGGCGTTGAACCACGGGCGGACGACCGTTGAAGCCGAGATCCGGACTGCTGATGGCGAGCTCGTTCCCTACGAGTTCACCGGCACTCGGCTGACGGACACCGACGGCGAGACAGTCGGAGCTGTCGGTATCGGCCGGAACATCTCCCAGCGGAGGGCGTACGAACAGCGACTCGAACGCCAGAACGAACGCCTCGATGAGTTCACCAGCATCGTCAGCCACGACCTCCGAAACCCGCTGACCATCGCGGAGGGGAACCTGGATCTGGCAAGAACGGAGTGCGACAGCGACTATCTCGATGAGGTGTCGGATGCCCACGAGCGAATGCGAGCGCTGATAGACGACCTCCTGACGTTCGCACGGGCCGGCGAAACAGCGATCGATATCGAACCCGTCGCGCTCGCGACGATGGTCCAGGAGTGTTGGCAGACCGTCGAGGCGGACCGGGCCACGCTTGCCGTCGAAATCGACCGCCAGGTCCGAGCGGACCCGGCGAAACTCCGACGGTTGCTGGCGAACCTGCTTCGGAACAGTGTGGAACACGGGAGCGGCCGGTCGGAGTCCGACGACGAACAGAGCGGGGAAAACACAACTGTGAGCGTTGGGCCGGTCGAAGATGCGGACCGGCACGGCTTCTACGTCGCAGACGACGGGCCGGGCGTCCCACCGGACGACCGCGAGCGGGTGTTCGAAGAGGGGTATTCGACCGGCGAAGACGGGACCGGATTCGGGCTCAAAATCGTCCGTCGGATCGCCGATGCCCACGGCTGGACCGTCACGGTCACCGAGAGCGAGACCGGCGGCGCACGGTTCGAAGTGACGGGTCTCGAACCCGCCTGAGCAGGTGGGACCGGAGGGGGACCGGCTCCCGGACGTGGTCTTTTACTCCTGAAGCCCCCAATGCGAGTAATGGCATCTCAGCGACCCCACCGGCGGGGCGCGCGGACCGTCGAGGAGTCGACCTCAACGGGAGATCGAGCGACGCCCGCACTCGCCGTCGAGGGGTTGGCAAAGCAGTTCGGCAGCGGCGCGGACGCGGTGACGGCCGTCGACGACGTGTCGTTTCGTATCGAGCAGGGGACGGTCGTCGGCCTGCTGGGACCCAACGGTGCGGGCAAGACGACGACGATAAAGTCGATCCTCGGCCTGGTATTGCCTGATTCCGGACGGGTTCGGGTGCAGGGGATCGACATGAACAAGCACCCGCGGGCGGCCTACCGCCACGTCGACGCGATGCTCGAAGGGGCGCGAAACGACTACTGGCGGTTGACCGTCCGGGAGAACCTGCGGTATTTCTCGACGATCAAGGGCGTCAAGCCCGACGCCGTCGCCGACCGACATGAGCGGCTGCTGGCGAAACTGGACCTCCTCGAAAAAGCCGATGAGCCCGTTCGGGACCTCTCCCGCGGGATGAAACAGAAGGTGTCGCTGGCGAGCGTCCTGGCCAGTGAGTCCGACCTGGTGTTTCTGGACGAACCGACGCTCGGCCTTGACGTGGAAAGCTCGCTGACACTGCGGCGTGAACTGCGCCGCATCGTCGACGAGCGCGACCTCACCGCCGTCGTCAGCAGCCACGACATGGCTGTCATCGAGGATGTCTGTGACCGGGTAATCATCATGAACGAGGGGGAGATCATCGCCGACGACAGCGTCTCGGCGGTGCTTGAGGAGTTTACCGCGAGCGGGTTCGCCGTGACCAGCCCGGACATCACCGATGACCTGCTGGCGACCATCCGGGAGCGCTTCGAGGTGGTCGAGGTGACGAGCGTCGAGCGGGGGCGGCGCGTTGAGGTGGCGACCGACAGCGACGGGTTCTACCGCCTGATCGCGCTGTGTCGAGACCACGACGTAACCCTCGCTGGCGTCGGCACGGTCGAGCCGGATCTCGAAGACGTGTTCATCGAAATCACTGGGCAGGAGACCATCACTGGCCGGGAGCCGAGCCGATGACGGCGAGGGAGCAGCGCCGATGACAGCGAGTCCAGACACGCACGTGAGCGACGGCGGCGAAACCCCGGCTGTCGATGCCGCCATGCAGGCGGGTTATCTCGACCTCGCGCGGGCGGTGCTGTACCGCGAGTACCTCATCTTCGTCCGCTATCCGGCCAACGCCGTCGGCGGCATCGTCATCTCGGTGTTCTTCTTCGGCCTGCTGTTTTACGGCGGCCGGATGCTCGCCGGGCAAGCGATAACCGACTCCATCGAGGGCATCATCGTCGGCTACTTCCTGTGGTCGCTCTCCGTGGGTGCCTACCAGTCTATCTCGAACGACATCGCCAGCGAGGCCCAGTGGGGCACCCTCGAACGCCACGTCATGACGCCGTTTGGCTTCGCGCCGGTCGCGTTCTGCAAGGGCCTCGCGAAAGTCGTCCGCACGTTCATCACCTCGACGGTGGTGCTTGCGGTGATGCTGGCGATCACCGGGACGACGCTCCAGTTGAACCTTCTGACCGTCGGTCTCGTCGCGTCGCTGACCATCGCGTCGGTGCTGGGCCTTGGATTCGCCGCAGGCGGCGTCGCGGTGCTGTACAAGCGCATCGGGAACTGGCTCAATCTGCTCCAGTTTGGCTTCATAATCCTCATCTCCGCACCGGTGTTCGAACTCGGCTGGACACGGGTGCTACCGCTGGCTCACGGGAGCGCGCTCCTGCAGCGGGCGATGGTCGACGGGACCCGCATCTGGCAGTTCTCCGCCCTCGACCTGGGACTGCTCGTCGGCGTCCCGGCCGGCTACGTCCTGTTTGGGTACGTCGTGTTCCAGTACACGACCCGGCGGGCCAGACGCCTCGGCGTTCTCGGGGATTACTGATACTGTCGGCTGTAACTATTTCAAGATATTCGCGGTGGCGAAATTCTTCACAGACGTACAGCCGACAGTATGATCGCGGCGGACAGGAGGTTTTACTTGTGATGCCACAGATGTGATAGGTAACACTGCTGCTCGTGCGAAGCGGACAGTCCCCTGCCCTGCATCCCACACATGGTCACTCGACACCTCACATCAGAACGCCTGGTCCTCACCATCGCGACAGTGGTCGTCGTCGGTGTGCTGGCCGTCGCAGCGTGGTCGCTCGCGTTCACGAGTACGGGCACAGCCGACCAGCCCCAGGTCGACGCGGACGTACAGCAACGCTACGAGGCGATAGCCGGTGTCAACGCGACACAGACGACCACAATCACCCGGAACGGGACGGTGACGAGCCGGACGACCTACGACGCCGCGCTCCGGCCGGGGACGCAGAAGAAACGGCTAGCAGTCCTCAACAGTACCGCACGGCGGTACGATCTTCGCGTCTCCAACGGCTCGACGCTGTGGCTGTACAACCAGGATCGGGCGAGCGCGACGCGCATCTCGCTCAGCGGGGCCGGGTCAGACCGCGGAGCGCGTCTGGGGCGGCTATTCGCGCGGCTCAACATGTCCACGGCGGCCGACGATACGTCCGAGCCCCAGTCGGTCGAACCGCTGCCGGTCGTCCCCCAGAGCGAGCGACAGCCGGCCGGCGTGTCCGGCGACACCGCCGGGTCGTTGACCGTCAGCTACGGGGGGACGGAGACCGTCGACGGGCGCGAGGCCTACGTCGTCCACGTGGCTCCGGCAAACGACACGGCGGCCTACGAGCAGACGATCTGGGTGGACACTGAGCGGTTCTTCCCGGTCAAAAAGCGCACCGCCTGGACGACAGACGGTGAACGGACAGTCGTGACGACAACGTACACGAACGTCAGCTACGACACCGGCGTCTCCGAGGACGTGTTCATCCCCAACTTCCCGGACAACACGACCGTCACCGTCCCGGAGGGGCCCGAGACACAGACCTACGAGTCGGTCAGCGCCCTGGACGCCGACACCGACATCCGGGTCCCGACGCCAGATATCCCACCGGGGTACGAACTGACAGACGCGACACAGACCCGGGGGCAGATCCACAGCGTCGGCCTCCGGTACGCGAACCGGACCAGTCTGTTCACCATCAGCAAGTACAACCGAACGACGGACGGTCCCGAGCAAAACACCACGGTGACAATCGACGGCCGACCGGCAGTGGTCAGTCGAGACCTGACACCGTCGGTGTCGTGGAACTGTGAAAATTACCGGTACACGATCCGCGGCGAGGGCGTCTCGGCGGACCGGCTCATCGCAATCGGCCAATCAG
Organism: Haloarcula terrestris; assembly: GCF_031624315.1. Taxonomy (NCBI): domain Archaea; kingdom Methanobacteriati; phylum Methanobacteriota; class Halobacteria; order Halobacteriales; family Haloarculaceae; genus Haloarcula; species Haloarcula terrestris. Next base: position 405,958 of record NZ_JAMQOM010000001.1, on the reverse strand, counting down.
TCGGCTGCCCCGCTGGCGAGTAAGCCCCCACGCTGGCGTATCAGGCCACCGTTTTCTGGGTCAGAAGTTCGACTGTACGTTATATTATCCAACCACCCCTCGGTACGGATGCAGCGGCCCTGATGACACCGTGCCACCATCGCCCTCCGGCGACGGCCGCTGTCTGTCCACCACACTGCCCCGGGGTTCCCCGGGGCTGCCACCCTGAGGGTGCTGTGGGCCGTGCCGCTTGGTCCCCGCCCCTCGCCCCGCGATGCTCCCTGACTGCGCCGGTCTCCGCTGACGCTGTGTCGTGGCTGACTTCTGACTCGGAAACTGACGGGACCTTTTATTCAGGGACGGGTCGTTGGTCCGGTACGTGAGTGAGGACCCGGCCGTGGGCGACATCCTCGACCTGCTCAGTGACGAGTACGCCCGGGACATCCTCGCAGCAACGAGTGTCAAACCCATGTCCGCGAAACAGCTCGCCGACCAGTGTGAGATGTCACAACCGACCGTGTACAGACGGGTCGAGTGGCTCCAGGAGTACGGCCTCATCGAGGAACAGACCCAGATCGAGACGGGCGGCAACGACTACAGCGTGTTCGCTGCCACGCTCTCTGAGTTCTCGCTGGCGCTTGCTGACGGCGATTTCGAGACCGCTATCGAGCGAACCGAACCGCCGGCGTTCCCGGGACAGGACGAACAGGACACCGCGGATAGATTCACAAAAATGTGGGAGAACCTCTGAGATGGTCGCTATCGAACCGCTCATGAACTGGCTCATCACCGCGCTGGCGTTTGGCTCGACAGTACTGGGTGGGTACGTCGGCTACCAGGCCTACCGGGGGTATCGCCGGCACGACAGCCGCGCGATGCAGTACCTCTCCGTCGGACTGTTCTGTCTCACGGCGGTGGCCTTCGTCGTCGCGTTCGCCGGCTCGGTCCTCCTCCGACAGGGCTTGCTCGCCAGCCAGTTCCAGCAACCGCTGACACTCGTCACTCGCGCGTTCCAGTTCGTCGGCGTCCTCTTTATCGCCTACTCGCTTCACTCCAGAGAGTGACGGCGGGGCGGCGTTCCCCAGTCTTCCCGAACCGCTGAAGGCCCTCCAGCAGGAACGACACGTATGGCACAGACGCCGGAGAGTCGCCCGACGGTCCGTATCGACGGGGCTGACCCACTAGTGCTCCCCTGGGATGTCGACCCTGCGGCGCTGCCGTTCGATGTCGTTTCCGGACCGATTGCCTTCGAATGTGCCTCGGGCGACCGGATCGAACGCGAGTACACCGGTGTCGCCGTGTTCGACCTGCTGGAGGCGGCGGCGATGCCCGGCGACACGACGCACATCCAGTTCGAATCGGCCAACGGGGACCTGGCGTGTATCCCGCTCGCCGACCTCACCGGCGCTGTTCTCGCGCTGGGCGACGGCCCCGGAACCGCGCCGGAGCGACCGCGGTTCGTCTCGCCGCACGTTCTCGGCCCGCGGACGGTCAAGCACGTCTGCTGGCTGCGGCCGCAGGCGCTGGCCGCCGGCGCTGACCGCGAGGCCTACGAGCGGCTGCCGCTGGACGACTGACGCCGGTCGACTGACTATTCCAGCAGGCCGATGTCCTTCGCCAGTCGGTCGGTCAGTTCCTCCAGTACGTCGGGATCGACCTCCGCGACCGGGTCGCCGTCGTGGATCTGCTCGTTGTGGCGCGCGACGGCGTCCTCGACATTTTCGAACGCGACCGACGTTCGCGTCCCACACTCCTCGCAAACGACCGGTATCTCGGGCTGGTCGGCTGTCATTGGCGGCAGTTTATTTCGCTGCCCGATAAACGGTCCGGAGCGTCATGCGGGCGTGTGCTGGGACTCACTCAAGAACGCTTTTCGGCCGCTTGAGATAGAACGCCTGCTCGGTGACGCGTTCGTACACCGCATACAGCGTCTCGACGGCGGCCGGGTCGGGGTCGAACTGCAGGTGCGGAGCCATGTGATACGCCTTGCAGCTGGTCAGGAAGAAGTACAGCGTCCGGTGGTGGGCTGGCGTGGCGTCGACGACACCCATCGACCGCCCGCCCAAATCGTCCGAGAAGTCGTTGAGCAGCGCGGCGATGTCGTCGTTCAGTTCCTCGTCGGGGCGGGATAGCGGCGCACCGAGGGTCTGCTGGAGGAACTCGCTTGTCGCCCGCAGGAACGGGTTCGAGTCCATCCCCGTCGGGTCCACGGCGCTGAACGCGTCGTACAGGTCGAGCAGCGCCGTCAGTTCGCCGTCGGTCAGCGCGATGGGCTTGACGGGGTCGCCCTGCGGGAGCGAGTAGTCCGGGAAGGCGTACGACTCCGGGTCCGGCACCTGCCCAAACACGTTATCGAGACTCATAGTGGTTGTTCGGCTGGGAGACGCCTAATGGTTGGGTGACGCGAGATGCCAGCCCGGTCCCACCAGAACGCATAACATATCGTGTGCGGATATCCCAGTCGATGCCCTCCACCAACCGTACGACCGTTGCACAGCGACGGCTCGAATCTGTGGCACTATGTGTATCGCGATCAGTGTCAACTGAATACCCGACTCTGGCGGGGGAACGCGATTGATGCCGACGTTCACTGCCCGAATTGCTGATGGCTGGCAGAGAGCGAGCGATCACATCTCGCTGATCTTGGTCCCGATACTGCTCGCGGTCATGCAGACGGATAGTATCCGGCAAATACTCACCTACGACGGGGCGCACATCGGCATCAAGTTCGGCGTCCCCGCGTCCGTTGTGACCATCTGGCAGTTCGTGAGTCTGCCCGGTAACGGTGTCACGGCAAACCCTGGCCTCCCCCTGTCGGCCCCGTTCGCGTCGCTGGTCATCCCGGGAGCGATATTGCTACGTGCCGGGCTGAGTGCGGGGTACTTCGGAACAATCGCCGCAGACCTCCTCGGTCGCCACGAGGGCTTCGCGATGAGCGTGCTAACATATTTTGTCCCGTTTCTGGTGATAACTGCTCTCCCGTATGTTGTTCTCGTCCCACTGGCACTGGGACTGTTTGGCTTCGGGAGCCTCGGTGGCGGGGGCGCGATGGTCGGCGCTGTGCTCCTTTTGATTCCAGCGTTCATCGCCGCGGGGTATCTGTTCTGGGCGACGCCGTATCTGATTGTCCTGCGCCGGACTGGGGTGGTGGCAGCGGCCAGGCGGTCGTACAAACTGGCTGTCAACGGTGGGGCGTACCTTTCCTACACAATCGGCTACCTGGCGCTCGTTTTGCTCGTTTCGGCGGTGGCGACCGCCGTCGTCGTCAACATTCCAGTTATCGGCATCCCCTTCGGAATCTTGGTTGGGGGATTTCTGGGGCTAACCCTCAACATCACGACGATGCGATTCGTCGCTGACATCGACCCCGAATCGCCGTCAGCTGGCGAATGGCCCGAGCAGCACCGTAGCGACGGAACCGAAGTCAATCGGTAAAACCGCGTCCTAGCCGCTCTGCTCGTCCAACTGTTCGATGAGACGGAGCCCGTAGATGGTCCGGAGGACCGTGCTGGCGTCGCCGGCCTCGTACACCAGGTCGTCCTTGGCGCTGACGTGGTCGAGTACGTCCGGTGAGGAGTGTGCGGGCGCGGCGGCGATGCCGGCGTCGGTGTCGTCGATCCATCGCATCACCCGCAGGTCGCTCTTGCTGTCGCCCATCACGAGCGCAAACGGGTCATCGATACCCAGCACGTCGAAGGCCTCCTCGACGCCGGCGGACTTGTCCAGTTCGAGGCTCACGAGTTCGGCCGCATCGCCCTCGTAGTAGCCCAGGTCGACGCGTTCGAGGATGTCACGAAACGCATCGGGCGCGTCGTCGATGTCGGCGTCGGTCGAGAGGCCGCCGGCCTCAAGCACGTCCAGGATTTCGGGGTCGCGGCTGAAGTAGGCCCGTGCGTAGCCTGCGGGGTCGTCCACGTCGGCGTCGACCTGCGCGGCGATGGCGTCCCCGACGAGGCCACAGAGGTACCGCAGCGACTCGTCGATGATTTCGACGGCGTTGTCGCTGCCGACCTCGGCGTTGGGTTTCAGTGTGACGTTGAACTCGTTGCCCTGGAGGTGACAGCGCTTGCCGACGGCGTCGGGGGCCTCCGAGAGGACTCGCCGGCGGACGGTCTCGAACACGTCCACGACCGCGTCGTCGAGGCGTTCGTAGAGGAGTCGCTTGGTGTCCTCCCCGTGCTTGGGCGTGAACACGCCGTTGCCGGACTCGTAGACGATACTCATCTGTCCGGAGGAAACGAGGTCGTTGCCCAGCCCCTGAATCATGAACCCCTTGACATTCTCTAAGGTCTGGCCGGTACAGACGACGATGGGGACACCCGCCTCGTGGAACTGTGTCAGGAGATACAGCGTATCGCGCGGGATTTCGTTGTCGGTGTCGCCGGCCGACCGGAGCGTCTCGTCGACATCCAGCACGAGGACGTTCACCGACCGGCCGTACTTCGAGTAGAGATCGAGCGCGGTGAAGGCCTCGTCGCGGGTCAGCCGGGCTGCGATCTCCGCGTAGGTCTCGCCGGTCCCGGGAAACTCGTCGGTGATGTCTGCTTTGAGTTCATCGAGGCGGTCGCTGGCGGTCTCCCACTGTTCCAGCGCGACAGTCGAGCTAAGCGGGGGAAACAGGTCGACGAACTCCTGATATCCTCGCAGCGTCGTCGTGTCTACGCTCTTGTAGAGCCGGTAGAGTTGGTCGTATTGTTCCATGCGAAATCCACAGGATACTGGCGTGTGACGGCGAGCGTACTTTACCTATCGGGTTTGCGGTACTCGCGTCCGCGAAAAAACGGCAGGTTTGCCAGCACCTCTGCCGTGGAGTGTGTCGCTGCTACGCCTTGTCGCCGCCGTCGGTCAGCACCTCGGTTTCGGTCGCCTCCTCGTTGAGGAAGGACGGCAGTTCCGCCTCGTCCTCGTCAGTTGCCTCGTCGTCCGCGGTCGCTTCTGTCCAGGAGCGTTCTCTGTGGTGGCACATGGGTCGTCACCATGCGGGGGTCAGGACTGTTCTATGTTAACTATTTCCATGATTAAGCTGATAGGCGCGGCGAGGGCAGACAGTATCAAGTCGCTTCGTCCGTTAGCGGGTAGCAACCATATATGCGGAGGCACGCATGACCGACATCCAGCGACTCGACGACCGGACCGTCGAACGCATTGCGGCCGGCGAGGTGGTCGAGCGGCCGGCCTCCGTCGTCAAGGAACTGGTCGAGAACGCCATCGACGCCGACGCGACCCGGGTCGAAGTCGTCGTCGAGGCCGGGGGAACAGACGGAATCCGCGTCACGGACGACGGCGTCGGGATGGACCGCGAGGCCGTCGAGACAGCCGTCGAGAAACACACGACCTCGAAAATCCACGACATCGCGGACCTGGAGGGCGGCGTCGGCACGCTCGGGTTCCGCGGCGAGGCCCTGCACGCAATCGGGGCGGTGTCGCGGCTGACTATCCAAACCAGGCCCCGGGGCGGCGACGTGGGAACCGAACTGGTGCTCGAAGGCGGCGAAGTCACGTCGGTCGGCCCCGCCGGCTGTCCGGAGGGGACGACGATAGCGGTCGAAGACCTCTTCTATAACGTCCCGGCCCGCCGGAAGTACCTCAAACAGGAGTCGACGGAGTTCGCCCACGTCAACACCGTCGTCGCCAGTTACGCGCTGGCGAACCCGGACGTGGCCGTGTCGCTGACCCACGGCGACCGCGAGACGTTCTCGACGACGGGACAGGGCGACCTGCGCGAGACCGTAATGTCCGTCTACGGACGGGAGGTCGCCGAGTCGATGATCCCGGTTGGTGCCGGCTCGGGAGCGAACGCGGATGGCGACGACCCCGGCAGTTTCCCCGACGGCCCGCTCGACGGCGTCCACGGCCTCGTCTCCCATCCCGAGACCAACCGCGCCGGCCGCGAGTACCTCTCGACGTACGTCAACGGCCGCTATGTGAGAGCCGGCACCGTTCGCGACGCCGTCGTCGACGCCTACGGGACACAGATCGCACCGGACCGCTACCCCTTCGCCGTCCTCTTTCTGGACGTGCCCGCAGGCGACGTGGATGTGAACGTTCACCCCCGGAAAATGGAGGTCCGCTTCGCGGACGACGAGGGCGTTCGCGAGCAGGTCCGGACCGCCGTCGAGGACGCGCTGTTGCGAGAGGGACTACTGCGCTCCACGGCACCACGCGGGCGATCAGCGCCCGAGCAGACGGCGATTGCGCCGGAGTCATCAGAGAACGGCGATAGCGTCTCTGGAGGTGTTGGTTCGCAGGACCGGAATTCCGTGGACGAAGCGGTACCGACAGAGCACACGGACGCCACAGCGACCGAGAGCGGTGACGATACGGCAACGACAGCGTCGGACACTGAACCCGGAGATACAACAGACACCACGCAGACCGGGACAGCCGATCGCCAGCCGTCCGAGACGGCCTCGTCGTCCAGTTCAGCCGACACGAAACGGTCCTCCGCAACCGAGACGACGGGCGATGCGTCGGGCGAATCCGGAGCGAGCCGAACAGAGGGTAGCGTTTCGAGTGGAGATAGCGACAGTAGACCGTCCGCGGCGCCCACACCGGGACGGCCAGCCGCACAGAGCGGGGACCGGAAATTCACCGGCGCGCAGGAGCAGGCACGCCTCGGCGACGCACCGCAGACAAGCCACGAGTCGCTGCCCTCGATGCGGATTCTCGGGCAGTTAGCCGATACCTACGTCGTCGCTGAGACGGACGACGGCCTCGTACTGGTCGACCAGCACGCCGCGGACGAGCGGGTCAACTACGAGCGGCTCAAGGCCAAGTTCGAGGGCGAAACCACGACGCAGGCGCTGGCCGACCCCGTCGAACTGGAGCTGACCGCCCGCGAAGCCGAGGTGTTCGACCGGCGCAGCGACGCGCTGGCGAGCCTGGGCTTTCACACAGCGCGGACGGGCGAGCGAACCGTCGAGGTCCGAACGCTCCCCGGCGTCATCGCTGACGCGGCCGGCCCGGACATTGTCAGGGACGTGCTGGGGGCGTTCGTCGCTGGCGACGACGAGGCGGCGGCGACCGTCGAAGCGGCGGCCGACGAACTGCTCGGCGACCTGGCGTGTTACCCCTCCGTGACCGGGAACACGTCGCTGACAGAGGGCTCCGTCCGGGAGCTACTCGCCGCGCTGGACGACTGTGAGAACCCCTACGCGTGTCCCCACGGGCGACCGACGATCATCCACATCGACCGGCAGGAACTCGAAGATCGGTTCGAGCGGGACTACCCCGGCCACGGTGGCCGGCGGCGGTAGCACGAGGGGAGGGGCAGCCGTCCCCGACACAGCAGCCGATACAGCCGATTAAACTAAACCTACGTCTCCCGATGCACGCGGTATGTCACTCGTAACGTTCGGCGAGACCGCCCTCAGATTTGCACCCCCGGACGGACAACGGTTCGAGACGGCCCGCGAGGCCTCGATCCGCGTCGACGGGACTGCAAGCAGCGTCGCAGCGACGGCCGGCCGGCTCGGGGCCGACGCCAAGTGGCTCTCGAAAGTCCCGGATACGCCGCTGGGACGGCGCGTCGTCGCAGAACTACAGGAGTGCGGACTTGAGACAGAGGTCGTCTGGGCCGACCCAGCGGCCGGCCGGCAGGGGCTCACCTTCCACGAGGACGCCGATCCGCCCCGGGCCGAACGGCTGCTGCAGGACCGCGGTAACACCGCTATGGCGACGCTGACACCCGGTGAACTTCCAATGGGTGAGATCCAGAACGCGGACGTGGTGTTCACCTCGGGGGCGACCCTTTCGCTGTCCGATACCGTCGCGGACACGACGGGCGCGTTGCTCAGAGCGGCCGCGGGGATGCGGGCGTTCGACCTCGATTTCCACCCGGGGCTGTGGGACGCCGACGATGCGCGCGATGCACTCGACGGTCTCCTTCCAGCCGTCGATACCCTCTTTGCCGCCGAAGAGCAGGCGTCCACAGTGTTTGACACTACTGGGAGTCCGCGGGAACTCGTTCACGCGCTGGCGACAGAGTACGACCTCACCCGCGTGATTCTCACACGGAGCGAGTACGGAGCCGTGGCCTATCACGACGGCGTCGTCCACGAACAGGACGCCATCGAGACGACAGGCGGTGACGAGTCAGGGCAACACGAGGCCTTCGTCGGAGCGACGCTCCAGCAACTGGCCGCCGGCGCGGACACGGACGAGGCACTGCTCCATGGTGTCGCGGCGGCGGCGCTCTCCCGGACGATGTCGGGGCCGCTGACGCCGCTCGAACCGTCCGAAGTGTCGCGCCTTGTCAGTAAACAGCAGTCTAGACGGCCGTAGGCGGACCATACGGTAGTGTTTAGTTAGTAGCGTTGAGCCATCGAGCGAAGCTCTGCAACCAGTTTTCGGCGGTTTCCGGGTCTACGTGGCTGAAGCAGTTTGAAAACGACGAGGTTCGACGCTTCAGCTCTCGAAAAATCCGTTCAATAGCGTTCCGATTTCCGTGGTGACACATCCGAAATCGGAGTCCGGCTCGTTGAAGTGCGGTTTGGAGGTGTTGAGCGCCATCGACGAGAAAGACGGCAGTTTTGACATCGTGTTTTTGCCGAAGTTCGCGCAGGAAAATTTCTGTGAGGGTGGTCGTAGTCGTCGCAAATAGCCGGACGTGAAGCAGTTCGTTTGATTGCGGATCGGCGGCGGCGTACAGCCAGAATTGCTGATCGTTGATCCGAATCACTGTTTCGTCGAGCGCAATTTGATTCGGAGATTTCCCAGATTCTGGCTGTAGATCGGCTTTCTGCACCCAATCGTGGACGGCTTTGCGACTGCGTTGGACACCCAAATCTTCGAGTAATTCGACGGTATTCGACAGTGACAATCCCGCAACGTGCGATTGAATACCCAGTGCCATCGCGGACTCGGGTGTCCGCTCGCGCTCCACAAAATCCAAATCAATCCAGTCTCTATCTCCGCTGAGGCGGCTGATTTCTGGCATAGGCACCAAGAAATCCGTCCGCCTCACTTTTCACGCTTAACTAAACACGATGGACCATACCGCCAGTACTGATTTATGCTCTCTCTTTTACTAGTCAGGTATGTTTACTGACCGAACCACGTTGATTGCCGGTTTATTCGTACTACTCGTGGGGGCAGGAGTGCTGGCAGGCACAGTCGCTGCACAGTCTCAGGTCACACTCACAGTCACTGTCGTCGATCAGGACGGCGACCCGCTCAGTGGTATCGATATCACAGCGACGTGGGACGACGGTGCGGGCGGACCGGCCAACGAGACGACACGGGCGAATGGTCAAGCGCTCGTCGACGTGCCGGGGGGCGCAAACGTTTCCCTCCAGATAGACGACGACGAGTACGTCCGAAACGTCCCGTATGTCGTTGAGGACGCCGAGTCGGAGCCCATCGAAGTCGCAGTCTCGGAGTCGGCGACGGCGACGGTCAACGCTGTGAACACGAACGGTGAACCCGCGACGGACGCCCGCGTCCGCCTGTACCGCGACGGGAACTACGTGGTCGACCGGAACACCGGGGACGACGGGGCCATTACGACACAGCGCATCGAGGAAGGGGAGTACAGCGTTATCGTCACGAAGCCGGGGTTCTACCGCAACCTCTCCACTGTTGCTGTCTCCGACGAGACGACCGCGACAGTCGAGATACGGGAAGGGTCGGTCCTGCTGGAAGCCACCGTCGCTGACGACCACTTCGATGAGCCGCGACCGATTCGGGACGCCACCGTCCGCGTCGAATCCGACGACCGGTCCGGCGGGACCGTCCCGACACTCGCCGACGGGACGGCCTCGGTCAGCGTCCCGGTCAACGACCGCTACGACGTGATCGTGACCAAGGAAGGATACGAGACGGTCGAACAACAAGTGAGGATTCGCGAGAGCGCGAAGTCGATCAACGTCACGATCCAGCGGACGCCCGAGATTGTGCTCACGCCCGATAACAGACAGGTCATCGTGGACGCAAACGTCCGGCTAACAGTGGTCGACGAGTACGACAACCCGGTGGCGAACGCGACAGTGACCCGGAACGGGACCGAGGTCGGACAGACCGACGCGGACGGCGAAATAACCGCGACGGTCCCGACGGCCGGCAACGTCACCTTCGCTGCGTCGTCCGGGGACCTCACGACGACGACGAACGTCACCGTCTTCAGACCGGGCGAGGAGACGACGACAGGGGGAGCGGCTACGACGCCGGAACAGACGGCGACGGCGACCGAGACCACTGACGGTAGCGGCCCGGGCTTCACTGTCGCCCTGACGATGGCCGCACTGCTCGCGGTGGCTGTCCTCGCACGCCGACGACGCTAACGGGACGCTTTTCCCCGCGAGGGCCGCATGACCGTGCAATGACTGTTCTTGAGTCCGTCCACGAGGCCCACGGAGCGACGTTCAGGGAGGTCGGCGGTCGGCGCGTCGTCGACAACTACGGGCGACCGGAGCGGACCCACCGTGCGGTTCGGAACGTTGTCGGAGCGATGGAGTACGGCTACGGCGTGATCGTCGTCACCGGCGAGGACCGCGTCGACTACGTCGACAACGCCGTTTCGAACCGCGTGCCCGACGAGGACGGCGCGGGCTGTTACGCGCTCTTACTCGATCCGGACGGTCGCGTGGACACGGACATGTACGTCTACAACGCCGGTGAGCGACTACTCGTGTTCACGCCGCCACAGAAGGCCGAGGACCTCGCGGCCGACTGGGCGGACAAGACGTTCATTCAGGATGTCGAGTTCGATGTCGCAACGGATGAGTTCGCTATCTTCGGCGTCCACGGACCCAAGGCGACCGAGAAAATCGCCAGCGTGCTTCACCAGACCGGGACCCCGCCAGCGCCGCTGACGTTCGAGCGGGGCGAGCTCGGCGACGCCGGCGTCTCGGTCATCCGGACGGACAACCTCGCCGGCGAGGAGAGCTACGACGTGGTCTGTAGCGCCGACGACGCCGAGCCGGTCTTCGACACGCTCGTCAACCGCGGGCTCAATGCCGTCCCCTTCGGTTACCAGACCTGGGAGACGCTCACGCTGGAAGCGGGGACGCCGCTGTTTGACACGGAGATCGAAGGCGCGCTCCCGAACGACCTGGGCCTGCGCAACGCCCTGGACTTCGAGAAGGGGTGTTACGTCGGCCAGGAGGTCGTCTCCCGAATCGAGAACCGCGGCCATCCGACCCAGCGGCTGGTCGGCCTCGCCGTCGAGGCGTGTCCCGACCCCGGTGCCGCGGTGTTCGCCGGCGACGAGCACGTCGGCGACGTGACCCGCGCCGGCCGGAGTCCGATGCGGGAAGCCCCGATTGCCCTTGCGAATCTCAGTTGGGAACGGCCCGAAGACGCTCTGACGATTCGCGTCGACGGCGACCCGGTCAGCGCACAGCAGGTCGACCTGCCCTTCATCGACGGATCGGCGCAGTCGGCGCGGCTGCCGAGCTACGAGTAACGATTCTCACTCCAGCTCGATAGCTGCCCGCCCGCTGGTCGCGCTCCGGATCCGGTCCCGCAGTTCGCTGCCCTCGACGGTAGGCACCCGAACGTCGAAGACGACTTCGGCCTCGTAGTCAGCATCAAACTCGACGCTTGCTGATTCAAGCAGGCTTCGAACGCTGCCGGAGTCGTTGTAGGCGACGGTTACGGTGAACTGCTCGTGGGGCACCTCCTCGACCACACCGGCGTCGTCGACACCCTCCTTCACCGCCTTGGAGTAGGCACTGGCTAGGCCACCGACACCGAGGTTCGTCCCGCCGTAGTAGCGCGTAACGACGGCGACGACGTTCTCGATCTCGCGCTGCTGGAGGACGTTCAGTGCGGGGTCGCCGGCACTGCCGCTTGGCTCGCCGTCGTCGCTGGCATACTCCCGAAACGGATCCGCTCGGACGCGATAGGCGGGGACGTTGTGGGTCGCGTCGGCGTACTCCTCGCCGACGGCGTCGACGAACGCTTCGGCGGCTTCGACGGTCGTTGCGGGCGCGACGCGGCCGATGAACTCTGAGCCCCGTACCTCGAAGCGCGCCTCGCCGCGGCCCGGCACGGTCCGGTAGCTGTCCGTCACAAATCGGGATACACCCGGTGGCGGAATAGCGCTTGTCGTTCGCGCTTTCCGCGGCCACAAGTCGAGTCAGTCCGTGCCGTCGCCGGACTGCCGTGATCCCCAGACCCGCTTGTCAAGCAGTTTGACGGCCATACCGTCTCGAACGCGGAGCTGACAGGAGAGACGCGGGTAGCCGAATCGGTCGGCGAGGTCGTCGTGCCAGTGATCGGGGTCGGGCGCGTCGGCGAGCCGGACGCCACAGGTGGCACAGATGCCGCGGCCGCCGCAGTTGACCCGTTTCGCGTACCGGCCATGCGGCGAGAGGCCGGCATCGAGGAGGACATCTCGGAGGACGGCACCGACCTCTGCAGTGAGTTCGTGGATTTCGCCGGCGGGCGTCTCGACGGTGAGTGTTGCTGGCATCGTCAGAGTTGTTGAATGTGCGTGTCGCCGAACTCCCGGTCAGCGTATTTCAGCCCGAAGCCGAACAGCCGGTCCGCCCCGATGTGGGCGGTCCAGACGAGCGCCGCACCGACGGCGATCTCCATCGCAGCGACGACGCCGATGACGGCCAGCAGTCCCGGAGCCAGGTACGTGTGGACCACGTTGTAGCTGGCCGCACCGACGCGCGTGCTGTGGAGATAGCCAGCCATCGAAATATCGGGGGCCAGAATCAGGGCGAGAAAGAGGAGCAGGGACCGCCCCTGCAGGACGTACAGCGCGGTCGCCCCAGCACCGACGAGTGCTCCTTCGAGGCGGACAAGCGTTCGCGGATTCATACCGGATTGTGGGCGGGACCCGTCAAAAATCGGCCGGCGCTACGCCAGTTCGATAGTCCGGACGAACGCCAGCCGGCGGATTTCGTTGATGAGGTCGCCGGGGAGTTCCTCGTCGGTGATGACGTACAGTTTCGGTTCGTCGGTGAACTCGGGGTCCTCGCTCAGAACCTGCCGGATAGAGATGTCTCGGTCGGCGATGGCCGAGGTGACCGTCGAGACGATGCCGGATTCGTCGGCGGCCCGAACGGTGACTGTGACTGCGTGCAGATCGAGTACCGGCGCGAGGTCGAGCAGGCTCGGTACGGAGGAGATGTTGCGGAAGATGCGCCGCAGATCGTCGTCGTCGAGAATCGCGTCCGTCGTGGCGTTAACCACGCGGCGGTCGACGCCGGCCTCGCGGGCGATGCCCGTGTTCGGGATTTCGATGCCACCCGAGACGACACGGCCGTCCTCGTTGACCGAGAACCCCCGTTCCAGCAGCAGGCGGATGACATCCTGCTGGCCGGGAGAGTCCTCGAACTTCTGCATGATCTCGTCGAACATGCGGAAGTCATTGCAGGCGGACTGCTTCCGTCTTGGGGTTTCTAAAACCCTTAAGTGGGGGCAAGAACACCGGCATCAGAAACCCGATAAATCCAAGGTTTCAAGTGCTATGAGTGGAAATATGCACATGTGCATACTGAAGGGAAGAAATATGCCTTTCAGTTATTCACCACCGCGCTGTCCGTCGGTTCGGTGCGGTGTTACGTCGCATGTCTGATACCGACACAACCGAACACAGAGTGGAACGTCAAACCGATAGGACTGGAGGAATCGCCAGCGAATCAACGAACGCCGACGTTGACGCGATAGCGGAAGCAGTAGCAGAGAAACTGCAACACGACGACGGGGCCGACGACATCGAGGATCAACGGCCCAAGTGGGTGTTCAAGCAGTTCAAGGAACACTGGAAGGCCGACGAAAAAGCACACTCGGCACTGCAACCGTACGAGAGTGCTTGGCGACAGTTCTGTGAGTGGATGGATGAGCAGGGACACATCTATCTCACGGATCTCACGGCGAGTTTTCCCGGACGGCATGACGACTGGATCGTGGCTCACGACGAGTACGACAAGACGAAACTCAGTCGTAGCATGCACCTGTCACGGATCAAGACAGTCGTTCGACACGCACAGTCGAGGGGCTGGATCGATCCGTCCGACGTGCCCGACGACGAGACGTGGGACGCCGTGAAACCGGAGGTAGACGACGACGAAAAGATCCGCTCGAATCCGCTACCGCCCGAACGCGGGGAGCAAATCACGAAGTGGGTTCGTGCCAACCACTTCGGGGGTCGTGCGCATGTCCTCTGGTTGCTTCTGTTCAGGTACGGGTTCCGGGTGTCTGCGATTCGGGCACTGGATCGGGACGACTTGAGACTGTCCAAGCCCGACGACTGGCCGGAGGAACAAGGGTTTCAGCCCCACCTTCGGCTCAAGGATCGGCCCGAACTGGGGGGCGAAGACGACAAGGGACTGCCCCTCAAGAACAAGCGGGAGGAACTGGCGGGCCGTCTTGTTCCCCTGCAACCGGAGCATGCCGAAGTGTTCCGTCACTACGTCGAGAACGGGAGCGAGCACGGAGCCACGGACTCCCGGAAGGAACACGACGAACCGGACGAGTACGGGCTGTATGGCCTACTCACTGGGGAACACAACGCCCGTCTGTCGGGCCGAACCGTCAGGGAACGGGCACACTGGCTCACTTGCCCGACGACGTACGGAGACGAGTGTCAGTGTGACGGGTGTCGTGAGTACCGGGCCGAACACGGACGCAACCCCTACCCCTCGAAGGTGTATAAGCACTGCAACGAGACTCGAAGCCCGCACCAAGTCCGTCACGGAGCAATCACCAGTCTGTTGGACGATCACAGCCACTCGACAGTCGCCAACATCGTCGGAACGTCGCCCGACACACTGAGAGACGTGTACGATAGGGCTGACGAGTACCGGCGGATGAACCGGGTAGCCGACGACTGGCTGTCAGGTTGAACCGTTCGCCGTTTCGTAGGAGACGCCGTTAGGTGGCTCACCAACACGAATGTGCCGGTTACGAGGGCAGGCTTTTTGTGTTCAGTTGGTTACCAATTACGTATGGACAGACGGACGTTTCTCCGCAGTTCAGCGTCTGTGGCGTCAGTATCGGCAATTGCCGGGTGTTCGGCACTCGGTGGCTCGTCAGACTACACGTTTGAAAATGCGGGTGATGACGCATGGGAGTCGTGGGACTTTCAGACACAAGGGGGCCGATTCGTAGCGGGCGGACGATTCAGCCTTGAACCCGGAGAATGGACATCACAGGGGTTCTCGTCGTCAATCAACATCCGATTGACATACGACTTCAACATCACAGGAGGCAACGGGGTTGACTTCTACATCATCGACGGCGACGAGATGGAAGATTTCGAGGAGCGGGATGATCCCAACTTTGATTTTTCAGATCAGATAGAGGGGATAGGTGCAGCATCGACAGACGTAACCAGTCCGGAATACGCTGTCATTCTCGACAACACGCAGTTCGGAGAGATGGGAACGGGCGGGAATACGTCGTCCGGGACACTCCGACTCGAAGGACGACCATTATGATACCCAGTTATCGCTCTGAATTACGTACTCATTAACGCCGAAATTGTACAGTCGTCCAAATTGGTGCCAGTCCGAATCGGTTAGATTAAGGACTTCCTAATAATCCAGGGCGGAATAGAGTGAAAAATATGTCTTGCCTTGTATAGTAGCACGACGAATGTCCATAACCCACGAAAGTGTTAAAAGGCTCAGGAACGACTTACCAACTGCCAAGTTGTGCTTTACGCACGACTGGGCGCCCAGAAGCGAATCGTTGGTGTGTGCCCACGGGCCATCAACCTTCGGGCGCACACGCCAGCAGTCTACCCCACTGCGTGGGTGACGCAATAGGGCAACTGCGCAACTGGTAGTTGTCGTCCATGCGTGTTTAACGTTGTGCCCTGTTGATTTCAACGCAGCCACCATGAAAAATGGCGAAAGAACACGCTGAAGACGAGATTCGAGACGAGAAAAGCAACGCTCACAGTACGGACGAACAGGTTGAAATCTCTCACGGGATGTGGGATTACGACGTAGGCCCGGCACACGACGGGATCAAGCGGGCAAACGTCGAAGATGAACTACACCTGGACCTTGATCATAAACCGAAAACGTCGCTAAAGCATCTGGTAGACATCGACATGGTCGAGGAGTTCCGACGGCCCGGCCCGGACACCTTCGTAATCGCCGACTGGCGAGACGAAGACGCTTTCATCATGGGCGAAGTCGAAGAAACGGCTACTGAGGCTATCGAAGCCCTCATAGACCACATGCACGACGACGACCCGATAGAGGGCGACGATACTCCCGCCGTGGCCGACGGAGCAGGGCCAACCATTCGCAACACTGTCGCCTCTGCCTTCGACTACAAACCAGCTGCGGTCGAAGAACAACTGCGCATCGGGGATCCGCTGGAGAAGTTGAACGACGCAGTCGAGGCGATACAGGAGGAGGACGACCTCGAAACCCGCGACGACTACGGCGAGATCGTATTCATCAACCAAGCCTATCGCTACCGGTTGACGCCGAAGGCGGTGCGACTCTACGAAAGAGACGAGGAGGACGACGAGTAAGATGACTGGATTCGGAGAACGAAACCCAGAGGATACCGGTGACGGTTTCGGAGACAGGACTGAGTGTCCCGTCTGTGCAGAGGAAGGCAGTGAGCATGCAATTCGCTCACACCTTCTGAACGCTCATGGATGGTCGCAGCAGCAAGTAGACGAGGAGTTTACCGACCCTGAACTCACAAAGGTTTCCGGACCATCAGAACCGGTTTCCGACCGCGATACGACTCCGGCATACGGAACTCCAGCAGGTGATGACGGGCCTGTTGATGAGCCAATTGACAAGTCGCAGTATACAGAGGTCGAGAGCGAGCACGACCTATGCGACTGTGACCCGAAGCACAAGGAAACACAGACAGTCCAACAGAAGAAAGGGGGCAAACTCGGCCCTATCGGTGGACAACACGGGGACGGTACAACCGTCATCATCTGTACGAAGTGTGGAGGACGGTTCTACGAGGATGATGGTGGATTCGGCTCTGACATCCTCCCCGGACCGGGGCCGTTCTAAGCCACCCCCTCACTGGAGTACCGTAACCCGGCGCCCCACCACAGGGCATTCATTCACCCGGACTCGTCGCCGTCGTCGGACTGATACGATTCGTCCGCGATCTCCCGGAACCGGGACGTATGCCGTCCATTGTGCATCGGACGCCACAGTGAGACGCCGTCCGTATCGAGTGAGTCGTCGGTTCCGAGACGCATGTGCGCACACCATATTTCGGCGTATCTGGGCAAGCCACGGGCGTCTACAAGCGTTTTCAGCATCGGCAGGTTGTTTCCTACCTCGTGCGGAAGGGCCGTCGTATCGCCCCGTGCACCGTCCACATCGGTCCCTCTGTCGGCCACCCGTTCCGGCGTCGTCACTGCCGACGAGTCGTGCGTTTGGACGGACACATGTACGTCGGCGTCGGTGGCGTCTATCAGGGGCGCGAAGTCTGATTCGGACACGTCGCCCGGTATCCAGTAGAACGAGTGTGCGTGTGTCGTCACTACACCGTCGTTTGGGGCGTCGGGGTATGGTACTCTGTCGTCCCCACCCGGCCCCAGTTTCGGGGCCAACAGGGAGACACCGGCGTACTCCCGATATACTCCCAGTTCCTTCAGCAGTTCCCGCCGGGTTCGGGTGACTTTCCGGGGGTAGAAGCCCGTTGCGTGTTCGGCCACCATCTCGTCGTCGTCCGGTACACCTCTGTCGTAGGTGACGAGAACGGTGCTGAAAGTGTCGTACTCCGAGACGAAGTGACGGCCCACGTCTTTGGCGCGAGCGTATCGCCGGTTTGCCGTGTGACGGGAGTACGTGTGCCCCATCGCATCGTCGTTGTTCTTCTGTTCCAACCAGTTCCGGAATCGTTCGACAGCGTCGGGCGTCTCTGTGTCCGGATCTGTTGGGGCGTCGGTGTATGGTACTCCAGCATCTGGTTTCCACAGTTCGCCGAACAAGCCCCCCTGCTCCGGCACAGTGACGGTGTCGGCGTGACGGACTCCGGCGTCGGCGAGCAACTGGGTGATCTCCTCGTCGGCGTACCCGTTGGCTTCTGCTTGCCGACAGACTTCGACGACGGGGAGGGACTCCCCGGCTTCGACACCCACGAACTTCCCGGCTTCGACCGCAAGCCGTCGCACGGTTTCGCCGGACGGCTCTGGGGCGTCGGAATCGCCACGCACCGAAACGTTTTTATGCGTGGCGCTCATACTGTCAGTTAGCACAGGGACTCACCCCGTGCGAACCCAAGCCGATTCTCGTTGACTCCGGTGTAGTGACGTACACCGTACTCCTCTGCTTTCAGACTGCATACAGACATGTTTGCGACAATAGGTGTCCCGTCGGTGACGGGAGAATCGGGACGAGAGTGTCCGAGCGGGACAGAAAGCGGGGTTTCAGCCCTACCCTGCCTTCGTATGCGATATACAGCATACCGGACTCTCAGCCCACATACTACCAGTTACCGGCCTTTCTTGTTCCCCGACTCCTCGTGTACGATGTAGGCGAGAAACTGGGCCACGTCGTCGTCCGGCCCTTCGGCTTCGATGTCGTCCCGACTCATTCGGGACGCCCGACGACTCCGCTGTGCAAGCCGGACAAGCGCGTCATGCTTGCTACGGACACCGTCGTCGTCTACCCGGATCGTGTATTCTTTCATTCGTCCACCAGCCCGGCGTCGGCCAAGTCGTCCCTTACCAGTTCCTTCATGTACTGCGCAGCGTCGGCGTCGGCGTCCTCGACTTCCGCAGCCAGTTCGTCCCGGCCTGCGTTACGGAGTTGTCGGGCACGCTTGGACTGCAACTGTTCGATACGACGACGAACAGCCTGCTCGTACTCGTCGGACACTTCCAGCGTCACCTTCATTCGTCGTCACCTCGGGCCTGCTGTACGGCGTGACGGACAGCGTGTCGGAGAGCAACGTCGGAATCGCCAAAGACGGCGTCCCGGTACTCCCGAACCAGTTGCTTGTCGGCTCGCTTCATCCACATACTCGTTTCTTCTGACATATCTGCACTCATGCGACGGAAAGGGTGGGCCTTGCCGGTTTAATCCCGACTTCCCGGCCCAGTGTCGAACAGCACACCGATGTTGCTGCACTGCGATCACACACACTGCGCAGAGGGCCATGACTGGGGCCGTGTGCAGGTTGCCGTTTCCGACAACATTATATGGTAGTATTTCCAGATACTTAAACCTTTCGGTGAATAATGCGTAAGCGATAGGGGATTTACTGGTTCCAGAAACCCGGAAATCCTGCGGAACACCCCCGCAAGAGGGGGACGGTGGTATCGAAAAGCCAATATAAAAAACCATAAACATTCTACAATTTGATGTGTTAGGAAAGATAAATCAGTATGAAAACTTGACGAGGGAGGCATACGTTTGTCCCGACGACAAATCAGTTAACCAGAAATATCGTCGTCACTAAACGAAACTGTCTGACTTCCCGACTGCCGACGACGGCGAGTGACAACGAACAACCGCCGGGGTATCTCCGGGAAACCATCGAAAACCGCTCCTGATTTCTAATCGCAAGACTGCGTCGGAGTAGTCTCGACTGGGCCGTTTACGTTGAGAGGGGAGAGGATCAGTGTTTCACACACCCGATTTCAGGGTTTCACACCACCTAAGCCCGCGAAATCGGTGGATTTAGGGGGCAGGAATCCGTAGCAATACACGCACCGAGATGACAGACTGGCAAGTGGTGAATACGCATGTGCTTGCGTCCGGCCAGCACCCGGTTTCTGCCCGTCTGTCTGCAATAACTGATAGTAATCAAACGCCTGCCGAAAAACCAGCAACTATTGCTGGCTACGGCGTTTTCGGGAGTTAGAAGTCATGAAACACCTGGATACAATATTACTATCAGTTATAAACTTCCGGATGTTCTCGTCGAACATACGCAAGGATGGGTATGGGGCCACTAATCGATGCCGACAGCAACCGAAACAGAGGGTGCAGTCGGCTAGAGTTCGCCTTTCGTACTCGCCACGTCGGACCGTCGCTCGTCGATACGAGTCGCGTCGTCGAGTGCCCGCGCCAGCCCCTTGAACAGCGCCTCGATCTCGTGGTGGGCGTTCTCGCCCTCGACGCCGCAGTGCAGCGTCAGCCCGGCGTTCATCGAGAGCGAGCGACAGAAGTGCTGGGCCATGTGGCTGGTCATCCCGCCGACCGAGTCCTGTGAAAATTCGCCGTCGAACGCGAAGTACGGCCGGCCGGAGATGTCGACGACGACGCTCGCGACGGCCTCGTCAAGCGGGACCTTGCGGTCGGCGAATCGGCGGATGCCGCGCTTGTCGTCCAGTGCCTCGGTGAACGCCTCGCCGAGCGTGATGGCGACATCTTCGACGGTGTGGTGGTCGTCGATATCCAGGTCGCCGTCACACTGGACGGTCAGGTCGAACAGCCCGTGGGTAGAAAAGGAGTCGAGCATGTGGTCGAAGAAGCCGATGCCGGTGTCAACTGTACTGTCGCCGTCGCCGTCAACGTCGAGCGTGACTTCGATGTCCGTCTCGGCCGTGGTCCGCGTGACGGCCGCCGTCCGGTCAGTCATACCTATCACCTATCAGGCCGCGTATTTGTGGATTGCGTCCGCACTGGTGTAGAATCTCTGTTGCAGGCGACAGCCAGGGTAGATGGTCCCCACACTCAGCTGTAGTAGCTGTGGTAGTTGTGGTAAAACTTTACTGTTCTGACGCGTACTGTACTGTATGGGAAGTTCAGATGCCGTCCGATTCCGTCCGAAGGAGGTCGGTGAGGCCCTGGAGACGCTGGAATCTCTGCGTGTCGAGGGGTTGAACACGAGCAAATTGGCCCGCGAGGGACTCCGGGCGTTGCTCCCAGAGGTCACGAAAGCAGAGGAGAAACTGGCAGTCTGGAATCAGTTTCGGGCGGGCGAAATCAGCGAAGACGCCGCCCGGGTCCTGCTCGGTGACGAGTTCGAGACGATGCAGGCCGAGGCCGAACAGATGGAGGCCGCTGTGGCTGACGACACGAGTGACCTCGTCCAGTAACTGTTCTGTGCATGTCTGAGACGCGCTATCCGATACTCGCAGACACGAGCGCATTGATCGCCGTCGCGATGTCTGACTACTGGACGACGGCGACGACGACGCTCAAACTGACGACGACCAATATTTGCAGAAACGAACTCCAGCGGCACGTTCGAGAGAACCACGAATACGCACACGACGGGACGAGAGAACACCGGCTCCATCACGGAAGTAAGCGCGTACTCGAAGCGTTTGACGACAGCGACGCGGCGTTCTCGACTGTCACTGTCGTCCCGGCACCGAGTGGCGAGGATGCCGGCGAGATCTCTATCGAGACGGAAATCGAGCAGCACGGGTCTGCGTACCAGGTCATCTGCATAAACGACGTGGCGGCTCGCAACAGGCTCCAGAAACGACAGCAAGAGACCGGAATGAGCTACCGCGTCGTTCCGCCGACGTACCTGCTGTATGTCCTGTTCGACACCGGTGAACTGACGAAAGGTGAGTTCTGTCGCGGCTGTGCAGCGATGATGGAGGGAGAAAATTGGACGACAAAGGGCGCAATCTACGAGATGTGGCGTGCGATTCCCGTCGACTGCTCGGGGTATATAGACGACGATTTCCTGCCGTAGCGGATGGACTCACTCGGTCTGTTCGTCAAGCAGCGCTAGCAGGCGGTCGGTCACTGCCGGGGCGTATTCGACGTAACAGCAGTGCCGGCCCTCGACAGCCTCCCCTGTTCCACGGGGTAGGTCGGCCGCCAGCGACTCTGCGGCCTCGGGCGACACTACGGGGTCCTCTAGGCCGTAGTACACCTCGGCTGGCTGGGTGATCTCGTACAGTGGCGGCGCGTCGAAGGCCGTCATCGCCGCGGCCTGGGCCGCGCGCGCCTCGCCGGTGGCGTCCTCCTCGGCGCGCCAGTCCGCAATCCGGTCCATGAGGTCCGGGTCGTGCTCGCGGAACGCTGGCGAGAAGGCACCGTCGAGTGATGACTGCGCATCGAGTGCGAGCGAATCGAGTGCGTCCCGGTCCACGGCGTCGCCCGAGGCCGCCGTGCAGTACAGCGTCAGCGAGCGGGCGCGGCTGTACTGATGGGCGTATTTGAGCGCGACCATCCCGCCGAGGCCGGCCCCGACGAGGTGGGCGCTCCCGACGCCGTGGTCGGCCAGCACAGCTTCGAGGTCAGCGGCCAGCGTTTCCACATCGTACGGTCCCGCCGGCGCGTCCGACCGGCCGGTCCCGCGGAGGTCCCACACCACCGTCTCGTAGGGGCCAGCGACGGTATCGTAGTGCCAGCCCCAGAGCCACGCGCCGTACCCCACGTCGTTGACGAACACGACGGTGGGGCCGTCGCCGTCGGCCTCGTAGTAGAGCGACACGTCGCGGTTGCGTGCGGTCGGCATTGGCCGTCGATTCCCGCGCTGGCGGTGTGTCTCTTTCGGTGAATAGCTCTTTGCCGCTGGCTGTCGAAGGGCCGCCCGTCCCGTGTCCGGAGCAGCATCACTTATCGGCGTCGTCGTGCTGGTGGTGAGTCTGGGCGTCGCCGCCCAGTTGGTTGCCGACTGGCTCCAGATCCCGAGCGTCGCCTTCCTGCTGGTCGCCGGTGTCTTCGTCGGCCCACAGGCGCTCGGGCTGGTCGATCCCGCGATATTCGGACAGGCCGGACTGCAGGCCATCGTCGGCCTCAGCGTCGGTATCATCGTTTTCGAAGGGGCGTTCCATCTCACCGTCGAGCGGGTCCGTGAAGCATCCAGGGAGGCGCTGGGACTGGTGACAATCGGCGCGTTCGTCTCGCTCGTTGGGACTGCCGTCGCTGTCAAAGTCGTGTTCGGGACGACGTGGGCGGTGGCCGTCCTCGTCGGGAGTCTGCTGATCGCCACCGGGCCGACGGTCATCACACCGATTATGCAAGTGGTTCCAGTGCGGGACCGCGTCGCCGCGGCGCTGGAAACGGAGGGCATCATCAACGACGTGACTGCCGCGATTCTCGCGGTGGCGACGTTCGAGTTCGTCATCGCGAGCCAGTCCTCGCCGGTGGTTGTCATCGAGGCCTTCGTCGCCCGACTGGCCGTCGGCGTCCTCGTCGGCGTCGTCGCCGGCGGCGGCATCGCGCTCCTGCTCCGGCGGCTGAATCTCTCGGCGGACAACGCCACGCAGAACGCGCGCGTCATGGTACTCACCGCGGCGCTGCTGGCGTACGCGCTGGGTAGCATGTGGCTCTCCGAGGCCGGCATCGCGGCTGCCGCCGTCGCCGGTATCGTCCTCGGGAACGTCGACATCCCCCACGAGGAGGAGATCGCCGAGTTCAAGGGCGGTATTACGCTGTTTGTCCTCTCGTTCGTGTTTATTGTCCTCGCCGCACAGCTCTCGCTCGGCGACCTGCGTGCGCTCGGGATCGGCGGCCTGGTCGTCGTCATCGTCGTCGTCGCACTCGTTCGCCCGCTGGGCGTGTTCCTCTCGACGCTGGGGGGCCGACTGACCGTTCGAGAGCGGATGTTCGTCGGCGCGATGGGGCCACGCGGGATTGTCCCGGCCAGCGTCGCAACGCTGTTTGCTATCGAACTGCGCCCGGACAACCCGGAGGCCGCAACGATCCTCGTCGGGACCGTCTTTCTCGTCATCTTCGCGACCGTCATGTTTCAAGGCGGGCTGGCCCGTCACTTCGCGCAAGCACTCGACATTCTTCCCATGCAAACACTCATCGTCGGCGGCGGCCGCGTCGGCCGGGAACTTGCAGTGCGGTATGAGTCGCGCGGTGAGGAGGTCGTCCTCATCGACAGCGACGAGGACACGGTCGAGCGGACCCGGGCCGACGGCCACCGCGTCGTTCACGGGGACGCGACGAACGCGACCGTCCTCGAAGAAGCGGGGGCGAACCGGGCGTCCGTCGTCGTCGCCGCGACTGCGGACGACGACGTGAACCTCCTCGTCGCACAACTGGCGACGACCCGCTTCGACGTTGACACGGTGGTCGCCAGGGCGAACCAGCCGAACAACGTCGAAGCCTTCGAGGACCTCGATGTCGAGACGATCTCGGCGGGCTTTGCCGTGGCCGATGCCATCGACGACGCAGTTGAGCGACCGGCACTGGCCCACTGGCTCTCGGACTCCGGTCGAACTGGGGACGTACTGGAGGTCGAACTCAGCAACGAGTCGCTGGTCGACCGGACGATGGCAGAGACCGCGAAAAAACTCCCGGACGGCTGTCTGGTCGCAATGGTTAGCCGTGACGGGACCGACAGAGTCCCCGACAGCGATTTCCGTCTCGCAAGCGGCGACCACCTGACGCTCGTCTGTGAGACCAACGAGGCGATGCAGGACGCCAGGGCGCTGTGTCAGGGAGAATAAGAGGGATGAAACCGGACGCGCCGCTCAGCGCAGTTCGTCGAGAGAGACGACCGCCGACTGGTCCGCGGTGACCCACTCGGTCACGGATTGCTGGCGACCTGATGGGAAGATCGTCAGCTCCGAGGGGTCCTCGGGGTCGTCGTACAGACAGTCCAGTTCGAACTCCGGGGCTTCGTTCAGATCGGTGTCCGTCGGGGGCGTCGTGGAGGTACTCATGAATTAGGTGCCGCGAGACGGACTGCAGTTGTCACACAGTGCATCGGCAGTGCGACCGCCTTCAGCGGGGACACTGACTCCACAGCCCTGGCACATCGATTGTGACCGAACGTACTCGGTGTGGGACTGTATGTGTGCGATATCACGTTTTTCGCTCATATCTGCTGTATATGGGCAGTTACTAAAAATACTTTTGGAAGCACGTCAGCAAATACATAATACAACTGAATGTAATGTCATTCACTGGCTAGAAACAGGTCGTTCGGGCGGAATCTCAATCCCTAGTCACACAACTGTCCGAAGCGGCGAGACCGTAGAGACGGAACGACGGCGAAAAGAACGACCGTTCAGACGTTCGCGACAGTGCGTAGAATATCCGGCGCATCGTCGAGCGCGTCGTCGAGCGCCTCCGTGTCGGGGCCGCCGCCCTGTGCGAAGTCCGGCGGGCCGCCGCCGCCGCCGCCGACGCGGCCGGCGAGTTCACCGACGACCTCGCCGGCATCAACGTCGACACCGTCGGGAACTGAAACGACGAACTGCGCGCCGTCGAGTCCCGACCCAAGGACCGCGATGTTACCCTGTTCGACGATGGCGTTCGCCTGGGCGCGGAGTTCGTCCATGTCGGCGTCGATCCGCTGGACGACGGCGGTCGCCTCGCCCACATCGACCTCCTCGCTGTCGCCGCCGCCGCTGGCGCGGGCCTCCGCGAGTTGCTCCTTGAGCTGTTCGATCTCCTTGCCGCGGGCCTTCCACTCGTCGAAGAACCGCTCGGCGGTCTCGGGCACCGCTTCGGGGGCGACATCGAGGATGTCCGCGGCTTCGGTGAGTGCGTCCTCGGTGCGCTGGGTGGCCTCGATGGCCGCGTTGCCCGCAGCGAAGGTCAGGCGGATGACGCCGTCCTGAATCCGCTCGGTGTTCAGGAGCTTGACGGCCCCGATATCGCCGGTGCGGGCGACGTGGGTGCCACCGCAGGCCTGCACGTCGTCGCCGACGGTGATGAGCCGGATCTGCTCGCCGGCTGGAATCCCACCTTGATAGAGGTCGAAGCCGTGGCGCTCCTCGGCCTCGTTGCGGTCGGGCCACTTCTGCGTGACCGCGATGTTGTCCTGGATGATGTCGTTGGCGAGGCGCTCGATTTCCTTGACTTCCTCGCGGCTCACCGACTCGTAGTGGCGGATGTCGATACGGGCGGAGTCAGTGCCCTTCTGGGCACCGGCCTGCCGGACGTGTTCGCCGAGCACCTGCCGGGCGCTGTGGATGACGATATGGGTCGCCGTGTGGTGTTGCATCAGGCGCTGGCGGCGGGTGGCGTCGACCTGCCCGCGGACGAACTCACCTTTCCCGGGGTCGTCGTCACAGGTGTGGACGATAACGTCGCCGTACTGCTGTACGTCGGACACCTCGGCGGAGATATCGTCTGTCGACAGCGTCCCCTCGTCCGGCGGCTGGCCACCGCCTTCGGGGTAGAACATCGTCTGGTCGAGTACCACGTCGTAGTCCCCGTCGTCGCGGTCGAACACCTCAAGCACGACGGCCTCGAACTCGGTCCGCTGCTGGTCCTCGTAGTAGAGCCGGTCCGTCTCGGGAAGCTCCTCCAGTCGGTCCTGGTATGGAATCTGTGACGCCTCGCTCACGGCGTCGTCGCCGCCGTGACGCTGGGCGACAACCGCGTAGAAATCGTCGGGCACGTCGACCGCGACGCCTTTCTCGGCGGCGATTTCCTCGACCATGTCCGGCTGAATCCCGTGGGAGTCGTACAGTTCGACCAGTTCCGATGTCGGGATCGGCTCGCCCTTCTCGGCGTACTCGTCGGCTAGCTGGCGGACGCGCCGGCCACCGCGGTCCAGCGTCTCGCGGTACTTCTCGACTTCGGTGCGGACGATGTCGCGGATGGTGTCGCGGTTCTCGTAGCCCAGTCGCTCGGCCTGCATGTCGACGAGTTCGTCCAGCGGCGCGTCGACGCCGACGCCGTCGACGAGCCGCTTCGTCCGGCGCAGCACCATCCGGGCCAGATAGCCCGTCCCGACGTTTGACGGGACGATGCCGTCGCCGAGCATGTACGCGAGCGTGCGGCAGTGGTCGGCGATGGCGTAGATATCTTCCAGCGGGGCCATCAGTTCCCGCATTTCCTCAACCTCGACGCCGACCTCGGCGGCGATGGTGTCCCGTTCAGCCTCGATGTCCTCGGCCTCATCGATGTCCATCCGGCCCGCGAGCTTCGCGGCCTCGTGGACGACTCGCTCCTCCTCGTCGGTGAGTTCGATGCCGGCGTTGTCCTTGAGGAAGGCGATCATGTCGGGGTAGACGGCCTCGTACACCGTCGGCGTCCCCTGGCTCATCCAGGTCCACCGCTCCAGCCCGTAGCCGGTGTCGACGATATAGGTGTCCATCGGCGAGTACCGGTTGCCGTCTTTCATCTCGTACTCGCCGTCGGGGTCCTGTTCCATGGACATGAACACGAGCGTGGCGAGTTCGGCCCCGCGGTAGATGACCTCGATGGCCGGACCGGCGTTGCCACCGCCGACCCACGGGTCCTCGATGTAGACGATTTCGTCTAGGTTCGCGCCCATTTCCTCGAACAGCTCGTCGCAGTACCGGACCGTCTCGTTCTTCCAGTACACCTCGCCCTCGTAGGCGTACTGCTCGGGGTCTTCGATGTCCTCGCGGGCGTTGAACGCGTGGTGGGCCATCATCTCGAAGGCCATCGTGTGTCGGCCTGTCTTCCCGACGTTGTCGATGTCCTGCATCCGGATGCAGGGCTGGCTGATACACAGCGGGTTCGCCGGCGGCGGCGTCGTTCCCGAGGTCACGAGCGGCTGGAAGTCGTAAATCGACGCCTGGGTCAACAACACGTCGTCGCGCCAGCGGTTGGCCGCCACCGGATACGGCTCGATGCGCTCGTGGTCGCGCTCCTCGAAAAAGGAGAGGAACGCTTCGCGCATCTCCGTCAGCGAGTACGGTTTGTCGAACCCGGGATTGTCGATGAAGTCGTACTCGGCACACGGCGGCTCGCCACAGGTCTCGCGCTCGATGCGGGACCAGAACATATCGCCACAGGAGGCACACTCCTGGCGGTGGAAGCCTTCCTCTTCGAAATAGTCGAGTTGGTAGGCCTCGTCGAGGTCGCTCATTGGTGTTCAGTTGGCCCACGTTCGCCTAAAACTGTTCCGAAGGGACCGGGCTATCGCCTGTGACTCCCGGTCACAGCGTGACCGCGGATTCCCCGGAGAGCGTCTTCGGCACGACGACTTCTTCGGTCGTCATGCCGCCCGAGGGCGAGGTAATGCGGAGTGTCGCCGTCTCGCCTTCCGGGAGCGGTTCGCCGAAGGGATCGCCCCGGTTCAGATCCTTGGTACTGCCGAGGTCCAGTGAAATCTTGAAGCGATCCTCAACGTCGTTTAACACTGGCTGAGAGTCGTCGTTGTCCTGTACGGTCGAAACGACGAACCGACCATCGGGGTCACCCTCCGCGCCACCAGACGCCAGCTGGTAGTACGATCCGCTCGGGCCGATCCACTGGATGGTCGTCTTGTCCAGGTCGACGTTCCCAGCCCCCGGTGCTCGCTTGACCGTAACGTTCACCACGCCGACCTCGCTGTTGTCGGTGAAGTAGTCACCGGTCACCCCAACGACCTGGACTCGGTTCGTCGTCGAGTCGCTGGACTGCTCGCCCGTCGCCTGTGCGGAACTCTGCAGGAACCCCGCGGTGTTGATGAGCACACCCGCCGCGATTGCCGCGACCAGCACCATCGCGATGAACACGATAAGGGTCCCGATCCCGACCTGGCCGCGGTCCTCCCCTGTCCCCTCCGTAGATAGTCGTAAACGTTGCATTTCAGTTGTTGATACTCTTAGAGCCCTTTCATGATAAAGCTCACCCGCCAGTTATCAGGCGTGAAAAACCGGTTTGTAGCGGTAGTACGACCTTACTCGCCCTGGGCGAGCGAGGCCAGCATCGCTTCGAGCTGGACGCGTTCGTTCGCGCCGCGAGTAATCCGGTAATCGGTTTCGCCGATGCGTTCGAGTACCCGAACGGCCGCCTCGTCGTCGATGTCGAACTCCCAGATGGAGCGGTGCAGTTGGTCGATGATGTCGCCGCCGGCGATGCCCTCCTCGGTCAGCAGTCGGTCGAGCGTTGCCCGCGAAGCCGTGAAGTCGCCGTCTAGCGCCGACTGGACCATCGTCCGGATTTCCTCCGGGCGGGCCGTGGAGGTGATGGCGTAGACTGCCGACTCGTCGACCGTGTCGCCGCTGACCGACGCGGCTTGCAGCCCGTTGATGGCTTTCCGCATGTCGCCGTCGGCGGCGTAGATGAGGGCATCGAGGCCGTCCTCGGTCAGTTCGATGTCTTCTTCGGCGGCGATGTGGCGGATTTCCTCGGCGACGGCGTCGTCGGCCAGCGGCGAGAAACGGAAGACGGCACAGCGGGACTGGATGGGGTCGATGATCTGGCTGGAGTAGTTACACGAGAGAATAAAGCGGACGTTGTTCGAGAACTGCTCCATCGTCCGGCGCAGCGCTGACTGGGCGTCGCTCGTGTTGTGGGTCAGGATTCCGTTGGCGAGCATGAAGTTCGGCGTCCCTTCCATGCTGATGTTGTAGGCCTTCCCGCGGTGGCTGTACGCAATACTGTCTACGGTCACGGTTTCGACTGCCTGTCGGCCACCATCGGAGACGACAGCGGCGTCGAACTCGTCTCGGTCATAGTGTTCGTGGTGCGGGAGAGCGCTGTCCCCGACGACGACAAACGTGTACTCGTCACCGTACGTGTCTAGGAACTCCTCGACTTTCTCGGTCTGTCCCCACAGTTCGGCGACTCCCTTGACCTCAATGACCGTATGGTCGACGAGGAAATCGGGGTGGAACACGGAATCGGATAGTTCGAACTCCGGTTCGTATTCGTACTCGATACCGGCGTCCTGGAGTGCTGTTGCGACCTCGTACTCCCAGTCTGACCGGACGAGATGGCCGAGTTCTTCGCTATGACGGATGTTCCCACCGGTCGGCTCGTGTCCCTGTAGGGCCTCCGAGACTTTCTGTGCGACCTCTGGGTCGCGCATCGGATTGTTGTCGCCGGTGATGTCACAGACGGGATAGTCACAGTTTTCGGTCGCTTTTTCGATTAGTTCGGCCTTTCTATCGTCGTCGAGGTTCGCCCACCAGTCCGCACAGGAGCGGCCGATATCCTCTTTCACCGTGTCGGCGTCGGCATCAACGACCCATTCCTCCCAGGAGGTTCCCGACCGCAGCTCACTGAGCGTTTCACGGAACGCCTCAATGGCGTCTTCATCCATTTCCCACACGGACACGCCATGGAACTCCCCGCCGTAGTTCGGGTTGTTTTCTCCGGCAAACCGTCCGTCAGAGAGTTTCTCGACGATTTTTTCACGTCGCTCCTCGGACCACTCGGTTCCGTACATTGGGTTGCCCTCGCCCGTCATCCGGCGACTGTGGCCCTCGTTTTTGCAATCGAGAGAACAGAACCGCCCAGCAGTCCACTCGTCGCAGACCTCGCACTGCGAGACACCGACTGCGTCCCTGAAATCAGCGATTTCGTCACCGGGTTCGAGCTCCTGCAGTTCTCGTTCGACGAGCTCACCGTCATCCCCTACCACAAAGAACGGATGTGAAAGGCTCGCTTGAACGGTGCGCCCGTCTGCCAGTTCGAGGTCAAAGAAGTCCGCAACGCCGGAATCGACGAGATGGCCTTTATCCGACTGTATCTCGTTGGTCTCGAAGTCGACCGACGGGATGGGTTCCCCGTCCGCAGCGACTTCCTCGATTGGCTTCACCTCGGGAGACGACGGATAGCCGGTCACAACGTCGGTGCCAGGCGGGACACAGAGCGCGTCGGCCTCGTCAAGAAATATAATGCGGTACTCGACGCCGCCGAAGCTTGTCCGGGCGAAGTTCTTGATGCGGTCTCGGACCACGTCGATGCCGCGTTCGTCGGAGGCGTTCAGTTCGAGGAAGTGCTCGCGCCAGTCATCGCCGTACAGCTCGCGGGCAATGGCCGTCGCACACGTCGTTTTCCCCGTCCCCGCGGGGCCGGAAAACAGCATGTGGCTCAGGTCGTTGCGCGAGACGTAGCTCTTGAGCCGCCCGACGATGTTCTCGTGGCCCATCACGTCGTCCAGCGTCTGCGGGCGGTACTTCTCGATCCAGACCTCCTCGCGTCCCGCCCGCGACTCGGACTCGGCCTCACTCATGGACGATGGGAAGCGTGGGCCGGTCTTAAACCCCGCGAGAGTCGACAGTCTCAGGTTCGTCGGCGGAGTAGTCGGCGTATGCACGTCACCGTCGAAATCGCCGGCGAGGACACCCACGAACTAGAGGTGGGCGCGGACGCGACCTACGCCGACCTGCTCGCACCGGTCGACCTGAGCCCCCACGAGGTGTCGGTCCTCGTGGACGGCGAACACGTGCCGACGGACCAGCCTGTCGAGCACGACCACGTTCGCGTCGTTCGACTCATCAAGGGCGGATAAGTCGCCGGACAGCCATGCACGTTCGTACAGCCACGGCTGACGAAGTGCCCGCAGTGATGAACGTCCTCGATGGGGCGGTCCTCTCGATAGCCGTGGAAACCGTGCGAGCGGGCATCGAAGACGGCGAAACGCTCGTCGCGGTATCTGGCGACGATCCGGCAGCCGGGCGCATCCTCGGTGCACTCGTACTCGATGGGACCCATATCGAAGCCGTCGCCGTCCGCCGGCGTCGCCGCGCTCAGGGCATCGGTACGGCATTGGTCGAAGCCGCGCTTGACCGGCGTGACCGGGTCACAGCCGAGTTCGATGCGGATGTTCGATCCTTCTACGAGGCGCTCGGGTTCGAGATCGAACCGCTGGACGAACCTGACCGCTTTCGCGGCGAGCGCGAGTCGGAGCGGTAATCGTTCGGCGCGAGATCACAACCGTTGGCACAGCGTCGTAACATTCTTTAGATAGTTTCGAGAACGATTTTAAGACAATGGCAGCAACTGTCCCCGAAAACGCGGTCGAAGCGAAGGGCGACCGAGTCGTCGCCTACCTCATCGATTTCGCCATTCTGAGCGCTGTTGCGTTCGGACTGTGGCTCGTAACGTTCGTCCTCAATGCCTTCCTCTCTGTCGGGGCGATGGCCGTCTCGCCCGAGAGTCCGGGCGCGATGGGCGGCGGCTCGATGCTGGCTGCGGGACTGCTGGGTATCGTTATCAACTTCGCCCTGTGGCTCGCCATCGGCGCGGTGCTCGTCTACTACTTCGGCTACTACGCTGAGAGCAACGAGACGGTCGGGAAGCGCTCCCAGAACGTCGCGGTCGTTGACGAGAACGGCGCGCCGCCGTCACAACGGGACCGACTGGTCCGGACGGCCGTGCTGCTGGCCCCGTTCCCGGTCATGCTCCTGCTCGGCGGAATCCTCGGCGGATTCGGGTTCCTCTTCGCGCTCGTTCTCATGGGCGGCTGGCTCCTCGTCGAGGCAGCCGTCATGTTCGTCAGCGACGACGCCCAGCGCCTCGGCGACCGCGTGGCCGGTACGTACGTCGTCAGCACAGGCGAGTAACGCCCGGGAGTGTGGGCTCAGACGCCCAGCCGCACCGATTCTCAGATGTCATCGAGCGTCAGTCGGTCGAACCGGCGGACGGCGGCGGCGTAACCGGCCAGACCGATAGCGCCGATGACGAGGACGTAGGTGCCAAGTGCCGCGAGATGGAGAGCCGAAGGGTCACCGACCGCAGTGGGAAACAGCACCAGCCCGATGATACCGACGGGTATCGACCCCAGCATGTAGCCGATGGAGACGAGCAGCGAGGGGTGGGCTCGCTCGACGTTGAGGTACTCGCTCCGTTCGAACTTCGGCACCAGCGCGCCCATCCCGAGTGCCGTCCCAGCGCCGGCCAGGAGCAGGATGGGGGCAAAGAGCGCCAGGGCAACGGTGTGGGTGCCGGAGCCATCGGCCAGTTCGAGGGGCACGGCGAGGCCCCAGGCAAACAGTAGTCCGAGCGTGATGCCAGCGAGTGCGCGACCGCGGAGTACCATCGCGGTCGACCCGGTGCTGGTAAGTACGAGCGGTAACTGGTTGCGGTCGTCACCCAGCGGGTTCAGGCAGTACGCACCGCCGGCGAGGGCGGCCCCGACGATGACGGCTGTCCCCGGGGCTAGCCACAGGGCCGTATCGAGGTCGGTCGCGGCCGTCGACAGGATACCCAGGCTGCCGACGAAGATCGGGAACAGGTGGGCCAGCATCGCGGGGTCGCGGCGGGTCCGGAGCAGGTACCGCCAGGCGACCCGGGTGGCGGACGTGGCGCGAAACGGCGCGGCTACGGGCCGGCTTTCGTCGGCGTGTCCGGTTCCGTCGCGGTCCGCTTCGGGTTCACGCTGGAGGAGCCACGATTCGAACCGCACAGTCGCGGCGAGGGCAAGCGGAACGGCGGCGACCAGTACGGCCCCAACGACGAGTCCCAGCGGCCGTATCTGTGCGCCGACGGGCGCGAGGATGACGCTCGCGTACGCCTGCAGGGGCGCGCCGGGGACAATCGTCTGCAGGCCGGCCTCCGTCGCAGTCCCGGACGAGTCCGGAAACACGGACTCCAGCCACATCTGCGTCCCGAGATACGCCGCTGCGGTGGCGGCGAGAATTGCTGCCCCCTTGGTCCAGGTACTGACGCCGAGCCATCGGTTTGCGAACGCGAGGCCCTCGCCCAGCAGCCGGCCAGCAAATGCCGACCCAAGCAAAGCGGGCACGAGGCCCAGTGCCAACAGAACCGCGGGGATGGGGTTCCGGGCACCAATGGCGACGGCTGGCAGCAACAACCCTGCGGGGAGGACGACGAACACCAGCGCCTGTGTGAGTTCGCTCGTGAGCCGCCCAACGACGACGGCCCGCGGCGGAACTGCGGTTCTGACGAGCGGACTGAGCGTCCCGAGCTGAAGCTGCTGGAACGCGGTCGAGAAGCCGAGATACAGGCCAGCACCCATGGCTGCAGCGACGAGCACCCCGGTCCGTCCGACCGGCGGCGGCCCGCTCGCTAGCGACGCACCGTATGACAGCGCCGCGCCGACACCAAACAGCGGGAGGAGGATTCCCACCAGCAGGAGCAACACCGCGACACTGACGAGCTGTCGGGGCGTCTCCAGGGTCTGGCGGACGCGAGCGCGAAGCTCGGTCCGGACGACGACCCAGGCATCGCGTGCGTCACTCCGGACGTACCGGTCACCACGTTCGCCCGGGGTCTGAGCGCGGTCACCCATCGTCAGGCCCAGGCGGTACCGTCGTCAGTGGTCAGTGCCAGGAAGGCGTCTTCCAGGTCAGCGCCGTCACCCTCGTCGCGCGCCGCGGCAGCGGTCAGCTCTGCCGGTGACCCCTCGGCCACCAACTGGCCACCGTGGAGTACCCCGACCACGTCGGCGATTTCCTCGACGACGGGCAGGATGTGCGTCGAAAGAAACACCGTCGTGTCCCCGTCCGCGAGATCAGTGATCAGTTCCCGGAGTGTCTTCGCGGCCCGGGGATCCAATCCGGACGTGGGCTCGTCGAGAAAGACGACAGTGGGATCGTGCTGGACGGCCTGGACGAACGAGAGTTTCTGGCCCATTCCCTTCGAATAGCCGTCGATGCGGCGGTCCAGATCCGCACGGAGGTCGAGTGACGCACACAGCGACAGCGCGGTGTCAGCGACGGTTTCCCAGGGGACGTTCCGCAGATCAGCCGCGAACTGCAGCTGCTCGCGCCCGGTCAGCTGGTCGTACAGCGGCGGCGTCTCCGGCATGAGGCCGATGTCTTCGACCAGCGCGCGCCGGTCCGTACAGGGGACGCCCGCGACGCGTGCTTCGCCGCCGGTCGGTTCGATGAGGCCGGTGAAAATGCGCATCGTGGTCGTCTTCCCGGCACCGTTTGGGCCGAGGAATCCGTAAATGTCGCCGCGTTCGATGCTGAGGTCGAGTTCGTCGACAGCCGTCGTGGGTCCGTAGCGCTTTGTCAGGGACTCGGCGGCGACTGCGGCGGAGGGCTCGGACATGTGTTAGCGCTTGGATAACACCGCCGAAAAGGTTTGGTTTCTGTCAGACTAGCGGCTCGACCAGGTCCCGGCCCGCTTCCAGTAGCTCCTCGACGCGCGCCTCGCTCGACGCTTCGGCGTAGACGCGGAGCTTCGGCTCCGTGCCCGAAGGGCGGACCAGCACCCACGTCCCGTCTTCGAGCCGGATCTTGAACCCGTCGACCGTGTTGATGCCGTCGACGGCGACCCCCGCCAGCGTCTCCGGGAGCGCGACTTCGAGGTCTTCGAGGACCGGCTCCTTGCGGTCGTCCGGGCAGTCGACGCTGATCCGGCTCTGGTGTATCTCGCCGTGTTCGTCCAGCAGTCGGTCGACGCGAGCATCGAGCGATTCCTCGTGTTCGGCGGCAGCGGCGACCAGCGCCACCAGTACGCCGTCCTTGTTCCGGAGGTGGTCCGGCAGGCCGAACCCGCCCGATTCCTCGCCGCCGAACAGGGCGTCGTGGTCGGCCATCGCTTCAGCGACCCACTTGAAGCCGACGGCGACCTCGTGGACGTTCTGACCGTGGGCCTCGGCGACGCGGTCGACGATACTGGAGGTCGAGACCGTCCGGACAACGTCGCCCGTCCCGTCCTCAAGCAGGAAGTCGTACATCGCGGCGAAAAACAGGTTCGGGTCCAGATAGCCCCGGTCGGGCGTGACGACGCCGATGCGGTCGGCGTCGCCGTCATTGATGATCCCCAGCGCGGCGTCGCCGTGGCTGACTTCCTCGACGAGCCCTTCGGCGTTCTCCGCCGACGGCTCGGGGGAGCCCCCGCCGAAGTCGGGGTCCTGCACGCAGTTGAGCCGCGTCACGTCAGCGCCGCCCGCTTCGAGGAGTTCGTCGGTCACGCCGCGACCGCTGCCATACAGCGCGTCGTAGGCGACCGGCAGGCCGTCGAGGTCGGTGTCGACGAACTCCAGCGCGTGCTCTTGGTACGGGCCGATGAGATCCTCCTCTGTTCGTTCGCCCCACTCGTCTTCGGGTAGCGGGTCGAGGACGGCGAGGTTCTCCTCGAAGGCGGCCGTCCAGTCGGGCAGGGCCGGTGCGCCGTCGCCGGGGATGAACTTCACGCCGTTGTACTCCGGCGGGTTGTGGCTGGCCGTGATCTGGAGCGCCCCCGCGAGGTCGCGGTCTTTCACCGTCCAGGCGACAATTGGCGTCGGCGTGTCCCGGTCCGGCAGGAGCACGTCGAAGCCGTTCGCACGCAGCACGTGTGCGAGTTCGTCGGCGAACCCGGGCGAGGTTTCGCGGGCGTCGTACCCGATGGCGACGGTCCCGGTCGCATCTCGCTCCTGCAGGGTGGTGGCGACGGCCTGGCCCACCATCCGTACTCGGGGCTTTGTGAACACGTCCAGCGTCGCCCGCCAGCCGTCCGTCCCGAAGGCGATTGCGCCTGCGTCGACATCCGCGTCGTTAGTCATGTCTCGCGGTTCTCAGCCCCCCGACAAAAAATCACGCCTCATAACCTACCCTTCATTTCCGTTCGCTCTACAAGAGGGCAGAGATAGCTCCCCGTGACGGCGACGCTATCACATGATCCCCACGACCGGCCGATTGCGAGACCGAGCTACGATTTCTCGGGGTTCAGGGTTCAAAGTCCGCTTCGGCCTCGCTGGCCTCGATGAGACGCTCCTTCTCCGCTCTGGTGTACTGCTTGATCTCGCACTCGCGGCTCATCGCCGCGGACTGTGAATCAAACGTCTCGACGTGAACCAGTTCGACCGGCGTCCGGCCACGCGTGTACTTCGCGCCGTCGCCGGCGTCGTGTTCGCGGACGCGGCGCTCCACGTCGGTCGTGTACCCGGTGTAAAACGTGTCGTCGCTACAGTGGAGGACGTACACGTAGTAAGGGCTCCGCGTGGTGGTCATCGCACGATGCTCCCGG
This sequence comes from Haloarcula terrestris, assembly GCF_031624315.1. Classification (NCBI taxonomy): domain Archaea; kingdom Methanobacteriati; phylum Methanobacteriota; class Halobacteria; order Halobacteriales; family Haloarculaceae; genus Haloarcula; species Haloarcula terrestris. The sequence continues at coordinate 369,593 of NZ_JAMQOM010000001.1, read as the reverse complement.
CCCAGTGGGCCTCACACTTCGTGGGCGCGCTCTCTCGATACCTCGGCAATGCCAGCGTTCGCCGAGCAGTTCGGGCAGGCCCGGATGTGTCCGCGTTGGTCCGCAAACACACGGGCGAATCTGTCAGAGACGTGCGCGCCGCAATGATCACATTCAGGCATCGTGTTCGTCGGCGACACCACCGCCGACGCCTATTTCTATGCGTGTGGGACACATAGGCGTTTACCCAAATGCTTGGGTATTCCCTCCCAACTTCGGCCAGGCCTTTACCGCGCATCGTCGAGCTGTCTGGCGATGAGGCCGGCCTGCGTCCCGGCGGTGAATCCGGCGTCGATGTTGACCACGGAGAGGGCGGTGCAGGACTGGAGCAGGCCCGAGAGCGCCGCCTCGCCCTCGCCGCCGTGGCCGTAGCCCGTCGAGACAGGGAGACCGATAACCGGGACATCGACGAGTCCGGCGATAACCGTCGGGAGCGCGCCTTCGCGGCCCGCCGCGACGATGAGTACGTCCTGGTCCCGGAACGCGTCGACCGCATCTATCGTCCGGGCGAGGCTCGCGACGCCCACATCGTCGATACGGGTCACGGTCGCGCCCATCTCCTCGACGATAAGCGCGGCCTCCCCGGCCGGGACGGCATCGGACGTTCCGGCCGTGATGATGCCCACTGACGCGTCTAGCGACGGACGCTCGAACGCCGGCGTCGTCGCCACCAGCCAGTTCGAGCGGTCGTCCCATCGGACCGTTGCATCTGGATCGGTCTCGGCCAGTTGTTCCCGAACAGCCGTCGCAGTGGCTGTATCGAGCCGTGTCACGATAGCCCGGCCCGTCGTTTCGATAGCTGTCGCCGCCAGGTCTGCTACCTCGCCCGGGGTCTTCCCGTCCGCGAGGACGGCCTCGGGGACACCCGCGCGGTCCTCCCGGGCGGCGTCGAACCGACCGGCTCCGCTGGTCGCATAGCCTGCAAGCGCCGCCTCGGCCTCCGCCGGGGAGAGGTCACCCGCCGCAACCGAATCGAGTATGTCGCGCATGGGACCCATTCAGCGACCCGGCCACTCCTATCCGTCGGTCCGGCATTGCTGTTCCACCGCATCAGGGCCGATTCCGCTGCGAGCGCGCGTGAGCGACGTATGACGCGATTTACCCAACCATTGCCGTTTGAAGCTGTCCGAACCGCGTATTATGACCCATATATCCGGTCAGAATGGTGGATTTATAAGGGGTTACGTGCCGTATAACGCCTCAGACTGCCGGGAATAGCGGCGAGAGCGAACGGATTGGAGAAAGTATATAAGTAACCCCCGTCGATACCTCGTCTGTATGGCAGACCTAATCGTCAAAGCCGCCGTTAAGGAAGAGCTCAGCGACATGAACGTAGCGTCCGACTTCTACGACGCACTCGACGAGGAAGTCGAGGAGCTGCTTCAGGACGCAGCCCGCCGCGCTGACGAGAACGACCGCAAGACAGTCCAGCCGCGCGACCTGTAAGGTCGTTTTGAGCGACGTTTTTTTGACGCAACCTGACCAGCGATAGCTACCTCTATACGTCCCGGACGGTGACGGCGTCAGCGGTGCCGACGTGGATTTCGTCGGCCATATCGACGAACAGCCCGTGCTCGACGACGCCGGGGAGCGCCGAGAGGTCGCTGGCGAGCGCCGCGGGGTCGTCGATGCCGCCGAAATCACAATCGAGGACGAGGTTCCCGTTGTCGGTGACGACCGGGCCGTCCTTGCGCTCTGCACGGCGGAGCGTCGGATCGCCGCCCAGCTCAGCGACGGCTTCGGCGACCGTCGAGCGGGCCATCGGGAGCACCTCGACGGGTACTGGGACCGAGAGCCTGTCGGCCGCCTTCGTTGGATCGGCCACGACGAGGAAGCGGTCGGCGCTCGCGTCGACCACCTTTTCACGGGCGTGGGCCGCGCCACCGCCCTTGACGAGGTCGCCGCCGGCCACCTCGTCGGCCCCGTCGATGGCGAGGTCGACCGATACGTCGTCGAGGTCGGCCAGCGGAATCCCGCAGTCACGAGCCAGTTCGCGGGACTGAAAGGAGGTGGGGACACCGACGACATCGAGGCCGGCGTCGACCGCCCGGCCGATAGCCCGGATGGCGTGGGCCGCCGTCGACCCCGTGCCGAGGCCGACGACCATCCCGTCTTCGACCGCCTCGGCCGCCGATTCCCCCGCTGCGCGTTTCGCCGCGTCGGAGCCGCCCTGTTTCATGTCCAGTGGGTCGACAGTCGCGGACAAAACGTTTGTTCTCCCGGGCGCAAGTGTTCGTATGACCGACTGCACGTACTGTGGCTCTCCGGTCGAGGACCACGACCCCCTCTACGTCAGCGAGTCGCCCGACGGCGAGCCGACGGGGCAGTTCTGTAACTACGGCTGTCTGTCGGCCCACATCGACGACGAGGGCCTGACTACCGGGACGGCCTGTGAGTGGTCGTCGTCGCAGTAACCGGCTGTGGACTCGTTGTCACGGCCCACAACGCCTGATCGGTGGTGGTCAATAGAGTTTTTAAACAGCCAGAACCCCCCATCAATAGCCGGTTAGACAATCCAGGTTGGGTGGGGCTTTCTAACACTCTACAGTCGTCTTTGTTTGAGAAACTGCTACCTGCCCGATGCCGGATGGGTTTTAGGGGTCGCCCGACGCAGGAGCCAGTAATGACACAGTTCGGAACGAGCGGGATCCGGGGTCCCGTCGGCGAGACGGTGACGGCCGAGTTGGCGCTCTCCGTGGGGCGGGCGCTGGGCATCGACTGCGAGCGGGTGGTCATGGGCCGGGACCCGCGTGAAAGTGGCGAGTACCTACAGGCAGCATTGGTGGCCGGGCTCCGGGAGAGCGGCGTCGACGTGGTCGATCTCGGTGGCGCGGCGACGCCGACAATCGGACGGGCGGTGGCCTGGCAGGACGCCGACGCCGGCGTCGCGGTGACAGCCAGCCACAACCCGCCACAGGACAACGGCATCAAGCTCTGGCAGCCCAGCGGGCAGGCCTTCGACGCGGCTCTCCGAGCGACCATTGAGGAGCGACTCGACGAAAATGCGTTCGAGCCCGCCGACTGGGACGAAAGCGGCGACTTTGAATCGTGGGACGCCGGCCAGCGCCACGTCGAGGCGCTGGTCGCGGAAGTCGGCGAAACGAACCTCGACAGCCACGTCGTCGTGGACCTCGGCAACGGCGCGGGCCGGGTCAGCGTCGACGCCCTCTCGGCGCTGGGGTGTTCCGTCGAGACCCTCAACGGCCAGCCCGATGGCGCGTTCCCGGGTCGCCCCTCGGAGCCGAAAGCCGAGAACTGCGGGTCGCTAGCGACGCTGGTGGCCGAGTCCGACGCGGACCTCGGGGTCGCCCACGACGGCGACGCCGACCGGATGCGGGCGGTCGCGGCCGACGGAACCTTCCTCTCCGGCGATGTGCTACTGGCCGTGTTCGCCCGCGCCGCGGCGGCACCGGGCGAACGAGTCGCCGTGCCGGTCGATACGAGCCTTGCCGTCGCGGACCACCTCGACGACATCGACGTGACCGTCGAGTACACCCCGGTCGGGGACGTGTACGTCGCCGAGGCCGCGAGCGATGACGGTGTGGCCTTCGGCGGGGAACCCAGCGGCGCGTGGATCTGGCCCGACCGGACGCTGTGTCCGGACGGGCCGCTGGCGGCCTGTACCGTCGCGGCGCTGGACAGCGAGCGCCCGCTGGGCGACCGAGCCGCCGATGTACCGGACTACCCGATCCGCCGGGACAGCGTCGAAACCGACGCGAAGGCCGCGGTGATGGACCGCGTTCGAGAGACGGTGACCGACGCCTACGACGACGTGACGACGCTCGACGGCGTCCGCGTCGACCTCGGGGACGCGTGGTTTCTCCTGCGGGCCAGCGGCACCCAGCCCCTCGTCCGGATTACCGCCGAAGCCCGGGACCCGGACCGTGCCGACGCGGTGTTCGAGGAGGCACGGACGCTCCTGACCGATGCTTTGTCCTGACTAACACGAGAGAGAAGCGCGGTCGCTTGTGAACGCGACCGGAACGGAGAGCGCCCCCGCAACGATCAGGTCACAGGGCGGCGGTTCCTGCCCCGGTTCGATTAGCCGCGACGCGTGGACCGAGCCTCACGGACATCTGCCCCGTCGCGAATCTTGTCTTCGCACTGCGGACAGACCCTGGGCTTTTCGACCCCGTTCGGCGTGAACACACGCGCGTAGTCAGCCGTTACAAAATTACCGCAGTTCTGGCATTCCGGCATACACCCCTGTATGTGGGTTATACCCTCTTAATTGTTATTGGTTTGGTAGGTGATCCCATACTTGGCCGTTGGGGTCCCTGTCGGGGAAAAACACGGTTTCGTTCGGACTGGAGAAACAGTAGTCAGGTGTTCGGTACGGCCGAACACTCGTCGTCCGGGAAACCACCGGCGACTTCGACGGACGTGACAGTGTCGGGCGGTCGCCACAGACGCGACGGACGCAGGGACCGACCGCGTCGATCTACTTGTCGAAGGAACTGGTCACCGTTCCGTCCTCGGATAGCTCGATGACGCCGTCGAAGAGGCTCTGGAACGCTGCGACCGTCTCCTCATCGTGGACTTCGTCGGCGAGGTGGAACATCCCGACGGCGTCGTACTCCGAAAGCAGGTCGAGGATGTCCTCGACGGCCGACAGCGCGCCCTCCTCGTCGGCGTAGTAGATGAGCTCCGTTAGCGAGTCAAAGGTCACACGGAGTTTGCCGTCGTGGTCCTGCAGGAACGTCTCCGTCTCCGAGACGATCCCGGACAGGTCGTCGGGGGCGGAGACGTACCGGACGCCCTCGGACCGGCGGCGGGTGTAGCCGCGTTCGACCGACAGCGTGTCGAGGATGGTCGCCTTCGACTCGTCGACCTCGTAGTACTCCAGTTTCTGCTTGACCTCCCGCGCGGTGGTCCGGGTCGAGATGACGAGCATCGAGTCCGTATCGGTCGCAAGGAAGTCCGTGTCCAGTCGGTCCGTCTCGCCAGTACTCGGATGCAGGAGCAGTATTCCCGTGCCACCCGGAACGGTCTCCGGCGCGTTGTCGATCGCCAGCGTATACTCCATATGCACATCAAGGAGAGTGGCACCCAATTAAGTGTGCGGGTCCCGGTCAGAACACGCTGTCCGCCGTTGCAGCGCCGACGACGCTGAAGATCGCACCGACGGTGATCGCTTTCAGCGTCGTCAGAAAGACGGCTGTCGGTGTCGGATCCGGCAGAATCCCGCCGTTGACGAGGAACGTATCCGGCGCTGTCAGCGCCACCGCGAGGATGGCGACCGAGCCGAACGCGACCCCCATCAGCGAGACGAACCGGACCGGGATGCCGGCCACCTCCGCCTCGGTGTCCACGTCTCGGCCAGCGTCGGCCTTGTACAGCGCTCCGTAGCCGATAGCGAACACGATACCGACGACGAGCACGGCGTGATACCAGGACATGTTCTCGGCCAGCACCCACACCTCTTCTGTGACGACGAACGGCCCCGCGAGCAGGAACCCACCGACGAGTTGCTGTGCGGTGTCAGCGACTCGATATCTTCGTCGGGCCATATCGGGTTGCTGTCCCCGTCGGTACGAAAGGCTCCCGGTCCGGAACTGCGGGGGCCGGAGCCGTATGCCGGTCGCTGTGAGCCGGATTACCGCTGACTGTCCGTTTCGACTGCACAAAAGACGGACCGCCGTCTATCGGTTTCCAAGAGAAAACATGGGGTACAGCGGCTGACGACAACCTGAAAATCGCGACATCATCGGCTGAGTCGAGCCGTGGATAAAAACGTTTCGTCACTCTGACGATAGGTCGGCCGGACCGTGTCGGTTCACGTCGTCCGGAAGGCCCGGTCGCCGGCGTCGCCGAGTCCGGGCACGATGAACCCGTCCTCGTCGAGTTCGTCGTCGATGGCGACGCTGATGATATCAACGTCCGGTTGTGCCTCCGAGACGCGGACGATGCCCTCGGGGGCGGAGACCGCGGCCAGGACGAGCAGGTTCTCCGGTTCGGTCTTCTCCGAAGTGATGTAATCGAGCACCGTCGTCATCGTCGACCCGGTGGCGAGCATCGGGTCCGCGATGATGACGGTGTCGTCCTCCGTGATCTCGGGCAGTTTGACGTACTCGACGGAGATCGGGAACTCGCCGTCGTCGTTCATCCCGGCCGCCTCGTCGCGGCTGGCGGAGATGACGCCCTGTCTGGCGCGGGGGAACGCCTTGAGCAGCCCCTCCACGAACGGCGTCGCGGCGCGGAGCACGTTGACGATGACCACGTCGTCGAGTCCTTTGACCCGCTCTCCCATCGTCGTGGTCAGCGGCGTCTGGACCTCGGTGTACTCGGTTTCCATCCGGCCGTCGATGATCTCGTACCCGCAGATGCGGCCGAGGCGGACCAGTCCCTTCCGAAAGGCGACCTGCTCGGTCTCGACATCCCGGATCTTCGTCAGTTCGTCTTGCGCCAGCGCGTGCGTGACGACGGAGGCGTCGCCGCGCTGTTCGATTGGCATACCAGAGCGGTTGACCCCCGATAGGTTAAACGGTTCTCACTCAGGCCGGCTCCGGTGTCCCCGCCTGTGCTGTGGAGTCTCCGCCGCGCTGGCGGTTCTTCGCCATCAGGAAGAGGAACAGGAGGAGGCCGAGGCCCCGCAGCAGCACGTCGAGCAGCACCGTCGTCTCGCCGCCAGCGATGCCGATCAGTCCGAGGATGTCGTACGTGCCCGACACCGCGAGTGCGGGGGCCATCAGCAGCAGCGAACTGACCGCGAACGCCGCTCGCTCGGCCCGGGAGACCGGTGCGTACGCGAACCCGATGACCGTCGCCGCGAGCGCGATGACGCCGAGGAACACGCCGACCACAGGAATCAGTATCTCGGGGATGGAGTAGCCAAGTTCAAGCAGGTCGGCGGTCCCGACGATTCGGTATCCGGATTCCGTCGGGACACGCCGAATCAAGATGATCCCTGGCGTGACAATGAACGCGAAGGGGACGATGGCCTTGTTGAGCGATAGCGAGAACGCTTCAATGCCGGTCTGGAACGCGTCTGACTTCGCGACGCCGGAGGCGGCGTAGGCGGCGACCGCGACCGGCGGCGTGATGTCGGCGATGACGCCGAAGTAGAGGATGAACAGGTGCGCCGCCAGCAGCGGGACGCCGAACTCGGTCAGCGCCGGCGCGAGCAGGGAGACGAGGATGATGTAGGTCACCGTCGTCGGCATCCCCATCCCGAGGATGATCGAGGAGATAGCGGTGACCACGAGCAGCAAGACGAGCGACCCGCCGGCGACGGCCGTGATGAGCGAGACGAGGTTCGGGCCGAGGCCGGAGACGCTGATGACGCCCGGGATGACGCCGGCGGCGGCGACGGCGATGACGACCGGAACCGCGGTTTTGGCCCCGCTTTCCATCGATTTTCCGAGGAAGACACCGAGCTTGTACAGCCCGTTCGAGGCCAGATCCGGTCGGCTGATAGCATCGGCGGTCGTCTCGGCGGCGTCGTCGACGGCGTTGTCGAACGACAGTATTGGCGAGTCGAGCCGGGGCCGGGTAATCAGCGTGAGGACGCCGGCCAGAATCAACAGCGTGCCGATATTGCCGACGGTGGCAGAGAACGCGCTCATAATGGGTTGGGACCCAGTTCCGTCGCCGGCCAGCGCGCCGAGGACACCGGCTCCGAACAGGAACTGCGACAGGAGCGATGCGCCAAACAGCACACCGAGAATCGCCCCCAGACGAGCGCGCGTCTCGTCGCTGTAGGCCGCGACGAGCGTGATGAGCGCGCCGATGGCGATGAGCGTGAACCACGCCGAGCGGGCGACCGACAGCCGCTCGATGATGAGGTAGTACAGCAGCAGGAGAATCGGGACGAGGTAGAACCACCCGCTTCGGAGGTGGCTTCGGATATCCACCAGTTCCGAGGAGTCGAGGCCGCCGATGTTCTCCTTGACCGCCTCGAAGTGGACCATCACCCAGACGCCAAAGAAGAAGACGATGGCCGGTATCGTCGCGACGACGATGACATCGGCGAAGGGTGTCCCGGTGTACTGGACGATGAGGAACGCGGCGGCCCCCATCACCGGCGGGAGAATCTGGCCGCCCGAAGACGCCGACGCCTCGACGCCGCCGGAGAACTCCGGCGAGTACCCCGACCGCTTCATCAGCGGAATCGTGAACGCGCCGGTCGTCACCGTGTTCGCAATCGAGGACCCGGAGATGGTGCCCATGAAGCCGCTCGCGAGGATGGACGCCTTCGCCGGGCCGCCCTTCCGGGTTCCCGTGGCGCTGTATGCGAGGTCGATGAACCACTGCCCCGCGCCGGACATCTCCAGGAACGCACCAAACAGGATGAAGATGTAGATGAACTGCACGGAGACGGTGACCGGAATGCCGAACACCCCGTTTTCCGTGTTGTACCAGAGGTTCTGGATGATCGAGGGCCAGGACAGTTCCGGGATGGAGAGGACGCCAACGTAGGCGGCGTCCTGCGGGATGAGGACGCCAAAGCGGGCGTAGACGATGAAGACCGCGACGATGACCATCAGCCAGAGGCTGATGGCCCGGCGGGTCGCTTCGAGGACGAGCAGGACGCCGAGCACGCCCAGCACGAACGCGTAGGAGATGTCCGTCAGCGGTCCGAGCAGGCCCGCAATCGGCTCCAGGAAGGTGAACACCTCCTGGACCGGACGGCCCCGTTCGAGTCCCAGTGCACGCATCCGCTGGATTTCCTGAAAGTCGGTGATGAAGTACGCGGCCGACAGCACTGAGAGGCCCATAAAGACGAAATCCGACGGCGTCACGCGGTTCATCTCCGAGTCCAGGAACGCCCAGGCGAGCGCGTCCCCGATAGCGTGAACGACGCGCGACACCGGATGGTCCGTGCCGAGTTTCTCGTCGACCAGCGCCCCGAGCGCGATACAGCGCCGGGAGAGCGGGCCGTCGCCGGTGCTGCCCGGATACAGCAGGAATGTCAGGATGAGACCGAAGGAGACGTGGACGGCGTTGATCTGGAGGAGTTGCAGCGATGCGAACACGATGTCGCCCACGCCCGGGAGCGAAATCGAGAGGACGAACCCCTTCGCTGCGAGCCACATCTGAAAGACCGAGAAGGCGATGCCGATGAGCGCGACGGCAATGACTGCCCAGCCTGTGAGCGACCGCTTTCGCTCGATCTCCTGGAGTACCTCGTCGACTTCCTCGTCCGATACAGTTTCCTCGCTCGTGTCAGCCGGTATGTCGTCAGTCATGTGTTGAACTGGTCCGTCACAGCGTCGACCGCCGAGCGCCGGGCCACGTGGATGTGAACCGAGCGGCCATTGGTCCGTGCTACCAAGTCATAGCTCTCGGCTCCAACGTGAAGCTTGTGCCCTGCGACCTCACCGGGTGCGACTGTCACACGTGTGTAGTTCCCCGGCGGGTCGAAGACGTACATTCCGTTCTCCCGGGTGACGTTCGCCCCGCTTGGCAGTCCCCACCCGAAGGATTCGAACTCCATTCGGGTCATTTCCAAGTGGTCCCCGCGGACCGTGTACTCGTCGTAGACGCGAGTTTTCTCGACGCTGTGCATGTATTCGAGTGCGACGATGGTCCCGTCCTCGACCGGAACCGTCATGTACTGTTCACCGGTCTCGGCGTCCTCGACGACGAGGACGCGGCCGCCGGGCAGCGCAGCTACAGATCCGATGAGCAGGAGCGCGAGGATCGCTGCGATAGCGACGTATCGTCGTCTCATCTCGGTTGGCGTGTGACAGAAGACAGTTAGCGAACGGTACGGGTGGCGTCAGTCGACGGCTTATGCGTCGAAGTACGCCGCTGCGCCGGGATGGAGTTCGATGGACATCCCGTCCTGTGCGGAGTCCGCGCTGATGAAGTCCGTCTTGATGGACAGGTCGTCGACGTTGTCGAAGATGGCCGCCGTGACTGCCTCGACCGTCTCCTCGGGCTGTTCGGCGTTCGTCGCGATCATCGCTTGAACGGCGACGGTCTCGGTGGCCTGATCGACGCCGGAGTACGTGCCGGCCGGGATGGTGTCGTCAGCGAACCACGAGGCGGCGTCCTTGACGGCCTCGCGGTTGTCGCCCTCGATGGGGACGATGACGAGATCGTTGGTGTTTGCGAGGTCCTCGATAGCGCCGACGGGCCAGCCGCCGACGACGAACGCGGCGTCGATATCGCCGTTCCGGAGCTGGTCGGCGGCTTGCGAGAACGAGGCGTTCTGCTCGTTGAAGTCGGTGATCCCGACTGTTTCGAGGATCTGGTTCGCGTTGACCTGCGTCCCGCTACCGAGGTCGCCGGTGTTGATCGTCGCGCCCGAGAGGTCCGAAAGCGAGGTGATATCAGTATCCGCCAGCGTGACGACCGTGATTGTCTCCGGGTACAGCGTCGCGACGCCGCGGAGATTCTCGACGGCGTTGTCCTGGAAGGCGTCGATGCCGGTCCCGTTCTTTGCGAACGAGGCGATGTCGTTCTGGATGAGTGCGAAGTCGGCGTCGCCGCTGGCGAGGCTGCCGACGTTCTCGACGCTCGCGCCGGTCGACTGGACGGTCAGGGTGTAGTCCGTGTTCTCATCGACAATCGTCTTGAACTCGTTCGAGAGCGGGAAGTAGGTCCCGCCGGTGCCGCCGGCGTGCCACGAGAGGCGGGTGTCCACCTCGGCCTCCGTCTCAGTCTCGGTCATGCCACCGTCGCCGCCGTCACCGTCAGTCTCGGTCATGCCGCCGTCGCCGCCATCGCCGCCATCGCCACCGTCGCCGCCACAGCCGGCGAGGGCCGCGACACCTGCGACACCTGCAGTCTTGAGGAACCGCCTACGTGTGGAGTTGTTAGTCATACGTATGTCTACGTTGCCCGGGGCCTTCAAGAAGGTTAGCTAGTACACAGTCGCTATTTGACTATATCGTGCGATACCGTATGACACCGTGTTTTCGGGGACGGCGACCGGGCGGCACAACCCGACCGGGAAAGATATTCTCCATTCCGAGAAATTCAGCTGGTTTGATGTGTGGCAGTAGTCGCCGTTCCGGATCCTGTTACGCCGGCGTCTCGATTCCGAGTTCCTCGAGCAGCGTTCGCGCGGCGTCCGCCGAGGACGGCGGGCCACGAGCCGTGATGAGGTCGCCGTCGACGGTGACACTGGTGTCGGCGTCGAGTTCGGCGTCCCAGTCCGCGCCGGCGGCCTTCACTTCGTCTTCGACCCAGTAGGGAAGCTTGCGGCCGTCGGGGAGCAGGTCGTTCTCGTCGACGATGCCCTCCTCCCAGGCGTTCGGGAAGCCGGTGACCGAGCGGCCGTCGACCAGGAACTCGCCGTCGCTATTGCGGGTGAAGGCCAGGATCCCGACCGTGTGACAGACGACGAGGGCCTTGCCGTCGTCGCCGGCGACACTCTCGCGCAGCAGTTCGCGGGCGTGGGTGTCCTGTGTGATATCCCACTCCGCGCCGTGGCCACCGGGGAACACGACGGTGTCGTAGTCGGCGGCGTCGGCCTGTGCCAGCGGGATCGGGTCGTTCAGGCGCTCGTCGGTCTCGTGGACCTCCCGGACGTGTTCCGAGAGTTCTTCGCCGACTTCTTCGGGGTCGACGGACCGTTCGTCGAGCACCGGCGGTTCGCCGGTCGGTGTCGCCACCGTGATATCCAGGCCAGCGTCGGTGAGCGTCGTCAGCGGCTCGATACATTCCTCGCCCCAGTACCCGTGTTCGCTTACGACGAATAGTGCGGATGCCATCACACGACCGTTCGTGTGCAATCCTTATAAGCGGCCGTTCGGTGTCGAGCGAAGCGAGACAGACAGCGGAGCGGACTGTATCTGTCACCACAGCGGAAACGTTTAACCCCGCTGAGCAGCAAGCCGCTGAGTACAGATGGACAGCCCACTGCAGCAGGTTCCGCGGCTGTCATAGACCGATCTATTATACCATGGCAGACATCGAAGAGAGCGTTTCAGGCTTCAAGACGCAAGGTGGCTGGGTCAACATCGTCGAGCACGGCGAACGCATCACGCAGGCGCTGAAAGACATTGCCTCGGACGAGGATGTCGACGACGACGCCCTCAGTGAGTTCGACGAGTGGCGACCCAAGAGCCACGAGCGACTGGACGAGGATGTCAACGAGAAGACCGCCGACCAGGCGAGTGTCGCCGAGGGCAAGGGCGAGCAGGCCGGCAAGGGGCCAGACGAGGACCTCCAGACCGCCGGCGAGAAGCTCAGCGAGTCTTACGACAACCTCGACGAACCCGACGAGGCGATGGAGCGCTGGAGCGAATCCGTCGACTACGTCGCCCGCGCGGCCGACTCCGCCAGCCGGAAGGCCTTGCGGAAGGTCGAGGACACCGTCTACCGCAACGTGATGACACAGATCGCGCCCTACTACTTCGACAACGACCTCATCAGCGCGAACCTGCGACGCGTCGGCGACGGCAACCGCCCCGAGTACATCTTCGAGGTCAACGTCAACGACGACGACCTGAAGATGCGGGTCTCGAACAAGCTCGCCGACTTCGAGCAGGCCGTCGACCGCTGGCACGTCGACACCGAGAAGGTCACCGAAGCCGTCGAAGCCGCGGAGGGTGTGGATGCGACAGAGCCGGGCGAGGAGACGGACGCCAAAACGAACTAAGCTCGCTGCCATGCAAGCGCAATCGTCTTCCAGCATCGTCGACGCCAAAACGAACTAAGGCGGCGTCTCTGCCGCCGGCAGTGGTTTTGTGTCCGAGTGTCGCGTCACCGACCATCGCGTTCGAGAACGGTGCCGCCGTCGCCGACGGCGAGGGCACGCGATTCGCCGACTGCGACGCCGTTGAGCGACTCGGCTGTCGGGGTTGTGACGCGTTCCCAGTCAGACGGGGCCGTTCGCTCGAAAACCGCCCCGTTAGCTCCGCAGGCGAGCCAGCGGTCACCGCGACCGGCCACGGCCGAGATTCCGGCGTCTGAAACCCGTTCCGGGGTCCACGACCCCGACTCGGTCCGGTAGACGACGCCGTCGTCGGTGCCGACGATGGGTCCCGCACCCGTCGCTGCCACGTCGGTCAGGGTCCCGGAAACATCGTCAATCCCCGAGTCGGTGAACGACCGGCCGCCGTCGGTGGTCTCGAACACCCGCTGGCTGGTATCACAGGCCCAGCCGGCGTCGGTCCGGAGGGCGAGGCCGGCCAGGCTCGACCCGCTCCCGGGCGTCACGGGGTCGCGCCAGGCGACACTGCCGTCGCGGTAGTCGCCCCGGCGGACGCCGCCCGACCCGTCTCCGAGCAGGACAATCTCGCCGTCGGCCCCGTTCGTCGCGGCCACGGCGACGAGATTCGACGTGTCACCGGCCGGTTCCGAGTGGTCGACGTGCTGCCCGGTCTCGGGGTCGACGCGGGCGACCGTCCCGCCGTCGCCCGTCATCCAGACGCCGCCGTCGCCGACAGCGTCGACGCCGCGGAGCGTCCGTGATTGGGCGCGTGGCCCGTCGGAGAGCAGCGCGTCCCAGCCCGCGCCGCTGTCGGCGAGGAAGACGCCGTCCGCGCCGACGGCGTACGCGCCCGTATCGGTCGAGGCCGCGTCGTGCAGGTGGGCGTCGGTCGGAGCTGAGGCGGCCGTCCACTTCGACACGCCGGCGGATGCGGCAGTGGTGGTCGATGCGCCGGCGGACGTGGCGTCGGTGCTCGACGGCGTGGCCGCCTCCGTTTCGGTTGCCGACGCGCCGGTCTCCGGAGACGCGATGGCCGTCCCGTCAGTTCCGTCGTCACCGTCCGCTCGGAGGTACAGCGCGACCGGCGGCAGGACGTACGCCGCGATGGCGACGGCGGCGAACCGCTGGTCGACGACGGTCAGCGTCCCGAACGCCGTCAGCGCCGCCGTGGCGACGGCGTGGACCCATGTCTTCGTGTATCGGCGGGCAAACGTCGCCGGCCCGTCCCGTCCGCCGGGTGCAGTCATCGACAGGACGTTGTGGCTCCCGACGGTCAGGCCTTTCGGCGGCGCGACGACGGCAGGCGCTAAATAACGTCCTCGGGGTCGTGCTCGTCGGCCATCCGCGTCGCTTCCGTGGCGTACTGCGTTTGCAGGTCGGGGTCGTCGACAGCGCCGAGATTGCCGGGCTCTACGTCGACGGCGGCCGTTGTATCACGCACGTCCGAAAACGAGGTCAGGGCGCGTTCCTTCCGGAAGTACCGTTCGCCGTCGGGCGTCGCGTACGTGAGGATGATGAGGTTCTGCTCGTCGTCGGAGTAGGTCCGTTCGACCAGCCAGACGCGGACGGATTCTTCGGCGGCGGACATACGGAACTACACTACGCGATGACATGTGAACGTTTGGTCGACAGCGTGAGGCAGATACGCGGCGGCGATCTATTCAGTCCCAAGCGACCGTCCACTACGCCGAACCTTCTTGTAGGGGCACGCGGCCATCCGAGGCCATGTCGACCCACACGTTCAGGGAACTGGAAACGGCCGCCTACTGCCCGCGGAAGCTCTACTACCGTCGCCGCGACGGAGCGAGCGAGATACCCGACGAAATCGAGTCGATTCGCCAGATCGCTCGCGATTACGAGCGGCTGCTGACCGACGACGCCGCCCTGCTGGCCGCCCCCATCGAAGTCGGCCCCGACGAGTACCGCGACCGGCTCAGGGGGCTACGGGACCGGCTCGCTGACTGGGATGCGCTGGTCGCGCCGGCGGCGACGGACGCGTATCTCGATGGCAAGGACGCCCGCGGTATCGCACACAAGATCGTCGCGGGACAGGACGGCCCAGTTCCGTCGCTCGTCTTCGCCGGCCGACCGCCCGAGGAGGGGGTCTGGGAGCCCCAGACCGTGCGGCTGGTCGCCGCCGCCAAGGCGCTGTCCTGGGAGCGCGAGCGCGACATCGGGCACGCCTACGCGGAGTACCCGGCCTACGGCGTCATCCAGCGCATCGAGGTGAACGCGCGGCGGGCCGGCGTCTACCGTCGGGCGGTCAGGACCGCCGACAGCATTGACGGCCCGCCGGGACGGGTGCGCAACGACGCGAAATGCACGCCCTGTGAGTTTAGCGACGACTGCGGCGTCAAAACGCGGTCGTTGCGGTCGATGCTACGGTGAGGCGGGCAGCCACCGGACAGCGTAAGCGTCAGTCCCGGTCCGCCAGCCACGACTCGACGGCGTCGGCGTGTGCGCCACGGCGGTGTATCGTCCCGCTATCGACGTTCACGACCGTCGAGCCGGTCCCACCGTCGGTCTCGCCGGCGTCGAGGACTAGTGCGGCGCGCTCGCGGATGGCGTCGAGGTCGTCGACGGAGCGGGCACTCGGGTTGCCGGAGATATTGGCGCTCGTAGCCGTCAGCGGTCCGGTTTCGGCAAGCAGCTCGAGCGCGAGGTCGTGGTCGGGGATCCGAACCCCGACGCGGTCCCGGCCGGCGACGAGCACGTCCGGCACCGCGTCGGTGCGCTCGACAACGACGGTGACCGGACCGGGGAGGAACTCGCGCATAAACGCCAGTTCGCGGTCGCTCGGGCGCGTGTACTCGCGTGCGGCCTCGACATCAGGGACGGCCAGCGACACCGGCTTGTCGCGGTCGCGGCCCTTCGCCTCGAACACACGCTCGACGGCAGCAGCATCGAGCGCGTCCGCGCCGAGCCCGTACACCGTCTCCGTCGGATAGACGACCAGCTCTCCGTCGCGGAGTGCCGCCGCGGCCTCGTCGACTGTCGCCATCGTCAGAGCTGGGCTTCGACTTCGTCGTAGTCCGGGAAGTCGGGCCATTCCTGGGCCACCCACGCGTACTCGACGGTCCGGTCGCTATCGAGGACGAACACCGACGGGCGGGGCTCCTCGATGCCGGCCATCCCGTCGAGGTCCATGTCGATGCTGTACTGCTGTGCGACGCCGTTTGCGGGGTCCGAGAACAGCCGGTAGTTCCCCTCGATTTCCCGCTCTTCGAGCAGTTGCTTGTGCTCGTAGGGTGTCGAGATCGAGACGCCGACGACGGTGGCCTGCTCGTGCCACGCGCGGTCGCGGATCTCGTTCCAGATGTACGTCGCCGGGAACGCGCCGTCCATCGGGTGGAACACGAGCACCACCCGGTCGCTGTCGGCACACAGCGACGAGAGCGACTCGTCCGCCCAGAACTCCTCGTTGACGAGCGGGCGTGTGAAATCCGGCGCGGTATCGCCTTCCTCGGGGTGGTCGACCGGGTCGAGGTCGACGATTTCGAAATCGAGCTCCATCAGGCCACACCTCCTGCGGTCTCCTCACCCTCGCCGTAGGTCCGCTCCAGATACGCGACGATGTTGGCGCTCTCGGACATCGTCACGCCGGTGTTCTCGTCGACGATGGCCGGGACGGTCCGCTTCCCGGAGAGTCGCTTGACTACGTCCCGGTCCGAATGCATCGGCTCGACGAACCGCGAGTGATAGTCGAGACCGTATTCGTTCAGTTTCCGGACGACGCGCTCACAGAACGGACACGCCTGCAGCCGGTACAGCGTGATGTCGGGCTCGCTCATACTCTGGGCGGGGATACGCGCGAAAGCCGGGTAAGGGCTTCGTTGGCGGCCCCTCCATGACAAGTCTTAATCCGCGGGCATTACAACTTCGACCGTTGATGTCCCTCGACCCACCTGTGCTGTCTGAGCTGTCTGTAGCGACACTGCAGGCGTACGAAGTGGTCGGCGTCCCGATACCGCAGAACGTGGTACTCGTCGGTGGTATCGTTACAATTGTCGGCCTGATCGTTCTCTCGGCGTTCTTCTCGTCCTCGGAAATCGCGATGTTCTCGCTGCCCGCCCACCGGACGGAAGCGCTCGTCGAGGACGGCGTACCGGGTGCGAAAACGCTCAAACAACTCAAATCAGACCCCCACCGCCTGCTGGTGACGATTCTCGTCGGAAACAACCTCGTCAACATCGCGATGTCCTCTATCGCCACCGGACTCCTCGCGATGTACCTCTCTCAGGGCGAGGCCGTGCTCGCGGCTACCTTCGGAATCACCGCTATCGTCCTGCTGTTCGGCGAGAGCGCGCCAAAGAGCTACGCGGTCGAGAACACCGAATCGTGGGCGCTGCGCATCGCACGCCCCCTCAAATTCGCCGAGAAGTTCCTGTTGCCGCTCATACTGCTGTTCGATTACCTCACCCGCGTCGTCAACAAGATCACCGGCGGCCGGTCGGCCATCGAGACCTCCTACGTCACCCGCGAGGAGATACAGGACATCATCGAGACGGGCGAGCGCGAGGGCGTCCTCGACGAGGACGAACGCGAGATGCTCCAGCGGACGCTCCGGTTCAACGACACCATCGCCAAGGAAGTGATGACGCCGCGGCTGGACATGACCGCCGTCGCCAAGGAGGCCTCCGCCGAAGAGGCCCTGGAGACGTGCATTCAGAGCGGCCACGCACGCATCCCCGTCTACGAGGGGAGCCTGGACAACGTCATCGGCGTCATCCACATCCGTGACCTCGTTCGGGACCTCAACTACGGCGAGGCATTGGCCCGCGATATGGACCTCGAAGACCTCATCGAGCCGACCCTGCACGTCCCCGAGTCCAAGAACGTCGACGACCTGCTGACCGAGATGCGGGCCGAGCGCCTGCACATGGTCATCGTCATCGACGAGTTCGGGACCACCGAGGGACTGGTGACGATGGAGGACCTGACCGAAGAGATCGTCGGCGAAATCCTCGAAGGCGAGGAGGAAGAGCCCATCGAGTACGTCGACGACGACACGGTCACGGTCAAAGGCGAGGTCAACATCGAGGAGGTCAACGAGGCCCTCGATCTGGACCTGCCGGAAGGCGAGGAGTTCGAGACCATCGCTGGCTTCATCTTCAACCGCGCTGGCCGGCTCGTCGAGGAAGGCGAGACCATCACCTACGACGGCGTCGAGATCCGCGTCGAACAGGTCGAGAACACGCGCATCATGAAGGCACGGGTCATTCGCCTCGAAGACGACGAGGCGGAGCCGGTCGACGCGGAAGAGGCCACTGACTGAGGGTTCGGGGCAGCGGTCGTTTTAGGGCGGTTGCGGTCGACAGCGATAGTATGGGTTATCACCACCTCGCAGTCGACGACATCGAACCGACACCAGACCGGCCCAGCGTCCAGCGCTCTATCAGCGACGCGGTCGGCCTGGAGAACGCCGCCGTCAACGTCTACGAGGTCGCTCCCGGCGAGGACATCCCGCTCGCGTATCACTACCACGACGATCAAGAAGAACTGTTCTACGTCTGCTCGGGCACGCTCGCCGTCGAAACGCCCGAAAAGACCTACGAGATCGGTGAAGACGAGGTGTTCGTCGTCGAACCGGACAGCCCCCAGCGGGCGCACAACCCCGAATCGGCGACCGAACCGGTGAAGACCATCGTCGTCGGCGCGCCCGCAGTGGACGACGTACATCCCTACGACCCCGAGTAAGCCGAGTGCCGCGGCCGCTCCGCGGACCGCTACTGGAGCGTGATGACGTAGGTCAGCGCGAACAGGAGTATCGCGCCAGTCGCGACGTTGATCGCCGTCAGTTCCGCCGCGCCGATGACGCTCAGCCCCCAGACGATAGTGGCCGCAAACGCCGTCGAGAGCACGACGTTCATCGCGATGAGTACCCGCGGGTCACCCTGCGAGCCGCTTGCCCCCTCTTCGAACCCGTTCGCGTCGCTCATGCCCACGACCACGGACGGGACGCCCCTTAGCTCTTTGGCAGGCGGTCCGAATGTGGCGTATGGACGTTCGGAACCGCGACGGGGACCCGGTCGACCCGGTCCCGTTTCTCGTCTGCACCGCGACGGCGGTGCTGCTGCTGTTCTCCGTCGGCCCGCTGTACGGCCTCGCCTACGGGCTGCCGGTGTGGGCCGGACTGGCGGTCGCAACAGTCGGGACCGCCGCCGTCTCCGCGGTCGCCTATCACCGACTCGTGTGGACAGCCCCGCCGCCCTCGGTACAGATCGCCCCGGAGCTTCGCTTTCAGCGTCTCATCTACATCGGTGTCGGCTTCGCCGTCCTGTTGCTCGCCGTCTCCGTCCCGCTGGCCCTGTGATTTACTACCCCGGTATGCATGTGGACTGGTATGCGCAAGGTCGAACGCTCTCGGTTCGTGATGGCGCGGCCGCCGGCTGTCCACCGCACGCTCTCCCCGGAAGCAGTCGTCGCAGCGGAGGGGACATTCACCGTAACGGCCGTCGAGGAAACCGACGACGGGACGCTCGTCACCGCCGCCGGCCCGGGGATGTCGGTGCCGCTTCGATTCGAGACTCGGGACGACGGGCTCCGGTACACTGCCGAGGGCGAGGTCGGCCCTTTCGACCACCTGGAGACGCGAATCACCGTCACGCCGGAGGAAAACGGCTCCCGAATCACGATGCGGTCGACCGTCTCGCTGAACCTGCCCCTGCCCTTCGCCGACCGCATCGCCGCCTGGAAGCGCGGCAACGAACTGGAGCGGGCCATCGAGGAACTGGCGGCCGACGTTCCCGGGGGCTGAAGGCGACAGCGCCACCGGCCCGTTCGTCGCTGCCCGTGAGACGACTGCGCACAACCACGGTACGTTTAGTAGCCGGAACCTACATGTACGACCATGAGCATCCTCGACAGCGTCAAGGAGGCACTCACGTCACAGCCGGACGCGAAGTCCCGCCCCGACGACGGGTCAGAGGGGGCGTACTGGTGTGACGACTGCGGCGTCCGCATCAGGGATGTCGACCTGGACGGCGAGCCGGTCTGTCCGGATTGCGGCGAGGAGATGCGCTTCGAGCGCGCGGCCGGCCGTGACTGTGCCTGCTAGGGGCTCCGAATCACCGTTTCATCGCCCTGTTCCGCCGGAAACGGACCCGTAAGCGACTCGCTGTCCGTCCATTCTCCGTCCGTGACCAGCGCGTCGTCCAGTGCCGTCCGAAGGGCGTCCTCGTCGTAGTCGGTTCCGATGAACACCAGTTCCGTCCGGCGGTCGCCGTGCTCGTCGTGCCAGTCGAGCTCCGGTCGGTTCGAGCGGTACATGTCCCGCTCGACTTCGGGGAGGCTCGCGATCCACGGTCCCTGTGCCTCGGCGCGTATCGAGGGGCCGGCCTGGCCGATAACGACGCGGGACTCGTTGTCCGCCAGCCAGACGGTGCCTTTCGACCGGACGACACCCGCCGGGAGGTCCCGAAGCACGTCGGCCAACCGCCCAGGATGGAACGGCTGGCGGCGGCGGTAGGTGAAGGAGGTGACGCCGTACACGTCCGCGGGGTGCTTGTGGCCGCCGTGTCCGTGGTCGCTGTCGTCTGCATCGCCCTCGGCATCGTGGTCGTGGTCGTGCCCGCCGTGGCTGTGCCCGGCTTCGGCCAGCGCCCGCTTCCAGCCGGGCAGGTCGTTGATCTCGGTCTGGTCGAACAGTTCTCGGTCGAACAGCCGGTCGGGAGCGACCTGTGAGAACGTCGTTCGGATGGTCTCGGCGTCGGGCTGTAACGCGCCGACCAGTTCCTCGGCCTCGTCGAGTTCGCCGTCGGAACAGAGGTCCGCCTTGTTCAGGAGGACGATGTTCGAGAGTTCGACCTGCTCGACCATGAGGTCCGAGAGCGGGCGATCGGCGTCCTCGGCCGCTGTGTCGCTGCTATCTCCATCGACGTTTGCTTCGCCGCTGCCGCGGCGTTCCGGCGTCTCGCCCGAGAAGGAATCGAGAAACAGCCGCGTATCGAGCACGGTCACGAGCGTGTCGACTCGATACAGCGCGGCTACCCGCGATTCGGTGGTGAACAGCCGCGCGACCGGTGCCGGCTCGGAGATGCCAGAGGACTCGACGACCAGTGCGTCGAAGTCCCGATTGTTCGCCAGCCGGACGACCGCCGTTTCGAGGTCGTCCTGCAGTTCACAGCAGATACAGCCGTTGGACAGCTCCGCGACGCCGTCGTCAACGTCGAGTTCGGACCCCTCGGCGATGAGTTCCGCGTCGACGTTGACCGTCCCCATGTCGTTGACGAGGACGGCGATGTCGCGGTCGCCAGCCTCGGTCAGCAGGTGGTTCAGCAGCGTCGTCTTCCCGGCCCCGAGGCTTCCGGAGAGAATCGTGACGGGAATGGTGTCGCGCATACCCTCCGTTGTGGACCGGTTCCCTTCAAGCCGCGCCCTGTTTCCGGCGGCCGGACACGACCGCTGTGCCGCCACGGCGGGTAGGCGCTGTCGGCGGATAGCTGCGACAGCTTTTACTCCGTGCCTCCCGCACACATGACCCACGATGGAACTGGCCGACCGAATCGAGCGCTTTCGCCGGACACTGCGGGAGTGGGCCCGCGGGCTGTACCACGGCATGATAACGCATCCGGCCTACGAGAAAATCGAGAAGGAGGCCGAGGACATCGAGGACGCGTTCATGCTGGCCTGTTTCCCCGACGCCTTCGGCATCCCGTCGCCGGTGTCGTACTACACCGCCGAGTTGCTGCCGTACCTCGAAGACACGTTCGAGGCCTGGGAGCGGCGGCTGTGGGACCGGGGGTCGTACATCGAACGCAAGGGCCAGCAGTACCACTTCTGATGGAGCCGTTCGTCTTCTTCGGCGGCAAAGGCGGGGTCGGCAAGACCACCGTCTCCTGTGCCTACGGCGTGAAATCCGCGCGGGCGGGCCTGGAGACGCTCGTCGTCTCGACGGACCCGGCCCACTCTGTTACGGACGTGTTCGACCAGGAGTTCGGCGACGAGCCGGCTGCCGTCGAGGGTATCGACGGTCTCGACGCGATGGAGATCGACCCAGAGACCGAGACCCAGCGCCACCTCGACGGCATCCGCAACGACCTCTCCGAGCAGGTGTCGGCGGCGATGGTCAACGAGATCAACCAACAGCTGGAGATGGCCCACCAGACGCCGGGGGCCTACGAGTCGGCGCTGTTCGACCGCTTCGTCGACGTGATGCGCAACGCCGACCCGTACGACCGGGTGGTCTTCGACACGTCGCCGACCGGCAGCACGCTCCGCCTGCTCGGCCTGCCGGAGTTCCTCGAAGGCTGGATCGACCGGCTGATGCACAAACGCGAGAAGAGCATCGACCTCTTCGAGAAGGCCGCCATCGGGAGCAACGAGCCCCGGCGCGTGATGGACGGGGACCCGGTACTGGCCCGCTTACAGGACCGCAAGGAGTTCTTCGAGTTCGCCGGCGGCGCGCTGCAGGCCGACGCCGCCTTCTTCCTCGTGCTCAACCCCGACCAGCTCTCGGTCAACGAGACGCGGCGCGCCATCGCCGAGATGCGGGAGCGCGACCTCTCGGTCCGTGGCCTCGTGGCGAACAAACTCACGCCCGAACCGGACCCCGACGAGAACGGCCGCGGGGCTCGGTATCTCCGGGACCGGGTCGCCACTGAGAACGAGCGGCTTCGGGAGGTCCGCGAGACGCTCGATCCCCCGCTGGTCGCGGAAATCACGACCCGCACGGCGGAGGTGAAAGGCGACCTGCTCGAAGACGTGGCCGCCGAACTCGCTGTCGAGACGGAGTCGGAAGCGCCGACGTTCGTCTGACCCGCCGACCTGCCGCTCATGTGCGGCTCGCGCACGACCGATAAGTAATCAGATATTAGATTTTTTGTTGACAGTCGATGCGGTGCATCCGTGCAGGTTTTGACGGACTCACGAAGTGTAAGAAATATATGATAACTATTAATAGCCTAATCTCAGTTAATATTCATGCACATCCATGACTCAAGTAATCTGGATCGTACTGGCTGTACTGGTGACGTTCAGCGTGGGGTATCTGGGGTACTCGAAATACCTCGCGCGGTTCCTCGAACTTGACAACGACAACGAGACACCGGCACACAAGTACGAAGACGGGCAGGAGTACGTCCCGTCGAAGAAACCGGTGTTGCTCGGCCACCACTACTCCAGTATCGCGGGTGGGGCACCGATTGTCGGCCCGATCACGGCGGGGGCCATCTGGGGCTGGGTCCCGGCACTGCTGTGGATCGCTATCGGCAACCCGCTGATGGGGAGTGTCCACGACTTCGTCTCGCTGTCGGGGTCGCTCCGGCACGAGGGGAAGTCCATCGGGTACATCGTCGGTGAGTACGTCGGCGAGGGCGGGAAGAACATGCTGTTGTGGTTCGCGTTCCTGACGATCATCCTCGTCGTGGCGGTGTTCGCGCTCGTCGTCGGGATCGTGTTCAACGCCTACCCCGAGGTGGTGACGGCGTCGCTGGTCTACATCGCCCTCGCGCTGGCGTTTGGCGTGTACCTCTACCAGCTCAACGGGCCGTTCATCCCGGGGACAGTCCTGTTCGTCACGGGCGTGTTCGTCGGCGTCTACGCCGGGATTCAGTTCCCGATTGCGCTGTTCGAGCCGACGGCGGAACGGACCGCGGAGATGTCCGTTATCGTGTTGCTGGGCGGCAGCGGCTCCTGGGTGCCCGGCGCGGGCGCACTAGGCGGTAACACCGCGGCGTGGATCCCGGTTATCATGGCCTACGCCGCTATCGCCAGCGCACTCCCGGTGTGGGTGTTGCTCCAGCCGCGTGACTACCTCTCCTCGTTCCTGCTGTACACCGGCGTCGGCGGTGCGCTGCTGGCTATTATTGTCGGCACTCTCCTCGGCTCGGCGAGCGAGCCGCTGGTCATCGCCGACTCGATCGGTGCGTTCAACGGGTTCTGGGGTGTCGAGGGCGCGGGCCTGTACCCGCTGTTCCCCCTGCTGTTCATCACAATCGCCTGTGGGACCATCAGCGGCTTCCACTCGCTGGTCTCCTCGGGGACGACGGCGAAGCAACTGAACAAGGAAACCGACGCCCGCCTCATCGGCTACGGCGGGATGCTGGGTGAGGGCCTGCTCGCGGCCGTCGCGCTGTCGACGCTCGCGGTCGCCGGCTTCCCCGACCCCGCAGGCGGTATCGGTGCGGCGCTGCCGAACTTCGCAACCGGTGGCGGCATCATCCTGACGAGTCTCGGCCTGCCACAGGCCTTTGGCGCACCGTTCATGGCGCTCGTCCTCGTGAGCTTCCTGCTTACGTCCACTGACACGGCCGTCCGCCTCGGCCGCTACATGATGGAAGAGATCGTCGGCCTCCCGGCCGGCCAGACATCGACCGGGCTCGACCTTGGCGGTGGCATCCGCTCGATGCTCGGCGAACTCGGCCGCGGTCGGTACACGAACCCGATCATCCAGTGTGGCCTCGCGTACGTGATGGTCGTCTCCGGCCAGTGGGTCGTCCTGTGGGCGCTATTCGGCGGCGCAAACCAGCTCCTGGCCGCGCTAGCGCTGCTGACCGGGACGGTCTGGCTGGCCAACTGGGACAAGAGCAAGCAGCTGTACTCCACCGGAGTGCCGATGGCCGTGATGGTGGTAATAACCGTGCTCGGCCTCGGCTGGCTCGCGTTCTACCAGAACATCTACCAGACCATCATCGTGGGCGGTGCGAGCGGCGTCCAGCTGTTTGCCACGATCATCCAGACGCTTCTGGCACTGACCCTCATCGGTCTCGCTCTGGCGCTGGTCAAGAAAGGCTACGACAACATCAGCACCGTTCGCGAGAGCTACGGTGGCGGCATGGTCGAACCGAGCGACGACTGACACGACCGATCATTTCTCTGTTTTCGGCGCTGGCAGCGACTGCTACCGCGAATTATTTCCAGAATCGCTTGGCGAGCCGCGAGAGCACCCCTTCCTCGGGCTGGCTCACGTCTTCCCAGAGGACGAACGCCTCGACCACATCGGCGGTCTCGCCGGCGACCGCTTCCTGTTTGTCGGGCACGACGACGCCCAGATTGACCTCGTAGTGGCCGTAGTAGCCGTACTTCAACAGTGTCCGCTCGCGCTGTCCCTCGACGAACGTCCGGACTTCCTCGGACAGTTCGTCAGCGACGAGGACGAACGTGAAGTCCGTCCGGTAGTGCTCCTCGTTCGCCGTGACCCGCTTGTCGGCCAGGTCGTGCCCGAGTTCGACCAGCCGCTTCAGTTCGCCGACCGTCGGTCGGTCGACGCGGCGGGCGTAGAGGTACTCCTCGGACTCGTGGTCGCCGTAGGACAGCGCCGGGTGGAAGAACTGCTTCTGGTTCAGCACTCGCATCTCGCCGTAGAGGTCCCAACGCTCGCCCCGGAGCCGGTGGTCCCGCTCCAGCGTGTAGTTGTACATCAGCCGGTCGCTCACCCGGTCGAAGTAGGGGTCGTCGGTCCAGTGTGGGACTTCGTCGACGATCTCGTCGGGTAGCTCCGACTTCGGAACCGCACCCGTCATCGGGTCTTCCCAGCCGTCCGCACCGTAGTCCGGCGACTCCTCGACCGCCGTGGACTCGGACTCGTCGGTCATCGCTCCGAATCGCGCGAACGGTCAGTTCCCACCGATGCCATGGCGCGGTAGCTCATACCATGGGGATGCCGTGTCGCCCTCTTAAGCGCGTCGGTCAGATGCCGGTCGTTCACGGGCTGTACACGACCGCCTCGGCAGGTTTTTGACGCTGGCTTCCGAATTAATCACTAACAATCATGGCGAAAGACACCGAAGCCTGCGGCCGCTGCTCGATGACAGTTGTCGTCGACGCCGTCGACGAGGAGGGCGGCGATCAGGTCCACGACCCGTTCGGCGACGACCGTATCGAAGTCGACCAGCGCGACATCGAGCGCGTTTCGCCCGAGGCCTGGATGGGGCGGCTCTCGACCCGCGTTAACGAGGCCGTGCGCCGGTTCGTCTGGGGCCGCTGACCGGCTCAGAACGCCGTATCGATAGCCCAGAACAGCCCGTAGCTCAGCCCGAACGCCAGCGCGAGCGACCCGATCCAGGCCAGCACCGTCTTGCCCATTTTCTCCCGACTGACCTCGCCGCCGCCGGCGGCCGCGCCGGAGCCGACGATCGCCGAGACGATGATCTCGTTGAACGACACCGGGATACCGAAGAAGACGGCCGCCTGCGCGATGATGAAACTCGGAATCAGCGCGCCGATAGAGCGCCGCGGTCCCAGCGAGGAGTAGTCCTGTGCCAGCGCTTTGATCATCCGCGGCGCGCCCGTCCAGGACCCGATGAGGAGGCCGAGCCCACCGAACAGCAGGATCCCGGTGATTGGGATGGCGGCCGTCGGCCCCTCCCCGAGCAGGGGGACCAGCGGCCCCAGCGCCAGGCCGACCTGGCTCCCGCCGGCCGAAAAGGCCACGAGCCCGCCCATCACTAGCAGGAAGTGGCGCTGCCCGGCGGCTGCATCCGCTCTGATGTCCAGATACAGCAGTCCCGCGGCGAGCGCCCCGGCAAGGAGCGTCACGACGATCATCGACGGGAGTATCGGCGTGCCGGCTGCTCGTGCGACAGCGCGGGCGACTGACGCCTGTTCGCTGCCCGGTGCCAGGAGAACGAACTCGATGTTCGCCAGGATCGCGCCGACCAGCCCGCCAAGCAGCGGGACGAGCCGTTCCTCGGTGGTGGCTTCGTGGCGGAGCGACCACGCCGTGCCGAAGGCGATGCCGCCGCCGACGAAGGGTGTCAGCACCCACAGCGAGACGATTTCGATGTACTTGGCCGTCGCCGGCTGGCCACCCATCGCCAGCCCGACGCCGACGACCGCGCCGGTGACAGTGAAGGCTGTCGCGATAGGATAACCGGTGAAGATACCGACGGCGACCAGCGCCGCCGCCGTTAGCAGTGCGACGATGGCGGCGATGGCCGAAAGGCCGCCGCCGCTCGGGAACAGGACGAGTTCGCTCCCGACCGCTTCGGTGACGTTGGCCCCCTGCAGGACCGCGCCGGCCAGCCCGAGGATGCCGACGAAGAACCCGGCCCGCATCACCGAAATCGCGTTCGCGCCTACGGCCGGCGCGAACGGAGTGGACCCGGACGACCCAGCACCGATAGCCCAGGCCATGAACAGACTCGCCGCTGACGCGACAACAAGTGTCACAATCGTACTCGTCGCGACCATCTGTCACGGCGTTTGCCCTGCCCTACAATGAGCCTACCGTTCGCGCGACCGATTCACGCTGTTGTGTCCGATGACGGGCGGAAATCTCGGTGTTCGTTACTGCATGGCTCTGACTCCCAACCGACAACGACTGCAGCAACGCTCCCCGAGTCACATCGACACATCAGCGTCGGAGTCAAGCGAATCGATGTCCTCAGTGGCTTCGTCGAGACCGTCCTCGCGGAGGGTGGCGGCGTGTTGTGTCGACAACCCGGCGTCGGTGAGTGCGTCCTCGAACTCGCTCTGGAAGCGGTGGGAGACCCGACGAGCGGCGTCCTGTGCGGCGACGACGCGGCGGTAGTGAGCGGCCCAGGACTCGTCGATATCGAACTCGTCGGCGAGTTCGGCGACCGATGGGTCGTCGTCGGCGACGCGGCGGCGGAACTCAGCCAGGTCGAACGGTGCCTCTGTGTCCTCGTCGCGGAGGAGATGCAGGTCCAGCCGCGCCTCGACCACGTCGGACTCGTCCGCCCCGATGTCGGCCGCGATAGTCTCGTCGTCGTTCCCCTCGTAGAACAGTCGGACAACTGTCACCAGAGCGTCGTCGGCAAGCCCGGTCTGAAACTCGTAGCGCTCCCGCATCCGCGCGATGGTGTCTTCGAGTCGGTCCGTGACACCGGCCTCGTCAGTATCGGCCAGGGACCCTCTCGACGCCTCCTGTGACTCCGTCACGGCCGCCTCGTCGGAGACATCCATGAAGATGTCACGGAGTTCTTCGGTCTTCTCGTCCATCGAACCTTAGACTTTGTCTCCGGAGTGATATAACTGTCGGACGGATAAGGTAAACGTGAGAAACTTTCAACAGTGTCGCAATTCACGCAAGACGGCGAAGGGGCGTGATAAGATTTAAGCGGGCGCGAATCACGTGTTACCGTATGTCAACCGTACTCCAGACGACCACGCGCCCGACGTTCTGGCGCATCGGGGACGTGGGGAAAGCGCTGTTTTACTACCTCGCAGCGCTCGCCATTCTCGTCTTTCTCTACGGTGTGTACGACCGCGTCACCCGCTACGCTCGGGGCAGCGAAGACCCCTTCGAGCGGCTGGACGACCTGCCACAGCGGACGGTTGCGGCGGCGCAGCTAGCCCTGTCAAACCGCAAGCAACTCGACCGGGACACCGTCGCGGGCGTGATGCACGCCTTCGTCGTCTGGGGGTTTCTGACGCTGCTCATCGGGACGACCATCCTCGGAATCGACATGGACCTGTATCGCCCGCTGACCGGCGAATCCTTCTTCGTCGGTCGGTTCTACCTCTCCTACTCGTTCGTGATGGACGCGATGGGGCTGCTGTTCGTCGTCGGCGTCGGCGTCGCGCTGTGGCGGCGCTACGGCCGTCGGATGGAGCGCCTCCACGACCGTCACACCTCCCGCGAGGACGACCTGTTTCTGGGCGTGCTGTTCGTGCTGGGCGTCGGCGGCTACCTCACCGAAGCGGTGCGGATTCTCGGCACGTCGACGGTCCGGGATGTCTCCTTCGAGACCGTGAGTTTCGTCGGTTGGTCGCTCAAGGAAGTCCTGGTGATGGTGGGAATGACGCCCGAGCTGGCCGCGACAGCGTATCCCTTCGTCTGGTGGAGCCACTCGCTGGTCGCGCTGTGGTTCGTCGCCTGGATTCCCTACGCCAAGCCGTTCCACATGCTCTCCTCGTTCGCGAACCTCGTCGCCCGCGACGAGAAAGCCGGGGTGCGACTGCCGGGCGTGCCAAGCGACGCCAGCCCCGAAGAGATCGGCCCCAGCGACATCGACGACTTCTCCTGGAAGCAGTTGCTCGACCACGACGCCTGTACGAAGTGTGGCCGGTGCTCCTCGGTCTGTCCGGCCAAGGCCTCCGGCCGGCCACTGGACCCGCGAAACGTCATTCTGGACCTGAAACGCTACCGTGAGGAACGCGATGCCGGCGGCGACGACGTGCCGATCATCGCCGACGGCGGCACGTCGGTCATCGACGCCCACACGATGGAGTCCTGTATGTCCTGTATGGCCTGCATGGACGCTTGCCCGGTCGATATCGAACACGTCACGCAGTTCACCGAGATGAACCGCCGGCTGACCGAGGCCGGCGAGATGGACGAACACGTCCAGGACGCGATGATGAACGTCTTCCAGCACGGCAACACCTTCGGCGACCCCGAACGCGCCCGGCCGGACTGGACCGAGGACCTCGACTTCGAGGTCCCGGACGCCCGCGACGAACCGGTCGAATACCTCTGGTACGTCGGCGACTACCCCAGCTACGACGAGCGAAACCAGAAGATTGCACGGGCGCTGGCTCGCATCTTCGAGGCCGCCGACGTTGACTACGGCATCCTCTACGAGGCCGAACAGACCGACGGCAACGACGTGCGCCGCGTCGGCGAGGAAGGGCTCTACGAGATGCTCGTCGAGGACAACGCCGCCGCGATGCTGGACTGCGAATTCGAGTCCATCGTCACGACGGACCCCCACGCCTACAACACGTTCATGAACGAGTACCCCGAGTTCGAGGCCTGCGAGTGGGGCGAAGACGACGTGTTCCACTACACGCAGGTCGTCGCCGACCTCGCCGGCTCGGGCGCGCTCGGCCTCTCGGGCTCGGAACTGGACTACACCGTCACCTACCACGACCCCTGCCACCTCGGCCGCTACAACGGTGAGTTCGAAGCGCCGCGAGACCTCATCCGCGCGACCGGGGCCGACCTCCACGAGATGCCCCGCAACAGGGACGACTCCTTCTGCTGTGGTGGCGGCGGTGGCGGCCTCTGGATGGACCTCGAAGAGGAGACGAAGCCGAGTGAGGAACGCCTGCGCGAGGCGCTTGAAGACACCGACGCGGGCGCGGCCGTCGAGAAGTTCGTCGTCGCCTGCCCGATGTGCATGACGATGTACGAGGACGGGCGCAAGACCGGCGGCTACGAGGACGATCTGGAAATCGTCGGCGTCACTGAACTGCTGGCCGAGGCGATCAGCGGGGCCTAACTTACAGCCGTTCACACACCTGCTTCCCGCTCACGACCTCGGGGATTATCACCTCGTCCGCGCCGACGCGGCGAGCCACCGTCTCGTCCTGTCGGTCGCCGGCCCGGACGATGAGTCGGACCGTCGGCGCGAGCTGGCTGGCCAGGACCGCGATCTGGATGTTCGCGTTCGTGTCGTCGATTGCGCCGATAACCGTGTCAGCCCGCTTGACGCCGGCCTCTGTCAGCGTCTCCTCGCGGCTCGCGTCGGCTTCCAGCGCGAGGTGGCCGTCGTCGAGCGCCCGCTCGTACTGTTCGGTCTGCTGTTCGATGACCACGACCCGTGTGTCCGTGTCGGCTATCTGTGCCGCGACGGTCTGCCCGAACGTCCCGTAGCCACAGACGACGACGTGGTCGTCCAGTTCCCCGATTCGCTGTGCGATTTGCATGCGTGTGAGTTCGTCTTGAATCTGGCCGCCGAAGGCCGCCGATAGCACTGTTTCCCCGGTCCAGAGCCCGGCGACGACAAGGCCGGTCAGCACCACGATAGCGTAGCCCTTGACCAGCGTCGCGGGTCCGTCGTGGGTCCGGAAGTGGAGTTCGATGCTCGTCGGGTCAAGCAGCCAGAACAGGGCGTTGACGACCCCGATACCGCCGAGTGTGACGAATCCGATCACACCGGCAGCGACGAGTCCGACGAACGCGAGCACCGGTCGGGCGAGTCGCCGGAGCAGCGACCGGTCCGTGCCTGTGCGGCTAGCGCTGCGTTGCATTGCTGTAGCTGTCTATGGCTGTCCGTCCCGCCCCACTGGTACAGTCGGCGCGTTGCGACGAGTCAGGCCGCGGGATCAGTCTGTCACGTCCCAGGGGCGTGTCTCGGGTTCCTCGCCGTGGTCGTCACTGTCTGTGTTCGCCGGTCGGTGTCGGTTCGGGTCGATGGGTTTGAGGCAGTCGACGCAATTACTGACAAGTA
The DNA here is from genome assembly GCF_031624315.1 of Haloarcula terrestris. Taxonomy (NCBI): domain Archaea; kingdom Methanobacteriati; phylum Methanobacteriota; class Halobacteria; order Halobacteriales; family Haloarculaceae; genus Haloarcula; species Haloarcula terrestris. The sequence continues at coordinate 338,870 of NZ_JAMQOM010000001.1, read as the reverse complement.
CCATGATATGAGTTAGCACGGCCCGGTATATGTATGTTACCGGAATATGGCTAGACTGGATATAATGTCATTATATGTCGTTAGTACGGATCTGTGCCGACTCAAAACAATATTTTCGACGATGGGATTTCCAGCCGGCCAAACCCTTAACGCCACCAGGCTCCCACGGCGGGATAATGGACGTTGCACTGCTCACCGTCGGAGACGAACTGCTCGCTGGCGACACGGAGAACACGAACGCGTCGTGGCTGGGCCGCCAGCTCACGGCCGCCGGGGCGAGCGTTACCCGCGTCCTGACTGTCCCCGACGACGAGGCGGTCATCGCCGACGCCGTGGCGCGGTATCACGACGCCTTCGACGCGGTCATCGTCACCGGCGGCATCGGCGGGACACCCGACGACGTGACGAAGGCCGGAGTCGCTCGGGCCTTCGGCCGCGACCTCGTCGTCCCCGAGGACGTTCGCGCCCACCTCGAAGCAAAGGCCGAGCAGTTCGCCGCTGACAACCCCGAGATGGTGGACCGCTACGACATGGATCTGGACCTCGACGCGTGGGCGTCGGTCCCCGAGGGGGGCCAGGCGCTGCTGACCGACGAGAGCTTCGCCGCCGGCTGTGTCATCGACCACGTGTACGTGTTCCCGGGCATCCCCGAGGAACTGCGAGCGATGTACGAGACCGTCGCCGACGAGTTCGACGGCGACCGGACGACGGAGACGATGCACACGCCAGCGCCCGAGGGTGCGCTCGTCTCCACCATCACTGCGGCTCGCGAGCAGTTCGACGTGGCCGTCGGGAGCTATCCCCGCAAGGACGACACGCCAGGCCGGGTGAAGATCACCGGCGACGACCCAGCGACCGTCGCTGACGCGGCGGCCTGGCTCCGCGAGCGAATCGAGACGGAGTAAATCGGTAAGCGGTGGGTTCTTGCCACAGACGGCCCGAAATGTCGGTATGAACCTGACACAGCGCCCGCGCCGCCTGCGGACCGACGGCGTGCGACCGCTGGTGCGCGAAACGGACCTCTCGGCCTCGGACCTCATCGCGCCGGTGTTCGTCGACGCGACGACCGATGAGCGCGTCCCTATCGAGACGATGCCGGGCCACGAACGGGTCCCTGTCGATGAAGCGGTCGACCGCGTCGAGGAGATCCGTGAGACCGGGGTCGAAGCGGTAATGTTGTTCGGCGTTCCCGAAGCGAAAGACGAGCGGGGGAGCCGTGCCTGGGCCGAAGACGGCGTCGTCCAGGGGGCGACACGCCGGATCACCGACGAAACCGACGCCTACGTCATCACGGATGTCTGTCTCTGTGAGTACACCGACCACGGCCACTGTGGCGTCCTCGAAGACGACGCCGCCGAGGACCCACGGCTGACGGTGCGCAACGACGAGACGCTGGACCTGCTGGGGAACATTGCCGCGAGCCACGCCACGGCCGGGGCCGACATGGTCGCGCCGTCGGGCATGATCGACGGCATGGTCGCCGCAATCCGGGAGGCGCTGGACGCCCAGGGCAATACTGATGTGCCGATCATGAGCTACGCCGCGAAGTACGAATCGGCCTTCTACGGCCCGTTCCGGGACGCCGCCGACGGCGCGCCGGCGTTCGGCGACCGCCGGCACTACCAGATGGACCCCGCGAACGCACGCGAGGCCCGCCGCGAGGTCGACCTGGATGTCGAGCAGGGCGCGGACGTGTTGATGGTCAAGCCCGCGCTGCCGTACCTGGATATCGTCAAGGAAATCCGGGAGTCCTACGACCATCCCGTCGCCGCCTACAACGTCTCCGGCGAGTACGCGATGCTCCACGCCGCCGCCGAGAAGGGGTGGCTCGACCTCGAAGCGGTCGCCTACGAGTCGCTGCTGTCGATCAAGCGCGCCGGCGCGGACCTGATTCTCACCTACTTCGCCGAGGACCTCGCAGACGAACTCTAATTCGGCGACTTTCGAGTTAGTACGCCGCAAGCCAGACGGTCCCGGAGGATGTCACTGTCAGTCCCAGGGTGTGTCAGTGAAGTGGCCGGCCGCCGTACGGAAGCGTATGAACGCCAGAGAGACTATCGAGGCTTATTACTCCGCGCTCCGGGCCGGGGACCCGCTCGCCCCGTTCTTCGCATCCGATGGGGACCGTTCGGTGGTCAAGTTCGGTATCTCCGAACAGTTGGTCGGGACCGACACCGTCAGAGCGGGACTGCGAGCACAGACCGAGACGACGATGGACTGGACCGTCGACAGCCACGCGCTCCGGGTCACGGACCGCGAGGACTACGCGTGGTTCAGCGACGCCGTCGAACTGTGCTGGACCGACGCCGAGGGCAAAGTCCGCCACGAGTACGACACGCGCTGGAGCGGGACCCTCGAAGCCACCGGCGAGGCGCGCGAGTGGCAGTTCGTCGGGATGCACGTCAGCACGGCCGATGATTTGACACAGTAGGCGGTCGCTAATCGCCGCCGAGCGTGGCGAAGACGAATTCGCTATCGCTTCCCAGAGGGTCCGTCGCGGTGACGGTTTCCGTCTCGGTGAAGCCCGCGTCGGCCAACTGGTCGAGCGTCGCCCGTCGACCCGGCGCTGAGAAGAACATCGACCCGCCCATCCAGCCGCGGCGGACGGTCTCGAACCGCCCGCTCGGCAGCGTCATCAGCACGATGCCCCCCGGTCGGAGGACGCGGGCGAACTCTCGGTAGACGGCCGGGTGCTGGTCCCGCGGGACGTGAAAGACGGCGTGATAGGCCGTGACAGCGTCCACGCTGTCGGTCGCAATCGGGAGCGCCGTCATGTCTCCCTGGACGAGCCGGCTGTCCGGAACCGTCTCTGCCGCGAGAGCCAGTCCCGCACGCGAGAAATCGAGACCGATGCTGTCCCGTGGGAGGTTCGCAAGCGTTCGCGCGCCGTCACCACAGCCTACGTCGAGGACAGTCGGCGGTTCGGAGAACCGGTCGAGCAGGTCATCAAGTAGGGCCGCGTCCGACCCGGTCGGGTCACGCCGGTCGGCGTAGGTCTCGGAGACGCTGTCCCACGCGCGGCGCACGTCGTTGCGGTCCATATTCTGTGTGAGGGGGCCACACGGTTATGCGTTCGACTAGCCCGGGCTATTCCGCTGACTCGCCGAGCGCGTCCATCGCCGCCTCAAGGGTAAACTGCCCCTCGTAGAGTGCGCTGCCGACCACGACGGCGGCGGCCCCGGCCGAGCGCAGCGCCAGCACGTCGTCGATCGTCGCCACGCCGCCGCTTGCGATGACCGGGATGTCGACGCTATCGACCAGTCGGCGGACCGGCTCGGTCCGCACGCCGTCGAGTTGTCCCTCCACGTCCACGTCGGTAAAGAGGATGCCGCCGGCCCCGAGGTCGGCGTAGCGGGCCGCGGCCTCGGCGGGGTCCAGCCCGGTGCCTTCGGTCCACCCGGAGACGACCACCTCGCCGTCCTTCGCGTCGAGGCTCACCAGCACACTGCCGGGGTGTTCGTCGCTGATCTCGCCGACGATCTCCGGCGTCTCGACGGCGGCGGTTCCGAGAATGACGCGATCAAGCCCGCGGTCGAGCAGCGAGACGGCGTCCTCAGCGGTCCGAATGCCGCCACCGAGTTGCACGTCAACGTCGGCCCCTACTGCGTCGAGGACGGCGTCGATGGCCGCGGCGTTCTGTCGCTCGCCCTCGAACGCGCCGTCGAGGTCGACGAGATGGAGCGTCCGCGCGCCGGCGTCGACCCACCGCTTTGCGGCCTCGACCGGGTCGCCGTAGGTCTTCTCCGTGCCGCGTTCGCCGCCGACTAACTGGACCACCTGTCCGTCCTGCATGTCGACCGCGGGGACGACCTCGAACTCGGGTAACATGGCCGGTGGTCCGGCGGCGGCCGTCGAAAGCGTGTCGGTCCCATACGTTCGGACGGCTACCTGGCCCACACACCCCCATCCTTTTACGGCGTGCTGGGAAAGGTTCGCCATGGTTACTGCTACACTTGTTCTCACACCGCTTGCCCGTCGGCTCGAAGACATCATGTTCGGGCCCTACGAGCGCGAGTACCGGCTGTTCGAACAGGCTGTCCTGGTCGTCGCCGTCGGCCTGGCGCTGGCCTGGGGACTGGCCGAGTTCGGCGTCCTGCCGCTCGGTACCGGCACGGTGTCGATACTCGCGACTGCCGCCAGCATCGCTATCTCGGCGTTCGTCGTCGTCGGCTTGCTGCAGTTTCTCGTCCTGGCGAACGTCCTCGAACGGACGAACGAGGATGTCGCCACCAAGGCCGCTGAGCTCGAAGCGGCCGCCGAGCAACTGGAAACGACCGCCGAGGAGCTAGAGACCACCGCCGACGAGGTCGAGGACGCCGCGGAGACGGTCGATGAGGCCGCCGAGGATGTCGAGCAGACCGCGGACGATGTCGAGAAAACCGCGGACGAGGTTGAACAGACAGCCGACGAAGTGAAAGAGACCGTCGACGAGGTCGAACAGACGGCCGACGAGGTCGAACAGACCGCGACCCAGACCGGCGACGAGGACGCGGCCGAGAAGGTCACCGAGGTCAAGGACAAGACGACCGAAGTGAAAGACAAGACGACCGAGGTCAAGGACAAGGCGACGGAAGCGAAGGACAAGACGACCGAAGTGAAAGACAAAACGACCGAGGTCAAAGACAAGACCAGCGACGCGAAGCAAACAGCCGAGTCGGTCACCGACGAGGTCGAAGCGGCCAAAGAGGCGGCGAGCGAGGTCGAGGAGACCGCAAGCGAGGTCGAGGAGACGATGCCGGCCGAGGACGAACCGCTCATCGACGACAGTGACGAGTCCGACACCGCTGATAGTGGCTCGGACGAACGGTCCCGCTAGCGGGTCTCATCGCCGCTAGACCGAGTATCTGTTCGGTACGTTTTAACCCGGTGAGAGTCTGGCATCCGTATGGTCGAACTTCTCTTTGCCCTCGGTGTTCTGGTGGCTATTTTCGTCGGCTTCAACATCGGTGGCTCCTCTACGGGCGTCGCGTTCGGCCCGGCCGTCGGGTCAGATACGCTCTCGAAGCTGTCCGCGGCGGCCCTGATGACCATCTTCGCCCTCGCTGGGGGACTCATCGTCGGTCCCGAAGTTGTCGAGAGCCTCGGGAGCGACCTCGTCGCGACTGCCTTCTCGCCGCTCATCAGCATCGTCGTCCTGTTTTTCATCGGCGTGGCGCTGTTCCTCTCGAACGTGGTCGGCGTTCCGGCGTCGACCTCGATGACGGCCGTCGGCGCTATCGCGGGGTTGGGTCTGGCGCGCGGCACGCTCAATGCCGCCCTGATGCTCGAAATCGTCTCCTGGTGGCTCGTCTCGCCCATCATCGCCTTCTGGGTCAGCGGCGTCATCGGGCGGTACTTCTACCCTCGGCTGGTCGAGTGGTTCGCCGTCTCCCAGAGCGAGGGCGCGCTGCTCGATTTCGACCGGTCCGGTGCCGTTCCACGCCCGAGTCTGGGTGAAAACACGACACAGCGGGAGTTCATCGGTACGGTCGTCGTCATCGGTATCGGCTGTTACATGGGCTTCTCGGCGGGGGCGTCGAACGTCGCCAACGCCGTCGCGCCCCTCGTCGGAAACGGTTCTCTGGAGATGTACCCGGCGATCCTGCTCGGCGGCGGGGCCATCGGCCTCGGCGCGTTTACCATTGCTCGCCGGACGATGGACACGGTCGGCAACGACCTGACCGACCTGCCGCTGGTGGCCGCCATCGTCGTTGCAACGGTTGCCTCCACCATCGTCACCTTCCTCTCGGCGCTGGGCATCCCCGCGAGTTTCGTCATCATTGCGACGATGAGCATCGTCGGCCTCGGGTGGGGTCGTGCGACGCGAACGACGAGCCTCTCCGATACGGTCCAGGGTGAGTCGCCCGTCGCCTCTGTCGGTGCGCTGACTACCGACGCGGAGGCCGCGGACGCGCCGACTGTCGGCGGCAAGAAGGGGACGCCGAAGCCGGCCGAGACCGAACCCATCGGCGAGGAATCGCGGGAGGATATCCCGTCCGCGTCGGATCTGTTCGAGCCCGGAACCACTGCCAGAGTGATCTTCCTGCAGAACATCGTCCCCTCGATCGCGACGCTCGCGGCGTATCTGGTGTTCCGATTCCTGCCGATCGCCTGAGCAGTACCTGGCCCCGAACCGATGGCACCGATTCCACGACGAATCGCCGCGCTGTCCCTCATTATTTTGCACGACCTAAAACCGAAGGGCAAAGTCTAACAGGGCGGGGTTCGAACCGATCAGGTGATGCCCACGGTAGAGTACCTTAACTACGAAGTAGTGGACGATAACGGCTGGGACATGTACGACGACGACGTCTTCGCAGAGGCGTCCGAGATGGACCTCTCTGACGAGGACTACGGGTCCCTCGACGTGAACGAAGGCGAGTACATCCTGGAGGCCGCCGAGGCACAGGGCTACGATTGGCCCTTCTCGTGCCGCGCTGGGGCCTGTGCGAACTGTGCCGCCATCGTTCTCGAAGGCGACATCGACATGGACATGCAGCAGATCCTCAGCGACGAGGAAGTCGAAGACAAGAACGTTCGCCTGACCTGTATCGGCAGCCCGGACGCCGATGAGGTCAAGATCGTCTACAACGCCAAGCACCTCGATTACCTGCAGAACCGCGTCATCTAACGCGGCGTCTGCAGCGCACCGACTTCTTCTCTCTCGGTAGCACCCGCTTTTTACAGCCGTCGTATCGGAACCATTAGGGGCTGTGCTGTGTTGCATGTAGCCGTGCTCGGGTCGATACCGGACCTGCTTCGGCTGGTCGCCGTCCCGGTGTTCGGGTGGGCAGCCTACCGCGACGTGAAAACCCGCCGGGTGCCCAACCGGACCTGGACTCCGCTGGCCGTGCTGGCGGTCGTCCTCCTGCTGTGGGACGCCTACACCGTCTGGACCGGCCCGACGGCGGTCGGCCAGCGGCTGTTCTTCATCAGGGTCGCGATCAGCCTCGGCTTCGTCATCCCGCTGTCGTACGGCTTCTGGCTCATCGGCGGGTTCGGCGGGGCCGACGCGAAGGCGTTCATGCTCCTCGCCGTCCTCTTTCCCGTCTATCCCGTGTACTACCTGCCGAACGTCGCCCTGCCGCTCCAGACGACCGCTATCGGCGTTTTCTCGCTGACGGTGCTCTCGAACACCGTCCTCGCCGGCATTGTCTACCCGCTGGCCGTCGCCGCCGGTAACCTCGCCCGGGGGCGGTTTTCGCTGGCGATGTTTATCGGCCGGCCCGTCCCCGTCACGAGCGTCACCGCGGAGTACGGCCGCCTGCTCGAATCCCCCAACGGGTTCGACCGCGGCGGCCTCGACCTCGATGCCCTCCGGATGTATCTCCAGTGGCGCGGCTGCTCGCTCGCTGACATTCGCGCCAACCCCGACCAGCATCGGCTCCCGACCTCGCTGCCGCGGGTTCCGAACGACCCCGGCGACGGCTCGCTGGCGACCGATGGCGGCGACCCGGTGACCGATGACGTTGACGGGGCGGGCGGTCGCGGTGACGACGCCCCGACGCAGGGTGTGACTGATTCAGCTGACGGCATCGATGACCCGTGGGGTGCCGAACGCTTCCTGAACGATATTGAGCACTCTGCCTACGGAACCTCCCCCGACCAGCTCCGCGACGGGCTGGACGTGCTCGTCGAACAGGACGAGGTGTGGCTCTCGCCCGGGATTCCGTTCCTCGTCCCGATGTTCGCCGGGCTGGTCGTCTCGCTCACCTACGGCGACGTGCTGTTCTCGCTGTTGCAGGCGGTCGGGCTGGCCTGAGTGGCCGTGTCGGGAAACGGCTGCTGAGTTCACCCGAGATTTTTTATATGTACACAAGTTGTACAGTACCATACCGACGAATGGTCGAACAGATCGGCGTACAGCTCCCGGTTTTGGCACTGACGAGCCATACCGACACAGTTTCGGATCTGATTGCGTGACGGACAACGATTCCGGGTCGATGCGACCCCCGGCGCAATCGGGGTCGTCCGCTCGCCCGCCGTGTAAGCCGCCGCTCGAACTCATCGAACTAGACGGCGAGTGGGTGGTCCGCGAGTATCACCGTAACCGAAACGATGCCTCGGTCTTTTCGACCCACAACCGCCGAATCGACGCGATGCGGGCGGCCAAAGAACGGATGGACGCGAACCGCCATCCGTGTCTCCTGCGGTGGGACGCCTCGGACATCGTCGGCGACATCTACTGGAACGAACTGTTCGAGTGTCTGCAGGTGAAACGCAGTCCGATGCTCGATGCCTGGGTCGTCGTTCCCGAACGCGATGCTGTTGTATTCCACGTGGACGACGACCTGGAAACCGCCTGTGACACCGCGAAAGCAATACAGCGAGCGTTCGATTTCAAACGGCTCGACCTCCAGGCGGGCGGGGAGACGAAGCAGTCGACCGACCACCGCTTTATCCGACACGACATCGCAGAGTCGGGGGTCCGGTATCGGCGGGACAGACTGTCCGAACCCTCTGACGAGTCTGTGTCGGACGACGGCGACGGGACCGAAGACGAACCGCCACCGGCAGAGATCGGGTCGATGACGACGACGAGTACCCTGATGGCTGCGATCCCCGACCTCACGGAACTCGACGCGATCGATACGTCCGGCTACGTCCACCGGTATCGGGGAGCATGGACGGACGGCGAGGTCGCACACATCGCGTTGCTCGACCCGGACCGCGGTGCAGAGGGACGCGCAGTCAAGCAGTTCATGGCTGCCGTCAAGAACTGGCAAACTGTGGCTGGTCTGCAGTCGGTGTCGACCATCTACGAAGTCGGTGTCAGCCCGAGTGCCTGGATCGCGTACCGTGCCGGCAACGGGTCGGTCGAACAGTACTGTTCCTCACTCTCGCTCGATGCCCGATTACAGGTGGTAGACGACGTTGCGGTGGCGGCGGCTGCCGCCGCGCGAAACGATGCGTACGCGACAGCGATTCGCCCGGATTCGGTTCGGATTCGTTCGCGTGACGACCGCGTCCGTGCGGCCCTCGCCGGGTGGGGTATCGAACGTGCCGTGGCAAGCGCATTCGACGACACCAGCGCCACGCCTTACACTGCGCCGGAACAGCTATCCGGGACTATCGAACGGACGACGCCGGTGTACCAGCTCGGTGCCGTCGCATACCGGCTGCTCTGTGAGCGGAAACCGTTCAGCGGGGAGCGTGACCTCGCCAGTGCGATTCAGAACGCTGCGCTCCGGACCCCCAGTTCTGGCACTGCCCTTCCTGCACGCGTCGATACGGTTCTGCAGCGTGCGATGGATCCCGACCCGGGACAGCGCTACGACAGCCCGACGACGTTCTCGACGCGGCTTTCGGAGGTCCTGTCCTGAGACAACGGGACACCGACCCGGTCGCCTGAGCAGAAGACCTATTTTTCGGACACGCCTCGACCCGAGTATGACCGAGGTCGACCTCGCGTTCGACGAGCAGGCGTACATCCCGGCCGTCGCTCAGGACGCCGACACCGGCGAGGTACTCATGCTTGCCTACGTCACCGAAGAAGCGCTCCGGAAGACCCGCGAAACGGGGGAGGCCCACTACTACTCCCGGAGCCGCGACGAACTCTGGCACAAGGGAGCCACGAGCGGCCACACGCAGGCCGTCGAGGAGGTGCGGGTCGACTGCGACGGGGACGCGCTCCTGTACGTCGTCGACCAGACCGGCGGGGCCTGCCACACCGGCTACGAGTCCTGTTTCCACCGCACCGTCGACGGCGAGACGGTCGGCGAACAGGTGTTCGACCCCGACGACGTGTACTGATGGCTCAGTCAGATACTGATATCGAGGCCAGCGCGGGAACGCCCGATGCCGTGGCGCGCCTCGAACGGGCCGCTGAGGCACACGAACGAGCACGGGAACGCGTCGAGGCAATCGGCGCGGACGCCCTGCGTGACTGCCGGGACATCTACAGCGAACTCCAGACGCTGCTTGAGCGCTACGACGGCCGAGCGACCGGCGGCGGCGACTTCGAGGCGTTCATGGAGTTCCAGGGCCGCGTCGGGACGCTGACCGACGACCTCCCCGAGGACCTGCCCGAGCGCGATACCTTCGAAGAAATCGATGACTTCCTCCAGCAGCGCCGGCTCACCGAGAGCGACTTCGAGCAGGCCCGCGAGATGCTGTCGCCCATCGGCGACCTCGTTGGCAGACTCGACGAACTCGACGAGGCGCGCGAACAGTACAAGAAGGCCCGGACCGACGCCGGCCGTCGGCGTGGGGAACTGGGCGACCGAATCGACGACCTCGAACGGCTCCAGCGGCTCGGGGACGCCGACCTCGACGCGCCGGTCGAACACCTCCGGGACCCTATCCAGCACTACAACGACGCCGTCACCGAGGCCTTCCGAGACTTCCGAACTGACACGCCGGCCCGCGAGGCACTGGCGGTCATCGAGCGGGCGGACGCGTACCCGTTGGTCGAGTTCCAGTCCCCGCCCACAGAACTCCTGACGTACGTCCGCGAGCACGACGCCGGCCGGGAGCCGATTCCGAAATTACTCGAATACGCCGACTACTCCGCCTCGAAACTGGACCACTACGTCGACGACGCGGCGGCGCTCCGCAGTGCTGTCGCCACGCGGCGGACCTACCTTCGCCGGCTCGATGCCGAGCCGGTACGGATCGACTGGCCGCCGCCATCGGCCGACGCCCTGCCGTGGTACTGCCGGGAGTACCGTTCGGTCGTCGCCCGCTTCGCCGATGAGTCCGTCGTCGCGGCGCTGCGGGAGGTGCGGAGACTCGCGGAGCGGGAGGACTACGAGCGGCTCCGCGAGAGCGCCGTCGCTCGGTCAGAGCTCACAGAAACCGAACGTGAGCGACTGGCGAGCGGTGCTGTCGAAGACGAACTGTCGGCTGCCCGCGAGGCCCGCGCAGCTATCGGGGACGCGCTGGACACCTATTCGTCGCTGTAGATATCCGTTCGCTGGGTCGCCCGGCTGACCATCGTCTCCGCGAGTTCCTCGGCGCGGTCGAGCGTGCGCGCCTCGGCGTAGACGCGGACGACAGGCTCCGTCCCGGACGGTCGGGCCAGCACCCAGCCGTCGCCGTAGTCGAGTCGGTAGCCGTCCGTCGTATCGAGGTCGGCCGTCGCGTCGTTCGCGTGGGATTCGATGCCTTCGAGCATCGCCTCGCGCTCGTCTTCGGTCTCGTATTCGAGGTTGCGCCGGACGTTGTAGTAGTCGTCGTAGTCCGCGGCCACCTCGCTCGCGGGCCGCTCGGCGACGAGTTCGAGGAACTTGGCGGCGGTGAACGCGCCGTCCCGTGCGATGCGGTAGTCCGGAAAGAGGATGCCGCCGTTGCCCTCGCCGGCGATGGCGACGTGCGTGCCCTCGTCTTGCAGTTTGCGGATCCGGCTGACGATGTACGTCGAGCCGATGGGCGTCAGCGAGAGTGTCGCGCCGGCGTCCTCGACCACGTCGACCAGCCGCTGGGAGGCGTTGACCGCCGAGACGACGCCGTCGCCGGACTCGATTTTCGCCGCCGCGAGTGCGGCCAGCGCGGCGTCGCCCTCGATGTGTGTGCCGGTCTCGTCGACGAACATCCCGCGGTCGGCGTCGCCGTCGTGGGCGAACCCGAGGTCGGCATCGGTCGCGCGGACGAACGCCCGCAGGTCTTCGAGGTTCTCGGCGACGGGTTCGGGGTCGCGGCCGGGGAAGTGGCCGTCGGGCTGGGTGTTGACGGTATGGACCTCACAGCCGAGTTCGCGGAACAGGTCGGGGCTCGTCAGCGAGCCAGCACCGTGGCCGGGGTCGATAACGACAGTGAGGTCGGCGTCTGCGATGCGGTCGCGGTCGACGGCGGAAAGGACCTGCTCGCGGTATCGGCGGCGGGCGCTGGCGATATCGTTGTCGGAGCCGACGGTCTCCCAGTTCGCGTAGGTCGGGGTGTCGTCCCGGAGCGACTGCTCGACGCGGTCGAGCGTGTCCCGCGTCAGTTCGACGCCGTCCGCGCCGATGAGCTTCACACCGTTGTACGCGGCCGGGTTGTGACTCGCTGTAATCATCACGCCTGGGACCCCCTCGCGCTCACAGTAGGCCTGCAGTCCCGGTGTCGGGACGACGCCGAGGCGGTCCACGTCGAAGCTGACCCCCGTCAACCCGCTGGTCGCGGCGTTGATGAACGTCCGTCCTGTCGTCCGCGTGTCTCGGGCGATTGCGACACGGTCGTGGTTCTCACGCCAAACGTCCCCGGCGGCCTGTGCAACCCGAAGGACGTACCGCGGTGTCAGCTCATCGCCCGCGACACCCCGGACGCCGCTCGACCCGAACACTTGCATTCAGGGAACTGTGTGACGCCGAACGGCTTAGGAATGTCGCCATGCATCCGTTCGAGACGGACGTTGTGGTATCGCTCATGGCGAGGTGAGTATCGGGACACAGCGACAACAGTCCGTCCGATTCCAACAGCCATTAGCCCCACCGCCGTCCAGTGGGCGTATGGCAAACGACGACCTCATCGCGGCCTTGCGGGACGCCGACGCCGTCAAGTTCGGGGAGTTCGAGCTCTCCCACGGCGGTACGTCGAACTACTACGTCGACAAGTACGTCTTCGAGACCAACCCCGACTGTCTGGATCTCATCGCCGCGGCCTTCGCCGAGCGCATCGCCGAGTGGGACACGGACGCCACGCTGGCCGGTGTCGCCCTCGGCGCGGTCCCGCTTGTGGCGGTCACCAGCGTCGAGACGGGCATCCCCTACGTCATCGCCCGCAAGCAGGCCAAGGAATACGGCACGGGCAACCGCATCGAGGGCAACCTGATCGAGGGACAGGAGGTCATCATCCTCGAAGACATCGCCACGACCGGCCAGAGCGCGGTCGACGCCGCCGAGGCGCTCCGCGAGGCCGGTGCTGTCGTCAACCGCGTACTCGTGGTCGTCGACCGTGAGGAAGGGGCCAGCGAAAACCTCGCCGACCACGACCTCGAACTCTCGTCGCTTGTGACCGCGTCGGACCTGCTTGCCGACGCGCCCGACGACATCGACGTGTAGCGCTGGCCAAGTCGTCTTCGCCCCTGTGCGGCCGGGACACAGCACCGATGTGTTCTTGACGGTGGAATCGCTAGAATACGCCGTAATGGCTAACCTCGAACTCTACGAACTCGAAGGCTGTCCGTACTGCGCGAAGGTAATCAAGAAGCTCGACGAGCTCGGCCTGGACTACGAATCCCACATGGTCCCGCGGTCCCACGACGAACGGACCGAAGTCAAGGAGGTTTCGGGCCAGACCGGTGTCCCTGTCCTCGTCGACAAGGACAACGGTATCGACGCGATGCCCGAATCCGACGACATCGTCGAGTACCTCGAAGAGACGTACGGGCAGTAGGCCAAGCGGTGCGACGTTTCGCTTTTCATCGTCTTTTGCTGCGATAGTGCTACCGCTGTTGGCGTGTGCAGCAACACCTTTAGTACTACACAAATTCAAAAGTACAACACCACATGTCAAGTAATACTTCTGACCCATCCGTAGTACGCATCTCACAGAAAGGGCAGGCGACGATTCCGAAGCCGCTCCGGGAGAAGTTCGACATCGAAACGCCGGGCGAGGTGTTCATATACGAGGACGGTGGCCGCATCATCATCGAACCCGTTCCGGACCTCGAAGCCCTCCACGGAATCCACGCCGGTGACCACGACCCCGGCGAGATACTGGCGAAAGTCGAGGCCGAAAAGGACGCAGCGAAACAGCGCGACCAGCGGCGGATGGAAGACCTCCGGCCATCTGAGAAATGAGTTCGACATATGTCTTCGACACCGAAGCCCTCATCGCCTTTCTCTACAATGAGTCCGGACACGAACGGGTCGGGACGCTGTTGACTGACGTTCAGTCGGGAGACGCCAACGGCCTGCTCGCAACGGCGAACGCTACCGAGGTCTATTATCTCGTCGCTCGGTTCGAAGGGACAGCCGATGACACGCCGACGACAGCATCGCTGCGGACAGCTGACCGGGATATTCGGACACTGGAACGGAACGGTCTCAGTATTGAACAGGCACAGTGGCGACTTGCCGGGGAAGTGAAAAGTCACGGCACTGTTTCGTTAGCCGACGCCTGTGCTGTGGCGCTGGCTCACGAGCGCAATGCCACGCTCGTCGCTGGCGGTGACGATGACTTCGATGATCTGCCGCTGGATGTCGCGATTGAGCGGTTCAGAACCCACAGCGTCTAACCAGTTCAGGCTACTTCTTCGGGGTCTTCGCCACGTTCCATAATCAGGTCTCGAAGGTCAACCGCATCCTGGATGTTCTCCATCTCCTCCTTTTCGATGAGCGCGGTTCCGTCGACGGATTCGCGCCGGAGTTCGTCGACGACGTACACCGACCGGGTCCGGGTTACCTCGCCGACCGAGGACATAATGCGGGCTCGCTTCTCGGCCGTCTCGGTGAACGCCGAGTGGCCGGCGAGCACCTGCTCGTGCTGGTCCTCACTCTCGTTGACGCTCTTGAAGGGCGCGCGGTCCGTCGGGTGGACTTCGAAGCCGATACGGGTGAACACTGTCACGATCGGCTCGTCTTCCGGTGCGACATCCGGGTCCTCCGGCGTCGGCTCGTCGTCGCGGACCTCCTCGGCACCGTCGAGGACGCTGACTGGGGAGGTCAGCGGCGCGTCGAACAGGTCCTCCAGTTCGGCGGCCACCTCCACGGAGGCGTCCATCCCGTCCTCGTATTTCGAGACCGTCCGCCGGGAGACGCCCAGTTCCTTCGCCAGGCGGCCCAGCGACCAGTCGCGGTTCTCGCGCACGTCGGCGAGGATCTCGGAGTCGATGTTGACGTAGAGCCCGCCCGGGGCGGCGTAGATGAGTGGCGGGACCTCCTCGACGAACAGGTCCATCGCGGTGTCGGGTGACAGCACGGGGACGCCGTGCCGGAAGTAGACGACGCCTGGTTTCAGCTCCTCGTCGCGCGTTCGGAGGCCGATCACGATCGGCGTGGCATTCAGATACGTGCCCAGCCGCCGCATCTCGCCCCCGGTCTGTGCGTCGAAGGCGTCGATGTTGCCCAGTATCTTCAGGAGCAACACGTCCTCACCGCGGCGGGCTGCGATGTCGAAACTCTTCGGGCGAATCGCGCAGCGGTCGCTGACGAGGAAGCCAGCGTCTTCGAGCATCGCCATGACGTTTTCCACCAGCGCCGACCGTGACATAGTACTCTGTACCTCTACTGAGTCTAGGCTGTTCACCCATTATATGCATTGCGCCGCTCGTTGAACTCTCAGGCTCTCTCGTTCCGACAGCGTGACGAAAGGGGTTTGACCGCTTCGGGGCTACAGAGTGACGTGACTGTCGTGGGCCTCGACGATACGGACTCACGCGAGCGGGGGATGTGTACCACCTACGCCGCTGTGACCCTCGCCGAGTCGATACGAGACGCTGGGGGTGTCGTCGAGCGGCTGCTCCTCGTCCGGCTGAACCCCGCCGTCGAACACAAGACCCGCGGAAACGCGGCGCTGGCGGTGCATACGGACCTCGACGCCGACACGGCGCTGGGGCTGGTCGAGGACGTACTCGACATGGCCGAGACCGACGACCCCCAGACCAATCCCGGGGCCGTCGTGGCGGACTGCGACCCTGCGGACGTTCCGCCGCAGGTCGCAACCTTCGCCCGTGAGACGATCCAGTCCATACAGGACCCGATGGCCGCGACGACGCTTGCCGACGTGGTCGGGTTCGCCCGCTGTCAACGGGGCAACGGCCGCGGACTGGTCGGCGCACTCGCGGCGGTCGGGGCCTGGGCCGCGCTGTCGGACTGGACCTACGAACACATCGCCTACCGGGAGCGGGACCGGTGGGGCACGGAGCGGTCGGTCGATAGCGAGAGCGTCCGCGCCGCGGCCGAGGAGTACTACCCTGACGTGTGGGACACCGTCGACCGCGAATCGGGCTATCCGGTCTGTGTCCCCCGGACACCGTGTCCGATCCTCTACGGGATCCGCGGAGACGACCCTGCCGCGTGCCGTGCCGTTGCCGACGCCATCGACAGCGAACCCATCGCCCGCCGGGCGACGTTCGTGACGAACCAGGGAACCGACGTGCATCTACAGGATGCGACGCTCAGCGCGGTCACGGACGACAGCGCCTACCGCGTCACCGGTACCGTGGTCGACGCCCCCGAAACGCGGGCGGGCGGACACGTGTTCTTCACGCTCGAAGACGACGGAACGACTCTCGACTGTGCGGCCTTCGAGCCGACCAAGGGGTTCCGCGACCGGGTTCGCTCGCTCAGGTCTGGCGACCGGATCACCGCCTGCGGCGAGGTGAGCGACGGGACGCTCAAACTGGAGAAGTTCGCCGTCCGGGACCTGGTGACGACCGAGGCTGTCACGCCGGACTGTCCGGACTGTGGTCGGTCGATGAAATCCGCCGGTCGGAATCAGGGCTACCGGTGCCGGGACTGCGGGACCAGCGCCGACGGCAGAGTGGAACAGCCTGTCGAACGGGATCTGGAACGGGGCTGGTACGAGGTGCCGCCGGTCGCGCGCCGCCACATCGCGAAGCCGCTCGTCCGCGGTGGGTTTGACGCGCCCACCCACCCCGCCCGCTGAACCGATAGTGCCGTCGTGGAAAGTTGCTGCCCGTCGCTGCATTCCTCTCTGCTATCTGGTTCATCCCGATTACCGGTCAGTAAGCACCACGAATATTCCGGTAATATCGGGATATACGACTATTTAGACGACGGATAACAATATTGATACACGGTTATCCAGCGGGCATGACCAATGAGGGGCACGACGCCGAGCAGCGAAAGACGACGGACGGTGGATTCACTGAGAAACTGCTGACCGTGGAACACGAGCCGGCCGCGGGTGGCGGCGAGCGATCGATTTTGTATCCCCCTACCCTCACGAATGCTGAACTGGACGCGAACTGGCTGGCCGTTTCGTCGGACCTTCTCGTCTCCCTTGACGACGTTCAGTAGCCCTTACGCGCGATAATCGACTGGTAACAATAATAACACCTCTCGTGAACACCGACATGGACTTCGATACCCGGTCGACGAGTGAAATGACGGCAGCGAGCGACGCTGACGAGACGGCGCTGCCTGCCGTGGTGCGCTCCCGTCCCGACGGCAGTGAACGGCTCATCTGCTACGCCCCAGATGTCGAAACGACAGATGTAGAGAACCAGTGGCTCTCCGTCGATGCTGACTTTCCGGTCTCGACGTTGCTGATGCGGTAGGTCAGCTGTTTCGTCCCGTCAACGCAACCACAACGTCCTCGTCGTCCTGGAGTTCTCCCCGCTTTCTGAACTGAGTTAGCGCCGCCGTCGCCGTCGCACAGGTCGGTTCGACGTGAAACCCCGACGCAGCGAGGCGGTCGTGTTCCCGCTCCGTCGCCGCCGCGGAGACGGCGACGGCAGCCCCGTCCGTTTCCTCGATGGCCTGCCGGATCTGGTGACCGCGTGGCGGGTCCCGGATGTGGATGCCGTCGGCGAGGTCGTTCCTGTCGCCGCCCGTCCCATTTTGCCCGTCGGCGATGGGGCTGTACCTGGTCGCCTGCGCGCCCAGTATGCGCGGCACCGACTCCGTCCATCCGGCTTGTTCCAGTGCTCGGAACCCACGATAGAGGCCGAGGAACAGCGTTCCATGACCGAGCGGCGTCACGACGGCATCCGGAACGGTCCAGTTCCGCTGGGCGGCGATTTCGTAGGCAGCCGTCGCCGTTCCGGCGAAGAAGGCGGGGTTCCAGGCATGACTGGCGTACCAGTCCGCCCCGTTCTCGACGGCGTCGATACAGGCCGCGGTTACGGCCTCTCTACTCCCTTCGACGGGGACCACGTCGGCTCCGGTGTGTTCGATACGGCGACGCTTTGCTTCCTTCGCGCCCGCGGGGACGTATATCTCTGCGTCCAGACCCGCTCGTGCCGCGTAGGACGCGACCGCAAGCCCGGCGTTGCCAGAGGAGTCTTCGAGTACCCGGTCCGCTCCGACTTCGAGCGCCTCCGCGATGACCGTCGCCGCGCCGCGGTCCTTGAAACTCCCCGTCGGATGGAGATACTCCAGTTTGAACGCGGCGTCCCACCCGGGCGCGTCGACCAGCGGCGTCCAGCCCTCGCCGAGACTGACCCGCTTGGCCATCGGGAGGAACTCGGCGAAGTCCCAGACGCCGCTGGCCCGCGAGAATCGCGCCGGTCGCTCCTCGGGCAGTGGCTGGGTGGCGTAGTCGAGCGGTTCACCACACGAGCACCGCCAGGGTTCTTCGCGGGGGTACTCCCGGTCGCAGACTGAACAGATGCGCATGTGCCTACTGGGTAGCGGACTGGGCAAAAGCTGGCGACATTTTCGGCCGCAGTAGTCGGTGCCTGCGGCCTGGGTTGGCGGAGCCCACAGCGCGGTGGCCGGGCGGCCGCTCCGTCGGCCGCCCCGGGGAAAGGCAGGGCAGCGACCGAGCATATGCGACGCGCTGCGACGCGAGACCACCCGACGCAGTAACCGCGGTCAGTACGTATCGACGTTCGTTCCGACCGAGCAGACGTACTCGCCGGTGGCGACTTGGGGGAGCCGGCGGGCACGCCAGAACACGCCACTGGAGTCGGCGGTGATTTCCCTCTTGGGGTCGCCGAACACGTCGGTCACCTCGAACAGCGTCTCGCCGCGGGAGACACGGTCGCCGAGGTCGGGCTTGAGGTCGATGAGGCCGCCGACGGGGGAGCCGTACTGCTCGAACCCGGAGGCGCGGGTCTGTGGCCGCGCGTCGTGGTGGCCGTCGAGGAAGCCGTAATGTTTCAAGACGTTGAACACGCCCTCGACGCCCCGCTGGATTGAGGTCTCGTCCCAGCCGACACAGCCGCCGAGTTCGGGATCGATCGTCGGAACGCCCTCGTCGGGCGCGGCGCGGGCCAACTGCCCGTCGGGGCCTTTCTGGTCGAGGATGTAGCCACAGCCAAACACCTTTGCGAGTTCGAGACACTCCTCGTGGAGGCGATGTCGGGTGCCACACCGGACCCGCACCTCGTCGATCATCCGCGAAGTCGATCCCTGGTGGAGGTCGAGCACGTAGTCGGCGCTGATCGCGGCGTCGAAGGTCGCAGCAGCGATACGCTCGCTCGATGTCCCTGTTTTGTCGCCCGGATACGCTCGGTTCATCTTCGTGTCGTCGATCGGGTTGCGGTGCTCGGCGACCTGGAAGGCGTGGTAGTTCACGACGCCACAGACCAGCACCGTGCCGGACAGTTCCGTCGGGTCGAGTTGCGGGAGCGTCCGCTGGATGACGCCGACGCCGTTCAGTTCGTCGCCGTCGCTGGCGGCCTGTATGTAGAGGGTCCGCCCGTCGTCGACACCGTTGACGACGGCGACCGGTAGCCCGAACGTCGACCCGTCGCGGGTCTCACCGACCTCCAGCCGCCCCGTGTCTTTCTCACCGGGAGCGGCGGTCGCCGTACCGAAAGTAACCATTGTTCTCACGTTTGCCTTGGGAGCCTTTACTGGTTCGGATTTCAGCGGCGGTTGCGCCGGACCGACGGCGTCTTGGGGACCCCGGCCCTATCGGCGAGCGTGTCCCAGTCCGAGCCACAGAGCGGCAAAGCGGCGATGGTCGCGGCGCTGAACGTGTCCCGGAACGCGAAAATCGGGTTCGCGGTCGCCGGCCTGTTCACCGCGGGGCTGTTCGCCCTGTTCGTCCTGCCGGGGACCCAGCGGCCGATGGGGTTCTACGTGGCGCTTTCGTTCGTTCTCGCGACCTCGCTTGGCGGGCTGCTGACGGCGCTGCTCACGGCGGTGTCGGCCGTCCGTCTCGCCAGGCGTTGATACTGCCGTTCTCCTATCCTTCGGCCAGTTCTGTGAGCCGGTCGCCGCCGGTTCGAGTCCCTTTCGCGATGAGTACGTCGCCGGTCTGAATCGCCGTTTCCGGGCCTGGTGAGACGACCCAGTCCCCGCCTTCCCGACCCGTCCGCTCGCTTTCCCCGGCCCCGCGCCGTATCGCGATGATGCGCATGCCCGTCGCCGTCTTGACCGCCGCGTCACCGATGGTCGTCCCCGCGAGGTCGCTGTCGGGGTACACCGTGGTCCGAACGATGACTTCGTCGGACTCCTGGACGGCCTCAGCGACGACCGGATGGGTCGACAGCCCCCGGAGGACGCCCTCGCTCATCTCCAGTGCGGCGTCGGAGATGACTTCCGTCGAGCGGGCCAGGTGGACGAGACCCCGCAGCGACACGGGGTCGTCGATGTCCGCCGCGGCCCGGAGCGTCCACGCCTCGAACCGGGACTGCAGCGCGTCGACCTCAGCTTCGAGTTCGACGACCTCCTCGGCGACCTCCGTGCTGTCGAACAGCACCGCGCCGTAGGCCAGATCGACCGCCAGTTCACCCATGTCCTTCATCAGCACGATGGAGTCGACGGCGCGTTCGAGATCGCGGACGCTCCCCTCGCGCGGGTCCGGCGGTTCGTACACCTCGCCGGTGGCATCCCGGTATACTTCGGCGATACCGTCCTCGGGACCACGGAACAGCACCACATCGCCCGCTTCGAGGCGTGTCTCCCGGTCGGGGTTGAGCAGCCAGCTACCCTGCCGGCGGATCGCCAGCGCTCGGACGCCGGTCTCGGTTTCGAGATTGAGGCTCCCCAGCGTCTCGTCGGCCAGCGGGGAGTCCGAACGAATCGTCGCTCGCACGAGCGTCTCGACGGCTTCCGGCAGGGCCGCCCGCATCGTGTCCGGCAGGCCGATGTCCTCAAGGACTATCTTGGCGATATCGCCGGCGGCGTCGCTGATCTTCTCCGCCGCCCCCACCATCCCCAGGACGGGGGCTAGTGACTCCGCGTCCGTTGTCGACCGGCAGGCCATCAGGAGGCTCATACGTGCGCGCAGTTGGAGGACATCCATCTTCTCCTCTAGCTCCAGTACCTCCGCGGCCACGTCGTCGCTGCCCAGCAGGACGGCCGAGTACGAGAGGTCGATGAGCAACTCGGCGGTGTCTTTCATCTCGGCCAGCACCTGCTTGACGCTGACCGGTTCGTACTCGACCGTCTGGTCCATAGCGGCCGATTCGACGGCCCCGAGCAAAAACGTTCCTCACTGTGCTGGGGAGTACCATACGCCTGTTGTGACTGGCCGTTTGCATACCGAGGTGGCTGTCGCAGTGGCACACAAACCCAGATCTCCCAGGGAACATCTGGACGCTTGTCCACTCTCCGTTCCTGACATTGTGCCACACACGCTTGGAAAGAAAATGCTTTTCCCGGCAGGTAGGGAACAGATTGCGTATGTCCGACGACCTCAAGAAGGGACTCGAGGGTGTCATTGTCGCCGAGTCCGAACTCAGCGTTATCGACGGCGACGCTGGCAAACTCGTGTATCGGGGGTACACCATCGAGGACCTCGCAAAGGGGGCCAGCTACGAAGAGGTGCTGTACCTGCTCTGGCACGGCCATCTGCCGGACCGGGACGAACTCTCCGAGTTCAAGCAGGCGATGGTCGAAGCACGCGATGTGGACGACGACGTTATCTCCACCGTGCGGCAACTCGCCGAAGCCGACGAGGACCCGATGGCAGCCCTCCGGACCGCGGTGTCGATGCTCTCGGCGTTCGACCCGGCACCTGAGGACGCCGAGCCGACCGACGAGCTGGTCAACCTCGAAACTGGTCGGCGGATCACGGCCAAGATACCGACCATCATCGCCGCCTTCACTCGCATCCGCGACGGCCAGGACCCCGTCGAACCCCGCGACGATCTCGACCACGCGGCGAATTTCCTCTATATGCTCAACGGCGAGGAGCCCGACGACGTGCTGGCGGACGTGTTCGATCAGGCGCTCGTCCTCCACGCTGACCACGGCCTCAACGCCTCGACGTTCTCGGCCATCGTCACCGCGTCGACGCTGTCGGACGTTCACAGCGCGGTCACCTCCGCTATTGGGACGCTGAAAGGACCGCTC
Source organism: Haloarcula terrestris (assembly GCF_031624315.1). Taxonomy (NCBI): domain Archaea; kingdom Methanobacteriati; phylum Methanobacteriota; class Halobacteria; order Halobacteriales; family Haloarculaceae; genus Haloarcula; species Haloarcula terrestris. The sequence continues at coordinate 317,034 of NZ_JAMQOM010000001.1, read as the reverse complement.
CACGGCGGGGCTAATCAGGACGTTATGGAGATGCTAAAGGAAGTAGACGACGCCGAATCCGACCCGCTCGAGTGGGTCGAGAACGCCCTCAACGAGGGCCGCCGCGTCTCCGGGTTCGGCCACCGCGTCTACAACGTCAAGGACCCGCGAGCGAAGATTCTCGGCGAGCGCTCGAAGGAACTCGGCGAGGCCGCCGGCACGCTCAAGTGGTACGAGATGTCGACCACTATCGAAGACTACCTCATGGAAGAGAAGGGCTTGGCCCCGAACGTCGACTTCTACTCCGCGTCGACGTACTACCAGATGGGCATCCCCATCGACATCTACACCCCCATCTTCGCGATGTCTCGTGTCGGTGGCTGGGTCGCCCACGTCTTCGAGTACATCGAGGACAACCGCCTGATCCGACCCCGTGCTCGCTACGTCGGTGCGAAGCCCGAAGACACGACGTTCGTGCCGCTGGACGAACGGTAAGACGCTCTGGCCGCAGCTTTTCGAAGCCTGTCCCTGTTGTATGGCCGTGAGCGCGTTTTATCGCGCGAACCGGGGAAGGGCAGGGCTGCCAGCATCCGGCGGCGAAGCCGCCGGTTCCTCGGAATCGCCGCGGGGCGGCGATTCCGGCCTTTTTCGCCCACGTTTTTCGAGGAGCCGTCTCCGCAGCGAGCGAAGCGAGCGAGGAACGGCGACGACAAAAAAGGTGGTGGACAAATGGTTTAACCTCGGCCCGAATACAGTTTGGTATGGCAGAGAAACCCCAGTCGGGAACGTTGTTCGGCGTGCCGTACAACTTCGAACGACCGAGCCTCAAGCGGTTGGTGTCGGCCTATTGGAAGCCGGGCGATGACATGCTGGTCGAGAAGCCATTCGGCATCGGCTACACGCTGAACCTGGCGAACTGGCGCTCGTGGGTCGTTCTGGCGGTCGCCGGCGTGATGCTGTATCTCGAACGCGGCGGCAGCGAGGCGGAGTTCGAATCCGAGAGCGAGGACGAACCGGTCGAAGTCGTCGTCGACTGATACGGACTGTTGTAGCGGTTTCCCGGTGTATGCCGGCCCTTGGGGCGGTACTGTCCGGGAATGATCTACAACAATCCGTATGACCGGACTTTCGACGGCTCTTTTATCGCCGGTCGCCGTGTGCCGGTATGCTCAATTTTGTCACGACCAATCCCGGGAAGGTCCGGGAAGCGACGGAGTATCTCGACGACGAGGTCCAGCAGTTCGACTTCGACTACCCGGAGGTCCAGGCCGACGACCTGGGAACGGTCGCGGCCGAGGGCGCACGGGCGGCTTACCGGGCAGCCGACGGCCCGGTCATCGTCGACGACGCGGGGCTGTTCATCGACGCTTTCGACGGGTTCCCCGGGCCGTACTCCTCCTACGTCGAGGACACCGTCGGAGTCGAGCGCGTCTGGCGAATGACCGAGCCGGAGGACGACCGCGCGGCGGCGTTCAAGACGGTCATCGCCTACTGCGACGGCCAGGGGTTCGAGGCAACGCCGGACCCGGGCGGTATCGACCGCGAGGACCGCCGCGGACAGGACCTGTCGGCCGACGACCGCGGCGCGGCGACGACGGACGAGCAGGTCCACGACGGCACCGCGGAACAGAACAGCGAGACGGTCCCGGTGAAACTGTTCGAGGGGCGCGTGCCCGGCGAAATCGTCGCCCCGCGTGGCGAGGGCGGGTTCGGTTTCGATCCCATCTTCGAGCACGACGGGACGACGTTCGCGGAGATGAGCACCGAGCAGAAGAACGCCGTCTCCCACCGTGGGCGGGCGCTGGCGAAATTTGCGGAGTGGTACGGTGAGCGGTAGCGACGTACCGGTCGTCGGCACTGGCGGTACCGCCTTGATAACCGGTGCATCGGCGGGTATCGGTAACGCGCTGGCGCGGGAGTTCGCCGCACGCGGGCACGACGTGGTCCCGGTCGCCCGGAGCGAGGAGAAACTGGCGCGGCTGGCCGAGGATCTCGAAACGAGGGGCATCACGGCGACGCCGATCGTGATGGACCTCGACCGCACGGCGGCCGCCGAAGAGCTCTACGAGACGGTCCGGTCCCGCGGATTGGACATCGATATCCTCGTCAACAACGTCGGTGTGGGGACCTACGGCCCGTTCGCCGACAGCGACCTCGACGCGGAACGGACACAGCTTCGGCTGAACGTGTTGCTGCCGGTCGAACTGACGCGGCTATTCTTGGACGAGTTCGATGACGGCGGCGCGGTGATCAACGTGGGCTCGGTCGCTGGGTTCCAGCCCGGCCCGAACCTCGCGGGCTACTACGCGAGTAAGGCATACATCAATAGTTTCAGCGAGGCGCTGGCAGAGGAGCTCCGCGAGACTTCGGTCGATGTGACCGTCGTCTGTCCCGGCCCGGTCGACACGGAGTTTCAGGAGCGTGCGGGAATGTCGGCTTCGTCCGTTGGGTCGCTCACCTCGAACACGCCCGAAGCGGTCGCAACGGCGGCCTACGAGGGAGCCGCCGCGAGCGAGACGGTCGTGATTCCGCGGCGGTCGATGCGGCTTATCGACCGACTGGTCAGGGCGACGCCGCGGTGGGTTGTCCGGCGCGTCGCAGGCTGGGTCAACAGCGGACGATAGCAGAATATAATCTGATACTCAGGGTAGTATTGAGCGAAGAAAAAGCACTTGCGCGGTAATCTCATACGTCTCTCGTTTTCATATTTTGAGAAACGAGAGTTTGCTTTATCAAAGCAGGAGCGAAATGGTTCGGTATGCTCACAGACCCGGTCGGACAGTACAAATCGGTGATACGTAGATCACTTGCTATTTTTGGCGTCTCCGGTTCAATCGAACGGAAGGTCCTCACGGCTGTCGGTCTGCAGTTTGCCGCTTCGGTCGCGTTGGCCCTTGTCTCCCTTGTCACCAGCGGCACCGTTCGGCTCGTCGTCACAGGCGTATTGCTCGCTGGCGCTATCGTCGCATTCGCCAATACGGTGTTCATCACCCGTGAGGACTTCGTCGAACCCGTCACAGCGATGGCTGCGGGCGCGGATCACATCGCCGCCGGCGAACTCGATGTGGAACTGCCAACGAGCGAGCGTGACGACGAGGTCGCCGAACTGCTCTCGTCGTTTCGGTCGATGCAATCCTATCTGTTGACGGTGTCACAACAGGCCGACGCGCTCTCCCGGCAGGAGTTCGACGCCGATGTTCTGGACGAGGACGTGCCCGGGGCCTTCGGACAGTCCCTGGAGCAGATGGCAGCCAGTATGGACGATTACACGACCGAACTCCAGACGATGACCAGCAACCTCGAACGGCGATCTCAGGCGCTCAACGACCTCGTCGTCGCCTTCGGTGACGCTGCCGAACGGGCGAAAAACGGGGACCTGACCGCCACTATCGACGAGGACTTCGAGGCCGACGACGAGCAGTTCGAGACCGTCGTCGAGAACTACAACGACCTCGTGACGACGCTGGGGGAAACGGTCGCAACCGTCGCCGCGTTCGCCGAGGATGTTGACGAGACGAGCGACCACGTCACCCGAAGCGTCGAGGAGATCGACGGTGCGAGCGACGAAATCTCCCGGTCGATCCAGGAGATCTCGGCCGGTGCCAGCCAACAGGCGTCCCGCCACGATGATGTCGCCTCGGAGATGAACACGCTGTCTGCCACCGTTGAGGAGATCGCCGCGACCGCCGAAGATGCCGCTGGGACCGCCGACAAGGCGACACAGCGGGGTCGGGAGGGGCGTGCGGATGCCGAGCAAGCCATCGACGAACTCGACGAGATGGAGGCTCGTATCGACGATATCGCCGTTGCAGTCGAAAGCCTGGTCGACCAGATCAGCGAGATCGACGATATCGTCGAGGTCATCACGGACATCGCCGAGCAGACCAATATGCTCGCGCTGAACGCCTCCATCGAGGCGGCCCGCGCGGACGGTAGCGGTGACGGGTTCGCCGTCGTCGCCGACGAGGTGAAGACGCTCGCAGAGGAGACCCGTGACGCAGCGACTGACGTGTCGGACCGCATCGAAGCGGTCCAGCACGAGGCCAGCGAGACCGTCAGCGACGTGGAGGCGACGAACCAGCAGGTGACCGACAGCGTTGCGACCATCGAGTCGGCGCTTCGGGACTTCGAGGACATCGTCGACGTGCTCGGCGAGGTCAACACCTCGATTCAGGAGATATCAGGTGCGACCGCCGAGCAGGCAGAGACAACCCAGGAAGTCGTCGACATGGTCGACGAGGTGGCGGCGGTGAGCGAACAGACCAACGAGGAGTCCGAGGCCGTTGCCGCCGCGGCCGAAGAACAGACCGCCACGATCACCGAAGTGACCACCGAGGTACAGGAGATGGCGGCCCGGACCGACGACCTGCGCGAGGTTCTGTCGGAGTTCGACGTTGCCGAGGACGCGGCCGGATCATCGGGGAGAGTCTCCACGACCGCCGTAACGACGGCTGACGACTGACACAGACTGGACTGGAAGCCGCTCCCCGTTACGCCCGCGGATTTCGGTCGGGACCGGGATACTCGCTGTCTTCGATGACCGGATACAGTGACGCCGGATCGAACAGGCGAGCGAAGGCGTCCGGCGGTCGAACGCTCAGGGACATGTGACGGTTGAGCGACGCGCTGGTCCGGGCGCTCCGCAGATCGTCATCGTAGGAAAGTAGATGCTGTGCGCCGCCCCGGTAGGCTGCGGCCAGCGCGGGGTGGTCGCCGGCCGGGTGGTCGACGATGTCACAGTCCGGTTCGATCCGCGCTCGCCAGTCAGCTGCCAGGTCGTCGTCGGCGAGGTCGGCAATGACAGCGGTGGCATCGTCTAGCAGGTGATCACTCGCGATGAGCGTGACCCACGAGTGCCGACGGACATGGTCGAGCGCGGCGCGGGCGTCGTTGTCTGGGCCACACAGCAGGTCGGCGGCGAGCACGTCGGCATCGGCGACGATACGGGCCGGCGACGGCTCACGCATCGCTGTCGTCCTCCGCCCGGTGTTCGTCGAGGGCTGCACAGACAGCGTCGACCGTGGTCTGGTGGTCCGTCGCGCGTTCGAACAACGTCGCCCAAGTCATGTCGGGACCCAGTACCCGAACGGGCAAAAAGCCGCGCCGTCTGTCGTCCGTCGGCCGCTTGTCTGACGGGCATTTATGCCTACCGGTAGCATCCCATACCGGTACGGGCGCGCTTCCACGGCTGCAGTGGGCGTCGGTGACACTGCGTGCCATCCTATCCTCCCCAGGCGCGCCCGGACACCGCGATCCTCCCTTTCATATACCACTCCCCCGGCTTTCAGTCGAGATAGCTCCCGCTGCCGTGCCAAGTGTCGACACAGCAGAGCGGAGCGAAGTACCGGGCGGTCAGGCCGGCGCGTCGCCCCGGAGCGTCGCCCGGATGTCGTCCAGCCCGCCGGGGTCGGCCATGATCGCGACGCTGTCGCCGGCTTCGATTTCGGTCTGTGGCAGCGGAATCGTCATCGGTTCGTGGTCCTTCCCGTGGGCGTAAATGTGGGCGTCACCGGGGAGTTCCACTTCCACGACGCGTTTTCCCACAAACGGTGAGCCGTCGGGAATACGGATGCTCGCGACCGAAAGCTGTTCGGTCAGGTCGGCGAGAACGTTGAAGTCACCGCCCAGCAGCGCCGTTTTCGCGCCGGCCGCCCCCAGCCGCTCGGGGTAGATGATCTCGTCCACGTCGGCGGCGTACTTCTCGTAGATCTCCTCGCGGTAGTCGGCGTCGATTCGCAGGACGGTCCGACAACCGAACTCCTTGCCGATCATACAGGCGGTGAAGTTCGTGTTCAGGTCACCAGTGAGGCCGCCGATAGCGTCCGCGGCTTCGATGCCGGCCTCCATGAGAACACTCTCCTCGTTGCCGTCGCCCTCGATAGTCTCGAACCCGGTCTCGGTGGCTCGTTCGACCTTCACAGGGTCGTTGTCAACGATAACAACTTCGTGGCCCTCGCTCTGCAGAATCCGTGCAGTCCGGATGCCGACGCGGCCATAGCCAACGATAACGAACTTCATGGACTACGGTACGACGGCCACCATTAAAAATGTGAACGGGTGACAGGGTGGCGCGGGTTAGCCTTCTGTCGTCGGAGTTTCTTCGGTCGCGGTACCTGCGTCCTCGGTTTCGGTCTCGTCGTCAGTCTCTTCGGTCTCGTTTGCGGGCGGCTCCTCAGTTTCGTTCGCTGGCGGTTCTTCGGTTTCGGTCTCGGACGGCTCCTCAGTTCCGCTTGCTGGCGGTTCTTCGGTTTCGGTCTCAGACGGTTCCTCAGTTCCGCTCGCTGGCGGTTCTTCGGTTTCAGTCTCGGACGGCTCCTCAGTTCCGCTCGCTGGCGGTTCTTCAGTTTCGTTTGCCGGTGGCTCTTCGGTTTCAGTCTCGGACGGTTCCTCAGTTCCGCTCGCTGGCGGTTCTTCAGTCTCGTTTGCCGGTGGCTCTTCGGTTTCGGTCTCGGACGGCTCCTCAGTTTCGCTCGCAGGCGGCTCTTCGGTTTCAGTCTCGGACGGCTCTTCAGGCGTCTCAACAGCCGATTCGATGGTAATCTCGCCGAACGCACCGTCGTCACGCGTGAAGACGCTGTGGACGTACGTGCCCGGTTCGACGCCGGTCGTATCGACCGTGAACGTCACGTCAGTCGATTCGTTCGCGTCGAGGGTCACGGACTCGGTGGCGAGTGGCTGGCCGTCGAGCCGGAACTCGACTGCCTGGGTCGTGTTGAAGTCGTTCGGGTTGGCAACGGTCGCGTCGACGGTGATGTTGTCACCGGCGGTGGCGTTCGTCGGTGCGTCGAAACTCTCCAGCGTGAAGGAGTCAGAGACGGTAACGGCAGCGATCTGACCGTCGTCGCTGGTGAAGACACCGTGGCGGTAGTCACCGGGTTCGATGCCGGTCGTGTCCGCGGAGAACTGGACGGTAGTGGTCTCGGTGGGCTCAAGCGTGACGAGCGTCCGGTCGACGACAGCGCCGTCGAACCGGAATTCCACGGATTCAGTCACCGTGGTGTTCTCGTTGTTCGTGACCGTCGCGGCCACGTCAGCAGTCGAGTTCGGCGCGACGCTCTCTGGAGCGGTCAGGGAGTCAACGGTGACCCCTGTGTTCCCGGCTTGTTCTGTCGGCGATTCCTGTTGCGCTGTCACGCCCGGTACAGCCCCGACCTGTGCGGTGAGGCCACCGACGACGAGTAGCGCAGCGAAAACGGCGAGTGTACGAGTTTGTATCATGAGTTGGTTCTGCAGTGATTGGAAGGCAATGCGAACGATTCAACGGGAGAATGACACATAAACCAGCGAGACAGTTCATCTGAGTATAATAACCTGCTAAGCTGCCCTCTGTTATCGCCGGCCGGAAAAAATGAGATTGAGCAACACTTACGCAACGACAAATTGTTTTGTCGGTAGTTAAGCATCCAGTCGGGGCGCAAACACTGGCAGCAAGAATACTGCGAGCAGCCAGTATGTTCGGACATTTCGAATAAGCACGGTACTGAGTAACGCACAAACGATGGTCACAGCGACCCGACAGATCCAGACCGGGAGTGACGACCCGCTCTCGGCGCTGCCCTTTCGACACCGGTTTACCTGTCGACAGTAGAGGGTTCGATGATATGCGCGTGACGTTTCTCGGGACGAGTGGGGCCGTGCCGACGACCCAGCGCAACACGAGCAGCATCTTCTGCAACCGCGACGGCGACTACCTGCTCTTCGACTGCGGCGAGGGCACGCAGCGACAGATGATGCGCTATGGCACCGGCTTCGCCATCGACCACCTGTTCGTCACGCATCTCCACGGCGACCACGTCCTCGGTATCCCGGGGCTACTCCAGACGTGGGATTTCAACGAGCGCGAACGCCCCATCGCTATCCACGCGCCGGCGGGGACACGCGGGAACATCAAGCAGCTCATCCAGGCCAACGGAACGACACCCTCGTTTCCCGTCCGCATCAACGAGGTATCGGCCGGCGATGTGGTCCTCGACCGCCCGGAGTACGAAGTTCGGGCCATCGAGACGGAACACCGGTGTGCCAGCGTCGGCTACGTCCTCGACGAGGACGACCGGAAGGGGAAGTTCGACCGGGAGAAAGCCGAGGAGGAGTTCGGCATCCCGCCGGGACCGAAATACTCCAAGCTCCACCGCGGCGACCCCGTTGAACACGAGGGCGAGACCATCCAGCCGGAGGCCGTCGTCGGGCCGCCCCGCCCCGGCCGACGGTTCGTCTACACCGGCGACACGCTCCCGAAAGAGAGCGTCATCGAGGCCAGCGAGGGGGCAGACCTGCTCGTTCACGACGCCACCTTCGCCGAGGACCGGAAAGAGCGGGCGAAGGCGACGGCCCACTCCACCGCTCGGGAGGCCGCCGACGTGGCCCGGCAGGCCGGCGCGTCGACGCTGGCGCTGACCCACCTCTCGACGCGCTACGCCGCCAGCGCCGACCAACTGGTCGACGAGGCCCGCGAAGCGTTCGACGGCGAAGTCGTGCTCGCGGAGGACGGAATGGAACGACATGTCGAGTTCCCTGATGCCGACGAGTACCGATGAAATAGTGCAGCATTTATTCTTCGAAGCGATAGCGCAGCCATGACACACCGATTAGTCCATGTCGGCCTGGGTGGGCAGGGGTCCACCTGGGCGACGGACGCGATCCCACCGAACGTCGAGGACGGCCGAATCGAGGTCGTCGCCGCGGTCGATACCGACCCTGAACGGCTTGAACTGGCCGAAACGGAACTCGGGCTGTCCCCGGAGCAGTGCTACACCGACCTCGAAACCGCGCTCTCGGAACGTCCGGCGGACATCTGTTCTATCGTGACGCCGCCGTCGACCCACGAGGCTGTCGTGGAGACGGCACTCGCTCACGACCTCCACATCATCTCGGAGAAACCGATCGCCGACACGCTGGAGGCGTCGGTGCGGGTCGCCGAGAAGGTCGACGCGGCCGGCAAGAAGATGGGCGTGACGATGAGTCACCGCTTCGACCGGGACAAGACGACGTTCCGACGCGCCGTCGAGGACGCCAGCGATATCGACTATCTGACGGGGCGGTACACGGGCAACGTCCGCGACCACGGCTTCTACGCCGACTACGTCTACGAGATGGAGAACATGCTCCTGCTCGACGGAGCCATTCACCACCTCGACATCCTCGCGTCGCTGGCCGATTCGCCCTGCGAGCGGGTGTACGCCGAGACGTGGACGCCCGACGGGGCCGACTACGAGGGCGACTGCACCGGCCTCGTGACGATGCACTTCGCCGACGGAACCCGCGCCCAGTACGAGGGCAGTTACGCCAACGCGACGACGCTGAACGGTTGGGGCCACGAGCAGTTCCGCGCCGAGTGTTCGGACCAGACGGTCGTCCTCGACCGTCGCGATGTCGAACGGTTCCACGGGGACGCTTACCACACCGGAAACTTCGAGAGCATCGGCAAGGGCGACGGCGAGACGGTCCCGCTGGCCGAGCGACCCCACTGGAAGAACGCCTGGCTCATCGAGCAGTTCTGTGACTGGGTCGAGGGCGGCGAGCCGATGCCGACGAACGTCGACAGCGTCCTCGAATCGATGGCCATCGTCTTCGCCGCCATCGAGAGCAGCGAAACCGGCGAGGCCGTCGACGTGCAGGCGCTGCTTGACGACGCCCGCGCGAACGCCTGAGCGCTCAGGCACACTTACGCTGAGTCGCCGCTAAACACGTCGCCGCGGGGCTCGTACTCCATCTCCTCGCAGACAGCCCCAGCCACGTCCACGCCCCATTCGCGCTCGACGATGTGGACCGCAAGGTCGAGTCCGGACGTAACGCCGCCGCAGGTCAGCACGTCGCCGTCATCGACCACTCGGGAATCGACCACGTCGGCGTCCGTCGCTCGCAGGTCGTCGAGTGCGCCGCCGTGTGTCACTGCGGGGCGGCCGTCGAGCAAGCCGGCCCGAGACAGCACCATGCCGCCGGTACAGACGCCCGCGACAGTCGCGCCGCGGTCGTGGGCCGCCGCAACGGCGTCGGGGAGATCCCCCCGCTCGGTTTCGGTCCAGACACCGGCTTCGCTTCGGTCGTTCCACCCGCCGCCGGCCACCACGAGCAGGTCCGGGGCAACGTCGGCAAGCACCCCGTCCGGTTCGACTCGAAGCCCGTGGCTCGCGGTGACCATATCACACTCACGCACCGACCGAAGCGTCACGTCCCACGATGCGCCAAAGCGCGCCGCGTTCTCGAACATCTCGTAGGGGCCGATGGCGTCCAGTTCGTCGAACCCGTCGAAACAGGCGATTACGACAGTGTCCATGCCCACGGGAGGGCCGACAGTGGCAAATAGCCCAGTGGTTCTTGTCATTTGTTGACTCACCACTGCCACCCAGAGCGTTCTTTGGCGACGCCGCCGAGCGAACAGGTATGTCTCACCCATTTCACATCGTCGACGTGTTCGCGCAGGAACGATACACCGGGAACCAACTCGCCGTCGTCACCGATGCCGGCGACCTGAGCGACGAGGAGATGCAGGCCATCGCCGCCGAAATGAACTACTCGGAGACGACGTTCGTCACCGGGGAACCGACCGACGGCGCGTGGCCGGTCCGCATCTTCACCCCCGTCGCCGAGATTCCTTTCGCCGGCCATCCCACTCTCGGGACGGCACAGGTCATCCGAGACCATCTGGCTGGAGGGCAACCGGAAACGGTGACGCTGGACCTGCCGGTCGGTGACGTGCCGGTCGACGTACGAGAGCGCGACGGCCGCGAAACCCTGTGGATGACACAGCAGGCCCCCGAGTTCGGCGAGCAGTTGGCCCACGCGGACCTGGCCGCCGTGCTCGGCCTTTCGGTTGACCGACTGGATCAGGACTGGCCGGTCGAAATCGTCTCGACGGGGCTGGCGACAATCGTCGTCCCGGTGGCCGACCGCGACGCGCTAGAGGCCATCGACTTGGACCGCGACGCCTACGACGCTGTGACCGGTGACCGCGAGGCCAAGAACGTCCTGGCCGTCTGTCGGGACCCGCGAAGCGACGACAACGACCTCGCCGTTCGCGTGTTCGCGCCGTTCTACGACGTTCCCGAGGACCCCGCGACAGGCTCCTCGAACGGCTGTCTGGCCGCGTATCTCGCCCGCCACGAAGTGCTGGGCGGTCCCGTCGTCGATGCTCGTGTCGAACAGGGCTATGAGATGGGTCGGCCATCGCTGTTGCACCTCTCGGCCGACGGCAGCGACGACCCGATCAGCGTCCGGGTCGGTGGCAGCGTCGTTTCCGTCGCCCGCGGCGATCTGCTGTGAGTGGTCGCCAAGCGGTGGTATCGGCACACTCATTTCACCCCGCTGATAACGCCGCTGTATGGAACTCGCACACACGGCGATCTGCGTCTCGGACCTCGACCGCGCAATGGAATTTTACGGCGCGCTCGGTTTCGAGGAGACCAACCGCTTCACGCTGGACGGCGTCGAGAACGTCTATCTCGGCCGGGACGGCGACGGTGACCTGCAACTGCGCTACGACCCCGACCGCACCACCCCGGTCGCGCCGAACCGTGCCGACGTGGACCACATCGCGTTCACCGTCGACGATGTCGAGGGGACCTTCGAGACGGCCATCGACGCCGGCGCTGCGCCGGTACTCGAACCAACTGAAATCGACGCTGCTGACGCCTTCGCCGCCTTCGTTGAGGACCCCGAGGGGTACACGCTGGAGTTCTACCGCTGGCTCTGAGGCAATCAGGAGCAGGGACTCGGTGGCAACGGATGAACCAGGGGCGTCGTACAACTATTTAGTGAGATATTGTTTCAAATATTTGTGACTGAATAGAATCTGTGGTAGGTGTGTGAATTGAGTGAGAAAATCCAGCAGATTTCGACCGCCGTTGAGCTCCCTCTTAGCCGAGGAAATATCGCGCCCAAGGATACCGGTTAATGAGTGGCTTGCCGTCGATATCGTACTGCTCGATATAGGCGTCAAGACCGAGGATGCGGCCCGCACCGAATGCAGCCACCGACAGGAACACGAGCATGTACGCGAAGTCTCCGTTGATGTAGCCGTGGGCGATGTCCCAGTTGCCCAGATAGAACATCAGCATCAGAAACGCGCCCCAGAACGCGGCCAGCCGGGTCAGGCACCCGACTATGAGCCCGAGGCCAATCAATACCTCTCCCCACGGCACAGCTATATTGACGAAGTCGACGAACCACGGAGTTTCCCCCATTGTCACGAAGAGGGTGGCAACCGGACTCCCGTTTGCGGGTGGCGCGTTCTGGAGGTAGCCCGCCGCGCTGAAGCTCCCTGAGAGTACCTTATCAGCGCCGCTCCAGAGGAACGCAATCCCCATCATGAGGCGCAACGCCAGGATAAACCAGATGCTGAGCGTGTGCAGTCGTCCCTCTGCAGTATACCCTCCGACAGTACTCCGAATCGTAACTTCTTCTGAGGACATAAGATAGTCAACATGGACCCCTGTATTAAATATGAGTGCTGGGACGCGTTTTATTCGATATTCAGTAGTCCGTTCCTGTGAATTCCAAGCCCGGTATATAAGAATAACACCTGCTCGGGCAGTCTGCGTCCCGAACACAGCATTGGCTAGCAGTTTCGTTCGAAATTCTGCTTCCCTCGCTGAATACAGGGCGCACATCTCGCGTGCGGTTTTCCGACCGTCTCGAAGAGTGGACCGTCCAGTACCGAACACCCACAGCAGTATCGCTGGCAGCCGGGGTTCTGTACTCCTCGAAATCTACGGCCCCCGACCAATCACGTCAGGGAACGACTGTTAGTCATCGCCGGGTGAGGCTTCGCTATCGTCAGCACTGGCTACGGCGATGCTGTCGTCCTCAACCACGACGGAATCACGGTCGCCAAGCCGTTCCATCCACTCGGCGAACGCATCGGACTCCATGATCCGGAGTTCGTTCGCCAGTCCCACGTAGACCGTGTAACACATCAACAGCAGGACGAGGGTGAAGGGAAGCCCGGCAGTGATCGATGCTGTCTGGAGCGCCTCCAGTCCCCCACCGATCAGCAGGACAGCGGCGATGACACCCTCGATGACCGCCCAGAATATCCGCTGGGCGGCCGGCACGTCGTGTTTTCCCCCGGATGTGAGATGGTCGATCACGAGCGACCCCGAATCCGAGGACGTGACGAAGAACGTGACGACGAGGACGACCGCCAGCAGCGACAACGGGACCGCCAGCTGATAGAACGAGAACATCTCGTAGATGGCGGTCGCAACGTCGGCGTTCACCGCGGCGACGAGCGATCCGCTCGTCTCCAGTTCGATAAACAGCGCCGACCCGCCGAACGTGGCCATCCAGAAGAACGAGAACAGCGTCGGCACCAGGAGGACGCCGAACACGAACCCCCGGACGGTCCTGCCTTTGGAGATGCGGGCGATGAACATCCCGACGAACGGCGACCAGGAGATCCACCACCCCCAGTAGAAGATCGTCCAGCCGCTCTGCCAGGTGCTCCCGCCGCCGGTCTGGCTCCAGAACGACAACTCCGGCAGAACGCCGATGTAGGTACCGAGGCTCGTGACGAAATTGGCGAGGACGTACAGCGTCGGGCCGACGATGAGCATCGCTCCGAGGAGCATGAGCATGAGATAGACGTTGAATTCGCTGAGTCGCCGCACACCTCCGTCGAGCCCAGCGGCTACCGACAGCGTCGCAATGACCGTGATTATCCCGATCAGTCCCACCTGAACCCATACCGATTGCGGGATCGTCGTCGAGAGGAACTGCCCGGAGAGCGTCGTGAGGCCGGCGTTGATTTGCTGGACGCCAATACCGAGCGATGTCGACAGCCCGAACAGCGTTGCGATGACCGAGAGGATGTCGATAACGTCACCCGGCCAGCCGTAGATCCGCTCGCCCAGCAGGGGCCAGAATATCGACCGGAACGTGAGCGGTAATCCGCGGTTGAACGAGAAGAACGCCAAGCCCAGGCCGACGAGTGCGTAAACCGCCCACGGGTGGATACCCCAGTGGAAGAACGTGGTCGCCATCGCGACACCGGCAGCCGCGGCGCTTCCATCTTGAACGCCATCGAAGAAAGGCGGCACCGATCCGAAATGAAAGACCGGTTCCGCCACGCTGAAGAACATGAGCCCGATGCCCATGCCGGCGCTGAATAGCATCGCAACCCAGGAGAAGTCGGAGAACTCTTTCTCGGCCTCGACGCCTCCGAGCCGGATCGACCCGTACTTGCCGAGCGCAAAGTACAGGACGACAATGATGAAGACGTTCACCGAGAGGATGTAGAACCAGCCTGCAACAGCGGCAATCCCTGTCTGAATCGCGGTGAACATCCCCGCAGCCTGCGACCGAAAGCCCAGCGTGAGCCCGATGAAGAGCGCGATCACCAGACAGGAAATAGGGAAAACCCGCGAATGAACGTCGACGCCGAGGGTCTGGATGTTTCTGTCTCCGGTTTCCCGGTCAGTATCCGGGTGGAACAGCTCGACCTGGAGTCCTTCTGATGTCTTCCCGACGACATCCTCGTCGTCACCTTGAGACATCGACCCGTTCCACCGTCACGGATTGCCGCTGAAACAACTCTCGGCTGCCTGTCCCGGGTCGACCGTGGTCGCCGCTTTTGACACCTTCTGGGGGCGACGGGTCCGGATGCCTTCCCGTGCTGACCAAGTGCCTCGGACAGAGTTTGGCAACAGTTGACATGCGAGATCTAGTTGGCCTGTTGTTAATACTCTTTCCCTGACCAGAAGTCGTAACTAGAATTCTACTGCTGCGTGCGCGATACCACGTTTTTGCGCGGGGGTTGAGGGCGCGTAGCGCTCGAACCCCCCGTCGAAAAAGGTGGTACGCCAGGACTGGGATTTGAACCGATGGCGAGACGGTCGCCTCGCCGGGCTCGGCGCTGCGACTCGCGTGCTCAAATCCCAGACATCGGGCGTTTCGTGACTGCTGGCTCGGTCGTCGCTGTCGCTCCTCACTCACAGTCAGTCACAGAAAGCGCCAGTTCACGGTTCACTTCGTTCACCGTTCACGTTTCTGGAGGTTCTCACTTCGTTCGAACCTCCCTACGCCAGGACTGGGATTTGAACCCAGAATCCCGAAAGGGAACACGCTTTCCAGGCGTGCGCCTTACCGTTCGGCCATCCTGGCTCGCGTTTCGAGAGTGCGAGGGCGGGCGATTAAGGGCTTTCGTTTCCGAACAGCCGTGGCTGCATGCGGTAAGAGGCCAGCGTCGTCCCGACGCCAACGGCCAGCGCGACCCCGACTTTGGCCGGAATCGACACCGGCGTGCCGGCCAGCAGTTCATAGCCTTGGATCAAGACCAGAAACGCGAGGCTCCCGACGACGCCCCACAGAAGGCTGGCTTTCGCCTGCGGGTCCATTAGAGCCCTCCACTCCGTGCTATTGTGTCGGTCGGTGCGGTGCGTGCGGCCCGTCGCATACACGAAGCGGCGGTCGCCGCGGCTAAAACCCCGCCGGAATCAGAGCAGGAAGGTGACGAGCGCAAGGGCGAGGAAGATGACGACGAGGAACTTCGCAACGCGGAAGCTCAGCCCGGCGACGCCGCGGAAGCCAGCGATCCCAGCAACAAAGGCCAGGATCACGAAGACGATAGCGTAGTACAGCAGGCCGCCGCCGGACTGGAGCGGGACGGTCGCGGTCGATGGCACGGCGAGCGGAAGCGCTACCACTGTAGCCACCCGTTACAGAGCTGTCGGGAAAGCTGCGGTGCGGTACCGTCGTGCGCTGCTGTCAGTGATGACATAGTCGACCGTTCGACCGGCGGCGAGGCCAGCGTTGTGCTTGCAGGGGCGACAGCGGTTATGATACAACTGGTCGAAAACAGCGGTATCAGGACGCTACGGCGTGGGCGTTGATATGACAGGCTCGCTCTGTTCGATCGCACTTTCGTATGCAGGCCGTCGATGCACAGCGAGCGTTCCCGGTCAGACGAGCACGTCGACCTCGTACCCCTCGTCGGTGAGCGCGTCGAGGAGGGCGTCGACGTGGTCTGGGCCGCGGGTCTCTAAGTCCAGTTCGACTTCGGCCGAACTCATCGCCACGTCGCGGTTGGTCCGGTCGTGCTCGATGGCATAGATGTTGACCTGTTCACGGGTGAGGACTTCGACGAGTTCCTCCAGCGCACCGGGGCGGTCCTGGAGGACGGTCCGGATCTTGAGATAGCGGCCGGTCTCGACGAGGCCGCGCATGATGACGTTGGTCAGCGTGTTCAGGTCGATGTTGCCGCCACACAGCGCCGGGACGATCGTCTCGTCGTCCTCGAAGTCGAACTTCGCCTCCATGACGGCGGCCAGCGCGACGGCCCCCGCACCTTCGGCGAGCGTTTTCGACCGTTCGAGTAGCGTCGTTAGGGCGACAGCGATCTCGGAGTCAGACACCGTCACAACCTCGTCGACGCGTTCGCTGATGACCTCGAAGGTTTCCTCGCCGACGGTGCGGGTGGCGATGCCGTCGGCGATGGTCTCGACGCTGTCGCGCTCGATACGGTGGCCCTTCTCCAGGGACTCGGCCACGCTTGAGGCACCGTCGGCCTGGACGCCGATGACGCGGATGTCTTCGTCCTTGCCCTTGAGTGCCGTCGCGATGCCGCTGATGAGTCCGCCGCCACCGATGGGAACGACGACGGTGTCCACGCCGGGGAGGTCCTCGTAGATCTCCAGCCCGATGGTCCCCTGGCCCGCCATCACTCTCTCGTCGTCGAAGGCGTGGACGTAGGTCCGGTCTTCCTCGCGTTCGATCTCGTGGGCACGCTCGGCGGCGGCGTCGTAGTCCCGCCCGTGGAGAACCACGTCGCCGCCGTAGCTCCGGGTCGCTTTCACCTTCGAGACCGGCGCTCGTTCCGGCATCACGATCTTCGAGTCGACGCCGATTCGCGTGGCGGCGAGTGCGACCCCCTGTGCGTGGTTGCCGGCGCTGGCCGTGACGACGCCGGCCGCCCGTTCAGTCTCCGAGAGCGACGCGATGCGGTTTGTCGCGCCCCGTATCTTGAACGAGCCCGTCCGCTGGAACAGTTCGAGCTTGAGGTGGACATCCGCGCCAGTCATCGCGGAGAACGTATGCGAGTACTCGAGTGGTGTGTGTCTGGCCGTTTCAGAGACAGTGTCCTGTGCCGCGAGAACGTCCTCAAACGAGAGCATGCGAAAGGGTATTCGCCGGACCGTGTTATACTGTCGGCCCGCGATACCGGGAGAGCGTTGTGACTACTGAGGCAAGTCACCAGAACGGAAAGGGGAGCGTGTGACTGCAGTCGGCACAACGAACGCGATGGACTTAAACCCAGTCGTAGCGCGGTGAAAGTGAAAGTGCAAGACGGCGTATGGATAGCGTTGCGATCCCGGTTCTCGTTCCGGGAGGCGGCCGGTGGTTAGTCGGACAGAACTGTTTTACACTCGGTATCCCAGAAAGTAGTAGATGGATACCTGGCTGCGACGGACGCTGATGTATATCGTCGCGCTTGCTGGCATCATTCTGGGGTATGCGTTCGCGTACGACTACGGTATGATGGCGTTCGAAAACGACCCGCAACCGTTCCTGCGGTCGCTTCGCGTCGTGGTCGAGACGTTCACAACGACCGGGTACGGTTCGGATGCGCCGTGGAGCACCACGGAGATGCGGCTGCTCGTTATTGTGATGGACATCACCGGTGTCGTGCTGATTTTCCTCGCGCTCCCGGTGTTGCTGTTTCCGCTGTTCGAAGAGGCCATGGCGACGACAGCTCCGAGCACGGTCGAAAACGACCTCAGCGACCACGTCGTCATCTGTCAGTTCTCTCCCCGCGGTGAGACGCTCGTCACCGAACTGGACACCTGGGATGTCGACTACGTCATCGTCGAACCGGACCGGTCCCGGGCCAACGACCTCTATGAGGAGGGGTATCAGGTCATCCACGCCGACCCACAGTCCGTCGACGGCCTCGAACGGGCCCACCTGTCCACCGCCCGGGCGCTCGTCGCCGACGCTTCTGACCAGGTCAACACAAGCATTATCCTCACCGCCCGCGAGGTCGATGAATCGGTCCAGACCGTCAGCGTCGTCAAGGAACCCGACCGCGCGAAGTATCACGACCTCGCCGGAGCCGACGCCGTCCTCTCGCCACGTGGCCTGCTCGGTGAGAGCCTCGCAAGCAAGGTGACGACGGGCGTCTCGACGACGCTCGGTGACTCTATCGAAATCGGTGAGGACTTCGACATCGCCGAACTGCCGATCCACCGCGGAAGCGACCTTGTCGGGACGACCCTCGCCGAGAGCGGCATCCGGGAGCGGACTGGCGTCAACGTCATCGGCGCGTGGTTCCGCGGGCAGTTCGTGAGCCCGCCCGATCCCGACGCCGAACTCGACGGGAGTACGGTCCTGCTGGTTTCGGGGACTGAGCGGCAATTAGAACGGCTCAAGGAGATGACCCTCTCCAGCGTGCGTGGCTTCCGCCGCGGGGAGACGGTGGTCATCGGTGCGGGTGAGGTCGGACAGACGATCACGTCGGCGCTCACGACCGCCGGGGTGCCGCATACGGTGCTCGACCAGTCCGACGAGCCGGGCGTCGATGTCGTCGGCGACGCCACGGAACCCGATGACCTGCGACACGCCGGCGTCGGCGCAGCCAGAACGATCATTCTCGCTCTGTCGGATGATACCGACACCGAGTTCGCCACGCTGGTCATCCGCGACCTCAACCCCGATGTCGAAATCATCGCCCGCGCCGAGGAAAGCGAGAACGTCCAGAAGATGTATCGGGCGGGCGCTGACTACGTCCTCGCGCTGTCGACGGTCAGCGGTCGGATGCTCGCGTCCACGATTCTCGAAGACGAGGACGTGATCTCGATGGACCAGCAAGTCGAGGTCATCCGTGTCGCCGCTGACGGTCTCGGGAATACGACGCTTGGCGGGGCCGATGTCCGCTCACGGACGGGCTGTACGGTCGTCGCTATCGAACGCAACGGTGCAGTCATCACCGACCTCAGTCCTGATGTGACTATCGAACCAACTGACAAGCTCGTCATCGCCGGCACCGACGACGGCGTGACGCGGTTCAAATCGGTGTTTGGCTAATGCCGTGCGCGTAGCAAGTCGGTCGGCGGCGAGACCGGGCGGAAGTACCACCCGGTGACTCCTCCCTACTGATACCGGCCCCGGCCCTCGATGTCATCGAGACTGGCGAACACCGCGTCGGCGTGGTCGCTCTCAGTTCGATAGGCGTCTTCGGCGGCCGACAGCAGCGTTTCGGGGTCGTCAGCGGTCCCGGCGAGCGACTGGGCGAGGACGTGGAGGTCCATCGCGTGGTCCTCGGCCTCCTGCGTGTAGTAGCCCAGACCGAAGTCGATGAGGAAGGTCCGGTCCGGCCAGTCACCGCGGCTACCGACCCGGACGTTCCGCGTCGTCGGGTCGCCGTGGACGAAGCCGGCGTCGTGGATGCGAGCGAGCCAGCGACCCACGTCCGCGACGCGGTCCGCGGACAGCCCCTCGCGGAGGTCCGTGTCGCCCACTCGCTGGAAGACGATGCGGGACTCCTGTGGGTCTACGTCTCGGACCAGTGGCGTCGGGACACCGTGGCGGCGGGCTTCGCTGGTGAGCCGGGCCTCCTGTCGGGTGCGTTCGGTCCTGAGTCGGTCGTCGAGCGTCGGGTGGCGGTAGCTCCGCGGCACGCGCTCCTTGACGACGCGGTCCCCCTCGAAGCGGACGGCCGCCTCCGCACCCTGGACCTCCTCTGCATCCGTCGGATAGCTGTCGACTGACTCCTCGGGGCCGCGCCAGGTGACGGCCACCTCGTCGGGCCGGAAGTTCGAGTCGATGCGGGAGTCCTCGATAGCGATGGTGTCTCCGGCTGCGTACATCTTCGCGCCGAGCATCGCGATCATCCCGGCGTTGTCCCGCAGGAAGCGATTTTCGGGGGCGTAAAACGCCGCGCCGCGTTGCTCGCACATCTCGCCGAGCATCCGCTGGAGGCGGTCGTTCTGGCCGACGCCGCCGCCCAGTACCAGTTCGTCAGCGCCGGTCAGCGACAGCGCCCGCTCGGAGACCTCCGTTAGCATCGCGAAAATGGTCTCCTCCATCCCGCGACAGACATCGTCTACTGGAACACCGCTATCGACGGCCTGCTTGGCGGCGCTCATAATGCCCGAGAAGGAGAAGTCCATCCCCTTGACGACGTAGGGCAGTTCGTGGTACTCGCCGTCGCGGGCGTGTTGCTCGACTTTCGGCCCGCCGGGATGGGACCAGCCGATGTGACGGGTGAACTTGTCGATGGCGTTGCCGACGCCGGTGTCCATCGTCTCGCCGAGCACGCGGTAGCGGCCGTTCCGGTAGCCCAGAATGTGTGCGTTCGCGCCGGATGCGTTCAGGCACACCGGCGAATCAAAACCCGAGCGATGGCGGCCCACTTCGAGGTGGGCGACCATGTGGTTCACGCCGACCAGCGGCACGTCGAAGCGCTGGGCGACGGCTCTGGCTGCTGTGGCGACGATGCGAAGGCAGGGACCAAGCCCCGGGCCGCGAGCGAAGGCGACGGCGTCGATTGGCGGGCCGCTGCCACCGCCATCGTTCGTACTGCCAGCGGCCGCACGTTCGTGTGCGTGCTCGATGGCTGTCTCGATGACGGTCGGAATGGCCTCGCCCATGTGCTCGGCGGCCTCGCGTGGATGGATGCCGCCGCTGTCGGGGGCGTAGGCGTCAGTCTCGATGAAAACGTGGTCATCGTCGGTTACCTGCGCTGGGTCCGGCGTCTCGAACACCGCAGCACTGGCTGCCCAGGCGGTACCTTCGATACCCAGAATACGCATCGGGTGGCCTTACTTCCACTCGGTGTAGCCGCACTTACCGCAGTGCTGGCGGTCCTCGTGTTCGGCGAGGACGGTGTCACCACACCGGGGACAGTTCTCGCGGTCGAGTTCGCCGTCGTCGTTGTAGTACTCGTTGTGTGGCATCTATGCTTCCTCCGCCTCTTCCTCGCCGTCGGCGACGATCTTGTTGCGTTCGAGCATGTGGTCCTGCTCGACATCGCGGGCGTACTCGGGGTTGTCGTAGACCTTCGCGTAGCCGACCGTCTTCCGCATGCCGAACTTGGTGTCGAGCTTGTGGATGACGACTTCCTCGGCGTCCTTGTTCAGCGTGGCCGCAAGAGAGTCGCGGACAGAGAGACGGGACGGGGTAGCTTCGTCGTGGACGACCTCGAACCGGACGTCCGTTCGGTGCAACATGGGATTTTCGTCTTCTTCGATGATGTCGATATCCATGGTTCGTTGTCCGTATCTACCCGCCGAAGCGCGTAAAAGGATTTCGAAGCGGTTGACGCCGGCTTGACGGCCGATCGTCCGCGATTCCCCGAGCCGCGCTGTGTCGCGGTTCGGAGATACCAGCGGCA
This sequence comes from Haloarcula terrestris, assembly GCF_031624315.1. Lineage (NCBI taxonomy): Archaea > Methanobacteriati > Methanobacteriota > Halobacteria > Halobacteriales > Haloarculaceae > Haloarcula > Haloarcula terrestris. Next base: position 295,733 of record NZ_JAMQOM010000001.1, on the reverse strand, counting down.
CGCACTCCAGCGGCCAGCTCTGGCTGGTATAGCGTCCACAGCGCAATAACGGTCGGCGTCGTGCTTACCGCTCGCCCAGTTGCGCGAGCAGGTGCGAGAGGTGGATCCGCTCGTTTGCCGCGTCGACCAGCGCCATGTCCGTCTCGCCGGCCAGCCGATGGATCTCGGCCAGTCGGTCGCCGGAGTACCGCGACCGTGCCACTTCGAGCATGTCGTCGAGAATGTCGGCCGCGCCGTGGCCTTCGTCGACGAGCAGGTCATCGAGCGTCGAGCGAGCATCGGTAAAGCGCCCGTCCTCGGCCGCGTCGATCATCTGCTCGACCTGGTCGTCGGCCTCGACGGCGTTCAGCGTCTCGAAGGCGGCGTCCATCGTCACCGCTCCTTCGGCTTCGGCGGTCGTCTGGGCGGCCAGCACCGCCGTCCGGAGGTCACCCTCCGCGTAGCCGGCGACGTACTCGATGCCCTCGTCGTCGTGGTCGACGCCCTCCGCGGTGACGATGTCCTCCAGCACGGACGCCGTCTCCTCGTGGGTCGGCTCGCGCATCACGACCGGGAAACACCGCGAGCGGATCGGCGGGATGACCGCCGACGGCTGGCGTGTCGCGATGACGAACTGCGTCGCCTCGTAGTACTGTTCCATCACCCGACGCAGCGCCTGCTGGAAGTCCTCGCGCATCTCCTCGGCGTTGTCCAGCAGGATGGTCTTGTAGCTGCCAGACACCGGCGAGTAGCTGGCGGACTCCTTGAGGACGTGGTTGATGAGGTCGGCCTTCGAGGATTCGCGGCGGCGCTTGCTGTCGATGAACGACGAGAACCGCGGGTCGTTGGCGACCTCCTTTTTCGTCATGTCGAACACGTCGGCGACGTTGAGTTCGGTGAAGTCCGCGTCGGGGTTCTCGTGGACTTCGCGGGCAAAGGCCCGGACGGCGGCCGTCTTCCCGCTTCCCTTCGGCCCGTGGACCAGCAGGTTCATCGGCTCCTCGATGGCTCCCTGCAGGTGCTCGCGGGCCTTCGGCTGGGGGATCTCCGACAACTCCGGGGCGTGTGTCTCCGTCCACAGCGGCGCGTCCATCTGTTGAGACTGGGTATGCCCGGCCCCGACAAGTATCCCGCGGTCCGCAGGCTCACGCTCCTCGCTGGTCTCAATGGTGCAGTCGCGGCGCGTTCGGTGACGCCTCTCACGACCGAAACCCAAAGCGACCGACACACCAGCATCGGTGGTCCCCGAGCCTCACGAGAGCAGACTGTCCACGGCTGGCTGCCATCCACATTCCACGCACTCGAACTCCGCGTCGGCTGTTTTGATCACCGGCTCGTCGCATTTCTTACATTCCCGGAGGTGATTATGGGGCCGTGTGGATGGTCGAGGCATACGTTAACGTACTACACATTCTTCTCACATAACCGTTCACTCTACGTACCTAGAATCGTTTCGCTGCGATCAGCGGCGCTGGCATTGTACACCGTCTACGTGTGCTGATTTTCGACTGTATTTGCTGCTCGCGGGTTGCTCGCAGCAAAACCCGCCGGCCGGGAGTGAGCGAACGCAACGCGTTCGCGAACATCGGGCGGCAAACGACCGCAGGGAGTGCGCCGGCCGGGAATTGAACCCGGGCTATTGCCTTGGGAAGGCAATGTCCTACCACTGGACCACCGGCGCGCATCGTTCACTACGTTCACTCGCGCGCCGAGGCTCGCGATTCCTACGGAATCGCTCACCACCGGCGCACTACTGCTCGTTGCAGGTCCATCGAACCTGCACACTGCACGCACTTCGTACCGAACTGTCAACAGCGACCGCACTTGAACGTAGCGCTTCGACTGGACGGCCGTCCGAAAATATCGCGCCGATGGATGGGTATTAGTTCCGCCCGGCCAACCAACAGATATGGCAACGGCCGACTCCGTCGTCCGGGCTGAGGACCCGTTCGACCTGACGTTCTCCGAGGCTGAACTGGACGCCCATCGCGACCACATCACGTCGTTCATCGAGGGCCAGGTCGACGCCGCGGGTGTCGACACCGTCGTGATGGGGCTCTCGGGCGGTATCGACAGCACGCTCGTCTCCCACCTGGCCGTCGAGGCGCTGGGCCGTGACGCCGTCCACGGGCTCGTGATGCCAAGCGAGGCCAACCGCGCGGACAACATGAGCGACGCCGAGCGAGTCGCCAACGACCTGCTGGGCATCGACTACGACGTTATCGAAATCAATCCGCTGGTCGACGCGTTCCTCGACGCCTACCCCGACGCCGAGGGCGACCAACTCGCCGTCGGCAACCTTCGGGTTCGCTGCCGGGCGGTGCTGAACTATCTCGTCGGCAACCACGAGGAGTCGCTAGTACTGGGGACTGGAAACCGCAGCGAGGCGCTGGTGGGCTACTACACGAAGTACGGCGACGGCGCGGTCGACTGCCACCCGATTGCGGCGCTGTACAAACAGCAGGTCCGACAGCTGGCGAAACACGTCGGCGTTCCGGACGACCTCGCTGAGAAGACCGCCAGCGCCGAGATGTGGTCCGGCCAGACTGACGCCGACGAGATGGGGATGGACTACGACACGCTCGACTCGATTCTTGCCTTGCACATCGACGGCGGCGTTCCGGCAGCCGCGACAGCCGACCGGATCGGCGTCCCGATAGATGCCGTCGAGACTGTCCGTGAAATGTACGAATCGAGCGCCCACAAGCGGGCGATGCCCCCGGGTCCGGAGCCGCTGTACTGAGTCGCCTCTAATTCGTCAGTGCGACTTAGCGGACTGGGTTCTCCGGGCCGCGACCAAGGTACTCCGAGAGGAACGCGTGGACGGTTTCGGCGTCGTAGCTGTCCATCGTTAGTTCGTGTTGCCACGCCGTCACGACGTAGGGGGCTCTGGGGTCGTCGCTGGGGTTCGGCGCGACGACGACGCTCTGCCAGGTCCCGGTATGGACGCTAGCGAACTCCCGAAGGCTCTCTCTGGCTTCGGGCGAGATCGCGTCCGGGTCGTAGTAGATGATGACCGCGCCGTGTTCGAGCGTGTGGACGAGCGAGCCGAGCAGCGGCGTCGCCTCGTAGAAGCCCGCACTCACAGTTGAACCGTAGTGCGTTCCGGACAGTGGCGGCACCCGCTCGTAGTCGATGGCGCTGCCCTGTGCGACGTGGTTGGCCCCCCGATCGGGGAATTGCTCGACATCGGCCAGTTGGTCGCTGTCGCCGGAGTCAGCCAGCGATGACGCCTCGGTCCCGTTGGCCTCCACGGGTGAGAGCGGCTGTGCGTCAGCGGTTCCGATCAGGTCTTCGCTGTCGACCCCGCTGTCGCCACCCCCGCTCAGCTGGGTCGCATACGCTGCCACTCCGATTGCGAGCACGACGACGACACCGATGATGATCGGTCCCACCGGAAGATCGCCGTCGTCGTCGCCCCCAGCGTGCTTCTTGACCCGCCGTCGGTCGATAGCGCCCAGTTCGCCGTCGTGGGCATCAGCGAGGTGGTCGAGATACACGTCCTCGTCATCGAACGATTCCCCGCAGTACTCACAGTCAGCCATTGCCAGCCCGTAAGCGAGGGGTGGTCTTGTACTCTTTCCTACCCGTCGTCCGCGTTGAGAACGGCGAAGGCCTCCTGTTCGCGGCGCTCCTGTGTTTCCCGGTCGGCGTCGTCCCGTATCCGGTCTTTCAGCGTTCGGAGTGCGTCCGCATCGACAGCCGCCAGTTCTTCGGCGACGGCTCGCGGTTCGGCGGTGATCCGAGAGATCAAGCCCATTCGCAGGGCCGTCTCGGCGTCCAGCGTTCGGCCCGACAGCGCGATGTCAAGCGCCTCGCCGGTCCCGACGATGTCGGGGAGCCGCGCCGTTCCGCCCCAGGCCCCGAACAGGCCGAGCTTGACGCCCGTTTCGGCCAGGGTCGCGTCGGGCGTCGCTACCCGGATATCGCAGGCCAGCGCCAGTTCGACGCCGCCGCCCCGCGCCGCCCCGTCGATACCGGCGACGACGGCCCCGTCGTAGGATTCGAGCGTCCGGGCGACCCGCTGGCCCAGCGCCGCAAACGTTTGGGCGCTTTCCGAATCGAGGGCCTTGACCTCGTCGAGATCCGCCCCGGCACAGAACGCCTCGCCAGCGCCGTGGAGGTACAGCACTGGCTCGGTCGCCGACTCGACCGCTGATTCGAGATTGCGAAGCGCCGCGCTGGTGAGGGCGTTGCGCTGGTCGGGCCGGTCCAGCGTCAGCGTCCGGATACCATCGCCGTTCGTGGTCTGTACCATGCCTGCTGTGACTCTGCGGTTTCCAAAGGTCTTTGCCCTTCCCGTCGCTAGACCCTCATAATGGAGGAAGTGGCGGCAGTTCGCCGAGCAGCGTTGGCGGCAGTCGACGATGTCGAGCCTGACCGGCTCCACGGGCGGATCGACGCCCGCCTCGACGACGCGTCACTGGCGCCCGGCGTCCTGACGCTCGTTAGCGCAGGGGCAACCAGCGATCCGCCGGTCGACCTGACCGACGGCGTCGCTGACCGGGCTGCCGGCGTCCAACTCATCTACGAGGGCCTCTCGCTCACTCGCCAGTTGGCTCACGATGATCCCTGGGTCAACGGCGACCGCGACACGGCGGACCTGGACATCCTCATCGCCGATATCCTCGTCTCGCGTGGCTTCTACCTGCTTGCCAGGACCGAGGCCGCCGACGCCGCCGTCTCCGTCGTTCGCTCCTTTGGCCACGACCAGACGGTCCGCCGGACGACCGACGACGAGCGCCTCGACGCCGCCCTCGAAACCGACATTCTGGAACTCGCCGTCGTCGCCGGTGTCACTGCCGCCGGTATCCGACCCACGCCGACGCTCCGCGAGTACGCGACCGAACTGGCCGCCGACGGCCTCCCGTCGAATGCCGACCTGCTCGGTGAGGACGTGGCCGACGCGCTCCGAGCGCGTGCGGGGGCCGAACAGCCTACCGGCGACGGGACCGAGGCCGCCGCCGACCACTGATACTAATCGACACACCGGCCCCGAATCGAAACGACTTTAGACAATTGCCGGATACACATTGATGCGTGCCTGGGTAGCTTAGCGGTAAAGCGCGTCCTTGGTAAGGACGAGACCCCGGATTCAAATTCCGGCCTAGGCTTTTTCCAAGCGACTAACCCAGAGCGCCAGCGATGGGTCCGGAGCGCGTGACACGCCGGATCCGGGATTTGAATCCCTGGAAGACGACCAGCGAGAGTCTTCCTCTGGTTCAAATTCCGGCCTAGGCTTTTTCGGAGCACGCTTCTACCAGGCGTTCCGTCGCCAACAACTACTGTGGTCGGGTGACCGGAACCGAGATTTGAATCCCCGCCGAGGGTTTCTATGACCAACTAACTGTGCAAAGCGGCGGTGTTCCGTAGACAGGGACTGTAATAGCGGCAGTTACCCTCCCGAACGTAGCCCGCTTTCGAGACTTCTCGTTTTGATGACCTTTTCCAAAGGGATATCCCGCTGTAGGCCTAACATTGCATGTGAATACCACACACGACGAGACGGCAGATGCGGCATCTACAGACGAGAGTGGCCGCATGGGTCCCGCCGTGCTGGCGTCCGTCGCGTCCGTTGCCCTGGCGCTGTATTTCTACTACGTCCGCGGCGACAAACAGCGGGGCCAGTTCATCGGCCTCTGGCCCGCGACCATCCTCGGACTCGCCACGTACCGCAGGCTCGGCGAAATCAAACGGCTTCTCCAAGAGGACGCTACCTGAACAGGTGCCGCTGCCGGTTTCTGTCGTCGTATCGCGCCACAACCAGCCGCCGTTCGACCAGCCACTACTATCCACACATGCGCTCAACCCTCGCCCAGACCATCTCACGCCTCGATATCGATACCCGAATCCAGTACGGACTGATGCTCCTCTTCGGCGGACTCTGTCTGCTAGCGGCAGCTGCCCCGCTCGGAACGCTCACGAAAGCCGTCATCGTCTCCGCGTTGTTCGGATTTACCGGCGGGCTCTGGGTGTCACACCTCGTGCAGATTATTCAGCGGGCCGCGGAGACCGGACAGTCTGAGGTCGGGCAATGACCGAAGAGGTTGCCGAGGACCCGCCGGAGACTACCGGTTTCCTCGCCGGACTCGAGTTCCTCACCGGTGACGACCCCAGCGCAGGCTCATTCCTGCTAGTCGTTGGGATGGTCACCTGCGTCTTCATCGCCGCGTTCCAGTTCATGCTCGCCCCGCCGATTTCGACACTTCTCACCGGGCTCGTCCTGGTCATCGCCGTCATCAGTTTCATCATGGGTGCGGTGCTGGATATGCTCGATTACTTCGACACGCCGCGCACCATTTAGCGCTGAGCGTGGCGCGCGAAAGCGACTCCGTTGTCGTCGACGTTGTGCTGTCGGTCCCCGCCGGCTACCTGTCTGGCTCCTCGGCGAGCGCCGTTTCCCGCAGTTGCTTGGCCGCCTCGGTCTCGGCGGTCAGGTCCGGGACCGGAGTTGGCGTACCGTCTTCGATGGCGACGAAGGTCGCGTACGCGCTGGTCGTCTCCTCGGTGTCGCCGGTGTGTGGGTCCTCGCGGGCGACTTCGATCCGAACCCGGACGCTGGTCCGGCCGGTCGCGTAGGCGTAGGACTCGATGAGCGCGGTGTCGCCGATGGGGATGGGGCGTTCGAAGTCGACGCTCGACATCTGGGCGGTCACACAGGACTCCCTGGCGGCCCGCATGGCCGACATCGCCCCGATCTCGTCCATCCATTTCATGACGATCCCCCCGTGGGCGCTCTGATAGTTGTTCGCGTGGGTCGGCTGGACGCGCTCGCGGTTGACGATATGTGTTTCGTCGATGGTCGGCATAGCAGCGCTTGGCACGGTGCTCGGAAAACAGTGTGGTGGTTCTCAGTGACGCGCCGTGTCTGTCGACAGCCGTCTATCCGGTGAACTGGTGGTATTCGAGGCCTTTGTGCTTCATCTCGTTGTGTTTGCGTTCGAGGAACGAGTACACGGAGCCATGCGGCGCACCGTCGAGAATCATCTCGGCGGCTTCTCGCACGGCGTCGACCTGCTCTGGGCCGCCGATGATACCAAGCGTCGAGCCGTAGATGACGACGGCCGCGCCGGAGAGTTCCTGCATGAGTTCCCGCGTTCGGCCGCCCTCGCCGATGAGTCGGCCCTTCTGGCGGCGGAAGTCGTTCTTGTTGCGGGAGGCGGCCTCGATATCGATGAGTTCGAACATCATCATGTCGTCCTCAAGCAGTGCCAGCGCGTCGTCGGGCGCGAACCCGCGGCCGATGGCCTTCACGATGTCGGGGCCTTTCAGCGCCGTCACGGGGTCGCCGACGGACTCGACTTTCACCGTGCCGTCTTCGGAGTCGATATCCAGCCGGACCTCTGCGCGCTCCTCGATCTCGCGCATGGTCGCACCGCCTTCGCCGATCAACACACCGATACGGTCCTGCGGAATCTTCACGTGTTGCATAAGTATACCTCTCTGTAGGAGGGTCTGCCTGTTTAAAACTTCGGCAGTCGCGGGACTGACGCATACCTGGCGGTCGTCTGCCGACAGACGCCATCTCAGTCCAGAAACTCGACGCCGGTGATTTCGAAGCGTGCGCCGCCTGTCTCGCTGTCGGTGACGATGATGTCCCAGCCGTGTGCGCCGGCGATGGTGCGGACGATAGAGAGCCCGTAGCCGCTGCCGTCCTCGGACGTGGTGAAGCCGTGGTCGAACACGTCATCTTTGATGTCGTCCGGGATTCCGGGGCCGTCATCCTCGACGTAGAAGCCGTGCTTCAGCGGGCCGACGCGAACGATAACGGCGCCGTCGCCGTGTCGAATGCTGTTCTGAAAGAGGTTCTCGAACAGTTCGATGAGTCGGTCGCCGTCAGCGCTCACCGAACCGATGTGGTCGTACTGGAGCGTGGCTCGTTCGCTGGCTCCGCCGGCCCCTTCCCAGGCTGTGTCGACGACCGACTCGACATCGGTCGTTTCCGGGTCGGTGACGACGTTGCCCTGTTTGGCGACCGAGAGCAGGTCGTCGACGAGACGGGCCATCCTGTCGCTCGTCTCTTCGAGTGCATCGAGGTGTTCCTGGTCACCGGTTTCGCGGGCCAGATGCACCCGCGAGGAGATAACGCTCAGCGGACTCTTCAGGTCGTGGGCGAGGATGTCGGTGAACTCCTTGAGCCGGTCGTTCTGGCGTTCCAGCATCTTGTCGTACTGGTGTTTCTCGGTCGTGTCCTGGCTGACTGCGACGAATCCATCCAGTTCTCCATCACCGAGCGGCGAGAGCGAGAGGGTGGCCCAGAACACCGAGCCGTCGGCCTGCCGGTGCCAGTGTTGGGTCTCGACGGGACTGTCTTTTGCTTCCGCCAGCAGCGACTCGACGGTCGTCTCCATCTCGTCGGGGTCGGCAAACAGCATGTCGACGTGGTGGCCGACCGTCGCGTCCCGGTCGTAGCCATACAGCACGTTGGCCGGGTCGGGCCAGGTCGTGATGGTGCCGTCAGTGTCGAGCATGAACACCGCGTGCGACGACAGCCCTTCGATGAGGCGCTCAGACACCGAATCGTCGCCGTGCGTTGATTGCTGGTCCGAACCGCTGTTCGATGGTGTGGTATCCATCAGCCGTACCGATCCGTGGGCGGCCAGCGGCAGTTCACACGGTACGAGGGCCACTGTGAATGATAACTCATACCAAAGCATAGGACAGCTAATAGGTTACGTACTGCGGTTTTCACAGTTAGCTGCGTTGTGATGAACCGGGTAACAAGAGCGCAGTAGTGCGGTTCGCTCGCCTCAGAGTGGGGGCATGAGTAGTACTGCCCGATACTCACTCGTCGTCGCGGCGGTCTGCCGGCGTCCCCTGTGGCACGGCGTCGTCGTCGCTGCCCGGCGCTGTGTCGTCCTTGTCCTTCGGTGTCGCGTACTCCCGGACGTACGAGAGTAGCTCATCGGGCGTCGCGTCGACGCCCTGTCTGGCGAAGAAGTTCGCGACGTTGCGACAGTCCCGTTCCAGGAAGTCGTCGGCGTTGGGGTGGTGGATGGTCACCGCCTGCCCGAGGTCGATAATATATAACTGCCCCTCGTGGAAGACGATGTTGTACTCCGAGAGGTCGCCGTGGACGAGGCCGGCGTCGTACAGCCGGCGGGTGTACTCCTTGACGACCTCGTAGGCGGTTTCGGGGTTCTCGATGTGGACCTCGGAGAGGCGCTTACTGCGGCCGTCCTCGGTCCCGAGGTACTCCATCACGAGGACGTTGCGCTCGACGGCGATGGGTTCGGGCGTCCGGACGCCGGCCCGGCGGGCGCGCTTGAGGTTCGACGATTCCTTGCGCACCCACGCGGTGACGACCTTCTTCTTGTCCGAGCCGATGCCCTCGAAGCGGGGGTCGCCGTCGAGGTAGCCCCGCATGTCCTTGAAATCGGAGGCGTTGATGCGGTACACCTTGACGGCGACCTCCTTGTCACCGGAGAGTGCCGTGTAGACGTTGGCCTCTTTCCCAGTCGAAATCGGGCCGCCGAAGGCGTCGATGTGGCCGTCCTGAACGAGTTTGTACAGCGCGCCGTAGGTGGCGTCGTCGAAGACGCTAGCCTCGACCTTGAACTGGTCGGCGTCCTTGATGCGCTCGCGGAACTCGCTGAACTCGCGGTCCCGCTTGCGGGCGATACGGTCGGCTTCCGTGTCGGACACGTCGACCTCCTCCCACTCGTCGCCCGGCGAGTCGACATCGTCCGTGTCGAGCAGGCCGAACTGCCCCTCGGTCACGCTTGCACCCCCGTCGAGCCCGCGGCCAGATACATATCAGACTACTCCTGGATGTGTCCCTCCTCGCGGAGCTGGTCGGCGTCCTGTTTCTCGTAGCGCCACGTGATATCGGCCTTCTCGTCTTGCCAGTCCCAGGGTTCGACCAGCACGACATCGTCTTCCCGTATCCAGATCCGTTTTTGCATCTTGCCCGGAATCCGGGCTGTGCGTTCGACACCGTCCATACAGCGTACCTTGACGCGGTTCGCGCCAAGCATGTCCATGACGATGGCGAACACCTCGTCCTCTTCCGGCATCCGCAGGTTCTTTCTGCTGTCGTTGTCGCTCATAGACGATACTTCGACGGGGAGAGGTTTAAGGTTTGGAAAAATTGGACCGCGTACGGGGGTCCGGACCGCCGGCAAAGGGCTGTGGGCCGGGGCGATCCCGCGCTGTCACGACAGCGGCACTACGGGGCAACTGGCGTGTCGCTGTCAGGATCCAGCCCACGGAGCGGAACATCACCGGAGAACTCGAACTCGTCATACCAGACTGTCGGTCGCTTCGCACGCCCTTCGTCTTCCAGTTCGATGAGCCCGTAGTCGGCGAGTTCATGGACGTTCTCGGTGACTTCCGGGGGGTGTCTCTCGACGAGACGAGCGAGTTCGCGGATGCTTTCGGGCTCGTGTTCGACAATGGCTTCGAGCAGTTCGAGGTTCGTCGGCCGGAAGATGCGGCCAAACGTTGCCAGACTCTCGATGCACAGTCGGGACGGATTGGGCTCAACGGCTTCGTCAGCGTCGATAGCCCCGAGCGTGTCCGCGAGGTCGCTACGGTCTGGTCGCGTGCCGATGGTGATGTGAAGCGTTCGAGTCATGGGTTGGGATACGTGTGAGTTACCATTCGATGCGTTTCTCGGGCGGGAGTGCGGCTCGCCAGGTCCGATACAGTGGTTGCAGGCCCTCGAATCCGATTTCGAACACCTGCCCTGCGATATGCAGTTCGTGCGGGCCGTGGTGGTTGTCGAAGCGGATGATGGGGTCGTCAGCGCCAGCCTCGCCGTAGTGGAACGCGTACTTGACGCCCTCCGGGTACTGGTCAGATTGGGGCACGTCGAGGATGCGTATCCGAGCGACAGTGCCGTCGTCGTAGGCCTGAATTTCGTCTTCCAGCACCTCGACATCGCTGCCTATCGATAACTGTTAGTTTTGTCCCTAACAGTATGAACGTTAGGGTGAGGACTAACGATTACGGGAGTCGATTTCGCACTCCGTCCTGAGCCGGCAAACCGCCGACTGCACCGACATAATACCACGACAGCAGAGCACAGCCCTGTCGTAACAGAACCAATACTGCGACCAGCGGCAAAGTAGGTGGGACAGACAGTAGGGCCAGGATGCAAAACTGCCCCTCGTGAATCGTCGCTCAGTCAGCGCCGAGACAGCCGACCCACGAACAGTCGGTGCAGGTCTCGATGCCGTTCGCCGTCGTCGTCTCGCCGCGACAGCGCGGACAGACTGAGCCGACCGGCTGTGACTGGACCTTACTCATCGGTGATGATGTCGGCCGACAGGCCCTGGGCCATCTCGATGTCCTTGGAGTTGTTCAGCGTCCAGGCGGTGCGTTCGGTGACGGCCTCGATGACCTCGCGGCCGCTCGGGAGGCCGTTGCCGGACTTCTTGACGCCGCCGAATGGCAGGTGGACTTCCGCGCCGATACACGGGAGGTTCCCGTAGGCGAGTCCGATTTCCGCTTCGTCGCGGAACTGGTTGATCTGGCGGTAGTCCTCGGAGATGATGGCCCCGGCGAGGCCGTAGTCGACGCTGTTGTGCATCTCCAGCGCGCGGTCGAAGTCGCCCGAGTATTCCAGCAGCGCGACGTGGGGACCGAACACCTCTTCGTTGATACAGCGCAGGTCCTCGTCGTAGTCGATCTCGTAGACGAACGGGCCGACCCAGTGGCCCTCCTCGTGGCCGTCGGGGATCTCCTCGGCACCGAGGTCGGCGCGGTCGACGAGCACGTTCGCGCCCTCCTCGCGGGCGAGGTCGTTGTAGCGTTTGAACTTCTCGACCTGCCCGTCCTCGATGAGCGGCCCCATGAAGGTGTCTTCCTCCAGCGGGTCGCCGACGGCGATGTCTTGGGCCACGTCGACGAACCGCTCTTTGAACTCGTCGTACAGGTCTTCGTGGACGATGAGTCGCTCCGAGGAGACACAGCGCTGGCCGGTCGTCTTGAAGCTGGACATCACGGCCGAGTGGACGGCGATGTCGAGGTCCGCTTCTTCGGTGATGACGACGGCGTTCTTCCCGCCCATCTCGCAGGCGGCGATCTTGCCGGGCTGGCCGCCGACCTTCGAGGCGATCTGGTGGCCGACTTCGGCGCTGCCCGTGAACAGAACCGTCTCGACGCGGTCGTCCTCGACGATGGCGTTGCCGGCGTCGCCGTAGCCCTGGACGAGGTTGAATACGCCGTCCGGGATGCCCGAATCCTCGAACATCTCGGCGATGATGTGGGCACACCACGGGGTCTGCTCGGCGGGCTTCCAGACGACGGTGTTGCCCTCGACCAGCGTCACCGCGAGGTGCCAGAACGGGATGGCGACCGGGAAGTTCCACGGCGTGATACAGCCGACGACACCTTTCGACTTGCGGCGCATGTAGGCGTCCTTGCTGGCGATTTCGGAGGGGACCACGTCGCCGTGGGGGTGGCGGGCGTTACCGGCGGCCCACTCCACCATATGCCAGGACTCGGTTACGTCGGCCAGCCCTTCGCTGATCTCCTTGCCACACTCCATGGTGACGATTTCGCCGAGTTCCTCGTGGCGGTCGCGGAGTTCGTGGTAGATGTCCCAGAGGTACTCCGCGCGGTCGATGTGTGAGAGCGAGCGCCACTCGTCGTAGGCGTCCTCCGCCGCGGCCAGCGCGCGGTCTACGTCGTCTTCGGTTCCGCGGTGGAACGAGGCGAGCGCCTCGCCGGTGGCCGGGTTCTGGCTCGTGAACGTTTCGTCGCCGGTGCCTGTCGTCCAGTCACCGTCGATGTAGTGTCGTCGTGAGTCGTCTGCACTCATAGCTGTGATTTCTCACTAGTCCCACCAATATCTACCACCGTCCATGGTCAGGGGTCACCCCCTGTTAGTCATCGGCTTACGACTCATCGAAAACCCGGCATTACCGCCCATGGTCGGTGTTCCCCTTATTAACCGCACCTTTATTGGCGTCCATAGCGTGATTTCTCTTAGGAATCCCTCATACGGAGGGCGCCCACTATGAGCGAGGTACAATCAGCGGACGGCGGACTCCAACTCACCCTGAGCATCTGGCATCCGGACTGTTGGACGCTCGAAGTCACCGACAAGACGGCGGCTGGGCTGTTGGCTCACGGCGTGTACAACACACAGAACGGCAGCGTAAAGGGCCTGTTCACGGCGTACGCCGACAGTATTAGCGACGTTGAAGACCTCATCCAGGCGACCCGCGACTCGTCGCTAACGGAGTCAGTGCTGGAACTGCGCGAGCGCCACGGCGCGACCGGGACGGGGACTTCTCCGGGGAACACGACCCGTGAGCTGTTCGTCGAGTACGACCCGGACAACACCATCAGCGACAGCCTCCTCTCGCGGGGGTTCATCCACAACGACCCGGTCCGCGTCCGGCACGGCCGCGAACACTGGCCGGTGTTTTTCCCGGAGTCCCGCGACGAGGCCGAGTCGCTCCTCGAAGAGATCCGCGAGGAACAGTCGGCCGACATCGAGGTAACTCGAATCACGTCCGCCGGCGGCGGCAACCCGGGGCAGCTTCGGCGGATGGACCGGCTCTCGGACAGCCAGCGAGAGGCGTTCGAACTCGCCAGACAGGAAGACTACTACGCGTGGCCCCGTGGCATCTCGACACGCGAACTCGCGTCGAAACTCGGTGTCTCGAAAACGACGTTGCTCGAACACCTCCGGAAGGCCGAGGCGAAACTGCTCGACCCGGACACGTCGTAACTGTTCAGTTCAGGACGGCCCGAACGGCAAACAGCGCGTTCTCCTTGCGCTCGCGGACACGCCGGTAGAAGTAGGAGAACCATTTGTCGCCGTAGGGAATGTACTGCCACATCGGAACGCCCTCCGCCGCGAGGTCGCGCTGGGCGTCGTCGCGGACGCCCATCAGCATCTGGACCTCGTAGTCGGTGCCGTACTCGTCGTGGAGGTCCTTGGCGTAGTCGATCATCGCCGGGTCGTGGCTGCCGACGGCGACACCGCCCTCGAACGTCTCGAACATCAGTTCGAGGCAGTCCCGGTAGGCTTCGTTGACGCGCTCTTTCTTCTTGTAGGAGACACGCTTGGGCTCGGAGTAAGCTCCCTTGACCAGCCGAACCTTGCCGGGCAGGGGGGCGAGCCGTTCGAGGTCATCCGGGGTGCGCTTGAGGTTCGCCTGCGTGCAGACGCCGACGCCGCCCTCGTGGGCCGTGACGAGTCGCTCGTACGCGTCGAGGGTCACGTCGGTCGTGGTGTAATCCTCCATGTCGACCCAGACGAAGACGCCGTGGTCGTCGCCCGCCGCGACGATCTGTTCGAGGTTCTCGACGAACACGTCGTCGCCGACATCGAGGCCGATCTGGGAGGGTTTGACTGAGATACAGCAGTCGAGGCCGCTTCTGTCGATTTCCTTGATCAGTTCGATGTATGCGTCGGCGTCCTCGTCAGCTGGCTGGCGCTCGTCGTAGTGTTCGCCTAACAGATTCAAGATTCCCTTGACATCGTCGTCGTTGAGCGCGGCGACGTGGTCGAGTGCCCCCGGCGCTGTCTCCCCGGCGACGAAGTTGTTCGCTATCGGCGGGATCATTACCGAATCTACGCCACTATATTAGCCTAAATAGACCCCCTACCAAAAAAATCAGACCAATCTAGGTGAAAACAAGCGGCAGTGAAACCGCTGCGCGTTTCATCGCCGGCCCGATCACACACTCTGCTCGGCCGTGCTGTGTCCTTCTGCTGTCGTTCTGATTGGACAATAACTAGATATGTCTGCCAGCATCGAGTTCAGAGTCGAGATAGCGGGTCGGCTCTCCGACTGAATGAACTCCTCTCGTGGCAATTTTTGTTTGTTCCATACGATACGCCGGGGATGAAATACCTTTCAAAAGTATTAATTCAGGGCTTGCCGTACAGGCGGCAGAACATGGGGCCTACCATGGACGGGGACACGACTATACAGGGCGTTCCGAAACAAGCTATCAGTATATCATGAACGACAATGACACGCGATCGATCGACAGGCGGAGCATAATCAAGGCTGCGGCCAGCGCCGGACTCGTCGGCCTCGCCGGCTGTTCCGGGGGGGCTCCCGAAGACAGCGGCGGCGACGGCGGTGACGGCGAATCGACGGATACCTCGACGGACTCCGGCTCCGAAACCTACACCATCGGGATGGTAGACAGCCTCTCCGGTTCGCTGTCCGCGTTCGGCCAGCGGAACCAGCGCGGCAAGGAGATCGCGCTTGACGATGTCAACGCCGTCGGCGTCGGCGGCGGCGAACTGGCGATCTCACAGCAGGACGACCAGAGTACGAGTCAGGGCGGGGTCAGTGCGGCTCAGACACTCGTCAACCAGGAGGAGGTCCCGCTGCTCATCGGGACCGTCGGGAGCGGTGTCAGTACGGCCATACACGAGAGCGTCGTCCAGAACACCGATGTCGTCCAGATCAGCCAGAACAGCACCAGCCCGAACCTGACGAACTACCCGGACCTGCTCCGGATGCCGCCGGCCGGCAAGGCGCAGGCGGAAGCGATTGCGACGCTTCTCGAAGATGACGGCAACGGCTCCGCCGCGCTGGCCTGGATCAACAACGACTACGGCCAGTCCGTCGGCGAGGCCTTCGTCGAGGCGTTCGACGGGGACATCGTCTACAACCAACCCCACGACCAGGGCCAATCCTCCTACAGCAGCACCATCTCCTCGATGTCTGACACCGACGCTGACGCGTGGGTGTTCATCACCTACCAGCCGGAGTTCGCCACGATGTCCCAGGAGGCGTTCGACCTGGGCGTCACCGACCAGGCCGCCTGGTACGGTGGCGACAGCGTCAAAGGACCGAAAGTCCTCGAATCGGCTCCCCAGGGAAGTCTCGACGGAATGAAGGCTGTGGTGCCGAGCGTTCCCCAGGACGCCGAGAACTACCAGGCGTTCGTCTCGGAGTTCGAGGACCGCTTCGGCGAGGAACCCACGTCGTGGTCGGCCTACGCCTACGATGCGGTGGTCGTCAGCGCACTCGCCATCGAAGCCGCCGACGAGTTCACCGGCTCGGCGCTCATGGAGGTTGTTCGGGACGTGACCCGGCCCGAAGGCGAGGAAGCGACCAGCTACGAGGACGCACACGAGATTCTGGCGAACGGCGGCTCGCCGTCTGATGTGGACTACACCGGCGTCAGCGGCCCAATAGACCTCGACGAGAACGGTGACCCGGTCGGGTTGCTGCAGGTGTTCGAAGTCGTGGACCACGCCTACGAATCCGGCGGCTTCATCGAGGGCTAAGGCGGCCGCGACCTTTCCATTTTCACCAATGGCGCAGATATTACAGTACCTGGCAAACGGGCTCGTCTTCAGTAGTATCATCATCCTCGGGAGTATCGGGCTCTCGCTGGTCTACAGCATCGCCGACTTCGCGAACTTCGCACACGGCGATACGATGACGCTGGGTGCCTACGGGGCCTTCGTCGCGTTCGGTGTTCTGGGCGGCCTCGGCGGCACCGTTCTCGGTCTCCCGATCGGGTTCTTCCTGTCGCTGGCCGTCGGGATGGCGCTTGCAGCCGTCGTCGCCGTCCTGACTCACATCCTCGTGTACAAGCCACTCGATACGGACTCGATCGGGCTGCTCATCACGAGCATCGGCGTGGCGTTCGTCTACCGCGCGGTACTACAGGCGTCCTTCGGAACGGATTTCCTGCAGTACGATATCACCCGTAGCGGCCCGATTCCGCTGCTGCTGGACACCCTCGATGTCGCAGTGACACAGCGTGATGTCGCAATTATCGTCAGCGCGGCGGTGCTCGTGGTTGCGTTGCACCTCCTGCTTCAGCGGACGACGCTGGGCCGGAAGATGCGTGCGACGGCCGACAACCCCGACCTCGCACGCGTGAGCGGTATCCGAACCGACCGCGTCATTCTCGTCATGTGGGTCGTCGGCAGCGCGCTGGCCGCCGCTGGTGGCGTTTTCCTCGCGCTGTACAGCCAACTCGACCCGCGTATCGGCTTCAACATCCTGCTGGTCGTGTTCGCCGCGGTCATCCTCGGCGGTATCGGCTCGGTGTACGGAGCGATGCTCGGTGGGCTGCTCATCGGGATGCTCCACGAACTGACGCCGCTGCTTGGCGACATCGGACTCCCGATCAGCAACGCCTACGCACCGGCCGTCGCGTTCGTCATCATGGTCGCGGTCCTGCTTGTCAGGCCCCGCGGCATCGCGGGTGATATGACATGAGCGCGCTCGATGTCGGTGCGTACTCGCCCCGCGAGAAGGGCGTTGCGGGACTGCTCGCCGCGCTTGCCGCGTTCCTGCTCCTCGCGGTTATCACCGGCTTCCTCGCCCCGGCGTACCTGCTGTATCTGGTCGGGCTGTCGGCGATGTACATGCTCCTCTCGATGGGGCTGAACGTCCAGTGGGGGTACGGCGGCATGATCAACTTCAGCGTCGCGGCCTTCTTCGGCCTCGGCGCGTACGGGACCGCGCTGCTGACGGCGTCCGGCTCGCCGATCTCCGGCGGCGTCAGTCCCGTTATCGCGCTGTTTGGCGGTCTCGGTCTCGCCGCGGTGCTCGCGGTGATTATCGGCTACCCGACGCTGAAGCTCCGGGATGACTACCTCGCCATCGCGTCGCTGGGGCTCGCGGAGGTCGTGCGTATCTTCATCCTCAACGAATCACAGTGGACGGCGGGCAGCGCCGGCCTGACCGGGATTCCGCTGTTTTTCTCCGACTGGCCCGTACTCGGCGACCTGACCTACCCGTACGTGTTCAACGTGGGGGGGACCTCGCTGTTCTACATGAGCCAGTCGGTCGTCACCAGCGCGCTGAACGTCGTGCTGGTCTCGGTGATCGTCGCGGCCGTCTACCTGTTCCTCCGTCGGATCCACCAGTCGCCGTGGGGCCGCGTCCTGCGGACGATCCGGACCGACGAGGACCTCGCGGAGACGCTGGGCAAGAACACCTTCGCGTTCAAGATGCAGGCGTTCGTCATCGGGAGCCTCATCATGGCGCTCGCGGGCGTGTTCTACTCCCACCTCGTGTTGTTCGTCAGTCCCTCGGACCTCCAGCCGATCACGACGTTCTACGTCTGGGTCGCCGTCATCCTCGGGGGCACCGGCAGCGACCGCGGCGCGATGCTGGGCGGGTTCACCATCGTCGCCATCCAGCAGGGGACGCGCTTCCTGACCGACACGGGCGCGCTGCCCATCGGCGCGGCACCGCTCCGGCTCATGCTGGTCGGTCTGCTCATCATCTTCATCGTCAGGCTCCGCCCGGAGGGGATCCTCCCGCCGGAGCGCGAACTCATCTGGCCCGACTCGCTGGGCGGTGGTCGCGATGAGTGAGCAGTCGCTCGTCTCCGACGGACCCGTTCTCGGGAAGGACGACCCGGTGCTTCGCGCACGGGGCCTGGAGAAGCGATTCGGCGGCCTCGTGGCGACGGACGACGCGTCCATCGAGGTCGAACGCGGCACCATCACGGGCCTCATCGGCCCAAACGGAGCCGGCAAATCGACGCTGTTCAACCTCGTGTCGGGCTTCTACGAGCCTGACGCTGGCTCCGTCGCGGTCAACGGCGTCGACGTGACCGGCCAGGACCCCCACGAAATCGCCGATCAGGGGATGATCCGGACGTTCCAGACGCCGCGCAAACCGGAGGGAATGACCGTCCGGGAGGCGCTGCTTGTGGGACCACACGACCAGACTGGGGAATCGATAATCCCGCTGTTCACCTCGCCCGAGACCGTCGAGCGGGAGGAACGGCGCTCGCTCGAACAGGCCCAGCAGATGCTCGAACGGTTCGAGATCGGCGACCTGGCGACCCAGCCCGCGACGGACCTCTCGGGCGGACAGATGAAACTGGTCGAACTGGCCCGCGGGATGATGGCCGAACCCGACCTGCTCCTGCTGGACGAGCCCGTTGCCGGCGTCAACCCCGTGCTGGCCGACAAGCTAGCGGGGTTCATCGAGGAACTCAACGAGGAGGGGATCACCTTCCTCATCATCGAACACGACATGAACTTCATCATGCGGCTGGCCGATCCGATTATCGTCCTCAACCAGGGGAGTGTCCTCGTCGAGGGGCCGCCCGAGGCGGTCCGGAGCGACGAGCGCGTCATCGACGCCTACCTGGGAGGGCCGTCGGAATGACCGACCCGATACTCACCGTCGACGGTGTCGACAGCGGCTACGGCGAGGTGCAGGTGCTTGACGATCTCTCGCTGACGCTGGGTGAGGGCGAAATCGCCTGCCTCGTCGGCCCGAACGGGGCCGGCAAGTCCACCGTCCTCAAGACGGTGTTCGGCATGCTGGAGCCCTGGACCGGTTCGGTCCGTCTCGGTGACCGCGAAATCGGTGGGATGGCTCCCGAGGACATCGTCCGGATCGGCGTCGGCTACGTCCCACAGACCGAGAACGTCTTCGGGTCGCTGACCATCGACGAGAACCTCCGGATGGGCGGGGTCGCCCGCGACAGCGGCCTCGACGAGGTCGTCGGCGAACTGTACGACCGGTTCCCCATCCTCGACGACAAGCGCACCGCCAACGCGAAGACACTGTCGGGCGGCCAGCGGCAGGTGCTGGCCTTTGCCCGCGCGCTCGTGATGGAGCCCGACGTGTTACTCATCGACGAGCCAAGCGCCGGGCTGGCTCCGAACACCGCCAAGGAGGTGTTCGACGACGTGGAGACGGTCAACGAACTCGGCACGTCGATTCTGATGGTCGAGCAGAACGCCCGCGAGGGGCTGGGCATCTCCGACCGCGGGTTCGTCCTCGACCAGGGGACGGTCAAGTTCGAGGGCGAGGCCGACTCGCTGCTGGACGACCCCGAGGTCTCCCGGCTGTACCTCGGCGGCGAATCGCGCCGCTGATACCACCGCCGGTTCAGTTTCGAACCAACGACACACGATCTATGGATACGAACCTATCTCTCTCCTGTCGCGCAGTCGCGACTGACCGAACACGATGAGTCGGCTGGACCGACTGTTCGGCGTGCTCGCGCCGCTCCTGGCCGCGGTCCTCTGGGGCGGGATGTACGTCGTTAGCAAGTGGGGCTTCGGGGCGATTCCGCCCGTCACGCTGGGGTTTCTCCGCGTCGTCCTCGGCGCGGCGGTGCTGGTCGCCGTCGTCAAATCTACCGCCGCGACCCGTTCGCCGACCCGGACCGACTGGCGCAGGTTCGTCGGGCTCGGCGCGCTGGTGACCGCGACTATCGTCACGCAGTTCGTCGGGACCGACCTGACGACCGCCAGCCAGGGGTCGCTCCTTACCGTCGCAACGCCGGTCGCTGCGCTCCTGCTGGCCGCCGTCGTCATCGACGAACAACTCACTCGTGCGAAGGCCACCGGTGTCTGCCTCGCAATCGCTGGCACGGTGCTCGTCGTCGTCGACAACGGCCTCAACGGGAGTCTCGATCCGGCGGGCGTCCTCGCGCTGCTCGGCGCTGGTGTCGCGTGGGCCGCCTACACCGTCTGGGGCAAACCGCTCGTGGCACGGTTCTCGGCCCTGGAGACCGCGACCTACGCGACCGTCACGGCGACGCCGATGCTCGCGGTCCTGTCGGCGGGCGAACTGTGGCTGCTTGGCCGCTCGCTCAGTTCGCTGCCGACGGACCCCGCGGTTCTCGCCGCAGTCGTGTATCTCGGCGTGTTCGCCACCGCGGCGGCGTGGTACCTCTGGTACAAGGGCCTGGAGTACGTCGATGCCGGCACCGTGTCGGTGCTGTTCGTCGCCCAGCCGCTGGTCGGGACCGCGCTCGGCGCGGCCCTGCTCGGTGAGCGGGTCGGTCCTTGGTTTCTGGTCGGGGGCGGCCTGTTGCTCGCCGCCGTGGTGGTCGTCGGCCGAGCCCGGGCGTAGGGCCGGAGGACAACACAGAAAAGCCCCCCTCGCATATCGCCTGCCAATGACTGTGACGCTGCCGACCGAGGCCGACGACTGGGCCGCCGCGTGGCGCGACCGGATCAACGAGCGCGCCGCGTTCGCTGACACCGCCGACGGCTTCACCGCCGCGTTCTGCTTCGAGATCCGCGCCGACGACACCTACACCGGCGAGCCGATACAGGTCGCCGTCGTCATCGAGGACGGCATCTGTACCGCCGCCGGGACGGTCGCGGACCCCGAGTACGACTTCGCGTTCCGCGGCCCCTACAGCGACTGGGTCACGATGCTGCAGGGCGATCTGGATATCTCCGCCGCGGCGATGGACGGAACCTTCGACGTTGAGGGCGACACGATGCGGCTGCTTCGCCGACAGGACACCATCGCCGAGATGGTCGCCGCGGCACAGAACGTCGACACCGAGTTCGAGTACTGACCGACGGGCTTTTGTCCGCCCGCTTGGCCTACACGGATATGATCGACAAACTCGGCGCGGTTGGTATCGCCGGCATCGTCGTGTTGCTCGCCGGCATCGGTCTGGTCGCGTGGCAGGCTCCAATTGTTGCCGTCGGTATCGCGCTCGTCGTCGGCGGCCTCGGATTGGTCGTCTACGGTCTCGTCACGACGCTACTGGGCGCGTTCGGCCTCGGCGGCGGTGGCATGGGCGGTATGGGTGGCGGTGGCGGCATGGGCGGTGGCGGTATGGGCGGCGGCGAAATGCCCTGACGCCCGTTCACGGTTCTATTTTCGGGAGAACGCGAACCACTGACGGCGGCCCGCCCGCCGGTCAGTTCTCGCTCGTCGGCCGGTCTGCCCGGTGTTCGCTGATGATCTGGTCGACCATCTCGGCGTTCTGTTCCTTCCGGCGGTCGGCGGCCCGCTCCTCCCAGTCCTCGATTGCGGCCTCGATTTCGCCTTCGCGGGCGACGGCCAATTCGTCCACTTCCTGGACAGTGACCATCTCCGCCGGCGCGACGGGGATGTCGTTCTCGAACAGCACCTGATCGGCCACGTCGGAGAGATTGCCGTTCCGAAGGACGATCTTGGGATCGATGTCGGCCAGCTGCTGGGCGGTCGACCGGCCCGCGCCCGAGGCGTCCCGGAACATGACGATGTCGTCCTCAACGAGGCCAAAGCGCTCGTCGGCGTCGGCGATGGCGTCTTTGGTGAATTGCTCGACCACCTTGACCGGGGTCAGCCCCGCCTGCTTCTCCGACACGTCGGCGAAGTTCGAGTGGTCGAGCTTCCACAGCGCCTTCAGCCGGTCGAGCTTGTCGGCCAGGCCCTCGCGCTTCTCCTGTTCCTCTTCGACCTTCCGTTCGAGGGCCTCGTTGCGCCGCTGGAGTCGGGTCACCTCGCGGTCCTTTCGGACTTCGCGCCGGCCCTCGCTGCGGGCCTTCTCCAGCTGTTTGTCCTTCTCGGAAAGCTGGTCGTCCTTGCGCTTGATCGTCTCTTTGAGGTCGTCGACGTGTGATTCGAGCCGCTCGATGCGGGCGTTCAGCCGCTTGATCTCTTTCTCATCGTCGGTGAGTTCCCGCGGTTCGTGGGCCGTCGTCTCCTCGTCTTCGCCGTCGTCGTCTTCGAGGTCACGTAGCACCGTCTCGACGCTCTCCTCGCCGGCGACGACGCGGTCGATGACCTGCCCCACGTCGTGCTGTGGCGGCACCTTGCCCGCGACGCGCTCGAACTGGTCGGCGTGGTGGTCGAAGGCATAGAGGGCGGCGGCCATCGCGTCCCGCTCGTGGTCGTTGTCGTAGGATTCCTCGCGGGTCCGGTGTTTCTTCTCGTCGACCGGGAGGTCCGTGTCGGGTTCCCAGCCCGCCGCGCTAAAGGAGCGCCGGAGCTTCTCGACAGTTTCCGGCATCGGCGTCACGTCGGCAGCGACGACGACGGGCCGCCCGCGCTCGATGATCCACTCCGTCGTCGCGGCGGCGTCGTCGGTGCGGGAAGAATACACGTCCAGGACAGTGCCGTCCAGGGAGACGATGGCGACGGCCGTCGTCGTTCCGGGGTCGACGCCGACGACGACGTGGTCGCGGCGCTTCGCCAGCGGCTTGAACTCGATGCCGTCCCGTCGCTGGCGCTCGATTTCGACGCGCGTGTCGCCCGACCGCGCCCTCGACACCGGAATGTCCTGTGGTCGGGCCGAGACCTGGAACACGGCGTTGGAGAAGCCGCCGTACTTCTCGGTCACGTCCCGCTCGTACTCCAGGCCGGCGTCGTCCAGTTCGGACTCGATCTCGCGCGCTCGCTTCCGGACCGCGCCGTGAATGCGCCGCGTGTAGCGGTCCTCGGACCAGCCGCCTTTTCCGGTCGAGCGGCCCCGCGAGACCTTCACTTCTGTCGTGTCCGTAAACGCGGATACCTCCTGGCCGACGTTGGCGGCGGCCAACCTGGCCGCGGCCTCGGCCTCCTCCATCGGGTCCTTGCCGTAGGGGACGCCGTGGCGCTTGGCGACCCGAGAGAGCGGTTCCGGCCGCTCATCGCCGGTCACCTGCACCAGTTTCGTCTCGTCGGGGAGCGACCCGAGGACGTGAATCAGGGCGTCCTTGTCCTCGGCGAGTTCGTACATATTGTCCGTCGCGACGATGGCCGGCGTCTCGTCCTCGATGCGCCGGCGGAGCTTTCGCCGCGAGACCACGTCTCGCTCGACTGATTCCCCGTCGAAGACCACCAGCGCGTACGACGGCGCATCACCGCGCACGTCGCCGCTCTGGATGTCGACCCCGAAGACGACCGCGTCGAGCGCTGCCGTGCGGTTCACGGACCACGATAGGCGACGCGCGATTATAAATCCGTTCCGGGCTCGCAGGATGGGACTGGTTTGGTTACGCTATGGAGACTCCGAACAGCCAGAAAGCCCCCAACCCTTTCAGTCCCACCCAGCATGGAGTGTCCGACTGGCTTGCGGTGGGGCTTTCTGGTTCGGGATTGCTGACCCACATCTCTCTTGTCGGGGCGCTCCGACAGACCACTATGATGACACCTCGCAACGCCGCGAGCGACACCCCGGAGGCCGGTCGCCATGGCGTCTGAACGGGAGAAGATGCTCGCTGGCGAGCGCTACGACGCGAGCGACCCGGAACTCGTCGCCGCCCGCGAGCGGGCGAACGAACTCACCCGTGAGTACAATCAGACCGACCCAGCAGCGGCCGACACCAGACGGGCGCTCATCGAGGACCTGTTCGGCTCGGTCGGCGCGGACTGCCACGTCGAACCGCCCTTCCGGTGTGACTACGGCGACAACATCCACGTCGGCGACGGCTTTTACGCGAACTTCGATTGTGTCGTGCTGGACGTGTGTCGGGTCGACATCGGCGACGACTGCCTGCTCGGGCCGGGCGTCCACATCTACACTGCGACCCACCCGCTGGACCCGGCGGAACGACGCAGCGGCGTCGAGTACGGGGAGCCGGTGACCGTCGGCGACAACGTCTGGGTCGGCGGGCAGGTGGTCATCAACCCCGGCGTCACCGTCGGCGACAACGCTGTCGTCGGGTCCGGTGCGGTCGTCACCGACGACGTGCCGGCAGGCGTCGTCGTCCAGGGGAACCCCGCCTCGGTCGTGCGGGAAATCGAGGAGTGAGTGGCCTGCACCGCAGCCGTGGCAAACAACAGCGCCCGTCGCGGGGTTCTTCGCCCCGTAGCGCGTACCGCCTGTATGGACACCACGACCGAAAACCGCGTTCGGACGGTCGAGACGCGAGCGGAACTCGACGACGTGCTGGCGACGGCCGACCGCGTGCTGGTGATGGTCCGGACGACCGGCTGTACGATCTGCAAGTCGATGGAGCCGATACTCGATATCGCCGCGAAAGCCACCGACGCCGCGGTAGTCGTGTTCAATCCGAAGACCGACCTCGACGCCGTCGAAGCGTTCGATGTCCGGAGCGTCCCGACGTTCCTGCTGTTTAGCGACGGGCAGGTGCGTGACCGCCGTGCCGACGGGTTCGTACCCGCCGAGGAGTTGATCGAATTCGTCGAGGATCAGCCGGAATAGGGCCGCATGAGCGGGTTGAATTATCAGCCCGAGACAACGTTTTTGACCCCCCTCGTCGAAGGGTCGCTGATGGCCCTCCAAATCGGCTCCGCCCTCGAAGCGGCGGGGTACCGACTGTTCAGTCGTACCGGCGCGATACTACTCGCGGCGTTTCTCGCCCTGATGATCGGCTTGCAAGCACTGTTTAACACGATCACGGCGATAACCCTCACCAGGCTGGGTTTCGGTGATGCCACCGCAGCCCTGCCGCTGACCCTCGACATCTCGCTCTCCGTTGCGGGTGCCGGTATCGCCGTCGGCACCGTGGTCTCGCTGTATCTCACTATCGTCAGCTTCCGGACGTTCGTCGCCGGAGCGCGCGACAGTTTCCCCGGCGGCGCGTTCACCCGAAACGTCCCGCTGGCGATGGTGAACGTGTTCGTCGGCGGGATCGTCTACGGCCTGCTCGTGCTCATCGGGTCGATCTTGCTACTCATCCCCGGCATCTTCG
Organism: Haloarcula terrestris; assembly: GCF_031624315.1. Lineage (NCBI taxonomy): Archaea > Methanobacteriati > Methanobacteriota > Halobacteria > Halobacteriales > Haloarculaceae > Haloarcula > Haloarcula terrestris. The sequence goes on along the minus strand of NZ_JAMQOM010000001.1, from coordinate 270,469 downwards.
CGTACGTCGCGTTCATCTTCATGACGCCGTACATTATCGTCGACGACCGGAACTTCGTCGCCGCACTCAAGCAGAGCTACCGACTCACTGAGGGCGACCGGCTGACGCTGTTTGGCTTGTTGCTCATCGTCGTCGTTGCCGCCGGGTTCCTCGGTGGCATCGTCGGACTCGTCGGCATGCTGGCGCTCTCGCAGTCGGCCGCGCAGTTGCCGACCGTCGTCCTCCAGACGCTGGTGTCGCTGTACAGCACTGCAGTTATCGCGGTCGCGTTCGAGCAACTCCGCGAGAGCGACGGCGTACCGCCTTCGGCCCCGAACGAGGCCGACACGCCGACCTCGACGGTCTGAACGGCGTCCCGACTCCGTCGCTCCCCGGGACCACAGTGTCGCTCTGCTGTATCGTGACTGTCTTATCCATCCAGTTTCCTACCGGGAGCAATGCGACGACACCGGGTCGGGACGAGCCTGTACGCCGGCGTGCTGTTTGTCGTCCTCGGCGTGCTCGCGTGGGCGACCGGCCAGCCGTTTATCTTCCCGAGTCTCGGTCCCTCAGCGTTCATCCTCGCGTTCCAGCGAGACCGCGACCGGACGGGGCTGGTCAGCGTCGTCGTGAGCCATCTTATCGGCGCTATCGCGGGACTGGTCGCGTACAGCCTGCTCGCAAGCGGTGTCTCGCTGGTCGCGGACCCGACCGCGTTCTCGATGGCCGGGCTCCGCCTGGTCGCGAGCGCGACGCTCTCGATTATCGTGACGAGCTGGGGGATGATCGCCACCGATACGGTACACGCACCGGCCTGTGCGACGACGCTCATCGTCTCGCTGGGGCTGCTCTCGACGCCGCCCCAGGTCGCCACCATTGTGGCCGGTGTGGGCGTCCTCGTCGCGTTCCACGCGCTCGTGCTGTCCGCCTACCACCAAGCAACAGATCTGTCCCGGACAGACCCCGTCGACGGCTGATGCGGTCACACGCCGTTTTACTCGTCCGACAGCTGGACGGTCAGCGTCGGCACTGGTGATTCGCGGACAACCGTCTCCGCGACGCTCCCGATGAGGTAGTGATCCAGCCCGGTCCGGCCGTGGGTCCCCATCACGACGAGGTCCGCCGGAATATCCGTGACGGCGTCGACGATTTCCGTCTTCGGGACGCCCTCTCGCCGCGTGGTCTCGACCGCAACGCCGTCGGGTAACTCGGCGACAGTCGCTTCGATGGCCGCTTCGACACGCTCGCGCTCTGCCTCGATCCACGCATCGGCCGACAGGCCGCTCGACGGGCTCTCGAACCGGTTCCGTGTGTCGACGACCGAGAGCACGTGAACCGTCGCGTCGAACCTGTCCGCAATCGTTCCGGCGTGTCTCGCGGCCGCACCGATGCCGTCGCTGCCGTCGGTCGGGAGGAGAATCGTGTCGTACATCGTTACAGCCCACCCGTCGCCATCAGGAACAGCGCGCCGGCGATGACTGCGAACAGCCCGCCGACGAACTTCTTGATGGTCCCGGTGTCTAGCGCGGTCGAGACGTACGGCGCAATCTGGCCGCCGGTGACGGTCGCGGGCACGGTCCAGACGACCATGTTCCACGGCGTCGACGCGAGGTTGATGGAGTGTGCGCCCGGAACGAGGCCGCCGCCGAAGACGTGGACCAGCGAGGCGAGGACAGCCGTCAGTGCCACGACGATGTGGTTTGTGCCGATGGCAACCCTGACTGGGACCTCCGTCCGAAGCATCGAGATGATGCCCAGTTCGCCGACACCGAACCCGGCCAGACCCTGGAAGACACCGCCGATGCTGTAGTTCGCAAAGCGCTCGAGATAGCCCCCGCGCGTGTAGCCGTAGTCGTTGCCGTCGCGGTCGACGCGCGTAACCGTTCCGTTGTCGGCCGTTTCGACGCCGGCCGGGCCGAGCTTGTTGTCGTCGTCGGGAAGTGTTGCGTCGCCCCCATCGGCCGACACCTCCGGGTCGCTGTCGCCTGCCTCACCCGGCTCCTCGTGGCCGAGGTCGGCCTTGAACAGCAGGTATGACGCCGCCAGCAGTGCGATGCCGAGGAGCGCGTGAAACAGCGGCTCCGGGATGACAAACGAGAGCAGTGCGCCGGCGATGACGAAGGGCACGCTCCCGAGGACGAGACTCAGTGCGAGCCGCCGGTCGACGAGTCCGTACTGGATGAACGCGAGTGCCGAACTGGAGAGGCCGAACGACTCGCTGATGAGGCCGACTTTCACCAGTGTTTCCGGGGTCAGCGTCTTCCCGGCGATGAGCGGGAAGATGAAAATGAGAAACGGGACGAACAGCGCTGACCCGCTGATCCCGACCGTGTTGACGATGGTTGCCCCGATGACGAAGGCGATACAGAGCCACCAGTACTCGAACCAGTAGCCGCTTCCCGCGTCCGCCGGCGTCGGTGCGGCCGTGTACACACCGACGACGAACAGTAACGGTGCTAGGAAGACGAAGACGTGCTGGTACTTGAGAAACCCCTTCTGGAGTCGACTGGACGGTGACGACGTGGTCATTGACGCGTGAACCCAGAATTGTGAACTATCGCTTAAATCCCTTGTTGTCTGTATCGATGTTACAAATAATTGTATTTCTTTGCTGAAACACCCACAAACGCACGATGTCTCCGGTGGCCTAATATCCCTAATATTTATTTCATAGCCCGTGGTAACATGTACCGTTATGAGTTTCCCTGAGGGACCAATGGAGTCGGGCGGCCGGTCGAGTTACGATGAAGACGTTCCTGCCGACGCCGCGGACACGGACGGGCTCTTTGGAGCCCTGCGTCGGTTCTCGAAGCGGTGGTCCCGCCGATACATCGAGATGCGCGTCGACGCACTCGCCAGTCGCCGGGACTAATCAGCGATACCTCGTGACGTTCCGGGAAACAGATATACGACCGCTACGCCAGCGATGCGTATGGATATCGACAGAATCGCTGTCCACGACTCGGTCGCACAAGCCTGTCCGCTGGAAGCGATGGTCGCCGCGCTACAGGGGTTCGGCGTGCCCGTCGAAGCGGTCGGCGACGACGAGACCTTCGATGCCAGTGACTGCGTCGTCACGTTCTCCCCGCGGGACGCGTTTCTGGACGCCGCCTGGGTTCACGGCATCCGCGCGGGCTACGACGAGTTCGACGTGGCCGCCTACGAGGCCGCCGGGACGGCGCTGACGAACAGCACCGGTATCCACGGCGACACCGTCCCCGAAACCGTCGTCGGCTACCTGACGGCGTTCGCGCGCCGCCTCCACGTCTATCGGGACCGACAGCGCGACGGCGACTGGACGCAAGAGCCCTACAACGAACCGTTCACGCTGACCGGCGAGCAGGTGTGCGTGGTCGGCCTGGGCACCATCGGTCAGGGTGTCGCCGACCGGGCTGCTGCGCTGGGGCTGGAAGTCGTCGGCGTCCGCCGCTCCGGCGACCCTGCCGAGAACGTTGAGCGTGTCTACACGCCCGATGAACTGGACGCCGCCGTCGCCGACGCGCGTTTCGTCGTGCTGTGCTGTCCGCTTACCGAGGAGACCGAAGGCATGGTCGACGCCGCGCTCCTCGACGAAATGCGGGATGACAGCTACCTCGTCAACGTCGCTCGCGGACCCGTCGTCGTCGAAGACGCGCTGCTGGCTGCACTGGATGACGACGCGATTGCGGGGGCGGCCCTCGACGCTCACTGGGAGGAACCGCTACCGGAAGCCCATCCGCTCTGGGACCACGAGTCGGTCATCGTGACGCCACACGTCGCCGCGTTCACGAACCAGTATCACGAGGACATCGCGGCCCTCGTTCGGGAGAATCTCGACCGGATCGACCGCGGCGAGTCGCTTCGGAACCGCGTCGCATAAGGGTGGCTGCCTCAGCGGGGCCGCGTCGCTTGCGCCGCTCAGGAACCTTCGACTAGCCGTTCTAGCTGTTCTGGGGGGACTGCGCCGCGGGCGGCGTGGCCGTCGTAGGCGAACGTCGGAACGCCGGTGATGCCCTGTCGCTGGGCAGCCGTGAACTTCTCGCGGACCTCCGACCGGAGGGTGTCGTCCGCGAGCGCCGACCGGATTTCCTCACCGTCGACGCCCGCATCGGTCGCCAGGTCGACCAGCAGGTCTTCGTCGCCGATGTCCGCGCCGTCCTGCCACAGCGCCTCGAAGATGGACACGTCGAAGTCCAGCCACGTCTCGTAGTCGTAGTGCTCCTTGACGTAGTAGGAGGCGATCTGGGCGGGCAGCGAGTCGATGTCGGTGGCGATGTCCAGGTCCATCTCGACGCCGTACTGCTCCTGGAGCCGTCGCACGCTCTGCTTGGCCTGCTCGTAGTAGTCCTCGTCCTTGCCGTCGTCGACGGAGTGGTCGATGGAGCCGTCGGGGTTGCGCTTCCCGCTCCGGAGGTCGAAGGGCTGCCAGTCGATCTCCAGTTCGCCCTCGCGCGTCGACTGGTACTGCCGCAGCGATTCGCGTCCGAGATAGCAGAACGGGCAGACGTAGTCCGAGAAGACCGTGATCCGCTCGTTCGACTGTGTCTCACTCATACGCCCGGATATGCGTTGCTCGCGGTTAAACGCAGCCACCGTCTGTGCCGGGTCCGCGCACGACCGGTTCGTTACGCCTCGTCGACGGCCCCGTGGACAGTCTCGACACGCGAGATGAGGTCGTCGGCGGTCGCCGCGAGTAGCAGCACACACCCGCTCACACCCACGCCTTCGCGGCCGACCACGGCGACGGGCGTTTCCTCGCTGGTCCCGAACGCCCGGTCGACGCCCCATCGGGCCGTGGCGTCGTCGGAAACGGCATCCGGCCGCTCGCCGGGGTCGTACGAGGCGACAGCGCCGTCCAGCGACGCCAGCGCGTCTTCGACAGCGCCGGTCAGCCGGCAGTCGACGGCGAACCGGATTTCCGGGTCATATTCCCGGGCGGCCAGCAGGGCACGAGCCACCGCCGTCGACGCGCCGAATCGGACGCCGCGGTTCGGCCGGACGCCGTCCATCGTCCGGGCGATGCGGCCCTCGACGGCGGCGACCGAGTCCGGCGTCTCCGCGTAGGGCGTCGCGCCAGCGACGGTCATCCCCCGGTCGGGAACCAGCACCGACACGTCCGCATCGACGAACGCCGACACCGCCCGCTCGACGGCCTCGATCGTCGACCGCCGCGCGGCATCGTTGCGCGTCTGGACGAGGTGATGGACCGCGCCGGGTCCCTCGCCCACGTCGAGGTTGTACCGGACCGCGCTCGCAAGCAGGTCGATCCCGCTCCCGACCGCCGTCGGCAGGTCGTCGTCCTGAGCCAGCCGCGTCGCGATGGCCGAGGAGAGCGTACAGCCGGAGCCGTGCGTGGCCTCCGTGTCGATGCGGTCGTGGCGAAACGTCGTCACATCGTCGTCGGTCACGAGGGTGTCGACCACGGCGTCACCCGGGACGTGGCCCCCCTTCACGAGCGCGCTATCGGCCCCCATCTCGACGAGGTCCCGTCCCGCCCGTTCCGCGGCCTCGGGATCGTCGATGTCGCGGTCGGTCAGGACGGCAGCCTCGTCGGCGTTGGGCGTGACCACCGTCGCTTCGGCGATGAGGGACCTGTAGGCGTCCTCCGCCTCGGCGGCCAGCAGGCGGTCGCCCGACGCCGCTACCATCACCGGGTCGACGACGAGATTCGACAGTTCGGCGGCGTGGTCGACGACCAGCTCGATGACCTCGCTCGTTGCGAGCATCCCCGTCTTGACCGCGGCCACGTCGAAATCCTCGGTAACTGCCTCGATCTGGGCTTCGATCTCCTCGATGGGGAGCAGGTGCTGGCTCTGTACGCCAGTGGTGTTCTGTGCCGTGATGCTCGTGATCGCGCTGGTCCCGAAGCCGCCACAGGCTTCGATTGTCTTGAGATCGGCCTGAATACCAGCCCCGCCGCCGGAGTCGCTACCGGCGATGGTCAGCACGACTGGCGGCGTCACTGGGGCGTCCGCTCGTGTCATATCCGATGGCTCCACCGGCGGCCACAAATCGGTGCTGATCTCCCAGCTGGATTATATTCTCCGCCAGAATCCTAGTATGCTAATAATACGCTATATTACATTTGAGAAACGCTTATGTATCGCTGTGCCGGATGTGACCCCGTACCACAATGGAACCAGCGTCGCGCGATACTACCGATTCCGACGAGCAGTACGGCAGCTTCACTACCGGCGGCGGCGATGTCGTCGTCTACGACACGGAGAACCCGACCGCATGGCTCCAGTCAAGCTATGCGGTACAGGTGGGCTGCTCCTCGGAACGAAAATCGGCCTGACTTTTCTACCCGACCGATATCATCGCGATTCCGACGATAGCGAGCGCGGCAGCAGCCAGTCTGGCCTGGAAATGTGACTCATCGAGGAGCACAGCCCCCAGGATGACAGCGACGATAGCCTGCCCGTTGACGATGGGCGAGACGATACTCGCCGGGAGCAACTGGAAGGACAACAGCACGATGTGGTTCGCGTAGGCGACGAACATCGCCGCGACGACGAACTTCGGGAGGTCCGCCCGCCATCCTGACGGGACCTGGTACCGGAACGCGAGCGGCGACATCAGCGCGGCGACGCCGACGGCCATCACCGGGATGTACGTCGTCGGCTCGATGGACAGCTCCTGCATCAGGACTCGCTTGCCCACGTCGACGAACGCGAACGTCGCGGCCGACAGCAGCGCCAGCTGGGCGGGCCGGGACTGCCAGGCCCGTTCCAGCGGGGCCAGTAACGCAGTCCCCTGCCAGTTGGCGACGTAGACGGCTGTGGTCGCGACGACGACGCCCCCGACCTGCAGCGGCGAGAGGTGCTGGCCCAGCAGGCCGACTTCGAGCGGCAACACGAACACGGGAACGATTTTGCTGATCGGGGAGACGTAGGAAACTTCGCCGATGCGGATCGCTCGAAAGAGAGTGAGCAGTCCGATTGCCGTCAGTCCCGTCACGGCGAGCACCGACGCGAGGATCTTGACGCGGTTCGTCGCCGGGATGACGGGTTCGCCGCTGACGAAAATAACCGGGAGGTACACGACGGGCACGAGGAGGTACGTAAGCAGCAGGAACACCGGCGATGGATAGTCGGTAAACCACCGCTTCATGATGAACAGGTACACCCCGAACACCAGCGCGGACAGGACGGCGTACGCGATTCCGACGTTCACGGTTGACAACCGCCGGCCGACCCCAATAACTGTTCCTTTCGTCTTCGCATCACTGCGTCCGCCGTCTGGCGACCAGGGCCGCAAGCAGTACCGCGAGGCCGGCCGTGAGGGCGGTGAAGCCGTCGCCCTCCCTGGCCGTGGTCCGTGTCTCCGTTGTCGTCTCCGTGGGTGTCGGCGTCCGTTCGGTCGAGACAGTCACGTCGGCCGTCGTCGCTGTCGTTCCGTCGCCTACTGACACCGACACCGTCCCGGGGTCATCGAGGGTGACTGTCCGTGTGACCGTCGTTGTCGCCTGTGGCGGGAGATGCACCCGTTCCTGGGCGAACACGACATCGTCGCGGCGGAACTCCACTGTCGTCGCTCCGGGGATGTCGTTGTCGTTGGCGACGGTAGCGGTCACGGCGACCCTGCCTCCCTGTCTGACCTCGCGCGGGCTGGCTGCGATGTCGGTCACCGTGGCCGCTGCCGGCTCCGACACGACCACAGTGACGGCGTCGCCGTCCACGCCGACCACGTACCGGCCGGGGTCGACGAACGTGTGCCGCAACGCAACATCGGTCCGTGCCCCCGCCTCGATCTGGCCCTGTTTCGCCGCGACGACGCTGCCGTTGACCGCGAGTGTCACGTTGTACGCCCCCGATTCACTGCCGGCGTTCTCGACGACGGTGTCAATCGCGAGCGTCTCGTTGGTCGCCAGTCGAATCGGACTGCGTCCGCCCACCGATGCGTTCGACCGGTAGACGCTGTCCGCGCGGTAGGCGTCGCTTCGCTCGACCGGCGGGAGGCTGTACCCGATTCTGGCGGGGATTGCGCCGAACAGCTGCCGGTGTCTGGTCTCGTTCCACACCGTCACCGTCGCGGTCGTTTCCGTCTCCGTTGCGGCCGTGTTTCGAACGGTCGCCCCGCCGACGGTCTCGACTTCTGTGAGGAACTGCGCCTGTGTGACCGGCTCGCGATAGCCGTTCAGCGACTGGAACACGGTCTGGAGCGTCCGGTTGCGGTCGGTGGCTGCGCGGATATGGACATCGGTTCGTCCGGCGACCAGTGCCCCTTTCTTGTAGTTCGCGGTGTTCGTCCAACTCGATGGGTCCGCCAGCGCCACGCTGCTGTAGATCGGCTGTTCGCCCGCCGCGAGATGGTTCCGGAACTCGTCGAATCCGATCCGGTCCTGTTCCAGCGTCAGGACGGCGGCGTAGTACGTTGCCCACCCCTCAATCGTCCACCGCGTCTCCCGCGTCGTCTTGTAGGCCTGCCGGCTGTGGACGTACTCGTGGAGCCAGACGTTGTTGGCAGTATCGAGTGTCTGCCGGGACTGGACCCACATGTCCGCATCGCCGATCTGGTAGCCCTCAACGCCCCAGTCGACGGCCCTGGACGGTGCCGCGACGACGAACACCTGCTCGTCGCGGTCGCCCACGCGGAGCGCGTTCGAGGCGTTCGTCATGGAGTCGAGGACCGCAATCGGCGAGGCCGTCATCGTCGTCCGCTCCGGGACGACCAGCGTGAACGTCTGATTGTGGGTCGTCTCCTCGAAGATCGCCACCTCGCCGAGATACACGATCTCCTCGCCTGCCGCTCCGGGTCCTGCCGTCTCGACCGTCCGATTGAACCCGACCGCGTCCTGCCCAATGTAGCTCCAGCGTGTCGGCGTCCGTGACCGGGTGAGCAGTGCCCACTCGCCCGTATCGACGCTGATGTACCGGCCCTCGGCACCCTCTGGCCCGCTCTTGTCGATTGTCTGGTTCGGGTTGATGCGGTAGCGTATCGTCGCCGGGTCCGCTGTCTCGTCCCACTCGTAGACGGACGCGTTGACACGCTCGAACCCGTCCGTCCCGGTCACCGTCGCCTCTGCCGGGACGTGTGCTTCGAGATTGACGACCCGATCCGGGATCTCGTAGGCCAGTGTCACCGCCACCTCGCCCGGTTCCGCCGGCACGCGTTCGTAGGTCTGTGTCTGCCGAATGACATCGCCGTCGTCGGCTTGTGTCGCACCCGACGTGGCTCCCCCCCGCTCCATGCTAGCCGCTGGTATACCGACCGATCCGGACGTGTCACCGCCCCGTTCCCGTGGCCGGCGTCGGTCCGTGTCGGCGCTCCCCGTCCGGACTGCCGGACCGTTGGATGTGGCAGCCGCCGGCTGTGCCTGGTTCACTCCGACTGTCGGTGCACTTTCCCGCTGGCTCACGCCGTCGGCCCGCACGCAATCCGTATCGCCCAATCCGGTCGTTACCGCTTGGACGCCACCTCCGGGGGGTGCCGCCGCCGCCACCGGGGCTGTGAGTCCCCCACCGAGGAGAAGCACCGCGAGTCCCACGGCCACCACCCACCGGGGTAAAACGAACATTGCGAACAGTTACCGCTGCATGGTTGAAATAGTTGACCGCCAATCGTGCCGGTTGCTACCACGGCACAATACTGATTTCGGCCGGGGACGCTCGGAATTTCTCACAACGGCAAAAACGCTGGTTCGGGACCGAGCAATTCGGGTTCCCGCGAAAGCAGTACGTCGCGAGCCGGACACAGCAGTCGCTTGCCACGCCGCTCTCACGAGAACCGTTGGCAGTCAGGAGTTCAGGCGACGTTGAAACCCTTGTCGCGGAGGAAATCCTCGACGCGGCCCGTGTGATTGCCCTGGAGCTCTATCTGCCCGTCCTCGACTGTGCCACCGCAGGCGAACTTCGATTTGAGGTCCGAGGACAGTGAGTCCATGTCGACGTCTTTCGGGTCGAATCCCTCGATAATCGTTACCTCCTTCCCGTAACGGCGCTCGTCGATGCGGATGTTAATCTCCTGGGACTCCTTAGCAACGTCCTCGCAGACGCAGAGCTCCTCAGGCAGCCCGCACGTCGAGCAGACTTCCGACATTACAATCGCGCCTACGAACACGACCTATTAAACACTGTCGGGGCCTACCGGTCGGCGACGATCGCATCGGCGATTTCGACGGCCTCGTCCGCGATCGCCTCGTCGATTTCGCCCCCGTACCGGAGCCGTTCCCGTAGCGTCGCCAGCCGGTGGACCCGGTCGTCGGCCCCGATATCGTCGAGATACGCCCGCACTGTCTCGCCGCCTTCGCGGCTCCGATGTTCTTCCGCACAAACGTACATGGCCCGCTGGAACGCCCGCTCAACGTCGGTCTCGGGGTCCACACGGCGCTGGTAGCGCAGCCACACCGCTCGGTAGGCGCGCTCGCTGACGCCGGAGCGGCGAGCGCCCGCCGCGATGCCGAGCAGCGCCACGACCCCGAGCGCCAGCTCCTCGCGCGACGGGAGTTCCGGCAGTCCTGGGCCGATCTCGCCACCCTCGCCCGTCCCCCGACCTGCTGGTGTGCCGGCCGTCGTGTCGGCTTCGGTCGGTGTCGGTGTCGCCGTCGGTTCGGTTTCGGTGCCGTTGGTCTCGGTCAGCGGCGCGGGCGTCGGCGTCGGTGCCGGCGTGTACTCCTCTACCGGGATACCGTCGCCGACGGTAGGGGCCGACCCGTCCGAACTCGCGTCCTCGATCCGCTGCTGTCTGACCGCCTCGCGCGGCCCGGACGGCGTCGGGTCGAACTGGATCCAGCCCTGGCCGGGGAAGTACACCTCGACCCACGCGTGGGAGTTGAGGCCGCGAACAACCCACCGGTTCTCCTCGATTCGCTGGCCGGACGTGTAGCCGACTGTCATGCGCGCCGGGATTCCCTGGGTCCGTAGCATCGCTACCATCGTCGTCGCGAAGTAGACGCAGTACCCCTCGTCCATCTCGAAGAGGAAGGCGTCGGCGACGTTGAAATCCGGCCGGTCGACTTCAAGCGAGTAGCCCTTGTTCTCCTGCAGCCACCGCTCGACGACCAGCGCCGTCTCGTAGGGGTTTTCCGCGTTCCCGGTGAGGATCGACGTTCGCTCTGCGACGCGGCTCGGCGTGCTGTCGGGGAGCTGGGTGTATAGATCGGCGGCCAGGTCGTCGTAGTCGGTGCCGGCCTCGCGCAGCCTGTCCGGCGTCGCCACGAGCAGTTCGCTCCTGACCTCGTAGCTGTCGCCCGTCGACAGCGTGCCGTCGGGCTGGAACCCGCCCTCGCTGGCGACTGACACCGACGGGGTCCCCGAGTAGCGGACGGGTTTCCAGGCCGCTGGCACGGTGCCGATGGTCGATTCGGCCTGGAACTCCTGTCGGAGTGTCCGGGTCTCGCCCGGCGGGCTGTCGAGGCGCTGGTCGTCGTACGGGCGGGGGTTGCCCGTCCGTACCCAGCCGTCGCCGGTGTAGCGGTCGTAGGAGGCGACCCGCCAGTAGCGTGGTTCCTCACTCTCGACTGTGTAGCGTATCTCGGGGGTCAGCGAGATGCTCCCGAGCACTGAGATAGCCTCTCCCGCGTCGAAGAGGCTTCCCTCGACGGTCTGCCCCTCTGAACCGTCGTCGTACGACAGCGAGGTGTCGCGGGTAATCGGTACCTGTGACAGCGCCGCCGGCACGACGATTATCGCCGCCAGTTGTTCGAGGACGGCGCGCCGACCGGTGTCGATGCCCTCGCTGTCGTCATCCGGTGGTGCCGTCTCGTCGCTACCGGTCATCGCTCCGGGCCGTTTCGTCAGGTCTTCGGGCTCGTCGGCCGACAGCGTATCGAGCGTCCCGAAGCCGATTGTCGCCGCGATGCCGACCACGCCGAGCAGCGTCGTCACCACGCCGGCGTCGGTCGTCAGGGCGAAAAACGCGAGCGCCGTGCCGGCCGTCACCGTCGCAGTCACGTACCAGCGCCGCAGGGCGAAATACCATGTCAGAAACACCGGAGCCGGCGCGAACGCCAGCACCCACAGCCTGACCTTGGCGATCTGGAGCAGCGACCGCCCGGTCAGTAAGGCGGCGGTGTCGGCCAGCAGTTCCGTTATCGCGGGGTCCGTCGAGAGGCTCAGTATGTACGCGCCGAGCCCACCGGCGAACAGCACCGTGCCGACCGCGACCGCGAGCGTCGGCCTGAGGACGCGGGCCAGCAGCGTCGCGCCGACGACGGAGAGCGCGACGAGCACCAGGAACAGCGTCGGGTCGCCGACCACGTCGCTGAGGTAGAACATCGTCCGCAGCGGCGCGCCGATGGCCAGTGCCACCGCAAGTAGCGCCAGTATCCGGGACCCGCTCCAGGGGAGCCGATGGCGAACCCGTTTCGCGACGGCGGCGCTCATCCGCTCACCTCGCCCGCGATTGGGTTGTCCCGGCTGGCGGTCACGTCTGTGAAGGACCGGCGGCGACCGTCGACCGCCACCGTGACGCCGTCGCCGGTGGCTGTGACGACCACGTCGGCCTCGTCCACGCGGTTGGTCCGGCCCGCGTCGGCCCGGGCAAGCAGTTCGAGCAGCCGCGTCCGGTGGGTGTCGCCGTACCCCTGGTCGACCGCGCCGTTCGGGACGGCGAGTTCGACCGCGAGGCCGCTCTCCAGTGCGGCCATCGCGATAGTCGCCGCCGCTGCGGCCATTTCGTCGGCGTGGCCCCGTTCGGCCTCCGCGGCGACGAGGAGGCTCCTGTCGCTCCGGGTGTCGGTGAACTCCTTGACCAGCAAGTCCTCGCGCTTGGCGCTGGATTTCCAGTGGACATCACGCAGTGAGTCGCCGCTGACGTACTCCCGCAGCCGGTCGAACGACTGCCGGTCCTCGCTCTCCGGCGTGAACGTCCGCGCGAACGCATCCGTGCCGCCCAGCCGGTAGACGGGCGGATACACCAGCACGTCGGTTCTGCTGACAATCGTGTAGCTCTCTTCGACGAGCCCCAGCGCGTCAGTCACTGTCACCTCGACGGGGCCGGCCTGTTGCTCACCCCGGGCCGTGTAGGTGACCTGGTAGGTCACCGTGGCTGGCAGGGACTTTGTGACGGTCGTCTCCCCTTCTAATCCAGCGGAGAGCCGGTCGGTGACCGTTGCGATGCCGCTGCCGTCGACGCGGAACTCCACAGACTTCGTTTCGCCCGGAAAGCCACGGCGGAGCCGGCCCCGTTCGACGGTCGGCGCGCCGCTCCAGCGGATCTGGACGGCGGCGGCGACCACGCCCACCAGCAGCGGGCCGGCGACGGCGGTGAGCCCGGGCTGACCGAACCTGGCACTGATAAGCAGAGCGGTGACGGCGACGGCGAGGACGGCGAAACCGCGGCGTGTCGGTCTCATTCGACGTAGACGGTATCGAGTGCCTCCGCGACGAGCGCCCGGGCGTCCTGCTCGCTGCTCTCGGTGCGGATGCGATGCGGGAGGACGACCGGCGCTTCCGTCTGGATGTCGTCGGGGATGACGTAGCTGCGCCCGTCGAGGACCGCCCGGGCCTGCGCCGCTCGCAGCAGCGAGATGCTCCCCCGGGGACTGACGCCGAGTTGTGCGTTCTCCCGCGTGTACCGCGCCAGTCGGGTCGCGTACGACCGGATCGGTTCCTCGACGGTCACGTCGGCCACTGTCTCCCGGGCCGCGGAGAGCGCTTCGAGGGTGGCGACCGACGAGAGTTCCTCGATGGGATGGTGGCCCACCACGTCACCCAGCATCTCCGTCTCCGCCGCCTCGTTCGGATAGCCCAGGTGGAGCTTCGTCATGAACCGGTCGAGTTCGGCCATCGGCAGGTCGTAGGCCCGGTTCTGCTCGACCGTGTTCTGCGTGGCGATGACGGTAAACGGCTGTGGGACGGGGTGTGTGGTCCCGTCGACGGACACCTGTCCCTCCTCCATCGCTTCCAGCAGGGCCGACTGCGTTTTCGGCGGGGCACGGTTGATCTCGTCGCCGAGGACGACGTTGGCGAAGATGGGGCCGGGCCGGAACTCGAACTCCTGGGTCTTCTGGTTGTAGATATTGACGCCGGTCACGTCGGTCGGCAGCAGGTCCGGCGTGAACTGGACGCGCTTGAATTCGCCGTCGAAGGAAGCCGCGACGGAGCGGGCCAGCATCGTCTTGCCGACGCCGGGAACGTCCTCAAGCAGGATGTGGCCGCGGCCGAGCACCGCCGTCACGATGTGTTCGATGGCGTCGTGTTGCCCGACGATGACTTGTTCGACGTTCTCGATTACCTTGTTTGCGACGCGTGTGGCGTCGCGGAGGGGGCTATCCGACTGCTGACTGTGTGTTGTATCGGTGTCTGTCATAGTCGTGCGCTCGTGGGACGACGCCTCGGAACGGGGGTTGGTTGGATAGGTTGCCCTGTCGACCAGTAAGTGTCTTGTGTGGCTCGCCACATGCTCCGGGCCGTTCGACTGTGGCCGTCTCTACGGCGTGAGCGCATGTAACTCTGTGGATGCGTGAGTCCCACACACATCCGCTTCACGGCCAGTAGCGGGGTTCACCAGCGCTTGCAGGCCCCACAGACGAGGATGCCGTCCTGTGTCCACCGCCGCTCGACGACCTCGCCACACTCGGCACAGGCCGCTCCCTCAGGCGACCACGCGTAGGTCGTCACGGCCGGCTCAACGGTTTCGGTCGAGGCCTCGGAGCCAGCGGGTTTGACCCCGTCAGCCGAAGCTTCGGAGCCAGCGGGTTCGCGCCCCGGCTCCGCAGTTTCGTCTTCCGCAGAACTACCGCCGTCCCTCTCGTCCTCGCTCTCGTCGCCAGCGTCGAGAAAGTCATCCAGCGAGGCGTCTTCGACCATACACCCTGGTTTCGGCTGCGGCCACAAATACCCTATCGGTCGTTCCGGTGATTTCTGTCCAGGATGGTGCTGATCCGCCAACCGACCGCTATTCGGTGGCGACGCCGACGGTCAGCAGCGTCCCCAGTTCGCGGTAGCGTTCGACCATCGCCTCGCGAGTCTCGAACTCGTCCGTGGGGAACGCATCCGCCGGCGGGATCTCCACCTCGCGGTCGGGGATCGTGTCCTGTGATGCCACGGCCAGGCCGGCTTCGCGGAACGCCGCGCGGTACTCCGGGGCGCTCCAGCGGGTCATCTCGATGTCGATGAACTCCTGCCAGTCGTGGGAGTGGACGTTCTCCTCGTAGTAGTTCACTGCGATGTGGGCGGTCCCACCCGGTCGCAACACTCGCGCGATCTCCTCAAGCGTCTGTGGTGGGTCGCTGGCGTAGTAGAACGCCTCCATCGAGAACACGTGGTCGATGCTGTCGGTCGCAAACGGCAGCGCGTCGAAGTCGCCGCGCAGAAAGCCGATACCGTTGTCGTCCGTGTATTCGCGGGCGTTCCGAAGCATCTCCGGCGACCCGTCGAGCCCGTAGCAGGGGCCGGCGTCGTTGGTGTCTCGGAGCGCCCGGAGCGCGTAGCCCGAGCCCGTCCCGAGGTCGAGTACCGTGTCGCCCGGCTCGACCGGCATCCGGGCGAGGACGTGCTTGGCCGTGTGCCAGTGCCGGTCCTCCATCCCTCTGTCTTTGCCTTCGGCCGCCCATTCGTCGAACTCCTCGCGAACGCTCATATCTCGTCCCAGTGCCGGGAGGCCCAAAACCCTCGCTGTTCAGCGCCAGTGAGACACTGTGCGCCGGGAACACAAACGCAAAGTAGGGCCACGCGAACGTTCAGGTAATGCAAGGACTCCTGTCGGAACTGCTCGGAAGCATCATCGATATGCCCGGCTGGTTCCTCGATGTTGCACTGAACGACCCGCTGGCGGCGCTGATGCTTGCCGTCGGTGCCGTCATCACGACCGTCTCGGTTGCTTTCTTCGGGTACCTCTCGCTGGGGGCCGTGCTGTCGCTGTTCAGCGGTTCCGGCGGTCGAGGGCCGCCCCAAGCAAATCGATAGCCGTCTCGATATCCGGGCCGAGCGGCGACGCGAACACCACGCTGTCGGCGTGCTCTTCTAACGCCGCCGTCCGTTCGGCCACCGTCTCCGGCGTGCCGGCGATACAGAACGCGTCCAGCATTGTCTCGGTCACGCCCTCGAACGCCGCCGAGAACTCGCCGGCCGAGATCGCCTGCCCGATGTCGGTGGCGGCGTCGTGGTCGATGCCGTGACGGTCCAGCACCGGCGGCGGCGACCCTGCGGCGACGAATGCGACCGGCGGCCGCGCGGCCTCTCGCGCTTCGGCGGGGTCTTCGGCCACTGAGACGCTGGCGTAGGCCGCGAGATCGAACTCGCCGTACTCCTCGGGCCGTTCGTCGGCCATCTGCTCGACTTGTTCGCGTGCCCACGCGAGGTCTCTCGGGTGCGCGCCGTTGTACAGCGCGCCGTCGGCGTGTTTCGCCGCCATCCGGGTCATGTGTGGTCCCTGTGCGCCGACATACACCGGAATTTCGCCGACCTCGTAGTTCAGCCCGGCGTCGACCGCCTCGAACGTGCCGTCATGGTCGACACGCTCGCCGTCCCAGAGCTGGCGGGCGGTTTTGAACGTCTCCAGCACGCGACGCAGCGCATCGTCGTGGTCGAAGCCGAGGTTGCTGAGCGTCGACTTATCGCCCGGTCCGATGCCGAAGACGGCGCGTCCGTCGCTCATCTCCGCCAGCGTCGCCATCCGCGAGGCCAGCGTCACCGGGTGTGTCTCGTAGGGGTTCGCGATGCCGGGGCCCAGCACCACGTCGTCGGTCCGCTCGGCCATCGCCGACAGCGCCATGAACTGGTCGCGGTTGTTGTAGTGGTGGCTGGCGAAGACGGCGTCGAGTCCGTTTGATTCGGCCTGTTCGGCAAACGAGGCGAGCTGGGCGACTGGGTGTTCCGGGGTGAGTTCAATCGCGTACATGAGACCACTCTCTGAGTGCTTGTCTGACAACGTCTTTCTCCTCGTCGCGGTACAGCTGGTCGCTACCTGCGTGGTCACCGAAGTCGAAGTCGCGGACGACTGCGGCGGGCGTTCCGCCGTCGCCCTCGCCGGTGACGAGGTTGGCTGCGGCGGCGAGTTCGTCGACGACGGCCTGGACGGTGGCTTCGAGTTCGCGGCCGTCGCGGTCGTGTTCGCCCCGCCAGTCACGCGAGGCGGGGAGACCGGCCCAGCCCAGCGCGACGCCGCGCTGCCCGAGACGGAAGGGTCGACCGGACGTGTCGGTGACGATGACACTGACCTCGACGCCCGCCCGTTCGCGGATGCCGTCCCGGATCGCCTCGGCGTCTGCAGTCGGGTCTTCGGGGAGCAAGAGGAGGTCCGCGCCGGGAACGTTCGAGCGGTCGATGCCCGCGTTGACCGTGATGTGGCCGAAGCGCGTCACGCCGAGGATGAAGGGGGCTTCGACCAGCACCTCCTCACATTCGTCGAGAATCGCTTGGGCCATCCGCGAGTCCTTCTCCTCGTCGGCGATGTCCTCGATAGTCGCCGCGATGCGCTCGGCGCGCTCGCTCGGCTCGTACGACGACAGCGACCGCCCGCGTCCGTCGGCCTTGGAGACGATGGTGCTGGCGACACAGACCACGTCACCGTCCCGGAGATCCGCCTGCTCGACGAGCAACTTGGTCACGTCGTCGCCGGGGCGGACCTCGGGCAACCCCTCGACCGCGAAGACTTCCATACCGCCTCTGAGAACCCTGCGGGAAAAAGACCCGCGTTCGCTGCAAAGCCGGCCAACAGTGGCAACAGCTGCCGGTATCCTTTGGCGGCTCCGGCAGGTCGCGCTACAGTTCGTGCTGGGTCACGTCGAGTGTCCCGTCCTCGACTGTCGCGGTCATCATGGTCGGGCGGTCGGCCGGTGATGCCCCCGTGACGCTGCCGGGGTTCAGGAGCCACACGTCATCGTAGACGGTGTCTGTCAGTTCGTGGGTGTGGCCGGCGACGCCGACGGCGTTGCTGTCGGCCTCCTCCCGGACCGCGGCGGCCACGCGGTCGGCCCAGCCCCGTTGTGACCCGGTGCCGTGTGTCACGACGAACGTGACGCCACCGAGCTCGACCGTCGCCCGCTCAGGTAACCCTATTTGCGGGTCGATGTTGCCCGAGACGGCGGTCAGTGCCGTTGCCATATGGCGGATGTCCGAGAGTGCGCCTTTGCTGTCGAAGTCGCCGGCGTGGATGACGTGGTCGGCGACCTCGATGCGTTCCCGGAAGGACGGCGGGATCTCGTGTTCCCGGGAGGGGATGTGTGAATCGCTGATGAGAGCGACATCCATACCGGTCCATCACGTCGCCGCTCGAAAAGGGTTACTGCCACGGAAACGAGTCCCCGACTGCTCGCCTCAGCGGCGCTACTCTGCGGGGGTAAACACGTCTCGCAGCCCGTCCAGTTGCTCGACCAACCGGTCGAGACCGTCGTTGATCGCTGCGACCCGTGCTTCGATGTCGTCGGCCGGAACCGCGCCCTGTGGCGTCGGTTCGACGAGTTCGTCGTCTTCCAGCATCCGCAGCGAGTACCGCACCTTGTGTTTCGGGACCCCTGTCTCCTCGGCGAGCCGGACGATACCGATCGGTCCGTTCTCGATGACGGCTTCGAGGATCACCAAGTCCCGCCCCTCCTTCTCGACCTGATCTTCCAGTCGGTCCATTCCCATAGCAAATCGTATCTGTGCGTTTTGGTCCGTGACACATAAACGCCCCAGTTACGCCACTCCGAGTCGCGTTCGCTCTCTTTGCTGCTGCACTGGTTTCGAGGGTTTGCTGTGTCACTCCCGACCGTGCCCGCTACTCGTCGGTGACCGGCGTTCGCCGAAGTTCGTCCAGCTGGTCCCGGAGTTTGTTCAGCTCCGTCTCCAGTTCTTCGCGGCGGTCGATGAGGGCGCTCAGCTCCTCCGTGTTAACGGAGTAGTCGTTGTCCATCGCCACGTCCAGTGCGTCGGTTGTCGCGCCCGTGAGATCAGACGCGACCCGCAGCACCTCGCTCGGCGTCCCGCGGGACTCGTAGAGTTCCTGTTCGCCCGACAGCGGGCTGTAGGTCACCATCGGCGACTCGACGCCGCGGTGGTAGCTCACCGCGTAGCTCGTGTCCGTCACCGGGTTCAGCCGGTCGTCCGCCCGTTCCGTTCGGACGATGTTGAATGGCTCCGCCAGCGCGGGAAACGTGTCGGCGAGATCCCGAAGCCGGTCCGCGGCGGTCACGTCCAGCTGGGCCTCCACGTCGCCGAAGAACTGCTGCGAGTTGGTGAGGCTAAACGCCACGGTGTAAAACACCGACTCGTCGCTGTCGGCCAGATTGCGAACGCGGTCACGGACCTCCCCGTGGCGGCCCTCGATAGTGAGCTTCTCCAGTTCCTCAAGCAGCGCCCGGACGCCCTCCTCGCGTTCGAGGAACGCCTCGACGATCGCGCCGGGCATTTCCTCGCCATCCACGTCCTCCATGGCCTCTCTTTTGCGGGGCCTCCTAAACAGTTTGTCGCTGGGGTCCGTCAGCCGGCACCCGTTGCATGCAACACAAAACATATCCCATCCCCCGTGATGTGATAGCACGTCCGACTCCGGTGGACGGACACTATGACAGGTCTGGGGGTAATTCCCCGGACACATGCAGTTCTCCTGCTCCTATTACATCAGTATGAGCCGGCTTATCGAGAAGTAGACGGTGTTTACTACCTGCTGGGGAGTCCGGAACCAGTTTGCGGTCGAGAGCTTTCGACCGGCGTTCACTACATAGAGCGATAGCAACGCGTTTTATCGCGTCGCTTGTCGAGTTGGATTCAGAGAAACGCCCGGAGCGGGATTTGAACCCGGGCAAGACTCGCGGCGCTCGTCTTGCGTGATTCAAATCCGCTCGTTACGGATTCGCGACTCGCGGATTAGCTCGTCGCAAAAGTACGCCCGGAGCGGGATTTGAACCCGCGTCACAACCGTGACAGGGTTGTATGATGGGCCACTACACCATCCGGGCACCTTGCTGCACTTCTTCGTATCCCGGTGTTGGTATTAAGACTTTCCAAAGAAAGCCGCCCCGGGATGGATGCACATGACGGGACCCAAAGTTCTATGTCCGGCCTGATTCATGTGATTGGTACGAGCAATCACACCCGCAGTCCACGTGAGGGTGGGCGGGTCCGATAGCCACGGCAGAGCGACTTGGCAAGTGTTATATGCGCCCCGACAGTACGGCCCTGTAGTATCTCGTGACAGCCACCTTCTCCAGCAGCAGGCCAAACGCACACGCACACACATGGTAGATGTAAGTCAACACGACCTCGTCCCAGACCACAGTGTCGTCGACGAGGACGACCTCGAAGCAGTACTCACGGAGTATGAAATCAAGAAGACGGACCTCCCGAAGATCAAGCGCACCGACAAGGCGCTGCCCGATGACGCCGAAGTCGGTGACGTGGTTCGGATCGTCCGCGACTCCAGAACGACGGATGAAGCCGTCGTGTATCGACTGGTGGTAGAATAATGAACACACAAGATCGCCGCGCTATATCGCGTGAATATTTCGCCAAGGAACGGCTCGCCGAACACCACTTCCGCTCGTTTAACGCCTTCCTCGACAGAGGGATGCAGCAGGTCGTCGACGAGAAAGAGACCATCGAGACTGACATCGGTGACAAGGAAGGGCAGGAACCGGTGTGGGTCGAACTCGGCGACGTTCGCGTCGTCACCCCGCGGGTTCGTGAGGCAGACGGCAGCGAGGAACTGCTGTACCCACAGGAAGCACGGCTGCGCAACATCACTTATTCCGCGCCGGTGTTCATGGAAATGGCCATCGTCCGCGGTGGCGAGGAGGAACCGGAGGAAGTCGTCGACCGGACCGAAACCAAGATCGGGCGGATGCCCATCATGGTCGGGTCGAACAAGTGCAACATCGCGGGCTTCAGCGATGAGGAACTTATCGACATCGGCGAGGACCCCGCAGACCCCGGTGGCTACTTCTGTGTCAACGGATCCGAGCGGGTGCTGATGACCAGCGAGGACCTCGCACCGAACAAGATTCTCGCGGAGTACGACACCAAGTACGGCGACGAGGTGCAGGTCGCCAAGACGTTCTCCCAGCGCCGTGGCTACCGCGCGCTGGTGCTGTGTGAACGAACGCGGGACGGGCTGCTGGAAGTCTCGTTCCCGTCCGTCTCGGGCAGCATCGACTTCGTGACGCTGGTCCGTGCGCTCGGGCTGGAGTCGGACGAGGAGATCGTCCACCGCGTCAGCGAGGATCCGGAGATCGTGAAGTTCATGCTGGAGAACTTAGAGGAGGCCGAGGTCCAGACGACCGAGGAAGCAATCGAGACGCTGGGCAAGCGTGTCGCCTCTGGACAGGGGAAGAACTACCAGCTCAAACGGGCCAACTACGTCATCGACCGCTATCTCCTCCCGCACCTGCACGAGGAAGGCGTCGAGGAAGAGGAAGTCCGCATCAACAAAGCGTTCTACCTCTGCCGGATGGCCGAGGCGTGTTTCGAACTCGCCTTGGAACGCCGCGAATCCGACGACAAGGACCACTACGCCAACAAGCGGCTGAAGGTCAGTGGCGACCTGATGACCGACCTGTTCCGGACGGCGCTGAACAAGCTCGCCCGGGACGTGAAATACCAGCTCGAACGGGCCAACATGCGAAACCGTCAGCTCTCCGTCTCGACGGTCGTGCGCTCTGACGTGCTGACCGAGCGGCTCGAACACCCCATCGCGACGGGGAACTGGGTCGGCGGCCGCTCCGGCGTGAGCCAGCTGGTCGACCGGACCGACTTCATGGGGGTGCTGTCACACCTCCGCCGACTGCGCTCGCCGCTCAGTCGCTCCCAGCCACACTTCGAAGCGCGGGACCTGCACGCGACCCAGTGGGGTCGCATCTGTCCCTCCGAGACGCCTGAAGGCCCCAACTGTGGGCTGGTGAAGAACTTCGCCCAGGCGATGGAGCTGTCACAGGACGTTGCGGACCCACAGGGTCTCAAACAGGAACTCGCAGAGATGGGGGTCCAGGGCATCCCCGGTATCGAATCGATCGAACAGCAGCCCGCGGACGATTAATATGAGTCAGGGACGCGAAGCCAAAGTATACGTAAACGGTAGTCTGGTCGGCACACACCCCGACCCGGAACAGCTCGCAGAACAGGTACGACAGGCGCGACGACGGGGGGATGTCTCCCAGATGGTCAACGTCTCGGTCAAGAACCGGACCGGGGAAGTCATCATCAACGCCGACGCCGGCCGTGCCCGACGACCACTGCTGGTCGTCGAGGACGGCGAACCGCTGATGACCGACGATGAGGTCGAACAGGTCAAAGAGGACGAACTCGAATTCGAGGAGCTTGTCGAGCGCGGCCTCGTCGAGTTCATCGACGCCGAAGAAGAGGAGGACATCCTCGTCGGCGTCGACGAGGACGAACTCACCGAGAACCACACGCACCTGGAAGTCGACCCGCAGCTGATGTTCGGTATCGGTGCTGGGATGATTCCGTACCCCGAACACAACGCCTCGCCCCGGATTACGATGGGGTCGGGGATGATCAAGCAGTCGCTTGGCCTGCCGTCGGCGAACTACCGCATTCGCCCGGACACGCGCCAGCACCTGCTGCACTACCCGCAGCTGTCGATGGTCAAGACCCAGACCACCGAACAGATCGGCTACGATGACCGCCCCGCGGCACAGAACTTCGTCGTCGCCGTGATGAGCTACGAGGGGTTCAACATCGAAGACGCACTCGTCATGAACCAGGGGTCGGTCGACCGCGCGCTCGCCCGCTCGCACTTCTTCCGCACCTACGAGGGCGAGGAACGGCGCTACCCCGGCGGTCAGGAGGACCGCTTCGAGATTCCTGACGACGAAGTTCGTGGCGCACGCGGCGAGGAAGCGTACACGCACCTCGACGACGACGGCCTCGTCAACCCGGAGACGAAGGTCGGCGAGAACGCCGTCCTGCTGGGCAAAACGAGTCCGCCCCGGTTCCTCGAAGAACCGGACGACATGGGCGGTCTCTCACCGCAGAAGCGCCGCGAGACGAGCGTCACGATGCGTTCCGGTGAGTCAGGCGTCGTGGACACGGTCACGCTGATGGAAGGCGAGGACGGCTCGAAGCTCTCGAAGGTCTCCGTGCGTGACGAACGGATCCCCGAACTCGGGGACAAGTTCGCCTCGCGGCACGGCCAGAAGGGCGTCGTGGGCCACATCGCCCCGCAAGAGGACATGCCCTTCACCGAGGAGGGCGTCGTCCCGGACCTCATCATCAATCCGCACGCACTGCCGTCGCGGATGACCGTCGGCCACATCCTTGAGATGATCGGCGGGAAGGTCGGCGCACTCGAAGGCCGCCGTGTCGACGGCACCGCCTTCACCGGCGAGGACGAGGATGAACTCCGTGGCTCCCTCGAAGAGCACGGCTTCGATTCGTCGGGGAAGGAGACGATGTACTCCGGCGTCACCGGCGAGAAGATCGACGCCGAGATCTTCGTCGGCGACATTTTCTACCAGAAGCTCTACCACATGGTCTCGAACAAGCTGCACGCCCGTTCGCGCGGGCCAGTGCAGGTGCTTACCCGCCAGCCCACCGAGGGTCGCGCCCGCGAAGGTGGCCTGCGTGTGGGTGAGATGGAGCGGGACGTGCTCATCGGGCACGGCGCGGCGATGGCGCTCAAGGAGCGCCTGCTCGATGAGTCCGACCGCGAGTGGATCAACGTCTGCGGACAGTGTGGGATGACCGCCGTCGAGAACGTCGAACAACGGCGCATCTACTGTCCGAACTGCGAGGAGGAGACCGACATCCACGAGGTCGAGATGTCCTACGCGTTCAAGCTCCTGCTCGACGAGATGAAGGCGCTCGGTATCGCGCCGCGGATCGAACTGGAGGACGCAGTATGAGCTCACAACAGACACCCCAGGAAATCGGTCAGCTCAGCTTCGGGCTGATGGACCCCGAGGAGTACCGCGAGATGTCGGCCACGAAAGTGATTACGGCCGACACGTACGATGACGACGGTTTCCCCATCGACATGGGACTGATGGACCCCCGGCTCGGGGTCATCGACCCCGGACTGGAGTGCAAGACCTGCGGGAAACACAGCGGGTCGTGTAACGGCCACTTCGGCCACATCGAACTCGCTGCCCCAGTCATCCACGTCGGCTTCGCGAAGCTCATCCGCCGACTGCTGCGCGGGACCTGCCGGGACTGCTCCCGGCTCTGTCTCGACGAGCACGAGCGCGAGGAGTTCGCGGACCGCCTGACCAGGACCCAGGACCTCGGCCGCGACCTCAACGACGTGACCAAGGCCGCCATCCGGCAGGCCCGAAAGAAGGACCGCTGTCCGTTCTGTGGCGAGAAGCAGTACGACATCAAACACGAGAAGCCGACGACCTACTACGAGGTCCAGGACGTGCTGGCCTCGGACTACCCTGAGCGGATCGCCGCCGCGATGGAGGAAGCCGAGGACCAAATCTCACCCATCGACCTCTCCGAGGAGACCGGCATCGACAGCAGCCGCGTCCAGGAGATTCTCAGCGGCGAGTTCCGGCCCCGGAAAGAGGACCGCCGCGCCCTGGAAAAGGCGCTGTCGGTCGACCTGACAGAGGAGGACATGAACAAGCTCATGCCCAGCGACATTCGGGACTGGTTCGAGGACATCCCGGACAAGGACATCGAAGTGCTGGGGATGAAACCCGACCGCTCCCGCCCGGAGTGGATGATTCTGACGGTACTGCCGGTGCCACCGGTCACGGCTCGGCCCTCGATTACGCTGGACAACGGCCAGCGCTCCGAGGACGACCTGACCCACAAGCTCGTGGATATCATCCGCATCAACCAGCGGTTCATGGAGAACCGCGAGGCGGGCGCGCCACAGCTGATTATCGAGGACCTCTGGGAACTGCTGCAGTACCACGTCACCACGTTCATGGACAACGAGATCTCGGGGACGCCACCGGCGCGACACCGCTCCGGGCGTCCGCTGAAGACCCTCTCTCAGCGCCTGAAAGGCAAGGAGGGTCGCTTCCGTGGCTCGCTGTCCGGGAAACGCGTGAACTTCTCCGCTCGTACGGTGATTTCGCCGGACCCGACGCTCTCGCTGAACGAGGTCGGTGTGCCGGACCGGGTCGCCAAGGAGATGACCCAGACGATGAACGTCACCGAGCGCAACTTAGCGGAGGCCCGCCGCTACGTCTCCAACGGCCCCGAGGGCCACCCCGGTGCGAACTATGTCAAGCGGCCCGACGGCCGCCGGCTGAAGGTGACCGAAAAGAACTGCGAGGAACTCGCGGAGAAGGTCGAACCGGAGTGGGAAGTGTCCCGGCATCTGGTCGACGGCGACATCATCATCTTCAACCGCCAGCCGTCGCTGCACCGGATGTCCATCATGGCCCACGAGGTCGTCGTGATGCCGTACAAGACGTTCCGGCTGAACACGACGGTCTGTCCGCCGTACAACGCTGACTTCGACGGGGACGAGATGAACATGCACGCCCTCCAGAACGAGGAAGCCCGGGCAGAGGCCCGCGTCCTCATGCGCGTGCAGGAGCAGATGCTCTCCCCGCGTTTCGGCGAGAACATCATCGGCGCGATTCAGGACCACATCAGCGGGACCTACCTGCTGACTCACACCAATCCGAAGTTCAACGAGACGCAGGCGCTTGACCTGCTCCGGGCGACTCGAATCGACGAACTGCCCGAGGCGGACGGCGTCGACGAGGGCGGCGAGGAGTACTGGACCGGTCGCTCGCTGTTCTCGGAACTGCTGCCCGACGACCTGAATCTGGAGTTCACGTCCTCTGCCGGCGACACCGTCGTCGTCGAGGACGGCCAGATGACCGGCGGCACCATCGACGAGGACGCCGTCGGTGCCTTCGGCGGCGAGATCGTCGACACCATCGCCAAGGACTACTCCCGAACTCGCGCCCGGATTCTCGTCAACGAGGTCTCGGCGCTGGCGATGCGGTCGATCATGCACTTCGGGTTCTCGATCAGCATCGACGACGAGTCGATCCCGCGTGAAGCGGAGGAGCAGATCAACGACGCCATCGACAGCGCCTACGACCGCGTCGAGGAACTCATCGAGACCTACGACCGCGGCGAACTCGAATCGCTGCCCGGTCGGACCGTTGATGAGACGCTGGAGATGAAGATCATGCAGACGCTGGGCAAGGCCCGTGACTCCGCCGGTGACATCGCCGAAGACCACTTCGGTGAGGACAACCCGGCCGTCATCATGGCCGAGTCCGGTGCGCGTGGGTCGATGCTGAACCTGACCCAGATGGCCGGCTGTGTCGGCCAGCAGGCAGTCCGTGGCGAGCGGATCAACCGCGGCTACGAGAACCGCACCCTCTCGCACTTCGAGGAGAACGACCTCTCGGCGGACGCCCACGGCTTCGTCGAGGCTTCCTACCGCTCCGGGCTCGGCCCGAAGGAGTTCTTCTTCCACGCGATGGGTGGCCGCGAGGGCCTGGTCGATACGGCCGTCCGGACCTCGAAGTCCGGGTACCTGCAGCGCCGGCTCATCAACGCGCTCTCGGAACTCGAAACGCAGTATGACGGGACCGTCCGAGACACCTCGGACACCATCGTCCAGTTCGAGTTCGGCGAGGACGGCACGTCGCCGGTCGATGTCTCCTCCAGCCAGGAGGGCGACGCCGTCGATGTCGAACAGATCGCCGACAGCGTCCTCGATGAGGAGTTCGAGAGCGAGAAGCAGAAAGAGAGTTTCCTCGGCACGCGGACCGAGCGGACCAACCTCTCGGAGCACGCCGACGACTGGTGGATGGCCGAGGGTGACGACTAACAATGACAGCACACGACGTATCAGCAGACATCGAGGCCGTCGTCGAGGACACTGAGCTGCCGCGACGGCTGAAAAACGAAGTGTACAGCACCGTCGAGGAACGGGGCGTCGGCGTCGACGACGCCGACCGCATCGCCAAGGCCGTCGAGTCCCGTTACCTCGATACCCGTGTCGACCCGCTGGACCCGGTCGGGACCGTCTCGGCCCAGTCCATCGGCGAACCGGGAACGCAGATGACGATGAACACGTTCCACTACGCGGGGGTCGCCGAGATCGACGTGACCCAGGGCCTGCCACGGCTCATCGAGCTGGTGGACGCCCGGAAGACGCCGGACACGCCGATGATGACGGTCCACCTCGACGAGGAGTACGCCGAGGACCGCGAGCGCGCCCACGAGGTCGTCTGGAAGATCGAGGCGACGCGCATCCTCGCGCTGGGTGACATCTCGACGAACGTCGCGGACATGCTCGTCGAGATCGACCTGAACGAGGACACCCTGTTGGAGCGGTGGCCGACGGTCAACGACACGGACGCCATCGCCGAGGAGATCGCTGAGACTATCGAGTCGAACCTCGGGGTCTCGGCCCGGCAGGCCGGCACCGTCATCGAATTCGGGCCGGAGGAACCCAGCTACCGCGACCTGCTGCAGCTGGTCGAGGAGCTACGGGAGATCGTCTTCAAGGGCATCGAGGAGATCACCCGCGTCGTCATCCGCAAGGAAGAAACTGACAACGGCGAGGAGTTCGTCCTCTACACCGAGGGCTCTGACTTCGGCGAGGTACTGGATATCGAGGGCGTCGACGCCTCCCGGACGACGTGTAACAACATCCACGAGATCTACCGGGAACTCGGCGTCGAAGCGGCCCGCGAGACGCTCATCAACGAGACGATGAACACGCTCGAAGAGCAGGGCCTGGACGACGTGAACGTCCGGCACCTGATGCTCGTGGCCGACATCATGACCAACGAGGGGACCATCGAGTCCATCGGCCGCCACGGCATCTCGGGGTCGAAAGACTCCGTGCTCGCCCGTGCCGCCTTCGAGGTGACGGTCAATCACCTGCTTGACGCCGCCATCCACGGCGAGATCGACGAGCTCGACGGCGTCACGGAGAACGTCATCGTCGGGAAGCCGATCAAGCTCGGCACCGGCGATGTCAACCTTCGGATGGGTACGACCCAGGACTGATGCGGGTCGAACTCTCGGACGAAGCGCGTCGACTGGTCGCCCTCTTCGAGGACGAGGCAGCCGTCACCGTCCGGGATTGCGTCGTCGACGAGGACCACGACCAGGTGGTGTACCTGGTCAAGCGCGGGGAGATGGCCGACGCCATCGGCCCCGGCGGCCAGACCGTCGAACGCGTCGAGGAACGCCTCGGCCGCGAGGTCAAACTCGTCGAGGCCGCCGAGACGGCAGAGGACTTCGTCGCGAACGCGCTCGCGCCGGCCGCGGTGTACAACGTCACCGTCTCGGAGAACGACGACACCGTCGCCTACGTCGAAGTGGCACAGGAAGACCGCGGGGCCGCTATCGGCCGTGAAGGCCGAAACATCGATGCCGCCCGGCAACTGGCGAAGCGACACTTCGAAATCGACGGCATCGAGCTGACCTGAGCGGGAAAGCTCGTCCGCTCCGTCTCGTCCTTTTTGAAACCATTTCGGAGAGCGACCGCGCTCAGTCGTCGCCAGTGGCCGGGTCGTCCGCGCCGTGTTCGTACACGTCGGTATCGCTGTGCGTGGTGCCGCTGTCGACATCGAACGTCTGCAGGAGTTCGCTGAGGTCGCCGGCCTGATCGGAAAGGGATTCGATGCCGCCGGTGACCTCGTTGATCGTTGCGGTCTGTTCTTCCGCGGCGGCGGCGACGTTCTCGGCGCGGGAAGCGGTTTCCTCGCTGATCGTCCCGACTTCGTCGGTCATCGCCACCGCTTCCTCCGTTGTCGCGGCCTGCTCGTCGGTGGCATCGCTGATGGACTGGATGCCGTCGTTGACCTCCTCGACGCGGTCGACGATCTGTTCGAGGGATTCGATGGCGTCGTCGACGGTGTCGATGCCGTCAGTCACCGAATCGCCCATCTGTCTGATGTCGGTGACGGCCTCGCCAGTGGTGTCCTGTACGTCCTCGATAACTGCTGAGACTTCTTCAGTTGCTTCGGTCGTCTCCTGTGCGAGGCCCTTGATCTCGTCGGCGACGACGGCGAACCCTTCGCCGGCTTCACCGGCCCGGGCGGCCTCGATGGAGGCGTTCAGGGCGAGCATGTTGGTCTGCTCGGCGATGTCGTCGATGAGGTCGACGATGTCGCCGATCTGCTCCATCTCCTCGTCCAGGGACTCGACGCGGTCGATGGTCTCGTCGGCTCGCGTCTCGATATCGTTCATGACCGTCATTGCTTCGCCCGCACGTTCGCCCCCGGTTTCGCCGATTTCAGCGGCCTCCGCGGATGTGGCCGCGACTTCGTCGGCCTGTGCTGCAACCTCTTCGACCGTCGCGGAGAGGCCGGACATTTCGTCGACCGTCTCCTCGATATTCTCGTACTGCGTCTCCGCACCATCGGCAATTTCCTGGACGGATTCGCTGACCTCTTGACTTGCGTCGCGGACCTCCGTCGCGCTCGCGGTGATCTGGTCGGCGGAGCCGTCAACGTCGTCGGCGAACTCGCGGATACGCATGACCGTCTGCCCGAGTTGTGCGAGCATGTCGTTGAAAGCGGCGGCGATATCCGCCATCGCGTCGTTGTCCGTGTCCGTGTCAAGCCGCTGAGTGAGATCGCCGTCGGCTGCCGTCCGCATCACGGCCGAGAACTCCTCGGCCTGCTGTTCGAGCGTCGTTGCCAACTGCTCTGCTTCCGCTCTGGACTCCTCGGCCTCCGCTTGGGCCTGTTCGAGGTCGGTGATGAACGATTCGAGGTTGCCGTGCATGTTCGACAGCGACGTTCCGAGTTGGCCGGGAACGTCCTTCTCAAGCGCCGGGTCGTCGAACGCCTGTCTGGAGAGCGCGTCAGCCTGTGCAGCGACGGTGTCGAGATAGGTCTTCATTTCGTAGAAGGCGTTCTGGACATCGCCGACCTCGTCGAGGCGGTCGGACCGCTCGATATCGGTGTCGAAGTTCCCCACCGCGAGGGCTTCCGCCTGCGTGGAGAGCCGCCTGAGTGACTGCATGATGCCGCGACCGACGAGGACGCCGATGACGGCGAACCCGGCTAGCGAGACGCCGATGATGGCGATAAAGCTCTCCTGGATGCTGTCACGCAGCGCGAAGGCGGTCGACTGCGGAGCCTGTTTGACGACGATCCACGACGTGTCAGCGACAGGCTGGGCGGCGATGAGGAGGGGGCCGCTCCGGGTCACGCTACCGTCTGCTGCTGCGAGTGCGGTCAGGTTGACGGACACATTGTACCGCGAGCCGATGGTCGAGGCGTCCTCGGCGAACTGCACTGTGCCGTCCTGGCGGACGATCCGCGTTTCACCGCCGTCGATGGAGTTGCGGAACTGTGCCGTCCGCGCGGTCACGTTGTGGACCACGACGACCATCTTGTCGCTCCGGCTCACCGGGCTGGCGAAGGCGATGTGTTTCCGCCCGTCGTAGGTGTACACCGTTGACATCGCGACCGAGTTCGATCCGGTGAACGAGGTGCTGCCGCCTTCCCACGCGAAGTCGTCCGTCCGGAGTGAGGTGTCGCGCCGGTTGGTCAGTGACGACTGCTCGATTTCCATCGTGCCCTCGTCGACGTAGTGGATAGCGTACACTGACTCCGGCTGGTAGAACGCCTGTCGCTGTAACGCGCCTCTGACCATCGTCGCGCTCCCCGACTCAACGTCGGAGAGTGTCGAGAGAGTACGGGCGGCGTTGCGCTGACTGCGGACCCAGTCTTCGGTCGTAGCCGCCGTCTGGACAGTACCAGTCCACAGTTCGCTCTCGCGCTGTTCGGTCAGTTCGCTTGCGACTGTCCGCTCCGCGGTGACGCTGACACCAGCAACGAGGAGTGCGATACAGAGAACGATGAGTGTCAATTTCCGGAGATACGTTTGCCGGATGATGTCTGGGAGACGTTGTTCGAGTTTCATAGATAGTGTCGAGCGCAGGTCTGTCTGAACAAGCTAAGTGCCGATATTAGAAACCCACTCCCCAGTTATCACATATGATTGCGATATTGGAGAAGTAAATTTTCAATAATGGGAGATAGAATTTTCGGGGCCGCAGTCCCCGGAGTTAGTCGTCGTCAGCGGAGACGCTGTCGGCGTCGTGCTCGTACACGTCCGTGTCGCTGTGTGATTCTACGTCGAACTGCGCCAACAGGTCGCTGAGGTCACTGGCCTGGTCGGAAAGGGACTCGATGCCGCCAGTGACCTCGTTGATCGTCGCGGTCTGTTCCTCCGCGGCCGCAGCAACGCCCTCCGCCTGGCTGGCCGACTCCTCGCTGATCGTCCCGACTTCGTCGATCATGGCGACGGTCTCCTCGGTCGAGGCGGCCTGCTCGTCGGTGGCGTCGCTGATGGACTGGATGCCGTCGTTGACATCCTCGACGCGGTCGACGATCTGTTCGAGGGATTCGATAGCCTCGTCGACAGTCTCGATGCCGTCGGTGACGGAGCCGCCCATCTCCCTGATTTCAGTGACAGCCTCGCCGGTAGTGTCCTGCACGTCCTCGATGACGGTCGAGACTTCTTCGGTGGCCTCGGTCGTCTCCTGTGCGAGACCTTTGATCTCGTCGGCGACGACGGCGAACCCTTCGCCAGCCTCGCCGGCCCGGGCGGCCTCGATGGAGGCGTTCAGGGCGAGCATGTTGGTCTGCTCGGCGATGTCGTCGATGAGGTCGACGATGTCGCCGATCTGCTCCATCTCCTCGTCGAGAGATTCGACGTGGTCGATGGTCTCGTCGGCTCGCGTCTCGATGTCGTTCATCACTTCGACGGCTTCCGTCGCGCGTTCGCTGCCGGTTTCGCCGATCTCGGCGGCCTCGTTCGATGTAGTTGCGACCTCATCAGCCTGGGCCGCGACCTCTTCGATCGTCGCCGAGAGGCTCGACATTTCGTCGGCGGTCTCTTCGATGTTCTCGTACTGCGTCTCCGCGCCGGTCGCGATCTCTTGGACAGACTCGCTGACTTCCTCGCTTGCATCGCGGACCTCCGTCGCGCTCGCGGTGATCTGGTCCGCGGAGCCGTCAACGTCGGTGGCGAACTCGCGGATACGCATGACCGTCTGTCCGAGTTCGGCGAGCATATCGTTGAAGGCGGCGGCGATATCGGCCATCGCGTCGTTGTCCGTGTCAGTATCAAGCCGCTGGGTGAGGTCGCCGTCGGCCGCCATCCGCATCACGGCCGAGAACTCCTCGGCCTGCTGTTCGAGCGAGTCGGCAAGTGCCTCGGCGTCCGCCTGTGCGCTCTCGGCGTCCCGCTTCGCGGTTTCGATCTCGTCGATGAACTGCTGGAGGTCGTCCCGCATCGCGTCGAGTGATGCCCCCAACCGTCCCGGTACGTCTTCCTCAAGCACGGGATCGTCGAACGACTGTCTGGAGAGCGCGTCCGCCTGTCCGGCCACGGTGCCGAGATAGGACTGGATATCGGTGAAGGCGTTCTGGACCTGTCCGATCTCGTCGATCCGGTCGGTCTCCGTCGCGTCTCCGTCGAGTTCGCCCCGTGCGAGCGCCTCCGCACGCTGGGCCACGCCAGTGAGCGACGTGCGGATGTCACGGCCGACGAAGGCCCCAAAGCCGAGGAAACTGAGCAGTGCCAGCCCGAGGAGTGCGAAGATGTCCTGCTGGACGGTATCCCGGAGCGCGTAGGCGCTCTCCGCCGGTGCGCGTTTGACGACGACCCAGTTCATATCGCCGACCTTGGCGTATCCCCACACTTCCCCATTGGCCTGGAGGGTGCCGGTCGTCCCGTTGGCAGCAGTCTCCGTCACCTGTTGCTCGGTCGCGCTGTCGTACCGGTCGAAGATCTGCGACGTGTTGTCGGCGAAGATGACTTCGTTGCCTTCGTTGTCGTATTCGATGATATGGGTTTCACCGCCGTCGATGGAGTTCTCGAATTCCTGTGACCGCTCGCTGACGTTGTAGAACAGTACCGTCCGGTAGCTGGTCTGGGGGACGTTGCTGATAAACGCCATGTAGTGTGAGCCGTCCTGCTCGAACACGCGGGACTGTGCCACCGCGTCAGTGCCGCTCAAAAGCAGAGTTCCGCTTGCGCTTCGCCACTGGATGTTCATGTCGTCGAGTGTTGCCCCCTCGTACCGGCCAACCGTCGACTGTTCGATGGTGTCTGTCGAACTGTCGACGAGCGCTATCGCGTGAATCGAGCCGCCGATTCGTCGCTGTGAGCTCTGGAACGTCCTTTTGGCCTGGACTCCTGTCGTTCCGCTGACCTGGTGATGGTTCGACAGGAGTCGGGTCGTCCGGCGGGACTGTTCGATCCAGCCGGCCATGGTGTTTGCCTCCTGCTGTGTCGTCGTCTGGAGCTCGTTGTTTCGCTGCTCAGTCAGGTCGCCGGCGATCGCGTCTTGTGCGACCAACCCTGCACTGGTCACGACGAGCGCGATGACCACCACAGCAAGACCGAACTTCCGGAGGTAGCTCTTCCGAATTGCCGCTGGGAGGACTGTATTAAGCTTCATGTGTCGGGTAGAGTGCGTTGCTGTCTGCTTTCTGTACCGCTGCTGTAAACCCATCCCCCACATTATCAAAAATAATTCTTTACCCACTTTGCCGATCACCTGTGGCACAGAACGCCACACACGCCGACGCTACCGCTTGGATACAAAAGAGGAGTCTTAAGTACCTCCGAAAGGTACCAGTGCCTACTATGGCGAACGGCAAGTACGCCGCGCGCAAGCTCAAGAAGGACCGCCAGAAACACCGGTGGTCTGACACTGACTACGCGCGTCGCGAACGCGGCCTGGGCAAGAAGTCCGACCCGCTCGAGGGTGCGCCCCAGGGACGAGGTATCGTACTGGAGAAAGTCGGAATCGAGGCCAAGCAGCCTAACTCCGCGATCCGGAAATGTGTCCGCGTCCAGCTCATCAAGAACGGCAAGCAGGTCACCGCGTTCTGTCCCGGTGACGGCGCTATCTCTTTCATCGACGAGCACGACGAGGTCACGATTGCGGGTATCGGCGGGGCGAAGGGCCGCGCGATGGGCGACCTCTCCGGTGTCAACTACAAGGTCGAGAAAGTCAACGGCGTCTCTCTCATTGAACTCGTTCGCGGGAACGCGGAGAAACCGGTCCGATAACCATGAGTGCCGAAGACACACCTGACGCTGATGCTGACGCGGCTGAGGAAAGCAAGCCGGAGACGGCTCGTGCGAAGCTGTTCGGTGAGTGGGAGATCACGAACATCGAGTACACCGATCCCTCGACCGAGCGCTACATCACCGTCACCCCCATCGCTCACACGATGGGCCGGCACGCGGACAAGCAGTTCAAGAAAAGCGAGATCAGCATCGTCGAGCGGCTCATCAACCGCCTGATGCAGACCGACGAGAACACCGGCAAGAAGCAACTCGCCACCTCGATCGTCACCGAGGCGTTCGACATCGTTCACGAGCGCACGGACGAGAACCCGATTCAGGTACTCGTCAGCGCGGTCGAGAACAGCGCCCCACGAGAGGAGACCGTCCGCCTGAAATACGGTGGTATCTCGGTCCCGAAGGCCGTCGACGTTGCGCCCCAGCGCCGCGTCGATCAGGCTCTGAAGTTCATCGCGGAGGGCGTTTACGGTGGCTCGTTCAAAACCACCACGAGCGCCGCCGAGGCACTCGCACAGCAGCTCATCGGCGCTGCTAACGACGATGTCCAGGCCTACGCGGTCAACCAGAAAGAAGAGAAAGAACGCGTCGCGGCTGCCGCTCGCTAACCAGGCCGTCTCCAACATCTTTATTCTTCCTTGCTCGGCAGTGGAATCTATGTCAAATCACGGCCGCGGCGGCCGGTCTCGTCGACAGTACCTCGCTGCGTTCGTCGCCGCCGGGGCGACCGGGGTAGCCGGCTGTCGCGGTGAGTCCGAGGACGCTGACGGGACAGCGGACCAGTCGACCACGGGTGCGGCAACCGCGACAGCCACGGCGACGGCAGCACCGGCCCGGGCGCTGGAACGCTACGACGTGGCCGTCAGCCACGAACGCAGCCAGTCACCCGACACCGACTGGACGGCCCCGACCACGTCGCCGATGGAGACGCCGCTTGCGACGGAGGCACTGATCGAGGATCTGGAGATCCCGTGGGACCTCTCGTTTGCCGCCGACGGGACGCTGTTTCTCACCGAGCGGGTCGGCCGTGTCCTCTCGTTTGCGGACGGCACCGTCCGGACGGTCACCGAACCGGCCGCGGTCATCGACGCGGAATCGAGCGACGACGGCTGGTGGGTGACCGGCGGCGAGGGCGGAACGCTCGGCGTCGCCGCCCATCCGACCTACCCCGACCCGCCGGTGGTGTACGTCTACTACACGACGATGACCGACGACGACGAGCGGGTCAACCGCGTCGTCGCGATGGACGTGTCAGCCGAGGACCCGGCCGCCACGGAGTCCGTTCTCGTTGACGGCATCCCCGGGAGCAAGATACACAACGGCGGTCGGCTCACTTTCGGACCCCAGAACTACCTCTGGATCACGACTGGTGACGCCGGTGTCGGTGAATTGTCCGCCGACACTGACTCGCTCGGTGGGAAGGTCCTCCGCGTGACGCCCGCGGGCGACCCCGCACCCGGGAACCCGGACCTGGGCGGTGACCCGCGAGTGTTCACCTACGGCCACCGGAACCCACAGGGGCTGGCCTGGCTTCCGGACGGGACCGTCGTCGCATCCGAACACGGCCCGACCGGGCGGGACGAACTCAACCGCCTCGAAGCCGGCGGGTACTACGGCTGGCCCGACACCCGCGAACACGAGGAGTACCTCGATGCGGATCCCGAGGTCCGCCGGCCACTCGCTAATACGGGCAACGTCGGCGGCTGGGCACCGTCCGGGTCGCTGTTTTACACTGGCGATGCCGTCCCCTCGCTGCGGAACCGACTACTTACCGGCGGCCTGAAGGGTCAGAAACTCCTCGCGACGACGGTGACGCCGGCCGGCGGAGACCTGCCGCCCGGGGACGACGCCGAGGTGTACGACGCCGACTGGACCGACGACGCCTACACTGCGACGACCCACTCCCTGCTGGCCGACGAACTCGGCCGGATTCGCCACGCCGAGCAAGGTCCCGACGGCGGGCTCTACCTCGTCACGTCGAACCGCGACGGCCGTGCTGGCGACGGGTTCCCACGCGAGCACGACGATGTGCTGGTCCGTGTCACGCCCGCCGAGTGAGCGGTAGCGGAAACCCGTCCGTGAACCCGCGGATATATTTTGGTTGACGAGAGAGGGTGACCCATGGCAACAGAACAATCCGTCGACCTCGTCGACGACGAGACCGTCGGCTGGTTCACCAAGGCGGTGCTGATCGCGGCGCTGACCGCGGCGCTTGCACAGATTTCCATCCCGCTCCCGGGGACGCTGCCGCCGTTCTCGCTGCAGCCGTTCGGGATGTTCTTCGCCGGCCTGGTGCTGGGCCCGCTGTGGGGCGGCGTCGCCCTGCTGCTGTACCTGCTTGTCGGTATCGCCGGCGTCCCGGTGTTCTCGAACGGGAACGCGGGCCTGGGCTACGTCATCGCCGGCAATACCGGCGGCTTCCTCGTGGGCTTTCTCGTCGGCGCGGTCGTCGCCGGCGCTATCGCACACCGGAGCACCACGCCGCGGCCGGTTGGTGACCTCTCCGTCCCGGTACAGGTCGTCGCGCTCACCGCGGCGGTCGTCGTGGTCTACGCCATCGGCATCCCGTGGCTGTCGATGGTGACCGGCCTGCCGCTCGCTCGCGCTGCGGCCACGATGGCTCCGTACGTGCCGTTCGACCTCCTGAAGCTCGGTGTCGCAGTCGCCGTCGTGCAGGGCGGGTACCTCGCCAGTCGATGATCGAAGTCAGTGACCTGCGCTACCGGTACGGCGACGTTGCCGTCCTCGACGGGCTCACGCTGTCGATACCCGATGGCCAGTACTGCCTGCTCGTCGGACCGAACGGGAGCGGGAAGACGACACTTGTCCGGCATCTCAACGCCCTTCTGACGCCGGATTCCGGGACGGTCACCGTCGACGGGACCGACGTGACCGACGACCCCGTCGTCGCCCGGACGCAGATCGGGATGGTGTTCCAGCACCCCCGCGACCAGTTCGTCGCGGCGACCGTCGGCGCTGACGTGGCCTTTGGCCCGGAGAACCTCGGGCTGGACAGGACGGA
Organism: Haloarcula terrestris; assembly: GCF_031624315.1. NCBI lineage: Archaea > Methanobacteriati > Methanobacteriota > Halobacteria > Halobacteriales > Haloarculaceae > Haloarcula > Haloarcula terrestris. The sequence continues at coordinate 233,614 of NZ_JAMQOM010000001.1, read as the reverse complement.
AATCGACCGCCGGGTCGCGGCGGCGCTGGATGCCGTCGACCTCAATGGGGTCGAGGACAGGCGTATCGACGCCCTCTCCGGCGGTGAACAGGCCCGCGTCGCTATCGCCGGGGCGCTCGCCATGGAGCCGAACTACCTCGTCCTCGACGAACCGCTCGTGGGCCTCGACTGGCCGGCCAGGGCGTCGGTGCTCGATCACCTCGACGCGCTGGCCGCCGACGGGACGGGCGTCATCGTCGTCACCCACGACCTCCGGGACCTCCACGAGCGGGCCGACCGCCTCGTCGCACTGCATGAGGGGAAGGTCGTCCTCGACAAACCACCGTCGGACGCGCTCGATGCCCTCCCGGACCTCGGCGTCCGGGACCCGCGATGCTGAGCTACCGGCCCGGCGCGACGTTCGCCCACCGCCTGGACCCGCGGTCGAAACTGCTGGTTCAGTTCGGGCTCGCCATCGCTGCGGTCGCCCACCCCACGTTGCCGTGGCTCGTGGGCACGACCGCGTTTGCGCTGGGTGCGCTCGCGGCGGCCCGGCTCTCGCCGCTGGCCGTCCTGCGCTCCTACCGGGTCGTCATCGCGGTGCTGGCGCTTGCGCCGGTCATTGCCGGCGTGGCGCTCGGCCCACCGTGGTTTCGGGTCGAGCCGGCGTTGCGCTCGGTGCTGTACGTCGGGCGCATTCTCCCGGTGTTGCTCGTCAGCGCCGCCTACCTCACGTCGACGCCGGTCCGGGACACGCGGGCGGCGGTCCAGCGCCTGATTCCCGGCAAGCCCGGGCAGATCCTCGGCGTCGGGATGGCGCTGGTCGTTCGGCTGTTTCCGCTCGTGCTCGCTGACGTTCGGGAGGTGCGCGACGCGATCCACGCCCGCGGGGGCGAGGCCCGCCCGCTGTGGGTGCGGGCCAGGCTGCTCGCCGTCCGGTCGCTGGAGCGCACGCTCGACCGCTCGGACCGGCTCTCGGTCGCCCTGCGGGCCCGCTGTTTCGCATGGAACCCGACACTCCCGCCGCTGTCTTTCGACCGTCGCGACTATCCGGTCCTCGCCGTCGGTGTCGCGCTGGCGGTGTCGCCGCTCGTCCCGGTCTGATCGGTCGTCGCCGTACGCCCAGCGGCTGTTCCATCCTCGCGGGCTCGCTGTTCGAGTACCCTCGCCACCCACGCCGGACGCGTGACGGGTTTCGTCGGATCTGTGCGACGGTGTCTGCGGTCTGCCGGTACGGATACCGTTGATGGGTGACTGCGTTCGCGGTCGCACGGAACGGGGTATCACTCCACGATATCGACGCCGGTGATCTCGAACCGTGCGCCGCCGTCGCTGCCCTCGGCAACGGTCACCGTCCAGTCGTGGGAGTCGGCGATCTCCGAGACGATCCAGAGCCCGAACCCGGTCCCGTCGTCCGAGGTGGAGTAGCCGGTCTCGAACACTTGCGACCGGTCGCTCTCGGGGATGCCGTCGCCATCGTCTGCGACGTAGAACCCGTTGTCCAGTTCGCCAACGGTGACCCTCACGTCGTCGCCGCCGTGTTCCACGGCGTTGCTGAACAGGTTCTCAAGCAGCTGTTCTAACCGGCTCGCATCGGCGCGAACGACGGCGTCAGTCTCGGCAACGAGTTCCGCGTCGCGGGTCTCGACGTTGTGCCAGCACTGTTCGACTGTGTCGGCGAGTGGCACCACGTCAGCGTCGATCTCCGATCCCTCGCGCGCGGCCGAGAGGAGGTCGTCGATGAGCGTCCGCATCCGCGCGAGCGCGTCGCTGGCGCTGTCGAGGTGCTCGCTGGTTCGCTCCTGTTGGGCCAGCTCGATACGGCCCTCGACGACGGATAGCGGGTTCCTGAGGTCGTGACTGACGATGCTCGTGAACTCTTCGAGGCGCTCGTTCGTCTCCTGGAGTTCTTGCTCGCGGTGCTTGCGCTCGGTGATATCGCGGTCGATACCGATTGCCCGAACCGGCGTCCCATCGCCGTTGGATTCGACGCGCCCCTTCGCCTCCATCCAACGGACCTCGCCGTCGCGGACGATTCGGAACTCGGCGTCGTACGTTCCGGTTTCGATCGCCGATTCGATCCGCGCCACAACCGCAGACTGGTCTTCGGGATGGACAAGCGCCAAAAACTCCTCAATCGTCTCGATGTCTGTGCCATAGAGCGTCTCGGCGGAGGGATAGTACGACAGGGTGTCGGACTCGAACTCGCGGTCCCAGACGAGTGTGCCGGTGGTCTCCAGGGCGATTTCCATCCGCTCGCGGGTCGCCTCTAGCTCGCGCTCGCGGAGCTTTCGCTCGGTGATGTCCTGGATGGAGCCACGGAGTTTGACGACATCGTCGTTCTCGGTGACCGGTTCACACAGTGCCCGCACCCATCGGTACTGCTCCTCGTCGCCGATCCGCACCTCCATGTCATACCCCTCGGCCGTCGCTATCGCTCGCTGGAACTCCGTCCGGACGGTCTCCCTGTCGTCGGGGTGGTACAGGTCGACGACGGATTCGATGTTCAGTTCGGCGTCCGTCGTCAGTCCGTGTATCCGGTAGAACTCGGTCGTCACCGTCATCTCCAGCGGGTCGGTCGTCACGTCGACCTCCCAGCCGCCGACGCTCGTGATCCGCTGGGCCTGGTCGAGGAGCTCCTTCGTTCGCGTCAGCTCCTGTTCGCGGCGCTTGCGCTCGGTAATGTCCCGACCGATACCGGCCAGCATCGGGTTCCCGTTGGGGTCCTCGACGTGGGTTGCCGTGAACTCGTATGGGATCTGCTCCCCCGATTTCGTAATAAACGGTACTTCGACGCGGGTGATCCCGTCCTCAAACACCGATTCGATAGCGGCAGTGACGAGATCGTGGTGCTCTTCCGGGAAGAACTCGGTCCCGTGTGTCCCGGCCACCTCGGCGGCCGAGTAGCCGGTCACGTCGAGCAGGCTCTCGTTCCAGCGCCGGAAGCAGCCGTCGCTGTCGAGGACGTAGAACACGTCGTCGATGGCGTCCAGCATATCGTCGGTGTACTCCCGGTACCGTTCGAGGCGCTGCTCGCGCTGCTGGCGTTCGAGCTCGTAGCTCACCCACTGTGCGGCGAGATGGACGAACGTTTTCTCGTCCTCGGTGAAGGGGGTCTCGCGGGCCTCGCGGTCGACGAAACACAGCGTGCCGGAATGGTTGTCACAGACCCGAACCTCGCCGCTGATGTACGTCTCGAGCGCCCAGCGTTCGTACGCCGGGTCCGACTCCCAGCCTTCCTCGGACGCTTCTGAAATCGCCGTTACATCGTCCGTATCTATCGTCTTCCGGCAGTATGACTCCGAAAGCGGCGTGACGGTCCCGGGTGTGAGCCGCTCGTCGCTCCCGCTCGAATAGAGGATCGAGAACTCGTCGGTGTCGGTGTTGTTCGAGGACAGGAACGCATCGGAGGTCCCTAGACGCTCCCGTCCCAGATCCAGTACGGCCTGGATCTTCTCCTCTAGTGAGGCGTCGGGGTCGGCGCTGATCTCGTAGAGCTCCCGGAGCGTCTGGTTGTGCTCGGTGAGCTGGTTCTTGGTGGCTTCGAGCTCGTGCTCGCGGTTCCGCCGCTCGGTGATGTCGCGGGCGAACCCGGCCACGCGAACTGTCTCCCCGTCGCTGTTCGTGATCGGCTCGCCCTGTATCCAGACCCAGCGCCGATATCCCTCCTCGGCGTTGACGCGGCATTCGACATCGGCTGACTCGCCGGTCATGAGACACTGCATCGCGTCTTTCATCAGTTCGCGGTCCTCGGGGTGGATACCGTTCAGGAAGTCATAGGGGTTCTCTCGGAGGTCGGCCACCGAGCGCCCCCAGATGTCCTCGTAAGCGGAGTTGATGACGAGCACTTCGCTCAGGTCGGCCGTGAACTCCCAGAGGATGTCGTTGGTCGCCTCGGTGAGCTCGCGGACGCGGCGCTCGGACTCGGCGGCCTGTCGCTTCGCGCGGTACTCGGAGACCGCGTTCTCGATACGGTTGGCCAGCAGTTCGTACACCTCGACCCCGAAGGATTTCTGCAGGTAGTCGGTCACGCCCATCGAGATGGCCTCGCTGGCGACCTCCTCGCTGCCCTTGCCGGTGAACAGAATAAACGGCAGGTCCGGGTCCGTCTCCCGAATCGCATCGAGCAGTTCGATACCGTTCATCTCCGGCATGTCGTAGTCGGAGACGACGGCATCGAACCCGTCTTCGGCGAGCCGGTCGAGCCCACGTCGTGCGCTGGTCGCGGTTTCGACGGAGATCCGATCATCCGCGGCTTCCAGGGAATCCGCTGCGACAGCTACGAAGTCCGGGTCGTCGTCGACGTGTAACACCCGAATCTGCTCGCCGACGACATCTGTCTCGCCATCGTGACGGTGGCCACGAAGCGCCTCGCTCATAGTCAACCAATTCACAAGTCCATGCAAAAACAGTTCTGTTGCTCCAGAGGCAGACCAGTGCGAGTGGAGCCGGCAGTCGACAAAAACGGACCCGAAACCGCATCTGACGACGCTGCTGGTCTGTGGTCGAAAGTACCGGGTCGTTCGGTTTCTAGTCCGCCGCGCGGCCGCCACCGCCAGCGTACGCGCGGGTCACGTCGACGAGCGCCTTCCGGAACTCGGATTCATCCGGATCGGGCGAGAGCGCCGCGAAATGGCGTTTGAACTCCGCGAGATCGACCGATTCGGCGTCTTGGCCTGCAGCGTGGGCGAGGTCATACAGCCGGTGGTCCGCCTCGACGAGGTCGTGGCGTTCACACAGCGCGAGGGCAAACGCCGCGTTGACGGCCGTGATATCCGGGTCCGCAGCCGGCGTCAGCCGTGCGGCCGGTTCACTGGGGTGGCGTATCCGGGTCGGCGATGTCGTGCGGTCCCAGGTCGGCGGGTCGCCGGGTCGGTCCGCGACGGCGGCTGCGAGGCTGGCTTCCAGAAACGGCACCAGCTTGTCGCCGGGCACCACCGGCATCCAGATATCGTCGGCGTAGACATCTTTCATGTGGTTGGCGATCTGGTAACAGTGCGTGAGCTTTCGCTGTTCGACCGAGCGTCCCGCCAACGCGAGATAGATCGCCTCCTTCGTCGATTGTGTGTGTGACGGATGGTCCTGTTCGTGATGATGCATATGCGCGTACTCGTGTAACGCTAGTTCACGGGCCATCGCGCTCGTGGCGGCTTGGCGGGAAATCGTCAGCCGGTGGGCGTCGTCGCTATGACTGACACGCGTCCGCTCGTCCGGGTCCTCGCGGATCCGGACAGTGACTGGGCGGGTCAGGTCGTGTTCCGTCGAGAAGAGGTCCCGTGCCCCCAGGAACGGTTCGGCAGGCCCACCCTGAACGTGCACATCCATGTGTGTCTTTCTCATGGGATACACAGCTATTAATCCACTGTTCGTGACAGCGTTCGCTCCGACAGCGAGCGAGCTATTGGCGCTTGCCGCTGCCGGATTTCGGATTGCGAGACTATCCCACGCGAACCGGCGGATTTCAGGCGGTCGCGGCCGTAGTGAAACACTATCCTTTTGACCCTGCTGTTGATAGAAGGCTGTATAATGGGCCGACGTAAGAAAATCGTCCAAGAATGTGAGACACTGATGGACGATCCGGAGCACATCCGGAACATCGCCATCGCTGCTCACGTCGATCACGGAAAGACGACGCTGACGGACAATCTACTGGCCGGTGCCGGTATGATTTCCGACGACACCGCCGGCGAACAGCTGGCGATGGACACGGAGGAAGACGAACAGGAACGTGGGATCACCATCGACGCGGCCAACGTTTCGATGACCCACGAGTACGAGGACCGGAACCACCTCATCAACCTCATCGACACGCCCGGCCACGTCGACTTCGGTGGCGACGTGACCCGCGCGATGCGTGCCGTCGACGGCGCGCTGGTGGTCGTCGATGCCGTCGAGGGCGCGATGCCCCAGACCGAGACAGTGCTCCGGCAGGCGCTCCGCGAGGGCGTCAAGCCGACGCTGTTCATCAACAAGGTCGACCGCCTCATCTCCGAGCTCCAGGAAGGACCCGAGGAGATGCAGAAGCGTCTGCTCGCGGTCATCCAGGATGTCAACGAGCTTATCCGCGGCATGACCGAGGAGATGGACGACATCGAGGACTGGACGGTCTCCGTCGAGGAAGGGACTGTCGGCTTCGGCTCCGCGCTGTACAAGTGGGGCGTCTCGATGCCGTCGATGCAGCGGACCGGCATGGACTTCGGCGAAATCATGGAGCTGGAGCGCAACGACAACCGCCAGGAACTCCACGAGCGCACGCCGCTGTCCGACGTGGTGCTCGACATGGTGTGTGAGCACTTCCCGAACCCCGTCGACGCCCAGCCGATGCGTGTCCCGCGTATCTGGCGTGGTGACGCCGAGTCCCAGCTCGCCGACGACATGCGACTGGTCAACGAGGACGGCGAAGTCGTCCTGATGGTCACCGACATCGGTGTCGACCCTCACGCTGGCGAAATCGCCGCCGGCCGTGTCTTCTCCGGCACGCTGGAGAAGGGCCAGGAGCTGTACGTCTCCGGAACTGCGGGCAAGAACCGCATCCAGAGCGTCGGTATCTACATGGGTGGCGAGCGCGAGGAAGTCGAGCGCGTTCCCGCCGGCAACATCGCCGCTGTCACGGGCCTCAAGGACGCCATCGCCGGTTCTACGGTCTCCAGCGTCGAGATGACTCCCTTCGAGTCCATCGAGCACATCTCGGAGCCGGTCATCACGAAGTCCGTCGAGGCACAGAACATGGACGACCTGCCGAAGCTCATCGAGACGCTCCAGCAGGTCGCCAAGGAAGACCCGACCATCCAGGTCGAGATTAACGAGGACACCGGCGAGCACCTCATCTCCGGACAGGGTGAACTCCACCTGGAAGTCATCGGCCAGCGTATCGAACGCAACCAGGGCATCCCGATCAACACCGGTGAACCGATCGTCGTCTATCGCGAGGCCCCACAGCAGGAGAGCCGCGAAGTCGAGGGTATCTCGCCGAACCGCCACAACCGCTTCTACATCTCCGTTCACCCGCTCGGCGAAGACATCGTCGAGACGATCAAGATGGGCGAGGCGTCGATGGACATGCCCGAACTGGAGCGCCGCGAAGCGCTGCAGGAGGCCGGCATGGACAAGGACGACTCCCAGAACATCGAGCACATCCACGGGACGAACATCCTGCTCGACGAGACGAAGGGGATCCAGCACCTCAACGAGACGATGGAGCTCGTCATTGAGGGCCTCGAAGAAGCCCTTGACGACGGGCCGCTCGCGTCCGAACCGGTCCAGGGCTCCCTGCTCCGGCTTCATGACGCTCGCCTCCACGAGGACGCCATCCACCGCGGTCCGGCCCAGGTCATCCCGGCCGTCCGCGAGGCCGTCCACAACGCGCTTATCGACGCCAGCATCAAACTGCTGGAACCGATTCAGCAGGTCCGCATCGACGTGCCCAACGACCACATGGGCGCTGCGAGCGGCGAGATCCAGGGCCGCCGTGGCCGTGTCGACGACATGTACCAGGAAGGCGACCTGATGGTCGTCGAAGGCGTCGCCCCGGTCGACGAGATGATCGGCTTCTCCTCCGACATCCGCTCGGCCACCGAGGGCCGTGCCTCCTGGAACACCGAAAACGCCGGCTTCCAGGTCCTTGCCGACAACCTCCAGCCCGACAAGATCAGCGAGATCCGCGAGCGAAAGGGTATGAAGCAGGAACTGAACCCGGCTATCGACTACTTCTAAGTACCTTTTTACTTCGTCGGGTTTCCTCGCGCCGCCTACGGCGGCGCTGCGGGAACCACTCCTCGTAAAAATCTACGCTAAAAACGACCTCCGAGTCGCGCTCTGCGAGCGCGCTCGGAGTGAAACCACGCGCCGCCGGCGCGCGGTATGCATGTCCGCTCCGCTCTATCTGATTTCACTGTGTCCGGACTCGTGTTCTGCTATGTCGCTTCTGCCTGCTCCCGCAACCGGTCGATTCGGTTCCCCAGCGGCGGCGATTTCGAGAACGGGTTCGCGAACCGTCGTCTCGACGGCTCCATGTTGTGGACGGCGGCATACCGTTCGAGGGCGGCCGCAACGACAGTGGGGCCGACGCGTTCGGCCGCGTAGTCGTCGGCCGCTCGGACTCCGCGGCGGGCGACCCACAGACTGACAATGATGAGTCCGAGACTCACGCCGGCAAGCGGCCACAGCGGGCCGATGTCGGCCAGTGCTACGAACAGCGGAACAAGCGCGAGGAGCAGGCCGCCGATGACCCGTGAAAGCACTCGGGCGTGCTGGCGGCCGGCCTGGACCGCGAGGAGGGCTGTCGCCGTCTCGTCGTCGAACGTGTCGAGGAACGTGCTCGTCACAAAGAGCCGGCGGTATCCGGGGAGACCGCGGACAGTCACGTTCGCGGTTCTCTCCTGTTCGGTGTCGAAAATCCGAACGTCTCGGACAGTAAGTCCCGAACGGTCTTGGAGTCGCTCTAGTGTTTCCGCCGTTGATTCAGCCGGCGTGTCGACTGATCGTACCAGCGGAATGAGCCAGGGGGTCGCGGCCTGACCGGCAACGACGAGGCCGGCAACGACGGCTAACAGTACGAACGGCGACAGTCCGGTTTCGAGCGGTGCGACGACGACGGTCACCAACACGGAGAGTCCGAAGATGTACCGTCCCATTCGGACGAGCGCCCGGCTTGTCGAGAGTTCGATGTCTCGGACGCTACGGACGCCCGGCACCGTTGGTGCGTAGGCGGCCAGTCCGACGACGCCGGCGGCGAGCAGTTCGGCGAACGTCGCCAGCATTGTTCCTGCCACCCCGGCTTGTCCACCGATCATCGCGTAGCCGAGTCCGAGTAGCCGAAAGACGATGTACGAAAGCAGTGCGAACGGGAGCACGACACCGAGGTACAGCTGTCGATACCTGGCGACGGGGTTCGAGAGCCGCCGCGCGACCGCGCTCCCGACTGCGCCGAGGACTATGCCGACGACGGTGAGAGTTCCGAAGACGACTATTGCCGCGCCTATCGAGATCGGGGCTGACTGGAGGGCGTACACATACGAGACGCTTCGCTGTCACACAAAAAACGTAGCGTTCCCCTGCTACCGACTGTCACGACTGGGGAGTGCCCTGTGGTTAGATTTCCTGACGCCGAACCGCGTTGGAGTTTCAGCCTGCCGACGGGGCCGCACTGACGTTCGCGGGGATGGACTCCCTCTCGTGGAATCCGTGGGGCTCGACTCGCGGCGAGGCGTACACGAATGGATCGACGACCTGTCCGACCGCTTTCTGCCATAGCGCGTGACGACCAAACGGACGGTTTCTTATACGTGCCCCTGCTGAGTCTCCCACAATGAGCCGAGATACTCAGGAGGTGAGCGGGCGATGAGCGACTCGACCGACGAGGTACGGTCCTACACAGTTCGGCTGGAACTGGTCGACGAACCGGGCGAACTGCTGCGGGCGCTCGAGCCCATCGCCAACAACGGCGGGAACCTCCTCTCTATCTTCCACGAGCGGGGGAACGTGACCCCCCGAGGCCACATCCCCGTGGAGGTCGACCTGGAGGCGACCCCCGAGCGGTTCGACGACATCGTCGACGCTCTCCGGGACGCGGGCATCAACGTCATCCAGGCCGGGGCCGAGCAGTACAGCGAAGCACTGACGATCATTCTCACCGGCCATCTGGTCAACACAGACCTCTCTGATACGCTCTCACGGATTCACGAATCGACTGATGCGACCGTCACCGACCTCTCGCTGTCAGCACCTGAGGGGACCGACGACGCTTCCAGCGCGCGTATCCGACTGGCGACCGAGGAAGGAGCGGTCACTGAGACGATGTCCGCCATCCGCACTGTCGCGGACGACAAGGACCTCCGCGTGATTGAGCCCCTCGCTGCAGGAGGTGAAGCATGAGACTCGCTGTCATCGGTGCCGGCGCAGTCGGGTCCAGCGTCGTCGAATTAGCGAGCGACCACGGGCATTCAGTCACTGCGTTTGCCGACTCCAGTAGTGCCGCCGTCGACAGTTCGGGTCTCGATACCGGCGAAGTGCTCGACCGCAAGCGAACCGACGGGGTCGTCGGAAGCGGCGCACCGGAGGACGCGCTGGCGGCTGAGTACGACGTGCTGGTCGAGGCGACGCCGACGACGCTCGGCGACGCCGAACCGGGCTTCAGTCACGTCCAGGCCGCGCTCGAACGGGACCGCCACGCCGTGCTTGCGAACAAAGGCCCGGTCGCTGAGCGGTACGCCGATGTTCGCGCGCTGGAACGCGAGAGCGAGGGGACCGTGTTGTTCGAGGCGACTGTCGGCGGTGCGATGCCGATTCTCTCGACTATCGACGATTTCGACCCGAACCATATCACCGCCGTCCGCGGGGTCCTCAACGGTACCGCGAACTTCATTCTCTCCCGGATGGCGACCGAAGGCCTCGACTACGAACACGTGCTCGCGGAAGCACAGGACCTCGGCGTCGCCGAGGCCGACCCGACGTTCGACGTGGACGGCACCGACGCGGCGCTGAAAGGCGTCATCATCGCGAACGTCCTGTCCGACGACGGGACGGAGTACACGCTTGATGACGCCGAGGTCGAGGGGATTCAGGAAATCTCCGGCAGCGCGCTCGAACTCGCACGGGCGGACGGCCGGACCGTCCGGCTCATCGCCGAGGTCGTCGAGAGCACCGTCCGCGTTGGCCCGCGACTCGTCCCGGACAACGCGCCGCTTGCCGTCTCCGGCACCCGCAACATCGCCCAACTGGAGACCGAACACGCCGGGCAACTCAACATCTCCGGTCGCGGTGCCGGTGGTCCGGAGACGGCGAGTGCCGTCCTCGCCGACATCGGCCGATTGTAACGGACCAGCAGGACTTCTAACGCGGCTGTACTGCTCTCTGTATTCTTTATCCAAGTCACCAGTCCCGTTTCTCACTCCAGCGAACACAAACCCGGCCGTGACTGCGGATCACGACCGCTCCCCTGACCAAGCTATCAGGTGCCACACTACCATGCCATGGCGTGCCGAATCGCAAGAAAGCGACGGGCTGGCGCTTACACGCTTTCGAAATCGTTTTATGAACCACCAGCTAATAAACCCGATACAGCGCCTCTGCGCGTGAGAGATAACAATGAGCGACGAACAACACCAGAACCTGGCCATTATCGGCCACGTCGACCACGGGAAGAGCACGCTCGTCGGCCGACTCCTGTACGAGACAGGATCGGTACCGGAGCACGTCATCGAACAGCACAAAGAAGAAGCCGAGGAGAAGGGCAAGGGCGGCTTCGAGTTCGCCTACGTCATGGACAACCTCGCCGAAGAGCGTGAGCGTGGTGTCACCATCGACATCGCCCACCAGGAGTTCAGCACCGACGCCTACGATTTCACCATCGTGGACTGTCCTGGTCACCGCGACTTCGTGAAGAACATGATTACCGGCGCGTCCCAGGCCGACAACGCCGTCCTGGTCGTCGCCGCCGACGACGGCGTCCAGCCGCAGACCCAGGAGCACGTGTTCCTGGCCCGCACCCTGGGCATTGGCGAGCTTATCGTCGGTGTCAACAAGATGGACCTCGTCGACTACGGCGAGTCCGAGTACAAGCAGGTCGTCGAAGAGGTCAAGGACCTCCTCACCCAGGTCCGCTTCGACTCCGAGAACGCCAAGTTCATTCCGCTCTCGGCGTTCGAAGGCGACAACGTCGCCAGCGAGTCCGAGCACACGGACTGGTACGACGGCGAAATCCTGCTGGAAGCACTCAACAACCTGCCGGCCCCGGAGCCGCCGACGGACGCGCCGCTCCGACTGCCGATCCAGGACGTGTACACCATCTCCGGCATCGGTACGGTCCCGGTCGGCCGTGTCGAGACGGGTATCCTGAACACGGGCGACAACGTCAGCTTCCAGCCCTCGGATGTCTCCGGTGAAGTGAAGACCGTCGAGATGCACCACGAGGAAGTCCCGAAGGCCGAGCCCGGTGACAACGTCGGGTTCAACGTCCGCGGCGTCGGCAAGGACGATATCCGACGCGGCGACGTTTGTGGTCCGGCCGACGACCCGCCATCGGTCGCCGAGACCTTCCAGGCCCAGATCGTCGTGATGCAGCACCCGTCCGTCATCACGGAAGGGTACACGCCGGTCTTCCACGCCCACACGGCACAGGTCGCCTGTACTGTCGAGTCCATCGACAAGAAGATCGACCCGTCCTCCGGTGAGGTCGCCGAAGAGAACCCCGACTTCATCCAGAACGGGGACGCTGCCGTCGTGACGGTCCGCCCACAGAAGCCGCTCAGCATCGAGCCGTCCTCTGAGATTCCGGAGCTCGGCTCCTTCGCCATCCGCGACATGGGTCAGACCATCGCCGCCGGCAAAGTCCTCAGCGTCAACGAGCGATAACGTATGTCCCAGCAGGCACGCGTTCGGCTCGCGGGCACAAGCCCCGAGGACCTCGACGACATCTGCGCCGACGTGCGGGAGATCGCGAACAAGACCGGTGTCGAACTCTCCGGTCCGGTTCCGCTCCCCACCAAGACGCTTGAGGTTCCCACCCGCAAGTCCCCCGACGGTGAGGGGACCGCGACGTGGGAACACTGGGAGATGCGCGTCCACAAGCGGCTCATCGATATCGACGCCGACGAACGGGCACTGCGCCAGCTGATGCGCATCCAGGTTCCCAACGACGTCTCCATCGAGATCGTCCTCGAGGACTAAGTCTCGGGGGCTGTCGCTTCGCGACAGTGTCGTTGCGTCGCCCGTCCGAACCGCTGGCCGGGACAGTGTGAATCGCTATCGAAGGCCGCTCTCACGCGCAGGGTTTTTACAACTCCGCGTTCGAGTGGCAGACCACGCGGGCTCGTAGATCAGTGGCAGATCGCTTCCTTCGCAAGGAAGAGGCCCCGGGTTCAAATCCCGGCGAGTCCATACGGCTTTTTCGTTGTGCCGAATGACTGCCCTGAGCCACGGCACCGGGCATGGGCCCCTCAATCATTCAGGAATGGTCGTTACTGGCGCTCAGGCGTCTGTTTCCTGTCGATAGCCGAGCCAACTCAGCAGCAGCGAGAGTGAGACAACAACGGCAGCGGCTCCGAAACCAGGACCGGATCCGTCCGTCGTCTGGGTCCCTGACACGGGCGTCCCTCCCACGGAAGACTCGGAGTCCGGCGTGGTCGCTGTCGGGGTCTCGGTTGCGCTGACGGTCGTCGTCGAGGCTGGCGTCACTGTCTCGGTTGCGTCCATCGTGCCGCTCGCTGTGGTGGTTGCCGTCCCGTTCCTCGTCCCGTTTCCAGTCGCGTTTGCCGTGTCGTTCGCGGTACCGACGGTGACGTTACCGACGGCCGTCGTATTGAGTGTCACGGCGTGGACGCCGGGTGAGTCGAAGCGGACGGTGAGGTTCACTTGGCGCTGCTCCGCTTCGGGGATTTCCACGGTTGTGTTCACGCCCATGGCTGTCCCGTTGTGGTAAACGCGCGCTTCGAACGTTCCGTCTGCGTCGCCGCTGTTTTCGATGGTCCCGGATACTAGGACCGGCTGTCCGGTTTCGACCGATGTTCTGTTGAGCGACGCGTTTACGACCGAGAACGACGGCTCCGGTGGCGAGATAGCGCCGCCTCCACCGCCGCCCCCGCCGCCACCACCGCTGTTGTCGTCATCGTTATCGCTGTCGCTATCGTCGTCGCTGTCGTCAGAACTGTCGCTCTCCTCGCTCTCGCTGCCTCCATCAGTCGACGTTTCCGCTGGCGTCGCGGTATCGGTTTCAGTCGGCGTCGCAGTGTCAGTTTCAGTCGGTGTCGCGGTATTGGTTTCCGTTGGCGTCGCAGTGTCAGTTTCAGTCGGCGTCGCGGTATTGGTTTCCGTTGGCGTCGAAGTATCAGTTTCTATCGGTGTCGCGGTATCGGTTTCCGTCGGTGTCGGGGTCGGCAAACCAGTGTCGACACGCAACTCGATGCTGTTGAACGATTCTGGCGCGACGGTCTCGCCGTCGTCGTCTGACAGTTTCGTACCGGCTTCGACGAAGGCGAGCTGTGTGGTCCCGGTCGCATCCGCCGGGACTGTGAGCGTGACTTCGGCGAGAACGGGATCATCTGTCTCCCCGGACCGAAGTTGGTTGAACGTGACCCAGCCGGCGTCGTTGTTCACGTTCGTAACCGGGTCATCGAAGTCGTCTCCTCCGGCGACGCCGTTAACGGCTACGACAGCGGGGTCGAACGTGAGGTTCGTCTGGTAGCCACGCACTGCCGTTGCGTTGGCCCAGACCTGAACGGTGACCGTCTCGCCGGGGGCAACGGCAATCGATTCGTCAGCAGTGCCGGAGACGGTGCTTCCGAGCGAGATCGCGCTCGCCGAACCAGGGGCCAGCGCGGCAACTGCCATCGGAAGCGTTCCAACAACGACCGCGAGGGCAACGGCAACGACGATTGCTCGACTGTATCTCATTGGTCGCCCCCCGACAGATTCCGGGTGGAAACGGCGTCGCCGATATCGATATCGCCGTCGCCGTCGACATCCGCCGCGTCCCGGTCGATATCGACATCCTCGCCGGCAACCGAACGCTGGATACGGGTCACGTCGTCGGTGTCAACGTCACCGTCACCGTCGGCGTCACCAGCCGTAGTGTCGCTGGGTGTGTAGCTGACGGTCAGCACTGGTGGGGTTGCGCTGCTGGAACTCTGGATGTCCCAGCCGTTGTTGCCGAGCGGGCGGAACACCCACCCGTCGTTCCGTGCACCGTCGACCCAGGCCTGGACGCTCGCCGTCACAGCAACCGATGTCTCGCCCGTCCCGACTGCACCGGTCTCTGCGACCGCATCGGAGACGGCCCCGGAGCCGTCGGTCTGGACGCCGCCGCCCAGCGACGCCCACGTCGAATCAGCGCTCCAGTCCGTGCGCAGTCGGTGGATCGCCGCGCCGTCTCCTTCGTCCGAGGTCTGGAGCGTTACCGTGGCCTGTTCCACGTCCGACCCGGGTGGTACTTGCCCGGCGTCAGTGCCGATAATCCCGTCAAACCGCAAAAGGACCTGCGTGCTACGACCCGAGCCTTCCGGATCGCTCCCGTCGATGGACAGACTCTCGGCGGTGCCGTAACTCGTCTCCGGATCGGCGGCGCGTAGCATCGTGTCAGTCGTCCCGCTGTAGCCGTCCGTTCCCTGCTGGAATGTGGCGGAGGGACCGGCCGGCGTCTCCGGCGTTTCCGTCCGTTCCGGCGTCTCGGACGACGAGGATCCGAACCGGGAATCGAAATCGAGATCGAACCCGAACTGCGAGTCGCTGTCGGTCTGTTCTTCTCCTGTACTGGGTGAGTACGTTCGAACCTGGATCCGGTCCGGTGCGTCCGACCCGCCGCCCGGACGGAACTCGATGCGACGCATGAGGCCGTTCCCGCCGTTGGGTCGGAACTGGTAGTTCGCGAGGAGTTCGTACACCGGTGAGCCAGCGTCGTTCGTCGATACCTGGTAGGTCTCGCCGTCGTCCTCGTGCCAGTGCCCACAGAGGACCATGAAAAGCTGGTCGTTCGGCGAGACGAGGTCCTCCCAGATGGTCTGGCCCGTGTTGCCGATGTCGTTCGCTTCCTGGAGGTCTTGCGCCCGTCGTTTCGGGGAATCGCGGAGATACGAGTGGGTCGTGAGTATCGCTGCCCGGTCGGGATACTGGTCGAGGACGTTCTGGGCCCACCCCAGCGGCGTCGCCGGGTCGTCCACTGCTCCCGGCGGTTCCCACTCCAAGGCGAGATGGAGAAAGTCGTAGCCACCGGCCGAAAACAGCTGGTACGTACTGAGATTGTCCCGGTTTTCGTCCCCGTTAGACGGGCCTGCGCCGCCGAACCAGTCCCGGCCGTCGTAACGGGAGGGACCGAAGTACTCCTTGTACTTGGCGACCGAGGACTGGCGGTCCCACAGCGTCGCGTAGTCGTGATTGCCCGTTACGGTGGCGTAGGGGACCGTCCCATCGAGCGTGGCCATGGCCTCGTCCATGTACTGCCACTCCGCGTCGTCGTCGCCGTGATCGACCACGTCGCCCTCGTGGCTGACGAACGCGATGTTTTCCGCGTCTACGTTGTCGGCGATCCATCGCGTCTGGTCGGTGGCGTACGCCGTCTGGTTCTTGGCGTACATCTGTGTGTCCGGCAGCGCGACGACCGTCCAGTAATCCGACTGTTGGGCGGTACTGACGGCCGTTCCCAGCGCCGTCACGCTGACACCGGCACCGATGGCTTTGAGCAGCCCCCGCCTCGTCGTGGCAGCCGGACGCGCGGCCCCGTTTGCCCTACCGTCCATGTTCACACCCGAACCCGGTCCTGCGGTGGGACAGGGCACAACTCGGCCGTTTTACCGTCCCCCATCCGCTGTCCCGCTCGTGACGATGACGACTCCCTATCTGCCATCGGCCAGCCGTATCGACCTGTAATAGATACATTGCTAGTCTCTCAGACAGGTCCACATTCACAGGACGGCGATTAGTTATGACTCTGTTAAGGTGCGGTTTCGGGCACCGTACCGGCAGTTCACCGTCGCTGTGCCTGTGTGTCATTCAGCGGACGTTCGCCGATAACCACGGGTATCGACGCCGTCTACCAACTGCCTTCGCTCGGTTTGCGCGCAGCAGCGATCTGTGATCGTCAGTTCATCGCCTGTATCACGCGCGATGAATCGAGCGACTTGACGGCCTCGGCGATAGCAGTGTCGAGATTGTGTTCGCCCCAGTCCCGCTGTCGGGGAATCTGTGCACGGTAGATCGCGACCCCGTCGAACAGGTCACGGAATATCTCCTGTTCCCGTTCGGTGACCGTATCCAGGGCGGCGACCATCGAGCCGTTGTCCACGAGGGAGTCGTAGGCATGGAAGTACTCCCTGAGCCGCCCGTCCCACTCGAAGTTACAGATCGCCGACGTGGCCGACATCGCTGTCTCGGTGGCGATGCCCTCGACAGTGATCGTGTCCACGTTCGGGGCGGCCTGGAGAAACACGACGTTGTCGACGGTCGCCTGTTCGATGTGTTCCGCGCGCGGGTACAGGTCCGAGACGTTCGTGAAGTCCCGGCTGCTGTCGTCGAGATACCTGTCGTTCAGGAAGCCGGCCGCTGTCTCCGGGAACGATCCGTGATTGTCGATCCGCGCGTCGATATACTCGTGTACCTCGTGGCGCAGTCGGTCCTTCGAGGTCTCGTGTTGGAGTTCGATCTCCGGGAAGGACTCGACGTTGTACGGCTGGAGATTCACGCCCAGCGGGTAGCCGACGGCCGTGCCGTCCGCACCGACCCAGAGCCGGTCGTCCGAGAGGAAGTCCGCGCCCTCGCGCAGCAGCGACAGCAGGGTGTTGGTCTTGCCGGCACCGCGCCATGCCGGGAACAGCGTCGTCTGGCCGTCCAGGCGCACCCCGGAGGCGTGTATTAGTGCCTGCTGTCGCGCGACCCGCTGCTGTCGGATGCGGAACTCGACCGGATAGATGGTGTAGAACGGCTCGAAGCCCCGCGTCACTCTGATGTGTTGCCAGCCCGGTGTGACCGCCATGAAATCCGCCCTGTTCTGAATGACGAACTCCGTGCCCGTCCAGGCGTAGTGGTCGTCGGGGTCGCCGAGGACGACCTCCGGCTGGACCTCGTCTGTCGTCTCCTCGATGACGATGTCAGGATTGTCCACCGGCGTGTCAGTTTCGAACTTGTCGTACATCCTGTGGTACTGCCGACTCGTTCGTCCGCCGTCTCCGAGAACCGTCACCTCTAGGTCGCCGAAGAAGTCGTAGGAGCGTCGGCTCATAGCCACCTCAACGAGTGGCGACGTTTCGACGAACCGAGATGATCAGGTATTTGACTCATCGTTCGAACCTGTACGTGAGTCCTGTATATTGTTATATATGCGACAATATGACAACGTTGATCCTCGGTGACAACCTACTGGCGAGCAGCGGCACACGCGCTCTCGGACGGCCCCAATCGGGTGCGCCGGGGGGTCGGTATTTCACGTCTATCCCGGGTAAGATCGGGCTATGAACGGTTTAGCAACTCAAAAAAACTGGAACAGGTCGTCGCGCTGGGCCTCGTGGAGGTGGTGCCGGACGGCCTCGTTCAGCGGCTCGATGGACCCGCGCTTCGCGCTGATCGGTGCGACCGTCTCCTGCCACTGCTGCCACGGCGGGTGGAGGCCGAGGCGGTCACAGAGTTCGTTCAGCCGCTCTTCTTCGTCCTCGACCTTGTCCATCTTGTTGACGGCGACGACTGGCTCGACGCCGACCTCCCGGAGGAAATGGAACATCTCCACGTCGTGGGGGATCTCGTCGGGGCCGGAGTGGCGGTCGATGATGTCGATGACCGACTTGCCGTCCACGACGAGGATGCCGACGAGGATCTTCTCGGCGTTCCGCTCGACGTACTGAACCACGTCGGTCTTGATATCCTCGCGGACTTCCTCGGGCACGCCTTTCATGTAGCCGAAGCCGGGGAGGTCACTGATGACGAAGTCGGCGCTGGCCCAGTCGAAGTGGTTGGGCGAGCGCGTGACCCCGGGGCGTTGGCCCGTATCGAACGTGTGGCCCGTTATCTCGCGCATCAACGTGGATTTCCCGACGTTGGACCGGCCGACGAGCACTATTTCGGCGTCCCGATCGGGTCGTGATTCGAACATACGTCCTGTACTCCATCGGCGGGGAAAAGCGCGTTCGTTTCGCGGGGGTCGGCACGTCACGGCGTCATTTCATGCTCTCGCTGCGCCGGCTGACTAGCCGGCTTTTTACCGTCGGCGCTCTCACCGGGAGCCGTGCGGCTGGTACAGATATTGATTCCGACAGGGAAGCGCGACGCCGTCCTGGGCGTGTTGGCCGAGGAGGGCATCGACTACGTCCTCACTGACGAGGCGAGCGGTCGGGAGTTCACTGCTGTCGTCACCTTCCCGGTCCCGACCAACGCGCTCGAACCGATCCTCGAAGAGTTGCGGAACGTCGGTATCACTGACGACGGCTATACCGTTGTCGTGGACGCAAACACCGTCATCTCCAGCCAGTTCGAGGAGCTAGAGGAGAAATATGCCGAGGAGGAAGACGAGGACCGCATCGCCCGGGAGGAACTCACCTCGAAGGCCAACGACCTCGCCCCCTCGATGACGAACTACGCGCTCATGACCGTCATTAGTGCGATTATTGCCACTGCCGGACTCTTACTGGACTCGCCGGCTGTCGTCGTCGGCTCCATGGTCATCGCGCCGCTTATCGGCCCGGCGATGACCGCCAACGTCGGCACCGTCGTTGACGACCAAGAGATGTTCGTCCAGGGGGTCAAACTCCAGGCTATCGGGCTGGGGCTCGCTGTGACGAGTGCCACTGTCTTCGCCCTCCTCGTCCGGTACGCCAACGTCATCCCGCCGCTGGCCGACGTAACCTCGGTCGGGCAGATACGCGAGCGTGTCGCTCCTGACTTCCTCTCACTGATCGTCGCACTGGGCGCTGGCGCGGCCGGCGTGGTCAGTCTCACTAGCGGCGTCTCGACAGCGCTGGTCGGCGTCATGATCGCCGTTGCGCTCATCCCGCCCGCGGCGACGGTCGGCATCGGCATCGCGTGGGGCCAACCCCTCGTCAGTCTCGGCTCTGCCGTCCTCCTGCTCGTGAACGTCCTCTCGATCAACCTCGCGGTGCTCGTCGGGCTCTGGTACCAGGGCTACCGCCCGGAACACTGGTTCCGGGAGAGCGACGCCCGGTCGGCGACTGTCAAACGGATCGGCGTCCTCGTCCTGTCGATACTCGTCCTGTCGGCGTTTCTCGGCGGCGTCACCTTCGACTCCTACCAGCAGGCGACGACGGAGTCGGACATCCGCGAGGGTATCGAAGGAAGCGTCGACCCGCCGGCCCGCGTGCTGTCTGTCGAAGTCGAGTCCACCAACACCGCGATCTTCCAGCAACCGCGCCGTGTCGTCGTCACCATTGGCCTGCCGCCCGACGCACAGCGGCCGACGCTCATCGACCGACTGGACACGGTGGCCGACGACGCGGCCGGCCGGGACGTTGCGACGGAAATCCACTACGTCACCATCGAACGCCGCGGCTGACGCTCAAAAACGCGTTTGAACGTACGATGACATAAATACGCCCCGGCGTGTTGGGTCTGATATGGTATCACGACCACTCGCAATCGCTGGCGTACTGGCACTGCTCGTCGCCGGTGGCGTCGGGTTTGCACTCGCAGACACCGGAACCGCCGCGCCGTCGACAAACTCGACTGTAAGCGTCAACGCCGATGCGACCGTCGAACGCGCGCCTGACCGCGCAACCGTCACCGTGGCCGCAGTCGGTCGCGGTGAGACGGCCGAAGCGGCGCGCAACAACCTCAGCGGCGATGCCGACGCCATCACGTCGGCGCTGGAAGACGAGGGCGCAGACGTGACCTCCTCGCGGTTCCAGATCCGCCCCGAGTACGAAGAGAGTAGAGAGGGCCGCGAACAGGTCGGCTACGTGGCGATTCACACCGTCGAAGCCGAAACGAGCGACGTTGGAACTGCCGGGACACTCATCGACGCCGCGGTCGATGCCGGCGCGGACCGCGTCGAGGGCGTGCGCTACTCGCTGAGCGAGGAGACTCGACAGAACGCCCGCGAAGAGGCCCTGACGACCGCGATGGACAACGCCCGAACGGACGCTGAAGTCGTCGCCGCTGCGGAGGACCGGGCCATCGGTGACGCCGTCACCATTCAGACCAGCAATCACGGCCGCCCCGTCGTATACGAGGCGGCGGCCTACGCCGGCGACGCTGGCGGACAGACAAGCATCGAACCCGGTGAGGTCACCGTCGACGCCTCCGTTAGCGTCACGTACGAACTGGCGTAAGCCGGTCTTACTTGCGGGCCACTGTGTTTGTGTGCCCCGCTCGGATTGTTCGGGACGCCTCCCGGTAGGACCGCAGTCCTCACGGGTCACTGCGTTCCCCGCTCGGATTGTTCGAGACGCCTCCCGGTGGTGACCGCAGTCCTCGCGGGTCGCTACGCTCCCCGCTCGGAGTCTTCGAGACGCCTCCCGGTGGTGTACCGCAGTCCTCACGGGTCGCTACGCTCCCCGCTCGGAGTGTTCGAGACGCCTCCCGGTAGTGACCGCAGACCTCACGGGTCACTGCGTTCCCCGCTCGGATTGTTCGAGACGCCTCCCAGTGGTGACCGCAGTCCTCACGGGTCGCTACGCTCCCCGCTCGGAGTCTTCGAGACGCCTCCCGGTGGTCGGCGTCTCGCTACGTCTCGCTACGTTTTGCTATTCGTCAAACGGCAATTCGATCTCGTAGTCCACCGCGTCGATAGCGGCCTGCAACACGGTATCGACGTTGTCGTTCTCGGTGACGCTCATGTAGTAGTCGGCCTCCACGTCCGTCGAGAGGTCGCTCTTGTTCGCGATGGTCAGCACCGGCACGTCGAAGCGGGCCTCGATGTCGTTGCGCAGTTCCAGTTGGTCCGCGAGCGGGTAGCCGCATTCACCGCTGGGGTCGATGAACACGAGGACGGCGTCGGCGAGGTGTTCGAGCGCACTCACTGCCTGTGACTCGATCTCGTTGCGGTCCTCCGGCGGCCGGTCGAGCAGGCCGGGCGTGTCGACCAGCTGGTAGCGGATGCGCTGGTCCTCGAAGTGGCCCACGCGGATCTGCGTCGTCGTGAACGGGTACGAGGCGATCTCGTTGTCGGCCCGCGTCACGCGGTTGACGAACGACGACTTGCCGACGTTGGGGTAGCCGGCGACGACAATCGCCGGCTCGTCCGGTCGGATGTCGGGGATGTCTTTGAGGGCGTTGTGCGCGGTCGAGACGGCGGCGAGGTTGTCCTCGACCTCCTCGACCACGTCGGCGATGCGGGCAAAGGCCTGCTTGCGGAGCTTCCGGGCGGTGTCGATGTCGCCGCGGGCGACGCGGCTCTCGTACTCCTGGCGGATCTCGACGACCTTGTCGGCGGCCCACGAAATCTCTGAGAGGTGCTGTTTCAGCGCGTCGATACCGGGGTCGTTGTCTGCGGGGTATGACTCGCCGATAACTGCGTCGGCGAGTTCGATGTAGAAGGGGTCCAGGTCGTCGATTGTCGGCCACGTGGTCACCACGTTCTCCATGTTGTCGGAGGCGATGTTCGACGCCGTCATCAGCATCGACTGCTGGGCTTCGTTCCCGTCCTTGGCCCCGCCGGCGCGCGACGCCCGCGAGAAGGCTTTGTCCACGAGCTCCTCGGCGGTAGGCGTCGTCGGCAGACCCTCGAAGGGATGGCTCATAGCTCCTGTTGACGGCCGGAGCGTAAAAGCGCGTTCAATCGTTCCCCAAACTGTTGCGAGACACGCTTTTGAGCGTCCCGGCCACAGCTACGGTATGGCACACATCGACGCCGGCGAGATTCTCCCCAACGACCACGTCCAGCAGATGGCCGCCGCGGGACGGGTCACCCAGATGCATCGGGGCCACCAGTACGCCGACGAGGGCGACACCTTCGAAATCGACGGCACCGAGTTCGAAGTGACGGACGTGACTCACCGGACGCTCGGCGACATGACTGACGAGGACGCACAGCGCGAGGGGTCGGAGGACCTCGAGGCGTACAAGGAACGGATGAAAAAGGTTCACGGGAGCTTCGAATGGGACGACGACAGCGAAGTGGTTCGGCATCGGTTCGCGCCTGTCGAGGAGTAACACCGTCTCCGTCGCACCTATCCGACCGAAACCGGCGCGAAAACGGGCTGTCACTGCGTCTCAGACAACCCTTATACGCGATAGTAACCAATCGTAACTACATGCCTGAGACGATGACCACGTCGAAAGCGGACGACCCAGAGCGGGAACACCTTGCGGATGTCGAGGACGGCTGTGGCTGTACCGAGATCTGGGAGCACATGAGCGAAGCCCGCGACGACGACTGAGCGCCCTACTTTTCAGAAGCCACGTCTACGCCGGTGAATTCGAAGCGTGCACCGCCGCTGTCGCTTTCGGTGAGCGTGACCGTCCAGCCGTGAGCGGTAGCGATCTGTGACACGATCGAGAGGCCGAACCCGGTGCCGTCGCCGGCCGTCGAGTAGCCGCTTTCGAACACCGTCTCCCGGTCGGCTTCGGGGATTCCCGGACCGTCATCAGAGACGGCGAACCCGCCCGGAACATCGCTAATCGTTATTGTCACGCCCGAAACGCCGTGTTCTCCGTCGTCGGTCCGACTCTGGCTGTCTGTGGCGCTGTGCTCCACCGCGTTCCGGAACAAGTTCTCCAGCAACTGCTGGAGTCGCGTCATGTCCGCTCGGATTTTACGGTCGGTTTCGACGACCAGCGCCGCGTCACCGGTTTCGACGACCTCCCAGCAGTCCCTGACTGCCGTTGCCAGTGCCACCGTTTCCGTCTCCGCGATGCTGTCACCGGTCCGGGCCAGCAACAGGAGGTCGTCTATCAACGCCTGCATCCGGTCGAGGGCCTGATCTATCGCAGCGATACTGTCATCGTCATGCCGCTGCTTCAGCGCCTCCAGGCGACCGATAGCGACGTTCAGCGGGTTGCGGAGGTCGTGGCTGACGACCGTCGCGAACTGTTCCAGCCGGTCGTTTTGCGTCGACAGTTCCCGTTCACGGTCTCGGAGTTGCTCGTCGCGCTCGACAGCAGCGAGGGCGGCTTCCATGTTTGCCGCCAGGACTCGCCCAGCGACGACATCGGTCTCGGTAAACGCGTCGACGGTCGCCGACGCCGCGATGAGGATACCGTAGTCCCCGAGTGGCAGGTACAGCTCGCTGCGTATCGGCGTCTCGCGGTTCTGCACGTCGTCGTCCAGTCGCACGTCGGGAATCGCGGTCGCCTCGCCGCTCTCGTACACCCGCCAGGCGATGCTGTCGCCCGGCTCGAACGCTGGGATATCCCCGACGAGTTTCCGGAGCGACGCGGTCGCGGCGACGGGCTCCAGGTGTCCGTCCTCGTTGACCAGATGCACAGCGTTGGCGTCGAGCCCGATGATCTCGGCGGCGGCGTTGACGCCGATGCCGGCGACCTTGTTGCGGACTTCTGCGCCCATCAACTGCCGTGTCGCCTCGTGCAGCGCTTCGAGCCGCCGCTCGCGTTCGTCGGTCTCGTTGCGGTTGCTGACGATCGTCACCGTGCCGTCCGCGCCGTTCCAGGTCAGATTACACGCCGTGACGCTGGCCTGCACGCTGTTGCCCGCGAGCGTCCGTATCGTCCGGCCGACCTGGACGGCGGTCCGTTCCTCCTTGATAACGGCGTGGACGGGCCCGGTCCCGCTCTCCGCCGGCACCTCGATAAGATCGGTCAGCACCCGGTCACAGAGGTCGGCGCTGTCTGCCGCGCCGAAAAGCTCCACCGCCGCCGGGTTTGCGTACACGACGGTGTCGGTGACGCTGATGAGAACCGCATCGCTCGCCGCATTGAGAATCCGCTTCGTCTGTTTCTGCGCGTCGTCAGCTGTCGCTTTCGCTCTCGCTTGTTCGACCGCATTCCGGACCCGTCGTGCGAGCACGGCGTACTGCTGGGTTCCGCGGGTCTTCTGGATGTAGTCGGTGACACCGGCCGCAATCGCTTTGCTCGCGAGCGACTCGCTCCCCTCGCTGGTGAACAGCAGGAACGGCAGGTTCGGGTCTTTAGCGCGGACGGCCTCCAGAAACGCTATCCCGTCGATATCCGGCATGTGGTAGTCACTGACGATGCAGTCGACCTCGTGCTCGTCCAGATACGACAGTGCGTCCGCGGCACTCGTGATCCCGGTGGCGTCGATCCCCTCCTCGTTGCGTTCGAGGTGTGTCGCGATCAGGTCAGCGAACGACGGCTCGTCATCGACACAGAGGACTGTGATGCCCGACGCCACGTGATCCATACCACCCCAATAAGACCCGTGCTGGTGTCAATCTATCGCGACCCCTTGGTTCGATGATGCGTTGTCTTACCGCCGCTCGGCCAGTTCGTCCCGCAGGTCATCCACGTCCATCCCCTTCATCGACAGCAGGACCAGCAGGTGATACACGATGTCGGCCGACTCGTGGGCCAGTTCCTCGGCGTCGTCGTCTTTGGCCGCCAGAATTAGCTCCGTCGTCTCCTCGCCGAGTTTCTCCAGCACGGCGTTTTCGCCCTTCTCGTGGGTGAACAGTGAGGCCGTGTAGGAATCTTCGGGGAGATTCGCCTTGCGGTCCTCGATGACGGCGAACAGGTCGTCGATAACGTCGCCGGTGTCGTCGCTCATAGCCGTGGTTCGGTGAGCGGGGCCTTCAGGCCGTCGCTACGACTCCACCGAGTCGAAGAAGGCCAGGTCGTGGATGCGCGGGTCCTCGGTCAGTTCCGGGTGGAAGGACGTGCCGACGACGGGGCCGTCACGGACCGCGACCGGGCGGTCGTCCCACGTCGCCAGCACCTCCACGTCCGAGCCGACGTAGTCGATGACGGGTGCGCGGATGAACACCGCCGGGAACGGGTCGTCGAGACCCTCGACTTCCAGCGGGGCCTCGAAGCTGTCTTTCTGCCGGCCGAAGGCGTTGCGCTCGACAGAAACGTCGATGACGTTCAGCGTATCGACGCGGTCGTCCTGTGCGTCGGTCGCGCTGACGATGAGGCCGGCACACGTCGCCAGCACGGGCTTGCCGGCCTCGACGTGGGCCTCGATCTCGTCGGCGATGCCTTCGCGGTGGATGAGCCGAGAAATCGTGGTCGATTCCCCGCCCGGGAGCAACAGCACGTCGCAGTCGGGGACCAGCCCGGATTCGCGTATCTCGACGACCTCCGCGGTCTGGTCGTGGGCCGCTGCCGCCCGCCTGATCGCGTCCCCGTGTTCAGAGACATCGCCCTGAACCGCGAGTACACCCGCGCGTAGTGTCATACCATCACGTTAGTGAGCCGGTGCGAAAAGCCTCTCGTCTCCTGCAAGTGTCCGGCACTCGCTCGGGTGCAACCGAACCAAACGGTTAGGTGAGACGCGATGCAGACGTGTGATATGGGAAAGCGACGGCAGGACCCGGTCGAAGTGAACGCGGACGGGTCGGCTGATCTCTACGAGATATCGAGTTGGGAAACGCGGTCGACACTGGACCGATTCGCCCACTGGCTCTACCACATTGGCATACGCACGCTACGGTATCTTGTCATCATCGTCGCTATCGCGATTCTCCTCCTGCAGTTGGCCTTCGGGAGCCTCGGTGCGCTCGGCAACCAGCCGCTGTTTGCCGGGATGGCGATCCTCTCTGCCATCCCGGCGCTCGGTCTCGCGGCCTACATCTACTACGCCGACGTGACCACGCAGGAACCGCTGACGCTGCTCGTGGGGACGTTCCTCCTGGGCGTGCTGTTCGCCGGCTTCGCCGGCATTCTCAACGGGTTCCTTGGCGATCCGGTGCAGATAATCGGCTCCGGGTTCGGTCTGGTGCCGTTTCTCGGCCAGGTGTTCTTCTTTTTCCTCATCGTCGGGCCGGTCGAGGAGACGGTGAAGCTGCTGGCGGTTCGCCTGTATGCCTTCCGCGACGACCGCTTCGATGCGGTCATCGACGGCGCGGTGTACGGTGCCGTCGCCGGCCTGGGCTTTGCGACCATCGAGAACGCGCTGTACATCACCCAGAACACCGAGATGGTCAATGGGTCGTTACAACTGCTCGCCGCGAGCAGCGACATCACCGCCGTCCGCGCGCTCGCGGGGCCGGGCCACGTCATCTACTCGGCCTTCGCCGGCTACTACCTCGGCCTGGCGAAGTTCAACCCCGAAGATGCCGGCCCCATCGTCCTGAAGGGACTGCTCATCGCCTCGCTGATCCACGCCGTCTACAACACGCTGTCCAGCCCTGTGACGGCGATTCTGGCGGGCATCTACAACGTCAATTTCCTCGTCGCTTTCTTCGGGTTCGTCATCGTGTACGACTCGATCTTCGGCCTGTTGTTGCTGAAGAAAATCGACGCCTACCGGCAGGCCTACCACCGCGCTCATGCGGATGAAGACGAGACCGCGATCCACGCAGAACAGACCGAGTTCGACCCCTAGACCAACTGCTCGACGTATTTCGCGACCACATCGACCTCCAGATGCACCGGGTCGCCGACCGACTTCTCCGACAGCGTCGTCTCGGCGTAGGTCGTCGGGATGATCGCCACGTCGAACTCCTCGGCCCGCCGGTCGGCGACAGTCAGGCTGATACCGTCGACCGTTATCGACCCTTTCCCGACCAGATAGTCCCGGTGGGCCTCGGGCAGCGAGAACGTGAACGTCCAGTCTTCGCCCTCCTGTTCGATGCCGACGATTTCGGCCGTCGTGTCGACGTGGCCCTGGATGATGTGGCCGTCGAAGCGTCCGTCGGCGGGCATCGCCCGCTCTAAGTTCACCCGGTCGCCGCCCGCGAGATCGTCGAAGAACGTCCGTGCAAGTGTCTCGCGGGCCAGAAACACCTCGAACCACTCGCCGTCGGCCGCCTTCTCGACGGTGAGACAGACACCGCTGACACTGATCGACTGGCCGTGGTCAAGCCCCTCGAACGGCGCGCCGATCCGCATCCGGCGGCCGCCCTCGTCGTCAATAACCGCCTGGACTTCGCCGGTCGTCTCGACGATTCCGGTGAACATATCTCGGATACGACACGGCCGGCGGAAAGCGCTTCGCTTCCCGATAGCCTACTACATACTCGAAACCGAGTAATTAATTTCCAGGCACTAATCAGAAGTAATTTACACTTGCCGCCGGTATCACGGCGTATGGCAGCCGCCTCCGATGGGACCGACCATGACTGGACCACCCGTCACGCACGGACGGAGCCGACCGAAACCGGCCGAATCGTCGAGGTGTCCGACGCCGTAATTGAAGATTGGGACCTGCGACACGCCGAGACGAAAGGCCGCAGTTAGCGCTGTAGCACTTCGACACCGACCAGTTCTGCGCCGGTCAGCGCCCGGATGTAGGCCCCGCCAGCGATGGAGACGTGGCCGAACTCGTCTTCTTCCATGCCGTACATCTCGATGGCCCGAGAGGTGTCGCCGCCGCCGACGACGGAGAAGCAGTCGGTGTCGGCGATGGCTTCGAGCACGCCGGCAGTCCCGACGGAGAACCGCTCGTCTTCGAACATTCCCAGTGCTCCCTTTACGAAGACGGCCTCGGAATCGCGGATGATCGGCGAGTACTCCATGACGGTCTCGCTGCCCACGTCCAGGTACGAGACGGTCTTTTCGTCGATGTCGTCGACGGCCTGCTCGGCGCGGTCACCGTGCTCGTCCTCGTAGGCCAGATCGACCGCGAGCGTGATCTGGTCGCGGTGGTCTTCGAGCATCGTCTCGATCTTCTCGCTGTTTTCTTCCCACTGCTCGTCGTAGAGGTTCGCGTCGTCGATGTCGTAACCGACCGGATAGCCCGCGGCCCGCAGGAACAGCTCCCCGGCGATGCCGCCAAGCAGGAAGTCGTCGACCTTCTCGTCTAAGTGGGTCATCACGTCGATGACATCAGTGGCCTTCGTCCCGCCGACGACCATCGTCACCTGCCCGTCGAACTCCTTTTCGGCGATTGCGGTGTTGGCCTCGTACTCGGTCTCCATCACGCGGCCGGCGTAGGCGTCCATGACCAGGGGGAAGCCCACGAGCGAGGCGTGCGAGCGGTGGGCCGCCGAGTAGGCGTCGTTGATGTAGGCGTCGAACTCGTTTTTGAGTGTCTGGACGAACTCCGTCTGAGATTTGATTTCGGGGTCTTCTTCCGGCAGTTCGTCGTCACACATTCGGGTGTTCTCTAGGACGAGTACGTCGCCGGCATCCAGATCGGCGATGTCGTGGATCGCCTGTGGGCCGTAGGTCTCGTCGACGAAGTCCACGTCGTGGTCGATGTGCTCGGTGAGGATGTCGGCGTGCTGGGACAGCGAGACGAAATCATCGCGGCCCGGGCGACCCTGGTGGGCCAGCACCGCGACCTCGAACCCGCGGTCGACGAGTTCGCTGATGGTCTCGGCGTGGCGGTCGAACCGTCGGTTGTCCTGTACCGTGCCGTCCTCGACCGGTGAATTGAGGTCGAGCCGGACGAGGACGCGCTGTCCGTCGTCGAGGTCGTCGAGCGTCTGGAAGGTCATCACTCGGGAGGAAACCTGCCGTCCGCTTAACGGTTTCCGAGTTCGAACAGCGGGGCCGCGCCACAGTGCTATTCGGTCTCTATCTCGCTTGCTGACACAGTACGAGAGAGAGGGAGAGAAGGGGTGGGAGTGGGTGGGGGTGGGGGTATCTCGACAGCCGTTACCGGATCACGGGATGACGGCTGATTGCGCTGACACACAGAGTCAGCCCCGTGTGGGGGTGGTTCGCACTCTGTGTGTGCTCTGTCCTTGGTGAACAATCATTATAAACATTTCTAACGTTGCCAGCAGTTTTCCGGCGAAACGGCCGAACGGCGACTACTCGGTGATGTACTTGGCCACGTCGAGCATACGGTTCGAGAAGCCGTACTCGTTGTCGTACCAGGTGAGGATCTTCGTCTGCCCGTTGACGACGTTCGTCGAGGAGAGGTCGACCTGTGTGGAGTACGGGTCACCGAGGATGTCCGAGGAAACGAGCTCGTCGTTCGTGACGCCCAGCACGCCTTCGAGTTCGCCGTTGGCGGCTTCTTCGAAGGCGGCGTTGACATCGCTCTCTGTCACGTCGTCGTCGAGGTCGACGACGAACTCCGTGATGGAGCCGTTCGGAACGGGGACGCGGATGGCCATCCCGTCGAGTTTGCCTTCGAGCTGGGGCAGGACCTCGGTCGTCGCCTGCGCGGCCCCGGTCGAGGTCGGGATGATGTTCTCGGCGGCCGCGCGGCGGCGTCGTGGCTTGCCGTTCGGGCCGTCCATCAGGTTCTGGGAGCCGGTGTAGGCGTGGACGGTCGTCAGCTGGCCGACGTTGATGCCGAATTCCTCGTCGAGGACCTTCGCGACCGGCGTGATGGAGTTGGTCGTACAGGAGGCGTTCGAGACGACATCTTCGCCGTCGTACTCGTCGTGGTTGACGCCGTAGACGATCTGCTTGACCGGTTCGTCGCCCTTCGGCGGCGCGGAGATGAGGACCTTGTCAGCGCCCGCGTCGAGGTGCTGGCCCGCGTCCTCCTTGGTGCGGAAGATGCCGGTCGCCTCGAAAGCCACGTCCACGTCGAGGTCGTCCCAGGGGAGCTGTGTGGGGTCGGTCTCGTGGAAGATGCCCGCCTCGAAGTCGGTGCCCGCGACTGTGAGGACGCCGTCGTCGACGCTTGCACCTTCGAGTTCGCCCATGACGGTGTCGTACTGGGCGAAGTAGTCGATCTCCGAATCGTCCATCACGTCGTTGATCCCGACGATTTCAATGTCGTCGTTTTCTAACGATGCGCGGAAGACGTTCCGGCCGATCCGGCCGAAGCCGTTCAGGCCGACGCGAACTGGCTCACTCATTGGTGTCTAGAGAGGCAGTCGGTCAGTGTAAAATGTTTTCGGATTTGTTGTAAATTTGTGTTTGTTTATGCGTGTTCGAGCACGAATGATTAATGGTGATAGTGATCGCTCGCCCCTGTTGACACCGGCGGGGCAGGTACTGAGTTGGTCCGAAGGCTTTTGAAACGGACGGACGTACTGCCCGGTAGGAATGAGACGCGATGACAGTGACGACCCGTTCGACGAGTTCTTCCGGGAAATAGAGCGGATGATGGACGAGATGATGGGGGCCGAGGGCGATGTCCACATCGACCGGGACGCCAGTGGCGGCGGGGCCGACCTCCACGTCGACGTTCACGAAACCGACGAGGAGATCCGCGTCGTCGCCGACGTACCGGGCGTCGACAAGGACGCCATCGATCTCAAATGCGACGGCACTGTGCTCACAATTAACGCTGAGAGCCCGGAGCGAGAATACCACGAGCGACTGACGCTGCCGACCCGCGTCGACGAACACTCCGCCGCCGCGACATACAACAACGGCATCCTCGAAGTCACCTTCGACCCTGAAGAAGACTCCGCGGACATCGAACTGTAGCTGGCCCGCACGTTTTTTGGATTTTACAGCGCAGTCCGGTTAGTCGTTCACCCGGTCCGCCGTTTGCCGTATCACTGCCGCCAGGTCGTCCCAGAAGCCGTCCTCGTACTTCGTCGCCGAGTCGATGGTCGGGCGGGCGTTCGTCTCGTTGACGACCGCGCGGTCCTCGGTCACCAGCAGGTCGACGCCGAGATACGGAATTTCCAGTTCGTCGGCCGCGTCCTCTGCCAGTTCCCGTAGTGCCGCTGGCAGTTCCTGCCCTTCGGCTTCGGCCCCGCGGTGGACGTTGTGCTTCCACCGCCCTCGCTCCCGGCTCGATTCGGGGAGGCGGCGCTCGACCGCGCCGACGTACTCGCCGTCGATGACCATCACGCGGTAGTCGGCCGCGTCGGGAAGGTACTCCTGGACGAGAAACGACTGGTCGCCGACCGCGCGGTAGTCGTGGACCAGATCGAGGTAGTCGACGATGCCGAGAAACGAATCCAGGTCGTGGGCCGTCGTCACGCCGACGCCGCGGGTCGTCGAGTTTGGCTTCACGACCACGGGTGGCTCGAACCGCTCGAAGGCCGCCGTTAGCTCGGCCTCGCTTGCCGGGTTCGACACGACGACGGTTTCGGGAACTGGAATCCCTGCGCGTCCGAGACGCGCCAGCACGTCGGCCTTGTTTCGCGAGCGGAGGATGGCTTCGCGGTCGTTGACCCACGGCACGTCCAGCATGGCGTCGGCGACAGCCCCCTCCATGAGTCGGGAGGGATAGACAAAGCCCACGTCGTACTCGTCGAAGGGGTTCTCGTCGAGGGCCAGCGTCCGCTCGCTCGTCTCGACGTGGCCCACCTCGATGTCCCGGGCCGCCAGCGGGGCCTGCATCCGCTCGTAGGTCTCGGCGTTCGTGGCGACGGCCAGCCTGCGCATAGTCCGCAGTTGTCTTGGAGGGATAAAACACGCTCGCAGCCGTTGCTGTGATGGACGACCCATTACTGGGACATTGATCAATATATCTACCCACAAAATAATGGTGTAAACAGCTACTTCGGTAAAAAACATGGGTATTACTGGACAAAATCTAAGTATATTGCGGCAGAGAGGAAACGCATGTACGACGACATTCTCTTCCCGACGGACGGGAGCGATGGCGCGGACGAAGCCCTTGCACACGCGCTCGAACTGGCGGAGACGCACGACTCGACGATTCACGTCCTCTCTGTCGTCGATTCGACGTATCTCGGGAGCGCCGCAGCGGAAGCGACGACCATCGAATCGCTGCAAGCACAGACCGAACAGGTCGTCGACGAGACGGTCGACGATATCGCCGACCACGGCGCGGGCGTCGTCGCCGAGCGCCGCATGGGCGACCCCTACGAGGAAATCATCGACTACGCCGAGACGGAGGGTAGCGATATGATCGTGATGGGGACCCACGGCCGGAGCGGCCTGGACCGGTATCTCCTGGGGAGTGTCACCGAGAAGGTCGTTCGGACAGCGGACGTGCCCGTTCTGACAGTGCGACTCTCGGACGCCGAGTCGTAATCAGTGCAGTCGCTACGGACACTCGAACGGTGGAAAAGACCGACAGCCTACGCGATCAGCAGTTCCTCGCCGCGCTCTGCGAACGGCGAGAGGACGTTGCTGATTGACTTACGCAATCAGTAGTTCCTCTCCCCGTTCGACCTTGATGCGACACGAGGGCGTGATCTTGTTGTAGGCACGGCGGAACGCTTCCTTGACGTGCTCTGCGTCTTCGACGTTGCAGTAGGCGGTGAACAGCTGCTCGCCGGCCTGGATGCGGGCGGCGGTGCCGACGATCTTCCCGAAGGCGGCGCGCATCCCGTCGGAGACACGGTCGGCCCCGGCACCGGTCGCCTGCTTGTTCTCGCGCAGGACCTGGTGGGGGAACTTCCGCAGCGTCATCTTGTAGTCACCCTCTTCACCGAGCTCCTTGATCAGGTGACGGTTGGCCGACAGGCGGGAGGCCTCCAGCGAGCCGTGACGGAGCTGGACGGTCTCCTCGACGATGAGGCTGATCTGGACGGGGTAGTCGTCGGCGTCCTTCTGCTTGCGACCCATCTTGTGCTGTGCGATCTTCGAGCCGGGAATGCCCGTGATGTATTCGCGTCGGGTGTACGCGGGCTTGTCGATGTCCCGGTACATTGAGGCTGGTTTGTCCGACATAGGTACTCTTGGAGAATACGTCGCCGAGCGGCCCAATAAGGGCTTCGAACCCGCCCGACGGCGTGCCGTGGTGTCGCATGCAGCGGCCCGAGACCGCGAACGCCCGTCAGGCGACCGTTGCTGTGGTGTCTGGGTCACCTGCTCTCGGCTCGACTGTTAGCCCAGTAACACCACTGTCACCGCGCTCTTTTAGGTTTCGCGCGCGTATGATTGCTACCATGAATATGCTCGTCGACGGCGAGTGGCGGACCGATGCCTACGAAACGACGAACGAGGATGGGGCCTTCAACCGGCAGGACACCACCTTCCGT
This sequence comes from Haloarcula terrestris, assembly GCF_031624315.1. Classification (NCBI taxonomy): domain Archaea; kingdom Methanobacteriati; phylum Methanobacteriota; class Halobacteria; order Halobacteriales; family Haloarculaceae; genus Haloarcula; species Haloarcula terrestris. The sequence continues at coordinate 200,312 of NZ_JAMQOM010000001.1, read as the reverse complement.
GACCGGGTCGAGGACGACCCCGACGCGCGGTTCCAGCCCGAGGCCGGCCGGTACCACCTGTACGCCTGCCGTGCCTGTCCGTGGGCTCATCGGATTCTGGTCGCCCGGAAGTTGCTGGGACTGGAAGACGCCATCACCGTCGACTACGTCGACCCGTTCCGCGCCGAGGACGGCTGGCAGTTCACGCCCGAGAAGGAGGGGTGTACGCCGGATACGGTCAACGGGTCGGACTACCTCCGCGAGGTCTACGTCGAAGCCGACCCCGACGCGACCTGTCGCGTGACGGTCCCGGTGCTGTGGGACAAGCAGGAGGAGACCATCGTCAACAACGAGTCCAAGGAGATCCTTCGGATGCTCGACACGGAGTTCGACGACGTGTCGACCAACGACGTTGATCTCTATCCCGAGGGTTACCAGGACGAGGTCGACCAGATTATCGACGACATCTACGAGCCCATCAACAACGGCGTCTACCGCTGTGGCTTCGCGAACAGCCAGTCGGCCTACGACGAGGCCGTCGAAGAGCTGTTCGACGCGCTGGACCACTGGGACAGCGTGCTCGAAGACCAGCGCTTCCTCGCCGGCGACCGCCTGACTGAGGCGGACATCTGCATGTTCACGACGCTGGTGCGCTTCGATGAAGTGTATCACACCCACTTCATGTGCAACCACAAGCTCATCCGCGAGTACGACAACCTCTGGCCGTATCTGCGCGATCTGTACCAGCTCCCCGGCGTCGCCGAGACGGTGAACATGGACCACATCACGGAGCACTACTACACTACCCACCCCGACGTGAGCCCGAAGCGCATCATCCCGATGGGTCCCGATCCAGATTTCGAGGCCGACCACGACCGCGACGAGCTACCGGGCGATCTCCCCGAGACGCTGTTCCCGACGGCGTAAGCGACAGTATTGAGGCGGATATCGAACATTGAGTCGACGCTGTTCCTTTTATATGCCCGGTTCCCACTGTGGGCAATGAGTCGGGTGTCGGACCGAACGCGGGGCGTCAGTCCGGTCATCGGCGTCGTCATTCTGGTGGGAATCGTCGCGATTCTCGCCGCCACCATCGGCGTGTTCGCGCTCGGTTTCAGCGACCAGCAACCGACGCAGGCGCCCCAGGTCGCTATCGTGGCCGACTACAGCGAGCGAACTACCGGCAACGGGGAGTATCTGAATCTCAGCTTCAGCAGCGGCGAGACCGTCTACAGGGACAACCTGTCCGTCGTCATGTCGGGTGCGAAACGCTCCGACGGCAGCGACGTGACGCTTGATACCGACCCGATACAGGCACAGGCATCGACGCAGATCACGTCGGGAACCCAGATCACGATCCATCAGGGCCAGTTTACCGGCATCGGGAGCGGCGAGCATCTGGACCTGAGCGACGCGACGCTTCGCCTCGTCTGGAATCCAGCGGACGAGCAGGAATCGGAAACGTACGTCATCTACCGCTGGCCGGACCCGAGCCAGCGCAACTGAACGGCCGTTTCGGAGCCAGTGGCCGCTGTCGGACTGTCTCTCGCTACTCGGCCAGCGACAGCGTGACTTCGTCGGTTTCGTAGTCCTCGATAAACGACCCGGAGCCGCCAAGCGAGACGGTCCGGTCGCCGATGTCTACGAGCAGCGTGTGTTCGATGGGGTATGAGTTGGTCTCTGGCTCGGCCACCCCCTGTTTCGTCTCGACCACGGCCCCTTCGATGTGAGTGGTGTCGTCCCCGGGCTGGACCGGCCGCACCTCCGCGGAGACTTGTACGTCGTGGCCGGCACGCAGGTGCAGCGTCGCCTGGAGGACGGCGTGGCGGAAGTCGAGGTACGTCGCCGGGAGCGGGGCCGGGTCGGTGACGGTCACCTCGGTGGCCATCAGCCAGTAGTTCCCGAGGAACGATCCCGACAGCACCGGAACGAGCTGTTGCTGGACGAAGGCGATGGCCCGCTGGTCTGAGTTGGTGCGTGTCACCATCTCCGCCGGCGAGACGAGCCCGAACTGGGCGTCGACGGTGAGCATGATCGGCATCGCGCGGTCCCAGGACCGGACGACCGAGGCCAGCCCGGCCACGTCGTCCGGGTTCAGGTCGTCAGCGCTGTTGACGACGAGCATCACGAGGACGCCGCGGTCGACGGCCGCCGACAGTTCTTCCGAGATCTCCGGGAGGTACTGCTGGGGGACCGACAGCATGATCTCGCGCTCCGCGTTCCTGATGTACTCCGTGAGCCGCTTGATGACCGTAACCCGCGATTTGATGACATCGAACTGCTGGGGTTCCCGGGCACTCGCCGAGTACCGGGAGTCGAGCGCTCCGCTCATCTCTTCGAGTCGGTCGGTCAGCGCGTCGATGACTTCCTCGGGCGGCCGTGCGCGTATCGTCGTCGGCACGACGTGGTCGTTGACCTCGACGAAGCCGCGGTCTTCGAGCGATTCGCTGATGCTGTAGACGTACCGTTTGGAGACGCCGGTGTCGTCGGCGATCTCGCTCGCCGTGGCCTCGCCGCTCCCGAGGATCGACAGGTACGTGTCGACTTCCTTCTCCGACAGGCCCAGCTGCCCCAGCCTGTCCCTGAGTGTCGAATCATCCATCTGTTCACATCTGGCACCGGCGGCGAATAACTGTGTTTCGGTGCCCTGTAACCGCCAACGCCCGCACAACTCCATCTAGCGTCTCCGCTGTCGAACCGTCCGGCTGCTCGACGGTTATAAGATTGAAAAACTATTACACCATATTTTATATTCTCTGCGGTGGTGACTTCTGCCAATGACGCTCCGGACGGCGCTCAACGATTTCAAGCGAACGCGGGACCGAAGCCACCAGTTCCCGGGTGAACTCCGCTCTACGACGGGCCTTTTCTCTGGACTCGACAGCAGGCTGGTCCACGTCGACAGCGATGGCTCGCTGCGGGACTACTCCTATCCGCTGTGTGGACTCACGGGGATCGATCGCTCGCGCTTTGGCGTCGAGACAGAGTCGACCACGTGGTTCAGTGCCGACGCCGACCAGCGGTATCGCGGCGACGCCGGCGTCGTCGAGACGATTCACGACTGCGGCGACTGGGCCGTCGTCCAGACGGACTGTACCATCGAACGGGCTCACGTCTCCCGGTTCGAACTCCGCGGCGACGCGCCCGCGGACGTGTCGCTGCGAGCGTTCGTCGACTTCGCACCCGACGGACGGGACGGGCAACAGAGCCTGCTGATGCATGGCAACACCATTGAAGCCTACCACCGGTCGGAACACGACTTCGTCGGCGTCTCGACCGAACTCGACGCCGTGCAGGGCCAGATTCCCGAGCGGTTCCCCGAACTCGTCGATGACGACCCGGTCTCGTTCCCCCGGGCGACCGGCGGGCGACGGTACGAGGACACGACGTTGACCGGTGGCGTCGTGCTAACCGCGCCGTTCGTCGACGGCGGCGTCACGCTGACGACGCTGCTGACGGACACGAACGACACCGGCCGGGACGCGGCGCTGTCGACTATCGACCGGCTGGTGAGCGACCACTACACCTCGGAGACGCTGCTGGAAGCGGGCCAGGCACAGCGACAGTGGACCGTCCCCGCGGACACGTCGAACCGGGAGAGCGTCGTCGCCGACCTCCGGGTCCTTTCGCTGCTTTCAGCCGCGAACGGGGCCAGAATCGCCGCCCCTGACTTCGATCCGTACTACGTCACCTCCGGCGGCTACGGCTACACGTGGTTCCGCGACGACGCCGAAATCTCGGCGTTCCTGCTCGAAGCCGACGGGACCTTCGACCTCGAACTCCAGCCGTGGCACCAGCGCTCAGCGGAGTTCTACTGTCGCACCCAGCAATCCGATGGCAGCTGGCCCCACCGGGTCTGGCCCGGCGACGAGACGCTCGCTCCGGGCTGGGCGAACGCCCGCCTCGAAAGCGGCTCGGACGCGGACTACCAGGCCGACCAGACCGCGAGCGTCACCGCCTTCCTGGCGACGTACCTCCGTACGGGCGAGCCGGCCGAGCCGGGGCGAATCGAAGCTACGCTCGGGCGCGCCGTCGAGAGCATCGACGACACGCTGGCCGACGACGGCCTCCCCGTCGCCTGCCAGAACGCCTGGGAGAACATGCAGGGACGGTTCACACACACTACCGCGACCTTCCTGCATGCCTACGCGGCGGTCGCCCGCGCACCCGTTTCCGCCACGCTTCGGGATCACGCCCGGTCACAGGCCGAGACGGTGCTGTCCGCGCTGGACATTCTGTGGACCGGTGACCGCTACGCGCTCCGGAAACACGACGGGACCATCGACGACCGACTGGACTCCGCGACGCTGGCCCTCCCTGCGGCCTGTCGCGTCGCCGCCACAGCCGTCGACCTGCCGGCGGAGACCCGCGACCGGCTCTGTACGCACGTCGAGACGACGCTCGACGGTCTGGAACGGGATACCGGCGACATCCGCGGGCTCATCCGCTTCGAGGGCGACGACTGGCGGCGCGGCTCGCAGACCCACGAAAAAGTCTGGACCGTCTCGACGGCGTGGGGCGCAAACGGGGCCGCACAGCTGGGGGCGCTCCTCCGTGACGCCGACGACACCCGAGCGGCAGCGGTCTACGCCCGCTCTCGGGACCTCCTCGGTGAAATCCTCCCCGGCGGCTCGCTCGTCCAGTCCAGTGGCTACCTCCCCGAGCAGTTGTTCGACGACGGCACGCCGGACTGTGGCACGCCACTTGGCTGGCCCCACGCACTCCGGCTGGCGACGGTTGCCCACCTCGCTGACGCCGGAGAACTGACCGCCGAGCCGCTGGGCGTCCGCGAGTAAATAAGGCAGTCGAAGCGTCGTGAAACCGAGAGCCGTCAGCGATTTCTCGCCGCCGGTACCACGACAACGTCCCCGACTTCGACCAGCCCATCCACTTCGACCCGGTCACCGCTGAGCAGGTCAGTGTCCTCGACTGGGGCGTCGAGCGAGACTGCCGCCGTTCCCTCGCCGAAGTGCAGGACGACCACCAGCGTCTCATCGCCGTCGGTGCGCTCGTAAGCCACGACTGCCTCTGAATCGCCTGCCTCGGTAGTGTGGGGAATCGGACGCACACCGTGCGCGCGAAGTGCAGCGTGGTCCGCTCGCAGATCAACCAGTTGCCGGTGGAAGTCGGTCAAGGCGTTGTCGCCGTCGTGCCAGCGCATTGTCCCGCGCTGCTTTTCGACGCCCCGTTCCTGGCCGGCGTATATCATCGGCGTTCCGGGGAGCGTGAACGTGGCCCCGACGGCCGCCCGAAGCGGTGCGGCCCCGCAGTGGTCGATGTAGCGGTTCTCGTCGTGGTTGTCGACGTATCGCATGTGTGCGGTGCGGTCGGGGTAGCCGTGCTCGACCGTCGCGTCGAGCGCCTCGAACAGCGCCGACGCCGGTGCCTCGCCGGTCCCGATGTCACGGAGCGCGTCGAACAGGTCCGTGTCGTAATGCATGTCGAACTCGTTTTCGGCGAAGGCGGCGTTGCGCGGGACCGTCTCATCGAGCAGCAGGAACTCGGAGTCGTCGGCTTTCACCCGCTCACGGACTTCCTTCCAGAATCCGTGTGGCACGCCCCAGGCCACGTCACAGCGGAACCCGTCGACCAGGTCGTGCCACTCCTCGACAACGTCGAGCATCCAGCGCCGGACGGCTAGGGAATCGTAGTTGAGGTTCGGAATCCGCGTCCAGTTGAAGTAGTGGCCCGGCGCGTCCTCGCCCGCCCAGTCGACCCCGGAGATGTCCTGTTCGGCCGGAATCCGCTCGTAGTAGTCGGCGTACTCGGGGACACCTGCCTGGTGGAGCTGGAAGGCCGGATGGTCCCGCGAGCTGTGGTTGATAACCAGGTCGAAGACGACCCGAATCCCGGCGTCGTTGAGCCGGTCGACCAGCGATTCGAACGCCGCACGCGTTCCCAGGTCCGTGGCGGTGTCGAAGAAGTCCGTGATGTGGTAGCCGTGGCGGGTCGGACTCGCCTGAACGGGTGTAAGCCACACCACGTCGACGCCCAGCGATTCGATGTAGGGGACCCGCCGCTCGATCGCCTCGAAGGTCGTGTCGACGGTTTCGCCGGCGAACGACCGGACGAATATCTCGTAGATGGTGGCGTCGCCGGTCCAGGCCGGTGGGTCGGCGGGCCGCGAGACGGTCACTGTATCGCCGGTGACCGTCTCCCTGTCCCCGATCCCTCCGTCGCGCTCCACGACCAGCGTGTCCGCGACGCTGTGGCGCTCGGCGACGGTGACAGCGTGAATCCGGGCCGTCTCGGGCAAGGCGTCGCGTGGCACCCGGAGTTCGTCGCCGTCGATGGTCACAGCCGAGGCCGCCAGCGCGTCGCGGCCGTCGAGGTGGAACTCGACTTCCGGCTCGCTCCCCGACGGGGCCGCGCGGGCGTCCGCAGTGACGACGAGATCGTCGCCGACCGTCTCGCCGGTGAGTTCGACCCGCGGGCGACCGGGACCGTCCACGGTGACCGCGTCGGTCGCGGTCGCTTCGAAGGAGCCGTCGAAGCTGAAGATGGCGTGGTGGGTCCCCGGCGGCAGGTCGGTCTCGATGACCCACTCGTCGCCGTCGCGCTCGGCCCAGTGTGTTCCCGTCGTGAAGTCGTTGAACGTCCCGATGACGATGGCGCGGTCGGCGACGGTGAGGTCGTCGTGGCCGAAGTCGTCCTCGGTGACGCTGAACCGGGCCGTCTCGGTGACTGCCGGGAACGCGCGGACGACCTGTTCGTGCGTGCCGTCGGGTGCAGTTAGCTCGGCCCGGTAGGTGCCCGGTGCGTCGGGTTCGAGGTGACAGACCGGGCCGTCGCTGAGGGCCGCCGTGCTCGCTGCCGGTCGTTCGTGTAGCCGCCACTCGGCAGCCATGTCGGGGTCGGGCTGACGCGGGGCCAGTTCGACCGATTCCCCGACAGCCACGAACCGCGGCGGTCCTGGATGGTGCATACGCCTACGGTGCGGGGGTCGGGACGGTTAGTGTTACGCTTCCGACGAAAATTAGGAATGATTAATACCTCGCATTTTATCGAACAGAGGCGACGCCATCCCGTGGGCGCGCCTCGCTGCATTCGCGCTCACCTTCCTTTTACCGATCATGCTGGCGTACCTGTTCGCCCAGCGCTACTTCGAGGCGGTCGCTCGTTCAGCGGGATGGAAGGCTAAGCCGGCGCGACGCCGGCCGTCATCCAGCAGTCCTCGTAAGGCGATTGGGTCTGCTTCTCGACTGTCCATCGGTAGCTCGTCGTCGTCCCGTTCGCGTCCACGACCGTCACCGGCTGTGACGCGGTGTCGCCGTCGCGTTCGAGCGCCCCGTACCGCACGCCCGTCGCGTTCAGGAGCGGCTCGAACCCGCTCCGGATGGTCCGGACGAAGTTCGAGTACGGCCCGGTCAGGTCCCGGTTCGACGGCGACGCGAACCGCCAGGTCGTGTTGATACCCTCGTTCGTCGCCGGGTCGTTGTTCTGGAGCGCCAGAACCTGAATGTGGACGACCAGCCCCGGCGGCCGCTCGCAGTTGGGTCGCAGTCCGAGGACCCGCGGCTGTGTCACCGCCGACCGGTTGGCGTCGACGGAGACGTTCCCCCAGTACTCCCGGTCGCCCCCTGTCGGTTCTACCGCTTGCGGGTCCTCTGTGGGTACGTCGGCGGGCGTCACCGTCGCCTCGGATTCCGCCTGGCCGCCGCTGCCGAACAGCGCCCCACAGCCCGCCAGTGCGACGAGCGTGGCTAGTGCGACGAGTACGAGGGAGCGAACGGCTGTCATACCCCTGTATTGGCGCGCACCCTTTTCGGTGTTCTGTCGCCGGTGCCGGGCGTTGGCCCGCACGTCAGCGGTTCATGCCCTCGTCAAGCCGCTGCTCGACCGCATTGATGTCGTTGGGCTCGTTGACGTTGTGACACCACCCCTCTAGTTCGACTGCCTCGACGCGGTGGCCGGCGCGCAGCAACAGGTCGATTGCGTCGGGGAGTTCGTACTCACCGCGTTCGGACAGTTGGGTCAGCGCGCAGGCGTGGCCGATAGCCGGGTCGAACACGAAAAAGCCCCGCGTGACCAGCGTCGACGGGGGGTCAGACGGCTTCTCGATGAGACCGGTCACTCGCCCGTTGTCGTCCGTCCTGACGACGCCGGTCGTTCTGGCCTCGGCCCGCGACACGTCTTCGACGAGCAGCGTCGCGCTGGCGTCGGTCGCGCGGTGGCGGTCGACCGCGTCGCCCAGGTTCGCCCGGCAGACGTTGTCGCCGTTCAGCACGACGAAGGTTCCGTCGACGGCGGAGCGGGCCTGTTCGAGCGCGTGGGCCAGTCCCAACTGGTCGTCCTGCCGGACGTACGCTATCGGCGTGTCACTATACCGTTCTCCGTAGCGGGCCACGATGTCGTCGCCGCGGTAGCCGATGACGACGACCAGGCGGTCGACGCCGACGGACAGCAGCGTGTCGAAACAGTGTGTGAGTAGCGGCTTTCCGGCCACCTCGACAAGTCCTTTCGGCATGTCCACGGTCAGCGGGCGCATTCGCGTCCCTTCGCCGGCAGCGAGTACGACGCCGTCCATAGCCGGCCCCACGCTTGCGCCGACTAAATGCCTGTGGGCGAGCGGGTTTTGATTTTAGCCCACCAACGGCCCATATGGCCGAGGAGTGTGACACCTGCGGTCGGTCGGTCACTGTCGACGAGGCAATCCGACGGGAGACGTTTGGCGATCTCGACAACGACCGCTGGCAGACGCTGTGCCGTCTGGACTACGGTGCACGGTTCCAGACAACCTTCGTCGGCCGGACTCTTGACGGGGAAAGAGACAGGTGGCTCTGGCGTGTGCTGTCGTAGCATGGAAGACGAAGCGTGGCGCTCGGTCGAGATCATCCGGGACAACGACGGCGTCCCCCACGTCCTCCAGCAGAAGCTGCTGGTGTTCACCAGCGGGGTCTCCGAGGAATCGGCCGGCTACACCAAACCGGCGATGGAACACCGACTCGTACCGCTGCAGGACCTCACGAAGTTCGGCGGGACGTAGTCAGACCGTGATAATCTCGTACTCGTCGTCGACCAGCGACCGGATACTGGGATGCCCGTCGTATTCGGCGAGCGTCGCGAGACCGGCCTCGTCGACGGCTTCGGACACGTCGTAGGCACTGGCGCAGTAATCACACACTGAAACCTTGTCGCGGACGGCCGCATAGAGGTCGTGGTAGTCGTGGTCCTCGTCTTCGAGTTCGGGAATCCACTGCGTCCCGCCGCCGTCGAAAATGACCTCGATGTTGTCTCCCTCCGTCTCGGCGAACTCCTTTGCGCCTTCGAGTGCGTTGACGACGCGACCGAGGTCAGACGGCGATTCCGTTCCGGCGAAGATGATGAACGCAGCGTTTGCCATTACATCTCGGACTGCGCGGGAAACACATAGGAACCCCGGGCGGCAGTGCGCGGGGCGTGACTATTCGCTCAGGAAACATCTCGGGATACACTTTTGCGCCCGTCCGACCGAGTACCGGTAATGGCCGAACCGCTGTACGTCGGTGTCGACCGGAGCGACGGGGGCTGGGTCGCTGTCGCGTTCACCGGCGACGGCTTCGACCACGCGTCGGTGTTCGACGGCATCGGCGCGTGCTGGTCAGCCTACGAGGAGCGCGCCCGCCGGATCCTGGTCGGTGTCCCGATCGGACTCGTGGAGTCGGGCGACCCGGACCGCCGGTGTGACGACCTCGCCCGGTCGGTCCTCGGTGACCGTCGCACGACGATCTGCACACCGCCGGTGCGAGAAGCGACCCGGAAACAGCGGTACTCGACGGCTAACCGCGTCCACAAGCGCAAGAGCGGAAGCGAACTCTCCAAGGCGGCGTTCGCACTCAGTGACAGTCTCGCGCGGGTCGACGAGCTCCTGCAGGAACTGCCCGAGGCCGCCGCCGTCATCCGGGAGTCCCACCCGGAGGTCTGTTTCCGGGCTTTCGCCGGCGAGCCGCTCAGCTATTCGAAGCACACTGCGGGAGGGTACGCCGAGCGGATGCGGGTTCTCGCACACTACGACCGCGACGCTGCACCGACGGTCCAGAACGCCGCCGAAGCGACCGGCGGTGCGGCGGTGACTGTTGACGACGTGCTCAATGCCGTCGCTCTCGCGTACACGGCCCAGCCCGGCGACGGGGACCTGCAGACGCTCCCGCCGGAGCCCCCGCGGGACTCGACCGGATTACCGATGGAAATCGTCTACCGAGCGGCGTCGCCACTGGTCGCGTAGTACCGGCGCTGGGCGAACGCAGTCGCTCGCCGAGTCTCGTTTGATGTCAGTGACGCGGCCCCGTGCTCGCTGCACGCGGGCGTCGCTGACAGAGTTTATATTGCTGGACTGTAGACAGAAGCCGTCTTACAGTCGCGTGAGATTGGTCGCTCGCGGACCCTTGTCCGCTTGCTCGATGTCGAACTCGACTTCCTGCCCCTCTTCGAGGTCAGGGCCGCCGACGTCTTCCATGTGGAAGAAAACGTCTTCGTCCGCATCGTCAGTCTCGATGAAGCCGTACCCGCCGGTGTCATTGAAGAAGTCGACAGTGCCTTCCGCCATTGTTAGAGCCGTGTGACGTTGTTGGCGCGCGGACCCTTGTCCGCCTGCTCGATGTCAAATTCGAGCTCCTGTCCTTCCTCGAGGTCCGGGCCGCCGATGTCTTCCATGTGGAAGAAGACGTCTTCGTCCGCGTCCTCAGTGTCGATGAAACCGTAACCGCCAGTGTCGTTGAAGAAATCAACCGTTCCTTTCGCCATTGCAACCAAAGAGAAGCCTGCACCACGGATAACGGTGTCGGTACGACTATGGAGTGGCTAACTGACCGAATCGGCCGCAGTCCGGTGATTATGTAGTGTGTAATACTGGCATGCACCACACATCCGGCCACTTTGCAAGACAGGCCGTCCCAACGTCTGGCCCGTATTCGATCTTATTGTCTCACTAACCAAATGGAATTAGGCGCGTGAATCCGAATCGTAACTATGTACCGTGGCGTGCGGGCCCGTCTCGCGCCGTGGCTGCTCGCCGGCTTCGGTCTCGCTCTTGCTGGCGTGGCTGTCGTCTGGCACCTCGGGATCGAGGCACAGCGTATCGGGCAGCTTGGCGGCCCCGCACTCGCACTGGCCCTCGATGGCCTGCTCCCGCTGGTACTGGTGTATGGGAGCTATCGGCTCGTCTCGTCATCGACACCGGGGGAGCAGATCTGGACGGTGTTCGGCTGGAGTGTCGCCGGGAGTCTCGCAGTCGGGACCATCATCGGCCTGAGCGTCCTCATTCGCACCATCGAGGGGCGGGTGATTGCCGAGCCGGTGTTCGTCACGCTCCTGGCGGTAGAGACCGGCGCTGTCACGGGTCTGGCGGCGGGAACGTTCGCGATCCGGGCCCGCCAGGACGCCAGCCGTGCGACCCGAACCGCGAACACGCTGTCGTTCGTCAACGACCTGCTCCGACACGATATCGCAAACGGGCTGGTCGTCATCGACGGTCGGGCGACGATCCTCCAGCGCAACGCCGAGTCCGAGATGGTACAGACAGCGGCGGACGCGATCCACGAACAGGTGTCCACACTCGAAAGCCTGGTGGACAACGCCGGGGCCGTCGCCGAAACGCTCGGCACGGACCCGGAGTACAAGCCGACTGACATTGTGGCAATCGCCGAGACGGTGGCCCGGGGGATCGAACAGACACACAACGTCGAAATCGAACTCCGCGGTCCGGACCGCGCGATGGTGCACGCCAACGAGGCCGCCCGCTCGGTGCTGCGGAACCTCCTGGAAAACGCTATCGAACACGGGACGCCGGCAGCCGAACTCTCCGCCGAGGGGACCGCAACGGACGGGGCCGCGTTGCAGGGCGACGGGCACCAGATGGACACGACCCAGCCGACGGCAGACGAGATCGACCGCCCGTCAGTGATCGTCGCAATCCGCAAGCGCGACGATATCGTCGAGACCCACGTCGTCGACGACGGCCCGGGCATCCCCGACGACCAGCGCGACAGCATCTTCGACCCGCGGGCGGGCGACACCCACGGCGGGGGACTCCACCTCGTCCGGACGCTCGTCGAGAGTTTCGGTGGTGACATCTACCTCGCCGACACTGCCGGGGCCGACGCGGCTTACCCCGACACAGGCCTCGATGGCGCGCATTTCGTCGTGGAACTCCCGCGGACATGGGAACAGCCCGCATGACCGACGTTTCTTGACCGTGGGGGGCACAGTGGGTGGTATGTTTCCTCGCTTGCGTGCCCAGGGACCGACTGTCCTCATCCCGCTTGCGTGGGCAGTCGTGGGGCTGGCCCATCTCGATGTGGTCTCTGACCGGGCGGTGCTGATCTTCCACGTCGTCGCTGCCGTCCTCATTGCCGCCTTCGCCGCCCTCTCGTGGGACGAGATGGAGACCGACGTTCTCCGAGTCTGGCGCGACATCCTGCTCGTCGGCCTCCTGCTAACCGTCGGCGGTATCGTGGGGCTGCTCGTCGTCCAGCTTCGAGACCCGTTCCTGACGACGACGATACTGGGGTGGATGGTCGTCCCGGGAATCGGCCTCTACTACACCGGTAAGCGCGTGGTGACAGGCCAGCGGGCGTACACGGCCGGGGCGGTGCTGAGCGTTCTCGGTGCGGCAGTCTACGCCGGCGGGCTGTTCCCGGCGACGAACGCCGCGCTGCTCGCCGGCATCGGCCTGGCGCTGGTCGGCCAGACGGTCGGCATCGCGCAGGCGGTTCGCCAGCCGCGGGAGACGCCGTCAGGATAGCGCCGCGTCGAGCTTCTCCACCGGATGCGGCGGCTCGCCGTCGCTTTCGTCCCAGTCCTCTAGCTGCGTGCGACAGGACGCGCCGGGCGCGACCACGGTGTCGCCGCGGCTCTCCCCGATCTGGTCGAACAGTATCGAGCCGATGGCTTTGCTCATCGAGAAATGCTCGGCCTCGTAGCCGAACGAGCCGGCCATGCCACAGCAGCCCGAGTCCAGCGGGTCGATGTCGTAGCCGGCCCGCCGGAGGACGCCGACGGCGTGGTGGTCCTTCTTCGTCGCCTTCTGGTGGCAGTGGCCGTGGTAGGTCAACGTCTCCGTGGGGGCGTCCCAGTCGGCCCCCTCGTCCAGCCGGAAGGTGTCGAGGTACTCGCAGACGCCGTAGGCGTTGGCCGCGAGCGTCGCCACGTCCTCGCCCGAGAGCAGATCCAGATAGTCCGACTGGAACATCACGGCGTCGCTTGGCTCGACCAGTACCACGTCCCAGCCCTCCTCGACTGCGGGGACGAGCGCGTCGACGTTGTCCCGCGCAGTGGCTCGGGACTGGTCCAGAAAGCCCTTCGAGTGGGCCGGTCGCCCGCTGTCGGTCCGGTTGGCTAGCTGGACGTGGACGCCCGCGGCTTCGAGCACGCGGACGGCAGCCTTCCCGACTTCGGGGTGACTGTAGTTGGTGTACGTGTCGGGAAACAGCACGGCCTTGCGCTCGGCCTCGTCCGCCGGGACTTGCGGGCCGCGCTCGTCGAACCAGTCCTGTAACGTCGTCCGCTGGAAGCTCGGCAGCGTCCGGTCCATGGCGATGCCGACCGTCTTTTCCAGCACTGTGCGAGCGCCCGGCACCTTCGTCGCAAGGTTCGACAGCGGTGCGAAGGCACTTCCTAACCCCGCCAGTGCGTCGACGTTGGCGAAGATTTTGTCTCGGAAACTGGAGCCGTGTTCCTGGTGGTGGGCGTGGGTCACTTCGGCTTTGAGCTTCGCCATGTCAACCTCGCTCGGGCAGTCCTTCGCACACCCCTTGCAGCCGATACAGAGGTTGAGCACCTCGTGCATGAACTCCTCGTCGGTGGGGTCCTCCGGCAGGTCGCCGCTCATGGCCTGCCTGAGCATGTTCGCACGGCCGCGGGTCGTTGTCATCTCCTCCTCGGACGCGCGGTAGGTCGGACACATCACGCCGCCGGTGGTCTCCTGCGGGCCGCGACAGCCGCCACAGCCGTGACAGAGTTCGACCATCCCCTGCATCCCGTTGTCGTTGTCCCACTCCAGTGCGGGGTCGAAGCCGGCGTTGAACTCGTACGCCGGATCGAATCGGAGGTTCTCGGTCATGTCGACCGTACGCGCCCGCTCGGGTTTCGCGCCGGACTCGACAGCGGCGGCATCGACCCCGACGACCTGGCCGGGGTTGAGCAGCCAGTCGGGGTCGAACGCGGATTTGAGCTCCTGGAACGTCTCCCAGAGGTCCGTGCCGTAGAGTTTCTCGTTCCACTGCGTGCGAGCGCGGCCGTCCCCGTGTTCGCCCGAGACGCTCCCGCCGTATTTCACCACGAGATCGGTCACCGCGTCGGCGATCGACTCCATCGTCTCGACGCCCTCGACGGTCTTGGTGTTGATGAGCGGGCGGATGTGGAGCACGCCGGGGCCGGCGTGGGCGTAGAAACAGGCGAAGGTGCCGTGTTCCTCGAGTATCTCCTGGAAGTCGGCGACGAACTCCGGGAGGTTCTCGGGCGGGATGGCGGTGTCCTCGATGAACGAGCCGTGTTTCTCGTCGGTCGTCCGCGAGAGCAGTATCGGGAGGCCCGATTTGCGCATCTTCCAGAACTTCTCGCGTTTGGCCTCGTCGTGGGCCTCCATGGCGTCGAACGCCCGGATCGGCGCGTCGACGACGGCCCGGTCCGCAGTCGGGTCGGCGGCGGGGTCGACGCCCTCGGTTCGGTCCGCCAGCAGATCGGCGACCTTCCGCCGGCCGCTCTCCTCGTCGTCGGCGTAGAACTCCACGATGAGCACCGCTCGGGTCCCGTCGGGCAACATCCCGACAACGTCCTCGAACTCGGCGGTGTCCCGAGCCAGGTCGATGAGCACGCCGTCGAGCACCTCGACGGCCGCCGGGTCGTGTTCGAGGATGTCCGACACGTCTTCCATGGCTTCGATAAGCCCCTCGTAGGCGAGCAGGGCCATCGACTTGGTCTCGGGAATCGGCTCCAGTGACACCTCGGCCTCGGTGACGATGGCGAGGGTCCCCTCGCTGCCGGCCAGCAGCGACGCGACGTTGACGGTCCCGTCCTGTGCGTCTTCGAGGACCCAGTCGAGGTTGTACCCCGAGACGTTGCGTTTCAGGTCCGGGTAGTGGCTCGTGATTTCTTCGCTCTCCTCCGTGAGTATCCGCTCGATTTCGGCGTAAATCTGGGCTTCGAGGTCCCCGTCGGAGTCCGCCCGGTCGCGCAGTTCTTCACGGGTGACCTCGCCGAAGGTCGTGACGGTGCCGTCAGCGAGGACGACTTCGCATTCCTCGATGTAGGCGTCGGTCTTGCCGTACTGCAGGGAGTGCGCGCCGGTGGAGTTGTTGCCGATAGCGCCGCCGAGGACGCTCTTGTCGCCCCACGCGGGGTCCGGCGCGAACTTCAGCCCGTGGTCGGCCAGTTCTCCGTTCAGGTCGCCGAGCTTGATGCCCGGCTGGGCACGCGCTCGCCGGTCGCCGGGCCGTGCTTCGACGAGGTCGTTCATGTACCGGGAGAAATCCAGCACAACGGCCTCGTTGACGGTCTGGCCGGCGAGGCTCGTCCCGCCACCGCGGGGCAGCACCGGGATTTCCCGCTGAGCGCAGTAGGACATGACGGCGGCCACGTCCCCGGTCGAGCGCGGGTAGACGACGCCGATGGGCAGCACTTCGTAGAGGCTGGCGTCGGTCGCGTACAGTTGCCGCGAGTACTCGTCGAACCGGACCTCGCCGTCGATCCGTGTCTGTAGGTCGTCAACGAGGCCCGAGCGAGCGACGTTGTCGTTCTGATAGTCGTAGTTCGATGCCTCGTCGGCCGACGGATCTATCCGGGTGCCGGAATCGGTTGCCATAGTGTGTTTCATGTCCCTTGCCCGGCCACCGACGGACCGGGTACTCGGCGGTGTGTCGTGGCTGTTCTAGCCGTACGGCTATCAAAATAGTTCCGCTACGGTATCCCATCACGCACTTTTCGCTCGGTCGACCAGCCGACTGCGGGACAGCGTTTACCCGTTCGCCCGTGATAGCACGTGTTACGCAACTGTTAATATCAGTACTAGCCTATATAAGGTGATTATGACACACAGCAACGACCCGTTCGAGACGATGCTCCGACTCTTCGCACAGACGCGACGGACAATGATGGACGACAGGATGGCTGGCGAGACCGGACGCCGGATGGACGGCGGTTCGAGACACCGGCTGAACGACAGTCCGTCACGCCGCGACGACCGACCGGTCACGGATACACGCCAAAGCGGTCACGGCCGACACAGCATCGACACGAACCTCCACGTCGACGAAACCGACGACGGGTACGTCGTGATGGTCGACCTCCCGGGCTTCGAGCAGGATGACCTCGTCGTCCGATTCGAAGACAGCGTCCTCAGCATCCAGGGCGAAACCACGGTTGCCGAGGAGACCGACAACGGCGCTCGCCGACACAGCCGACGGGTCGCCGAACGGGTCACCGTTCCCGACACCGTGGTAGACGACGACATCACCGCCACCTACCACAACGGCGTCCTCGAAGTAACGCTCCCGCGTGCGGACGACGCTGACGACTCGAACCGAATCGAGATCGAGTAGGCGTCGCGGTCGATTGGTCGCGGTTTTCTAATCGGGTATTAATCACCCTCACCGCGTCCGTACCCGCTTAATAGTCTCTCTTACCTCGTCTATAGTCTCGTACAACCGCCGTCGACTGCGTGCTGTGAGGCCGTAACATGTCCGAAGCGACCTGGGACGTTCAGGACGGCGCTATCGTCGAGCGGCCGCGGAACGTCCGGAAACACCCGCTGTTGAACCGAATCTACGAACGTCACGACGACCTCATCGCCGAGCACCTCCCGGCCGGGCGGACGCTCGAAATAGCGTTTGGCCAGCACATGCACCCCCGCGCCGATATCGGACTCGAAGGCTGGCCGTCCAACGCCGAAACCGTCCGCAAGCCGGCGCTGGCCGGTGACGCCCGGGCGTTGCCGTTCGCCGACGACGCCTTCGACGCCGTCGTCGGTCGCCGGTTCCTCCACCACGTTCCACCTGCTGACCGTCCTGAAATCGTTCAGGAAACCGCTCGCGTTCTCCGCCCCGGTGGCCGCGTCATCCTGCTCGAAGGGACGCCGGGACTGTACCGGACGCTCACCAAGGGTCTTGCATTTCGGCTGGGCCTGCTGGAGGAAGACACCGATATCTACGGCCACCTCTCGGAAGACACTGTCACGGCCCTCGTCGACGGCTCGTTCGATGTCGTCGAGAAACGGACGCTGGGATCGCCGCTGATGCTTGCGAGCATCTCTGAATCGGACGCGTCAGCGCGGCTGCTCGACCTCTACGAACGGACCCAGTACGTCAAGTGGTGGACGTTCGTGGTGGGCGAGCAGCCAGACATTGTGGCGTGACTACAGGTCGACAGCCACACGCAGCTCGCTGTCGGTTATCGTCTCGATGCTGTCGGCAGCGACCTCGATGTCGTTCTCGTCGGCGTCCCCGAACCCGAGTCCCTGCACCCAGGCTTCCGTGAGGTCTGGCTCCGGTTCGACGTACGCGACCTGCTCGTTCGGGTCGACCTGGGTCACGATCCCGATCTGCTCGCCCTGTGCATCCATGAGGAACTTCCCCTCGTCTTCTGTCGATAAAACTGCCATTTCGTCTGACAGCACAAGCCGGACAAAGTAATAAACGTCGGTTACGCCGACTCGGTCCGCCTGCGTCCGCCAGTTGCCGTCGGCCGACATTCGCTTTGCCCCTAGTACCGCGAGAAGTTCTCGTCAGGGTAGATCCCCTCGTCGGTGATATCGACAACGTCCAGCGTCGCCAGTCGGCTGAGGCGGTCCGCCGCATCACCCTCGTCGACGCCCAATTCGACTGCCCGCGCCAGCACTCGGTCACGGCTGGGGACGGACTCGATGAAGCCGTCGCTGTCCGTCTCTGTCTCCTCGGCGATGATCGCTTTCAGGATCGCTCCGTGTTCGCGCTTCGATGGCGTGGTGCTGTCGCCGGTCCAGTCCACGCTCAGCGTCCCGTCCTCGTTGACGTGGGAGACGACAAACCCCTCCGGCAACGTCTCCGTCACCGCCGCCACCAGCGCCGCCCGGTCGAGTCGCGCCTCGAACCGGAACCGCTTGCCGTCCTTCGACTGCCCGAGGCTCCCGATGTTCGCGCCCGTATCGACTGTTGCTTCCGCAATGGCGTCAGCGAGGCGGTCCCGAACCGACGCTGCGACGGCGTCCCGCTCCTCGCTGAGAGCTGTGAGTTCGTCGGTCAGTGCCGCGTGGCGTTCCATCTGCTCGTGTGCTGGTTCATCTGGCATACCCATGCCACTTGTCGCCACGGAATTACCTGTTCCGGCGGGTGTCCACAGTTGAAATTGAGGCCAATTCCGTGTAAATCGGTTTAATTCGGCCACAAACGACGGTAAGACGGGCTGACGGTGTTCCTGCATGAAGTGGCGTGGGGCACTGGGTGGCACCACAATGAAAGCCGAACGCAGCACGCTTTCCGGGGTCGGGGCGGTCCTGCTTCTCACGGCCGTGGCCGTTCTCACGCCGTCGCTGACACTCGGCCTCGTCGACTAGACGTTCCGAGCGTGTGGCTCGCTGGCTCACGGCTTTGCCGTTTGCCCTTTCGAGACTCCCTTCGCTCGCGTCTCGCACCGCTCGCCGTTCGGACAGAGAGCTCTCGTGTACGCGTTCGTGGGCGGTAAAATGGGGTCCGACAGGTGGCCTACGCCAGCGAAAGGTCCCCGATCGCCTGTGACGCGAGGTCGGCGCTGGCAGCGACACCGTCTTCGAGGATAAGTGTGATGTCGTCGCCTGCGCTGACGCTGAGGCCGTTGTTCGCCTCGGTCCCGACGAGGTCCGGCACCGACATCGCCGACAGTATCCCGTCGGTCGGTAGCCTGCCGTCCTCGTTCATACTGAACATGGCGCGGTACTGGACGGTGACGCCGAACGCGATGTCGTCGCCGGTCGTGGTTTTCGCGAAGTTGATCAGCAGTGTCCGTGGAATCGCGGAATCGGCGGTCTTCGCGTAGCCGACGTAGGTCCGCATGGTCGTCTGGCTCCCGAGGAACGTCACCGACCGCGAGGCGACCTCGGCCGGCGGGACCGTCCACGAGAGGTTCTTGCCGAGCCCGGCGGCCTCACGGATGCCCGACTCTTCGAGGTACTTGCCACCATCGGCGGTGACGAACCCTTCCTCGTCGACTTCGTCGAGCGGGTTCAGCGACTGCCCGCCGACCGACGCCGACGGCGTGGTGAATACCGCCACCGTCATCTGGGTGTCCGCGGCCCAGTCTTCGTCGAGGTGGTTCCAGTATATCTTGGATAGAGTGGGCAGGCTCGGGATCGTTTCGGTATCGATGGTCGTCGACCCGACTGTGGTGTCGCCATCGGTCTTGTTACTAAGGCCCAGGCCCAGATTGGGGGAATCGGGACGCTCTCTGCGTGTGGTGTCGGGGGGGTACACTACATTATTACTCTTTGCAGCAGTCAGGAACAGCGGGCCAACACCGTGACTCATTGGCCGTCCTCCGAGACGAACGCGAGTCCAGCCGGCGTGAACGACTCGCCCTCGGCGTACGGGACCGGTGGGTCGAACCTGACCTCGCCGTCAGTCACCCTGTCGCCGAAGTCGATGTCGGCCATCGGGGTCGCCGAGAGAAGGCTGTCCGGTTCGCCCTCGGTCTCGGGGACCAGCAGCGTCGTGGACGCGGCCGGTATCGACTCGAACTGGTCGCCCTCGGCGGGCGTGATACCGTCGCCGTCGAGGACGCCCGAGCCACGAACCGCTCGCACCGGCTTGCCGTCCGACCACTCGGCCATCAGCGAGTCGCTGTCTTCCCAGCGCTCCGCTTCGGTGGGGTCGGGCGTCGACTCCGCGCTAGCGAACACGGTGAGCTTGCTTTCAGCGGTCACGGAGCCCGAGAGGGGGCCAACCTCCCGCTCTTCCTTGTTCGTGAACGTCTTGCCCTCGCCTTCTTCAAAGCCGAGTTCGGACATCGTATCGCCCATCTGCACGCCGCTGGCGGTGTAGCTCCGATTCGTGATGCTGCTACAGCCAGCCAACCCGGCCGCGCCGGCGACACTGGCCGCCAAGAGTAATTTACGCCGGGTAAGTGTCGCTCTCTTTTCGCTAGCGTTACTTTGAGAATTCACATATTATATAGTATTTAAAAGTATTTAAATATATGTATACGAATACTATAGATAGATGACATGGTAACAGACGTTTTCTTAGCGTCCAAGAAGCGCAAATGCGCGCTCAGAACGATTTGAGGGCCGCGAAACGGCCGATTTCGAGGGTCTAACACTGGGCTAAATCGAACGACGCATACCGTCGAACTCCTTCGGGACGGCATCGACACCAGCGCTCACGCCGACCACCCCCGACCTGTGGTCGGACGAGTACTTCTCCTACTAAGGCATGGTATTCGGGAATACGGGCCGAGAACGGTATGCCACCTCCCGGATTGTGAACTCCCGGGAGACTCGCTTCGCTCGTCTCCCGACTTCCCGCTCATTGCGCTCGCGGGAACGGGGACAGCTCGATCTTCAGTCGAGTACGTAACGCTCTCCAATGAACATCGTGTAGAAGCCGGATGCCGCCTCCCGGACGGTGAACCAGAGGAAGACGGTCGCCTCGCTCGGCACTGCGACTTCCAGGGTTCAAATCGCGCTCGGAAGCAGTTTCACTGCTCACTTCGTTCGCAGGAAAATGCCGCCTCCCGGATTTGAACCGGGGACAGCTCGATCTTCAGTCGAGTGCTCTCCCAGTCTGAGCTAAGGCGGCGCGCACTCCAAGCGACGACGAGGGTAGAAAAAAGGATTTCGAAAGCCGGCGCAGGTTCTGAGAAAACTGGTTGCGATGCCAAACCCGGTTACGGAAGAAACAGGTCGGCGCTGTCGAACGTCTTCCCACAGTCCTCGCATTCGTATTCCGTCCCGTTAGCCGTCGATACGTCCCCGCTACAGGCCGGACACGTCGAGCCATCTATCATGGCCTGCGGTAACACAACACCCGATAAATGTCTTTCGGGACCTGTCGGCTGGCAGTGCTGATCTGCGGATGCCACATCGGACGCGGTACTCGGTCGTTCACACGGCGAAAAATTTAGCGAGTGCGGGCGTCCTCGTGAACAGGGCGAACGAGGGCAGCTGTGCTCTCCCGACGATTCGAACTGAAGCCAGACGTGCTCACTGCGTTGCGCGCGACTGGCAGGAATCGAATCCTCGTGGACTATCCGCTCCTCACGTCCGTTCGTCGCAGGATGGGTTCGGGCGAATTCGAACCGAAGGAAGACTCACTGCGTTCGTCTTCCAGGGTTCGAACCGCCCGAAGGATAGATTCATCGCTCACGTATCGTTCGCGATAGAATCGATGGGTCCGGGCGGATTCGAACCACCGGCCTCGGCCTTGTAAAGGCCACGTCATAACCAACTAGACCACGGACCCGTATCCCACCGTTTTCCATCGGCAGGAATAACGCTTTCTCTCTCGGCCGACAGTGGGCACCGACAGTATTACCCACGGCCTGCCCCTCACACGGAGTATGCAGCGCCCTGCCGTGATCGTTCTCGGATTCGTCGGCCTTCTCGTCGCCGCTGCCGTGGTCCTCCAGACCGGCCTCTGGGTCGAAGTATTGGGGACCGGCGAGTACGAACAGGGCACAGTGACGGTCCATGACAATACAATGCCCGAGACGGCGACCCCGGTGTCATGTGATCGCTCGCCCAATGCGACGGAGGTGGTTGCCTGTGCTGACTCCCGGCAACTGGCGACTGTCACGGTCAATATATCGGATAATAGTAGGCAGCGCTATGTCGGTCTGAGCGAGACGGAATCGCTCGGACCCGATGAGGGAATGCTGTTCGTCCACGACGACGAGGGCCAGCACACCTACGTCATGCGGAACATGTCGTTTCCGATTGATATCATCTTCATCGACGCCAACGGGACCATCACGACCATTCACCACGCGCCGACGCCTCCAGAGGGCGAACAGTACAGCGAGCAGTATCCGGGCTACGGGAAGTACGTCCTCGAAGTGAACCGCGGGTGGACCAACCGGACCGGCGTCGAGGTCGGCGACCGGGTCGAACTGCCGCCCGAAGTCGCGTAGCCCGACGGCCTTTTGCGGGTTCGGCCCCTGGCTCCGACAATGGATTTCGACGCGGGTTCGGACGACGACGTGTTCGAGGACGCCAGGGACCGCGTCGACCGGCCGATGCTTCGACTGTTCACCGGCTACGGGCGGGGCCAGTGGGGAGCGTTCGTTATCGGCTTGTTCAGTTCCATCGTCGCCCGTATGCTGGACCTGCTGCCGCCGATTCTGCTGGCACTCGCTATCGACGCTATCTTCCTGGACGAAGCCGCCTATAGCCTCTTTCTGGTGCCCGACGCCTGGATTCCCGACGGCCAGGGGCCGCAGTTGTGGCTCACGGGCGGCATCATCGCCGCGTCGTTCGGTATCGGGGCCGTCTTCCACTGGAGTCGGAACTGGGGCTGGAACAAGTTCGCCCAGCACGTCCAACACGCCGTCCGGACGGACACCTACGAGACGATGCAGCGGCTGAACATGGATTTCTTCGCCGACAAGCAGACCGGCGAGATGATGTCGGTGCTGTCCAATGACGTGAACCGGCTGGAGAAGTTCCTCAACGACGGCCTCAACTCCGCCTCGCGGATGATAATCATGGTCCTCGGTATCGCCACGTACCTGTTCTACATGAACTGGCAGCTAGCTCTGGTGGCCCTGCTTCCGGTCCCGATTATCGCCGTGTTCACCAAGCGGTTCATCGACATCATCCAGCCCAAATACGCCGAGGTCCGCTCGACGGTCGGGAAGCTCAACTCCAGACTGGAAAACAATCTCAGCGGCATTCAGATCATCAAGACCGCCAACACCGAGCCCTACGAGGCCGACCGGGTCGAGGACACCTCCGCGGACTATCTCGACGCCAACTGGGACGCCATCGAGACGCGTATCACCTTCTTCCCCGGCCTCCGGCTGGTCTCGGGCATCGGCTTCGTCGTCACGTTCATCGTCGGCGGGCTGATGGTCACCGGCCAGGCTCCCGGGCCGCTGACGGCCCCCCTCTCCCGCGGGCAGTTCGTCGCCTTCATCATCTACACCCAGCGGTTCGTCTGGCCGATGGCGCAATTCGGACAGATAATCAACATGTACCAGCGAGCCTACGCCTCCGCCGAGCGCGTGTTCGGGCTGATGGACACCCCTGGCCGCCTCGAAGAGGCCGAGGACGCGCCGCCACTCGACGTGACTGAGGGCCGGGTTGAGTACGATGACGTGTCCTTCAGCTACGATAGCGACGACGACCCGGTGCTTTCGGACATCACCTTCGAAGCTGACGGTGGCGAGACGGTCGCCCTCGTCGGTCCGACCGGTGCGGGGAAATCCACCGTGCTAAAGCTCCTACTCCGGATGTACGACGTGGACTCCGGTGCGGTCCGGATCGACGACCAGAACGTCCAAGACGTTCAGATTCAGAGCATCAGGCGAGCCATCGGCTACGTCAGCCAGGAGACGTTCCTCTTCTATGGCACGGTCCGGGAGAACATCGCCTACGGGACGTTCGACGCCACCGACGAGGAGATCGTCGCCGCTGCAAAGGCCGCCGAAGCCGACCAGTTCGTCCGCAACCTCCCGGACGGCTACGACACGATGGTCGGCGAACGCGGCGTCAAGCTTTCGGGCGGCCAGCGCCAGCGCATCGCCATCGCCCGGGCCATTCTGAAAGATCCCGAAATTCTCATCCTGGATGAGGCAACAAGCGACGTGGACACGGAGACGGAGATGCTCATCCAGCGGTCGCTCGACGACCTGACCGCCGACCGCACCACTTTCGCCATCGCGCACCGCCTCTCGACGGTGAAAGACGCCGACACGATTCTCGTCGTCGAGGACGGTCGTATCGTCGAACGCGGGACCCACGACGACCTGCTCGCCGCCGACGGGCTCTACGCCAACCTCTGGGCGGTCCAGGCCGGCGAGATCGACGAGCTCCCCGAGGAGTTCGTCGAGCGGGCGATTCAGCGGCGGGCGCGGACGGATGCCGACGACTGAAGCGGCGCGGACTCCCTGTCCGAGCCGTCAGTGGTCGCATTAGCTGCTGACTGAAGCGGCGAGAGCGCTCTGTTCGAGCCGTTAGGCACCGTCGACAGCCGTTTCTCCAGACACGATGCCGGCTGACAGCCGGTCACTGAATGTGAATGCCCCGCAGCCAGCGTTCCATTCTGTCACTCTGGCCTGTCGGTCCGTGGTAGTGCTAGCTGCTCCACACTCACGGACTACATAACACCCTCACCGCTCAGGCAGCAGTTTCGCCGCTACCGCCGACCGACCCTCGCGTGACAAAGAGATACGAGACGGCAAAGGAGACCGCAAACAGCGGTGGGAGGGCCAGAACTTGCGTCATCGGATCTGGTGGCGTGACGAACGCGCCGACCACGAACGCCAGCAGGACGGCCAGTGAGTAGGCAGTGACCACCCGTTCACGCCGGTCGGCTGGCTCCGTACGCGGCTCCCAGTCGTCTCGGACATAGCGGACCCAGACGTAGTAGACCAGCCCAAACCCCGTCCAGAGAAAGATGAACGTCCAGAGAGCTGACCCGTTACGTGCGCTGGCCTCCGCACTGGCCCAGTAGCCCAGTGCGATCAGATTCCCGATGATGATGACGACGGAAAGCGCAAAACCGGCACCGATCAATGGCTGTTCACCGGCGAACGGGACGAATTGCACAGATCCCAGTTGTTCTTAGACAAGCATAGATGTTCTGTCGGAGAGAGACACCGCCGCTGGTCAAAAGCGCCAGCTGTCCGTTAGCAGCAGTTGCGGAAGACGAAAACGGCGATAACTCCGATTTCGAGCCGGCCGGGCACAAACGATTATTACGCATTGTCTTGTAACGTTGTCACATGACAACCGCGTACCTCGCTAGCACGGCACTAATGGGCGTGCTAGTGATGGCGATGGTGGCATGGATGGTCCGCGGGCGCGCCTGGTATCAGTACAGCCCACGAGCATCGGGGAGCAGCAGGTCTGCAGCGGTCGAGGGCGAGAGCAAGTCTGACAGGCTCGTTGACCAGCCGATGGCCTGGGTCGGTGCGTTCGCCGTGCTGGTCGTCGGCCTCCTGGTCGGCGTCGTCGCGTCTATCTCCGGCCCCGTCGAGACGCAGGCGATAGCCGGGGTGGCGGTCGCCGTCGCTGGCGGGGCGATCCTCTGTGGCTACCTGCTGTTTGGGGTGTATCTGTCGGCCACGCGCCGGGGCCACCCCCGCTCGCTGGCCGTCGCCGAATCCGCGACGGTCGCGGGCGTGCTCTTCCTTATCGCGGTCAGCCTCCAACTGCTGGCCTGATTTTCCCGACTCAGTTCTGTACCGCCGGTCACAGTATCGAGTACGCCGCCGCGCCGGTCAGCGCGAGCGCGGCGACGGTACCGCCCAGCACGAGGTACGTGACGGCCCGCGGTTCCCAGCGCAGGTGCTGGTAGTACGCGGCGACGCCGACGGCCTTGATCACCGACAGCACCATGATGAGCGCGAAGGCGAGCCAGTAGGCGCTGTCAACGAGGCCGGTGAACTCGACGACCGCCTGTGCGGTTGCGAACACGAACAGTACGACGTATATCACGGTGTAGCCTTTCCAGTCCATTGTTCTAGAGGATGTAAAACAGCGGGAACAGGAACAGCCAGACGATGTCGACGAAGTGCCAGTACAGGCCGAAGTACTCGATGGCCCTGTCGTCGCCCTGGTAGGCCCCGTTCCAGGCCCTGACGGTCATGTACGCACAGATGATGAGCCCGATGGTGACGTGGGCCCCGTGCAGTCCCGTCGTCAGGTAGAACGTCGACGACGCGATGTTCGTCGAGAGGTTCCACCCGTTGGGGAACGCCTCCGTACTGATGTGGAACAGGTGCTGCCACTCCAGGCCCTTGTTGATGAGGAAGCCGACGCCGAGCGCGAACGTCCCGACCAGCGCGGCGACGGTCCCGCGCTTGCTCTCGCGTTCGGCAGCGACCATCGCCAGCACGACGAGGAAACTCGACGTGAGCAGCAGGTACGTGTTGATGAGGCCGGGCATCGTCACGTGTTCGGCGGGGATGAGGTCGTGGTGCCAGGCCGTCCAGCCGTAGGCGACCCGGACGAAGGCATACGAGCCGATAAAGGCCCCGAACAGGACGATGTCGCTGGCGAGGAACGTCCACATCCCGAGTTTCATCTTCTCGACGCGCTCGAAGGGCCACCGTTCGGCGATGGCCATCTCCGGCGCGTGGAAGGGCTCGCGGGTCATCCCCAGCAGCGAGCCGAACGTCCCTAGCCCGCCGACAGCCGCCAGCGACAGGTAGAACACGCTGCCCGTCCGCACGCCCGACAGCCCGAGGAACGTGACGAAGCCGGCGAGGCTGACGAGGAACGGCCAGAAGCTGGCGTGGCTGGCGTGTTCCTCGTCGCCGACCTCGTGGGCCGGCTCTACCGCGGTGGCCGTCGCGGCGGCCCTTGCCGTCACCGCGCCGCCATCCGTCGCGGTCCCGCCGTCGGTTGCGGCGTGGCCATGCGCCGCGGCCCCGGGCGTGCTGTCGGTCCGCTCAGTCACCGTCTCGTCGTCGAGGAACTCCAGTTTGCCGGTGGCGTAGCTCGGTACGCCGGGGAAGTTCTCAAGTGACGGCGGCGAGGAGACGGCCCACTCGGCGGAGGTGGCGTACTCCCAGGGGTTCGGCCCGACATCCGTTCCGCGCCAGAGGCTCACGAAGAGGTTGTAGAACATGATGAGGAAGCTCGCACCGAGGATGAACCCCCCGACGGTCGCCATCGAGTGCCAGATTTGCAGGCCCTCAGAGTAGACAAACACGCGACGGGGCGTCTCCCAGGCGATGAACATCGGGAAGTACAGCAGATTGAACCCGAGGAAGTAGACGCCGAAGTGGATCTTCCCCAGACGCTCGTTGTACATCTTCCCAGTTATCTTCGGGTACCAGTAGTAGAGGCCGCCAAAGAGGGCTGTCGCGCCCGACACCATCACGTAGTGGAAGTGCGCGACGACCCAGTAGGTCCCCCGGAACTGGTAGTCAAGCACGATCGCGCCGAGGAAGACGCCGGTGATGCCGCCGATGATGAACAGGATGAGCGCGCCCAGCGAGAAGAGGAACGGCGTCGTGAACCGGACCCGCCCCTTCGCCATCGTGTAGATGAGCGAGAACACCATCAGGTCGAACGGCAGCGAGATGCCGATGGTCGTCGCCATGAAGATGGTCTTGATTGGGAGGTTGATGCCGGTTAGGAACATATGGTGCATCCAGACGACGAAGCTCTGGAGCGCCACCAGCACCATCGAGATGATGAACCACTTGCGGCCGACCAGCCGGCGGCCGGTAAAGGTCTGGAAGCACTCGGCCATCACGCCCAGCGCCGGGAAGAAGACGATGTACACCTCCGGATGGCCGAAGAACCAGAACAGGTGCGCCCACAGCAGCGACGCACCCGGGTTGTCCGCGTCGGTCGCCATCGTCGTCCCGTCGATGGAGTACTGGAAGTAGGTCGTCCCGAGGATGTGGTCCGAAGCGAGTATCATCAGCGCCGCAAGCAGCGCCGCGAAGGCAAACAGCATCATCCAGACGGTGAGGTTGATCGACAGCGAGAAGATGGGGATATCCCGCATCCGAAGCCCCTCGGCACGCATGCGGTACATCGTCGTCAGGAAGTTCACCGACCCCAGCGTCACCGCGGCGGTGAACATGATGAGCGCCAGTACGACCGAGGTGGCGCCCAGGCCCTCACCGGGGATGTACGCCGGCGTGTTCAGCGGGGCGTACATCGTCCACCCGCCCGCGAAGGTGGTGCCCTGGAAGAAGGAGACGCCCATCAGGATGCCCGAGAACAGATACAGCCAGTACGACAGGGCGTTCAGCCGCGGGAAGGCGAGGTCGTCCGCGCCGATCTGGAGCGGGACGACGTAGTTTGCGAAGCCGAAAGCGAACGGCGAGATGAACCAGAACACCATCAGCAGGCCGTGGGTCGACACCGCCTGGTTGTACCCCATCGACCCCAGCAGGTCAGCGCCGGAGGTGATGAGTTCAAGACGGAACAGCAGGGCGAGGACGCCGCCGAAAAGCAGGAAAAACAGCGCGGTGATGAGATACAGGACGCCGATGTCCTTGTGATTGGTCGTGAGGAACCACCGGCTGACCGAGGATTTGGGCGGCAGCCCGTGTTCGTGGTCCTGGCTCATGCCGGGGCACCTCCGATGGTGGCGGGCGCGTCAGCCGCGATTCGCTGGCCCGTCTCGGCAGCGGTCGCCGTCTCGTTGCCGCCTGCGTCCGTCCCGTTCGTTCCGGCGTACCACTCCTCGTACTCGTCCTGTGGCATCACAACCACGTCCGTCGTCATCAGCGAGTGGCCGCTACCACACAGCTCGTAGCACTTGGCGGTGTAGGTCCCCGTCTCGTTGGCTGTGAACCAGGCCGAAGTGTGCTGGCCTGGGACGGCGTCGGTCTTGACTCGCAACTCCGGTATCCCGAAGTTATGGAACACGTCCGTCGAGGTTACCTGTAATCTGACCACCCGGTCCTGTGGCACGTAGAGCGTATTGGTCGTGTGCCCGTTCGGGTAGATGAAGTCCCAGCCGAAGCGGTACCCCTCCACGTCGATTTCGAGCGCGTCAGTCTGTGCCGGGTCCGGTCCCTGTTCGATATACAGCAACTGCGAGTACGTCCAGGCGATGAGCGACACGACGATGACGGCGCTGATGCTAAAGGAGTAAAACACCTTCCGGCCGCCCGTTCCCCCGGTCGGCATCTCGCCCATCTGCGGGCGCTCCACCTTGTCCGCGTACGGGTCCTCGTCGCTCCCGTCGTCGCGGTACTTGAGCGCGTGGTACATCGTGTACGCCACGACGACTACCCCGACGGCTGTTCCCAGCAGCAGAAACACCTCGAAGATCTGGTCGAACACCGCGCTGGGTGCCCTGATGTCGCCACCGTGCAAGGGAAACACAGACGCGGTACATGTTATCGTGGCTACCGACATTTCCTCATGATTTTTTCCACCTTGTAATAGGTATTGCGGTCAAATCACTGACACACTATCTTCCCGACCCTAACGTGTGCGGGAACCTTTTTATCCACTGCCATGTTATCTCACACCATGGAAGATACGTCATCCGGCGTCGAGGACCCACCGATAAACGAGGATGGCCTCACAGAGGCCGAAGAGTTCGATAGTCTCGCCGGGATTCTCGCCGATGGTGTCGTTGGCGCGGCCGGGGGTCTGGTCGGGACAGCGATGATGACCGTCGTGTTCCTCATCGCGCAGTCGCTGGGCGCGTTCAACCTCGATGATTTCGCCGTCCTCACCGAACTCGTGGGCCTGACCGGCTACGTTCCGGAGGTGCTGTTTGGCTTCTTCATCTTCCTCGGTGGCGGGATGTTTCCGTGGCCACTGCTGTTTGCCTCGCTGAAGGCGTATCTCCCGGGCAAGACGGACCCCATTAGTGGGGCCTACTTCGGCGGCGCGATGTGGACCGGGTTCGTGCTCGCCTTCTATACCGGCCAGTCCGGGCTGATGCTGGTGCTGTACGCGGTGCTGACGCTCGTCGCCCACGTCGTCTACGGGATCGGCCTCGGGGCGGTCTTCAACTACTTCTCGACGCGCCCGGACTCGATCGTCTGAGGCCGCGGAACCGTTTGCGACTGCGGGCTATTCAGTCGTCACCGTCTCCGATGCAGTGAGCGCCGTCGCACGATGTGTCGCGGACGCGATCTGGAAGTGAACCGTGTGCTCGCCGCTTTCGTACGCGTCGCCCAGTTGCTCGGCGATGTCGAGGCTCCCGCTCGTCGATCCATCCCCGTAGTGGACGTGCCGGGCATCGCTCGGAATGACCTCGCCGACCGGCACCGGGTCGGTGTCGATGATCGCGTGGAGGTGTCCGGTGTTCGACGCGACGCCGTCGCTGGTCGGCCCGATAGTGTAGTTCTCGGCGCTCGCTTCCCACTCGACTACGCTCCCGTCCAGGCTCGTTTCGACGCTGAGACTGGCCTCGTCGCTGACGGTCACGTCGACGCTGTCGGTTAGCGCCATCGCCGTGTGCGCGCCGTCCCCGACCTGCAGGTGGAGCGTGTGCTCGCCGGGTTCCAGTTCCAGGACGCCGTCTTGCTGCCCGGTCCCGTAGTGGATGTGTGCGTCGTCGGTCGGAATCGTCTCGCCCGGCGTCACGGGGTCGGTGTCGACGATGACGTGGTAGTGCCCGGCCCCGCTGGTCACCTCGCCGGCTGCTTCGATGGTGACGCCCTCAGCAGTTGCCCGCCACTGCACCGAGGGGTTTGTCAGGGTCGCGCCGCCCTCCGGGACCGCGACGGAGACGTTGGCGTCAGGTTCGACACCGTTCCGATACTCCTCGGTTGTCGTTTCCGCCGCGTCGGTTTCGGGCTCTGTCCGGGTGGGCGTCCCTGCGCCCCCGCCCGCCTGCTCGTCGCTACAGCCCGCGAGACCGGTCGCTACGGCAGCCGAGACGCCACAGATGAACGTCCGGCGTGTGTGTCTGTCGACCATGTTGTGTCGGAGAACCTATCGAACTTCACACACTTAAGCGGCTGAGCGGGCGTAAATACGCCTTTGCATAGAATGTCGCTCGGCCAGGATCAGCTGTCAGGCCCTGTCGCTGTAGCCAATCACAGTAAAAGCCGCTGGACGACGCAAGCGACGCGCTGGCGGCGGTCCTTCGGGTACGTACCGACCGACGAGTGCTCAGGCTTCGGCTTCTGCGTCGGCGTCGCCGTCCGCCTCGGCGTCTGCACCGTCTTCGCCCTCGAACTCTTCGAGCGTGCTGCGCAGTTGCGGGATCGTCGCCGTGAGGTCTCCGACCTGCTCACGGGCGTCGTCAACGTCGTCGATGAGGTCCGCGATGGTCTCGATCTCCTCGGCGAGGTCGTCGGCGTCCTCGAAGGCGTCGGCGCGTTCGCCCATCGTGTACCACTTCTTCGCGTCCCGCAGGTGGTCCTCGGCGTCGCCCACGTCGAGTGCTGTCTTGAGTGCGTTGAGGACGCCGAGCGTGTTGTCGGCCGCCACGTCCCAGACCGAATCGGCCTCGGGGAGCGCATCGAGGGCCTTTGCGAGCGAGTCCTCGACATCCGTCCGCATCTCGTTTGCGGCTTCACCGAACAGTTCGTCGTCGTCCAGACTTGACTGACTCATACGGAACCGTTGGTGCGGTGAGGGATTAAAAGCCCGCCTGAAAGTGAAAGTGAAACCGCAGGACGTGACAGGGTGGTGATTCGCGAAACCGAAAAACCGTTGTCGTTACTCGGCCCGGATGGCCGAGCGCACCTCGGGTATCGGATCCAGGTCGGCGTCGATGTCACCCAGCACGAGCATCGCGTAGTACCGCAGGAACGTCGTCAGCGGCACCTGAATGAGCGCACTGATGACGAGCAGGACCAGCAGTCCCAGCAGGCCAACGATGCCCGCCAAGACCACGCCGACAGTATTGTGGAGCGCGAGATACAGCGCAGCCGCAACGAGCCCGAACGGGATCAGGACGGCCAGGAACGCGACGATACCGAGAATCGCGCCGACGATCCCGACTCCGATCTGGAGGACGATGGAGAAAAACAGGTAGGCGAGGTACTGCTTTGGTTGGTTTTTCATCGATCCCCAGAGCCGCGACCAACCGGAGAGAACGCCGTCGCCGTCAGCGGTCATCAGCGGGACGACAAACACCGACGTGAAGCCGAAGACGAGACTGTAGCTGATGGCAAGCACCGCGAATACGGCGATGAGTACCCCCGATAGCCCGAGGAGGCTCGCCGCCCCGATGTTTGCGGCCTCGCCACCGAGCGCCAGGAAGAACACGGCCGCACCGAGTACGACCGCGATGCCGAGCCAAATAATTCCGAGTGCAAGCCGGAACAGGAACAGCCGGATTCCGTTCCCGACATGGTCGCTGAAATACCGCCGGACGTGAATCTCCTCGTCGATGAGCGCCTGGGTCAACACGAACTCCATGAAGTTACTCAGGATGGCGTACGCGAACCATAGCAGGATGAACAGGCCGATAACGGCGAACACGAGGAGCCCGGCCCCGGCGAGTAGTTCATCGGGCGCGCCGGACGGGACACCGGGCCCGGAGACTTGCATAGCGAGGTCCCCTGGCAGGGAGGCCACCGTTTCGAGTGGGGCGGTCAGCTGGAACTCGCTCCCAGGGCCGCTGGGGCCGCCGGGACCGCCGTCGCCGGTGAAGTCGCCGAAGTTGCTGAACGACTGGGCGCTGTTCAGTCCGCCGCCGCCACCACCGATGAAGAACACGACGAACGCCATTCGGAGCCATATTCCCTTTTCGAACGGGAACAGAAACGACTTGGTCGCGTCGATGGCATCGTCTATATCGTCGACTGCGTGGAGGGCCATGTCGGAAGCCTCACAGCCCCCTCTGGTAAAATTTTCGGGGTCGTGGCAGGGATTCGGGCTGCCCTCCAGCCATTCACTCCTGCACCGCGTCGACCTGCATCAGCGGGTAGCCGTCGTCCATCGCCATGCTCGTCTCGACGGTGACGCCCTCGTACTCGATGACCATCTCGACATCGATGAGCCAGCCGGTGAGTTCCGTGTACTCCGCGCCCGCCTCGGCGATAGCGTCTTCTAGCGCCGCCGTTCGGACGCTGACGGTAACGGTTTCACAGAAGGGCTGATTCTCGATGGCCTCTTCCATCGCCGCCGCGAGCGAGTCGGCGCTGTCCGGGCTGATCGGCGTCCCGGCGAACTGATGATACAGAGACCCGAACTTGATGCCAGCCTCGAAACACGCTTGCTGGGAAGTTGTTGGAGCCATACACTCGGCTCGGCTGGACGACACAAAAGCGAACCGCAAGCTACCTATTGGGGGCGACGTATCCTCTCATACGAATGGACGACCCGGTTCTGCTCACCGGCGCTGGCGGCGCTGTCGGGGCGGCCATCCTCGAAGGCCTCGAGGACGACTACGAGTGGCAGCTCATGTTCCACAGCCCACCCGCCGAGGAGCCCGACCACGAGTACCTCGTCGGGGACGTGTCCAGCGAGGGCGACGTGGCCGCGGCGATGGACGGCGTCGGCGCTGTCATCCACTTGGCCGGCGACCCCCGGCCGGAGGCCCCCTGGGACTCCGTCCTCGAAAACAACATCGACGGCACCCAGAAGATGTTCGAAGCCGCCGTCGACGAGGGCGTCGAGAAGTTCGTCTTCGCTTCCTCGAACCACGCCGTCGGCTCCTTCGAAACGGACGAGCGCACGCCCGAGATGTATCGCCCGGACGACCAGTACCGCCTCGACGGGACGGAACTCCCCCGCCCCGGCAACCTCTACGGCGTCTCGAAAGCCACCGGCGAAGTGCTGGGCCGCTACTACTACGACCAGTATGGCCTCTCCGTCTGTAACATCCGCATCGGCAACCTCACGCGCGGCCACCCGCCCATCGACTACGAGCGCGGGCAGGCGATGTGGCTCTCCTACCGGGACTGCGCCCATATCCACGACTGCGCGCTGCAGGCCGACTACGAGTACGAAATCGTCTACGGTATCTCCGACAACGACCGCAAGTACTACTCCATCGAGCGCGCCAAGGAGGTGCTGGGCTACGACCCACAGGACAACTCCGCGCACTTCGACGGCGAAGAGCGCGTCGCGGAACCGGACATCTAGCCGACCGCGACCCGCGTTCGCCTACCACTTCTCGCTGAGCGCGTTCCGATGGCGGTCCTCGTAGGCCCCGTCTCTGAAGACCGTTACCCGCCCGTTCTCCTCGCTCAGCGTCACCACAGCAAACACTGCGTCACGAGTCGAGGTCTCAAGCGCGCTCATGTGCCGCGCGCCCATCCAGTCCGCGTACGGGAGCGGGCCGACTGCGTCCTCCTCCGTGGCGCTCAACTGCTTCAGCCGGACCATCTCCGGACAGATTGTGCCGTCGCTGTGGACGACGACTGCGCCGTCGTTCGTGACTGCGACCGACCGGGCCGCCTCGAACAGCGGCCCGATGGAGTCGAACACGCTCGCACAGTCCTCGACCGGCCAGTGGTTCGCCCCCATCGGGTCCGAAAACGCCGCGGTCGAGTCGCGCTCGACGACGAAGTACAGCCCCGGCCCCCGCACGTGGGCGTCGTCCCACCGTTCGAAAGCCAGGCTGACGCTCTCGACGCACCACTCGATTCTGTCGAGGACGGCACTGCAGTCTGGCGTGGGTTCTCTGTCCGCGTCCGCGGGCCTCGGAAGTTCAATCGAGTCGCTCATCTGATTGCCTGTTAGTTGGGGCGTCGCAGGCATAGTCGGCCCGAATTTCCGGAAAAGTCTGTGTATTGATTAAGTGAGTCACCCACCAGTCCAGCGACGCCAGGCTACTCGAACAGGCTCCGCACGTCGGCGTCTTTCTGCTGTTCCAGTTCGACGTGGTCCCGGAGCCGCTGGTAGACGACCGGGCGCTGGTCACGCTCGCGGACGAAGGAGAACAGCATCCCGACGAACTGGGACCCGCCGGCGGTGTCGAGTTCCGAACGCGCGTACCCAACAGCGGCGTCGATGACTGCCTCGTCGTAGCGGCCGGCCTCCGCCAGCACCTCCGCAGCGACCGCCGTCGCGTCGAAGTCGAGGTCATCGTAGCCGATGGCGTCTCCCCTGTGAGTCAGCATTGGCGGGTCAACCGCTGCGGCGTGGTGCGGGTCAGCTGCTGTCGCAGCGAGAAACGACCGCACCTCGTCCAGTGCGACCCCGGAATACGGGTCGGGCAGGCCATCGAGGTACTCTATCGCGCTCTCGGCCAACCCCTGTGCGCCCGACCAGTTCTCCTCGCTGGCGTGGTAAACGACTGCCGTGAACTGAATGAGGCCGTGCAGGAACCGCTCGTCGTCGCCATCGTCGAGGTCCAGCCAGTGCTCCTCCCACGCGTCGTGGGCGGCGTGGTAGCGCCCCTCGTTGTAGACGGCGATGCCGGCCCGGAGATAGTCGCGCACACGGTGGGTTGGGTTCGGTGTCGGAAAACCACATCGGCGCTCGTGTACCCAAATCGGTTTGTCACCGACACTGCAAGCTAGCCCATGCCACGATTCTGGCGTCGATGGCTGTTCGGTGCGGCCAGCGCAGCCGCCCTGACGGCTTTCGTCTGGCAGTTCCTGGTCACCGACCCCGTGCTCCTGTCGACGTTTGCCCTGACGTTGTTCGCCGCCACCGTCGCCCTCTACACGCAACGAACCGTTCTTCCGATATTCAGCAGGGGCGGTACGTGGGGTGGGGCCTTCGCCGGCGTCACGACCTACGTCGTCGTGACGCTCCAGCAGCGGCTTGCGCTCCCCAGTGATCGGGCGTTCGTCGTGTCGCTCATCGTTCTCGGCCTCGCTTCGTTTAGCCTGGCCGTCGGGAGCGCGCTGACGATAGCGTCGGCCGAGGACGGCACGACCACTCGTGACTGACTCGGTCGAACGGAGACCGCGACAGACAGTCATTCATTTCGCTCGCGCTGGACGTAGATCTTCGCACAGAAATTCCTGCGGCACTGACCGCTCGCAACGCTCAGCGGTTTGCGTCGGCAGAAACGTCCGGACGGAGATTTGAACTCCGGTCCCTGGCTCCGCAAGCCAAGAGGATAGTCCACTACCCTATCCGGACTCATCTCCAGAGAGGGTGGTGCATCTAAAAAGGGTGACGGTTCGAGTGCCGTCACGCGGTGGGTCGACATACCTCGCTGCAAGGCGCGTTTGACTCCTCGGAAACACCGATGATTGCCCATTCGCGACAGCGGCGACGGCCCGACCGACGTGGCGACGGCGACGCGCTGACCGGTCGTCCGGCAGTGACTGGCGCGGCAGGTCGACACGCTGACCCGGCACCCCTGTGGACGAGGGTTTATAACCGATCCCGCGGCCACTCTGATTCGATGGACGAGACGACATCGAAATCACCCGACAGCGCCCGCTCGCTCGCCCAACGACAACGCTTAAGCGCGCCCCAGCCCAGCGTCCCATAGATAGATGGGTGCGATAGAGGACATTTACGAGGACTTAGAGACGGACGTTCCCGAGGAGGAGTTCCGCGAGGCCGTCGAGGAGAAGGTCGAGCAGATGGGTGGGCTCGCCGACGAGGAGACGGCCGCGATGCTGTTGGCCCACGAACTCAACGAGAACGAGGTCAACGCCATTGCCGACATCGAACCCGGCATGAACGAGGTGAAGTTCCTCGCCAAAGTGATGGCCGTCGGCGACCTGAAGACCTTCGAACGCGACGAGGAGGACGAGGACGGTCGGGTCATCAACGTCGAGGCCGCCGACGAGAGCGGCAGCGTCAGGCTCGCTTTCTGGGACGGCCAGGCCGTCGACATCGACGACGGGAAACTGGAAGTCGGCGACGTGCTCCGGGTCAAGGGCCGGCCGAAGGACGGCTACAACGGGCTGGAGGTGTCCGTCGACAAAGCGGAACCGGACGAGGACGCCACAATCGACGTGGAGCCGGGCGCTGGCTCCGCTATCGATTCACTGACCATGGGCCAGTCCGACGTGTCGCTGCGCGGGCTCGTCCTCGACACCGACACCATACGGACCTTCGACCGCGATGACGGCAGCGAGGGCCGCGTCTCGAATCTCACGCTCGGCGACGAGACGGGGCGCATTCGGGTGACGCTGTGGGACGACCGGGCCGACCGCGCCGAGGAACTCGACGCGGGCGCGGCCGTCGAAATCGTCGACGGGTACGTCCGCGAGCGGGACGGCTCGCTGGAACTCCACGTCGGCGACCAGGGGGCCGTCGACGAGGTCGAGGACGACGTGTCGTTCGAGCCCGACGCCGACCCCATCGCCGAGGTCGAACTCGACGAGACGGTCGACATCGCCGGCGTCGTGCGCTCGGCCGACCCCAAGCGGACGTTCGACCGCGACGACGGCAGCGAAGGCCAGGTCCGGAACGTCCGCATCCAGGACGCAACGGGCGACATCCGGGTGGCCCTGTGGGGCGACAAGGCGGACAAGGACATCGCGCCGGGCGACGAGGTCCTGGTGGCCGATGTTGAAATCCAGGACGGCTGGCAGGACGACAAGGAAGCCTCGGCAAGCTGGAACTCGACGGTCGTCGTCCTCGACGACGGCGCGGACCTTGCGACTGGCGGGGGAGCCGGCGCTGAGACGACCGACGCCGAACACGCCGGGCTGTCTTCTTTCGGTGATGGTGCAGATGACACTGACAGTGACGCTGGCAGCAGCGGTGACGGGGCGGCCGCTGTCAGCGCCGGTACCGGCGACACTTCCTCAGGTGGCGATACACAGAGCGCCGGGCAGCAGGCGGAGTTCACGGGGACCGTCGTCCAGACCGGTGATCCCGTCGTTCTCGATGACGGCGAGCAGACGATGAGCGTCGAAACCGGCGAGCGCGTGCAGTTAGGCCAGGAGATCACGGTCCGTGGTGAACTCCGTGAGGACCGGCTCCACGCTGAGGACGTGTTCTGAGTCGGCGAGCGACGCTACGGAAACTCTTAAGACCGCAACACTCCCGGGTTTGGGTATGAGTGTCGAGCTACCGTTCGCACCGGTGGATGCTGTCATTCGGCGGAACGCGGACGGACTCCGGGTGAGTGCCGACGCTGCGGAGGAACTGGCTCGTCGAATACAGGAGCACGGCGCCTCGCTGGCTGTCACGGCAGCCACAGAGGCCACCACGGACGGGCGGAAGACGCTGATGCCGTCCGATTTCGGTATCGATCAGGTCCCGGAAAAAGACGGCCTCGAACTCCCCGTCGCACCCGTCGACCGCATCGCACGGCTCGACATCGACGACGATTATCGCGTCGCGATGGACGCCCGCGTTGCCCTCGCGTCTATCCTCGAAACGTACGCCGACGAGACGGCCGCCGCGGCCGCCACGTTGGCTCGTCACGCTGACCGCCGGACGATCAAGGCGGCTGACGTAGAAACGTACTTCGAACTCGAACAGTACTACTGAATGAACTTCGGCTACCGCGAGGTCTGTCTGGACCACGACACCGGGCCGCGACATCCGGAGAGTCCCGACAGACTTCGAGCGATACGACGTGCGCTCAAAGAACACCACAGTGTCGAGTACGTCGCCGCCAACGACGCCGACATCGACCTCGTCCGTGCGGTCCACGACCCAGACTACATCTCGGAGTTCCGCGAGTTCTGCGACGACGGCGGCGGGAACTGGGACGCCGACACCGTCGCGGTCGAGGAGACGTGGGACGCCGCGCTCGCGTCGGCCGGGCTCTCGGTCTGGGCGGCGAAAGCGGCGCTTGACGGCAACGCCGGCCGCGATACGCCGTTTGCCCTCGGTCGACCACCGGGCCATCACGCCGTCGGTGACGACGCCATGGGCTTTTGTTTCATCAACAACGCGGCCGTTGCCGCCCAGGCAGCCCTCGAAGCGGATGCCGAGCGCGTCGCGATATTCGACTGGGACGTTCACCACGGCAACGGCACGCAGGACATCTTCTATGATCGCTCGGACGTGTTCTACGCCTCGATACACGAAGACGGACTGTACCCCGGCACCGGCGACATTGCGGAGACCGGGGCTGACGACGCCGACGGTACGAACCTCAACGTCAAGTACAAACCGGGAGCCGACACCGCCGACTACCTCGCCGCAATCGACGAGTGCATCGCGCCGGCGATCCGGGACTACGCCCCCGACCTACTGCTCATCAGCGCCGGCTTCGACGCCCACGAACACGACCCGATCTCACGGATGCGTGTCTCGACGGAGGGGTACGGGGCGATGACCGACCGTATGCGCTCGCTCGCCGACACCTGTGGCGCTGCGCTCGGGTTCGTGCTCGAAGGGGGCTACGGCCTGGATACGCTCGCGGACTCAATTACGACCGTCCACGAGGTGTTCGACGGCTACCAGCCCATGGAGCCGGACGACGATGTCAGCGACGACGCCCGCGATGTCCTTGATGAACTCGCCGCTCAGGGCTTTGGATCGAAGTAGTCTGCCAGATCGACGCCGAAGCCGGTAGCAAGTGCCGCAAGCTCTGCCCCGACCAGCACCTCGTAGTCCTCCCCAAGCGCCGACTCGATGCGCGGCCCCAGTCCCACGTCGAAGACAGCGCTGCTCGATAGAAACTCGACAGCTGTAGTGACTGCTCGGGGACGCTCCACGACGTAGCGGTCGCCGTCGATGAAGGGGCCGGCCACCTCGGGGTCGTCGTCGTACTTCTCGAAGAAGCCGCTCGCATGCGCGCGGACATGGACCGGCGGCCCCTCGTGGCGCTCGACGGCCGGTCGCTCGGCGACGGCAAACTCCAGCAACAAAACGGCGTCGCGCTGTGACGCTGGTCCACTGTCGCCGTCGGCCATCGTGTCCTCGATGGGTCGGCGCTCCCCTCCAGTGCCGCGGTCTGTATCTGCCGCGGCACCGGCCTCGACGAACGCAGCCGACCGCAAGACTTCGAAACCGCGACGGTCGAGTTCACTGCAGAGCCCGTCGAGGGACTTCCGAAGCTGGGGCCAGAGCTGGTCGTCGACGATGTCCGGGGCTGCGAAGCGAAGCGCAACGGGCGTCGTGTCCCGCCGAGACACCGCGGCTTCGATGTCTGCCGGCGAGAACGGGTTCGGCTCACGCTCGGTGAACAGCGATACCCGCGGCTCGGCGAGCAGGTCCCTGGCGTAGTGCTGGAGTGTGGCGACGTTCGTCGCCGACAGTACCGCCGCGACGTTGCGCTCCGGGTCGGTCGGGTCGATAACGACCAGCGGGTCGTCAAACGTCTCGGTCCCGTGGGCCTCGGGGTCCAGCCGTACCGGTGGATGCCAGTCCGCGACCGCCTCGACGAACGCCCGGAAACTGCCGTATTCAAGCACCAGCAGCTCCGTCAGATAGCCCGAGAAGCCACGTGTCCGGAGATCGCTCCCATAGACGCCGATGCCTTTCAGGAACTGCTTTGCCACCCGGACCGCGCCAGCGCTGTCGTCGTCCAGTCGCTCTTGCAGATATCTGGTATGAAACGGCGTCCGGTCCACCGCGGACTGGATCTCGGTCGCGTCCTCGACAGCGTAACAGGGCACCAGGTCCACGGCGTACCCCTCGCGCTCGCCGACGACGTAGGGGTGTTCGGCGTACTCCTCGCGGCCTTCGGGTAAGACTTCGTGCCCGACAGTCAGCCCGTACGTCTCTAGTTCCTCACGGTCCAGTGACGGCGGAAAGCAGACGAACACGTCCACGTCCCGGTCGCCAGCGGTCCACGTTCCGCGGGCCGTCGACCCGACCTGCACGACTTCGGCATCGACCGGCAAGTCGGCGACGGCCGCCTCGGCGTCGGCTATCACCGCGTCGGCGACCCGCTGTAACTGCCCCCGCTCGTCGTCAGTGGGCGAGACCCGCGCCCGCACGTCGTCGACGACGGCGTCGAACTCATCGCTCATACCGCCGATTACGCACAAGTGCGTGAAAGCGTGTCGATGCCGACTGGAAACGAAAGCCCTAATTACCAACTCTGGCAATCCATAGATGCGTTCGCGCCGCCGTAGCTCAGTTGGTAGAGCACCTGGTTGTTACCCAGGTTGTCCCAGGTTCGAGCCCTGGCGGTGGCGTCGTTCTTCCATTCGAAATCGGCGAGCACCGCAGATCGATGTGCATGCCCGTCTTGGTGCCTGCTTGTGTTCTCGAAATCACACCACTCCAACCCGACAGGCTAAAGATGCGGACTCATCAACACCATTCTGAGGGCCCTTAGCTTAGTCTGGTTAAAGCGATCGGCTCATAACCGATTGAGCGCTGGTTCAAATCCGGCAGGGCCCATCCAGTTTCTGCCCGAACCGTATCCCACACGAATCGGCAACGATAGGTGTTCGAACGGGTGGAGAACAGCGGAATCGGGGCGCGAAGATACCCGCGCTAAATTCTGAGTTCAACAAGCATCTTGTTGGGGGTCGCCGCTGTCCGGCGATTTTGCGATCCGGAGGTGCGGGCGATGAGTAAGGCGTCAGCGTCCACTACGCTGCCTGAGACGGGCGTACGGAACCGTTCGCAGTACGCCGATACGCTACACCGACCCGATCCGGACGCTGATGAACCAACACCCGCCTGTCCCGAAGCAGATTACCGAAGTGACGCGGACTTCACGGAGGTTCCCATTGCCGCGTATCGACCCCACTACAAACTCTGTGGGAACCCGGAGTGTTTCGGAGGTGACTGGCGGTGAGCCCCCAGTCATCGCTGTTCGACTACGAACCGGACCTATCGCAGCTGACTGACGCCGAGCGAGAGGTGTATGAGGCTGTGGGCATGGGCCAGTATGGGCCGCGTGAGTACGCCCGCCAGACTGGCCGTGAGCGGTTCCGTGCCCTCTCGAAAGCCTTCGAGACAGCATACCGCTCCGGTGACTACCTCCGCGAAGCGCGGGCGGCTGAGAAGGGCCGCGAGGGCTTCGACTTCGAGGCATGGCGAGCGGCTGGTTGCCCGCCAGCTGACGAGTGGCACGGCGGGTAGCGTGCTACCTGCGTAGAGGCATCACTGTCCAACACACTGATTTTGCGGCAATACTGTGCTCTTTCCCCGAAAATCGCGTGTCGCGCGGCTAAGGCCACTTCTCCAAAATACACCGTACAGCATGGTTATCGGCACGGCCGGATCGTCATTAACTAATCAGTTAGAGAAGATATCTTTTTGATTTTCTCTACTAATTCATCGCTAATTTCCCTTTTCTGCAGGTTTTTAGCAATGGTTGCACCATGTTTTTCTTCATGGTATCCAGTCCCAACAAGTTCCTTAAATAGGTCGTCCAACACTCCTTTTTTATTATCTGAATTTTTGCCGTCGAGATATTCGCGAATTTCCTCTGGACTTTCCCCAATTGTCCGAGAAATTGCGGAAGGTGCATCTGTCAAGTATGACTCTATACTATACTTTTCTAACACAAGAACTTCAGCTGGAGAAATCCCCATCTTTTCGGCTGACATATTCTTTTTTTCTTCGGAATTTTCTCCATCAGAGTCGAGTAGTACAGTATACGGAATTCTCATCTGGCTGAGAACACTACCAACTGAGTTCATATCTGACTCAAGTTGATCACCATGCCCAACAACAACTTCAATACCGTTATCTTCAAAAGAATATCCGATTTTTTCTGAGATTATCTCAAGAATTGTCTTATCAGATCGTCCTTCTACAAATAGAACTGCTTCA
Source organism: Haloarcula terrestris (assembly GCF_031624315.1). Lineage (NCBI taxonomy): Archaea > Methanobacteriati > Methanobacteriota > Halobacteria > Halobacteriales > Haloarculaceae > Haloarcula > Haloarcula terrestris. The sequence continues at coordinate 158,248 of NZ_JAMQOM010000001.1, read as the reverse complement.
GACTGGAACAATTCACTTTTTGAGTAGCCTAAATCCTCAAGTTCTGCAGACAGGTCTTCGTCTGAAACTTTTCGGAACTCTGTATCAGGTGAACGGTCTGTCTTTATAATGGATGCAAGATCTGTTTTATCAACAAATGTTTCTGAGTGGGTTGATGATATAATCTGTATATTATTCTCTTCTACAGTTTTTTCAATCAATCTCAATACTTTTTGTTCGGCGGAAGGATGTAGGTGGAGTTCAGGTTCCTCTAAAGTAAGAATATTCGTCTGATTCGAAGACAGCACTACCTTTGTGATTAAAGTTAGAATCTCCTTGGAACCTGAAGAAATATCTGAGAGCGGTATAGACTCCCCTGATGATTCTTCATCTATCTCAAGCGTTACTTTCGGATCCTCTGCAGGCGAGATTGGTGCTCGAATATCGACCACTCCTTCCATAATATCCACATAGCTGCTGACAATCTTTTTGAATGAAGACTTCCTGTTTTGGCTGATAGTTAGCAGAACCCGCGCGAGATTATCACCAGAATCGCTGAGTTTGGTATCTTTCGTGATTGGAACTTCATCAAGGGGTTTTCTGAATGCACCTGTCCGTGACCACTGATCAAGAAAATCTAATATGTGATGGTTGAGGTATTCCGGGAAAATGTCACTAACAGTTTCTTCACCGGCATACCCTACCTGCTGATTAAACTCAACCAAGTCGGGGAAGTGTGAGAAGTTCAGTTCATATACCCCTTCCTCAATTTCATCGTCAAAGCCAATCTCACCTGCCGAGACTGTCCAATAGACACTTTCTCCGTAGTGGTCCGTGTGTCTCGGTAATATGGGGTCTCTTAGATCAGAATTGTCAGTTGGTATACTTTGATGATCTGCTGAAATGGGAAACCAGTTATCTTGATAATTAATCGAAATTCGGTTGCACACGATCCCACTCGAATTAAATGCAAAATCGTGTTTAATGTAGGTTAACCAATATTCGTCGATCTCGTTCAATATAAATGAGACTCCAGTGTCAAATCGGCGATGAAGTGACTCAAACACGTCGTCTCGCTCTGCGTCATCTAACTCGAATATTACTTCAAACTGGATATCTCCGCTGTCTTGCCCATTATGAATGACTGAATCATATTCATGTGTAGGTAATTTGCCACCACATATGTATGATCGGTAACTGTGCAGCGATTCAAGAAAATTCGACTTGCCAGAATTGTTTCGGCCGATAATCACTGTCAATTCAGATAAGGGAACTTTCGCGCTTGAGATACTTCGATAGTTTTCGACATGTGCCGAATCAATCTTCATTGGCATATGTCCCTATTTCTATAGTCTTTTAATTTTCCATGGATTATTCAAACTTACAAACAAACTCCCAGTCTCGGACACAATGACTATTCTCTTAGAAAAGTTGTTCTATTGATATTTTAGTTTGTTGGGCATTTCGGTGCTTACCACCACCGTGCCACTCTATTCTTGGTAACCGCGAAGAGTGGCGCATCTCCCACTCCAGCACTTCGACACCTTGCCCACGAATCCGATAGATACCGAAAGCATACCATCCGTTCGCCACGCTTAGTTTTTCGTGGTACTGATCGTAGAGTTTGAACGCCTCTGGCTGACCGTCAGAATGCCGGTACATCGCGGCCTTGATTTCCACAGGCTTCCCGTCGGGCCGCTTCGCGTTGTGCCAACTGCACCGATCTAGTTCAAGATCGTACCGCTCGGCAGCTTTCCGCTCGACGAGCGTGCCGTAGTGATTGGCCTTATGGCTTCGACTCATTCGCGCACCCCGCGTGCGTCATATATAGACCTCCGGGTTGTTCGCGGCCGTTGCCCATGGCTCGCGCGTGCTCGCACCGCGAGCGCATGCCATGGGCCAATAAGAGGGCTACGTCGGGGGGTTGGTTGTTGTTGGGTTGCTCAAATCCTGTCGCTGTCATGCGGTTAGCTTCGTCACCTCACCAACTACGTTTCGGTGCTTCCCGTCGTCCTGATACTCGTTCCAGCGCTGGCGGACCATAGGCTCACCCATAGATTGCGGCACTGTGAGCTACCATATTTCGACCACTCAGAGGATCTATTGGTTCTATCTGTGGCGATTCTGTCTCAGTCACTGATCGGAGTTCATAACCGAATCCGACATAAGATATATTTGCGACGGAAATAACATATTATGCATACGCGAACGGGTGGCCCCACAAACAGCGGCTCTGAGAATACATGAACCCCGATTCAATCGAAGAATACGACGATGTCAACGAGGCAGCAGTCACTGACTGGAAGAGCGAAACGACAACGCGGGAGCGAATTAAGTCCGTCATCACGCGCACGACGGAACCCACGCCAGCGTCCGAGATTGCCGACAAAGCGAGAGCGAGCGAGCCGGTCGTCCGCGATGAACTCACCGAACTCGCGGAAATTGGACTCGTCGAGAAAATCGACGGTGGCCGGGGTGCGCTGTACAAGCGCAACGACCAGATGTACATCTATCGGCAGGTGCTGAAACTCCAGAGTGAGTACTCTGAGGACGAACTGGTCGAGACGTTGCAGGACCTGAAACAGACGGTCAGCGAAATCAGAACGAAACACGGGGTTGAATCGCCCGCAGAGCTCGCCCAGCAACTCGACCCGAACGACCACGACGGATGGGAAGACCACACGACGTGGCAAACCGCTCAGAAGAACCTCTATCTAGCCAAGGCAGCGATTAGCTTCTACGACGCCGAAAAAGTGGTCGTCTGAGCGATGTCGTATCTCACAGGCAATACGGGGCCGACCGACTACGAGGCACTCCAACGAATCCGTGACATCTTCCTCACAAATGAACCACTCGTCACGCATCACGATCTCAGTGGCCGACTCGATCCACAGCCCGAACTAAATATCACGGTCGGCGAGGGATTCGGATCCAGTCCATCCGGCCGGTTTGATATCGTCTGGACCGAACGGGACTGCTACAACTTCCACTACACCGAGCCAGACGGCGTCGACTTCCGTTTTGACCGCCACCCAGAACCGAACGCGCAAGAGAAGCATTTCCACGAACCACCGGATGCAGATGCGAGGGGTCCCTCGTGTATCGAAGTCGAACAGATCGAAGTCGTCACGCGAGCCGTCTTGAAATGCTGGCGCACAGCACTCGAACGTGGTGATCCCTCATTCGTTAACACGCAGTCGAATCCACCATAGTCTCTCAGAAACCACTCGGATATTGACGCCATCTGTCACCACACCAGATGTTTAAACTCTTCGCTAAGAGCGTACAAGTGCGACAGAAAGCCAGCTGACGGCCCAGCACTTTCTGGCTACTCCCCGGTAGGGTCCATCTCTGACACATAGAGAAACCCCTCTGGAAGAGCGGCCTGCACGCTGTCGACTTTCAGTTCTTCGAGAGTCACTCGGCCCACACCACCGCGGCTTACTCGTCGACAACGACGACCTTGACCTGCTGAACACCACCGATTGCTCGAAGCCGATTCGCCAGTTCCGTGATTTTGCCGCCCGCGCCCTCGACGACCAGCGTCTCCATACAGGTGTCATGCGAGAGGTGGATATGCTGGACGGACGTGATGATGTCGGCCATCTCGTGTTGGACCGTCTGGAGGTCGTCGGCGATGCCCGAGACGTGGTGGTCGTGGACGATGACGATGGTCCCGTGGTGGTGTTGCTCGTCGCCGGACTCCCACTCGTAGGTCGCAAAGAAGTCACGCAGCGAGTCGCGTATCGCCTCCGACCGGCTCGCGTACTCCCAGTCGTCGACGATGCTGTCGAGCCGGTCGACCATCGACGACGGGAGTGTCAGGCTGATCCGGTCGAGATCCTCACTCATGTGTGTCGATAGGGACGGGCCGGCATATGGATACCCGGGCTTCGGTAATACTCACCCGCTGGCGATAATACTGTGCGATGAAAAAGTATTATTAGCGCGCCGGGTCCAGGCTTGGGTAGCATGCACATTCCGGACGGGTACATCGATCTACCGCTTGCATTGCTGTTTGGCGTGCTTGCGGTCGTCGTCTTGAGCGTTGCGGCAAAGCGGGTCAACGGTGAGATCTCCGACGCCCGCGCACCGCTGCTGGGCGTCGTCGCGGCGAGCATTTTCGCCGCACAGATGCTCGACTGGCCGATTCCCGGTGGCACCAGCGCCCACTTCGTCGGAGGTGCGTTCGCGGCGATTCTCCTCGGGCCGCATCTGGGCGCACTCTGTGTCGCGACTGTCGTCACGATTCAGGCCCTTATTTTCGGCGACGGCGGCCTCGTGGTGCTGGGCGCGAACGTGTTCAACATGGCTATCGTCGAGGTGTACGTCGGCTACGCCATCTATCGCCTGCTCGTCCCCTACGGCGAGTTTCGGGCCGCCTTCGCCGCCGGATGGCTGGGAATCACGGCGGGCGCGCTGACAGCCGCGCTCCAGCTCGGGCTCTCCTCGGCGTTCCAGTACCAGCTACTGACCACGCTGTCGATAATGGGTGTCGGGCACCTGGCGCTGGGGCTGATCGAGGGAGCGATCACCGCCGCGGTCTATCGCTACCTCGCTCGTGCTCGTCCCGACCTCAGACCGAGCGCCGCTCGGAAGGTGAGCGCGTGATGGCCCGGGAATACCCCGACTGGCTGCCCCGTGCTATCGCCGCGCTGGTGGTCCTGACGCTGCTCGCGCCGGTGTTCGGGTGGGCGGCCGGCCAGGTCGGCTACGCCGAACCGCTTGAGAACGCCGCCGAGACGACGGGTGCGACGGAGCACGCCGTCGCTGTCGGCACCGCGCTGTTCACCGACTACGGCGTTCCCGGCCTCGGCGGCGCGACCGGAACGTTCGTGTCGGCCGTCGTCGGCACCGCACTGACGCTCCTGATCGGTGCCGCCATCGGTCGCGTGCTCGGGGCGGATACCGACAGGCGGCAGTAGCGCATGGCTGGCAGCGACCTGCTTGATCGGACCGTCGCAGCAATCGCGGCCAGCGCCCGGTGGTTCCTGCTCGCCGAGGAACTGCCGGACCGAAACGGGTTTCTCCAGACCGTCACGCCGACGGTCAAGCTCGTCGGTATCGCCGCGCTCGTCGCGCTCACCGTTACACAGCGGACGCTGTCGACAGTCGCTGCCCTCACCATCCTCGCCGCGGCGCTCGCGGCGCTGTCCCGGATTCCTGCCCGTACGTTCCTGGGCCGGTTGACCGGGCCACCGGCGTTTGCGCTGGTCGTCGTCGCCCCGCAAGCATTCCTGATGGGCGGTCCCTCGCTGGGGTCGCTCCCACTCTCGGCCGCCGGCGTCGACTACGTGCTCACTTTCGTCGTCCGTGTGACGGCGTGTGTCGGCTTCCTGTCGGTGTTGCTGGTGACGACGCGCTTTGCCGATCTGCTCGGGGCGTTCCGCCGTCTCAGAGCCCCCACTATTGCCGTTTCGCTCCTGGCGATAACCTACCGGTATCTCCTGTTATTTTTTGCTGAACTCGAACGCATGGTCCGGGCGCGCCGGAGCCGGACCATCGCCGAGCCGAGCCTCCGTCGCAACTGGCGTGACTCGGGGCATTTCGTGGGTTCGTTTCTCGTCCGGAGCCTCGAACGCGGCGAGCGGGTCCAGCGGGCTGCTCGCGCCCGCGGCGGGACCGGCCCGACGCCGGCACAGCCCCGGGAACCGCTCGGGCGGGCCGACTTCGCGTTCGGACTGGTCGTCGCGCTTGCCGTCGCGGTGGTGGTCGCATGACCGTAATTGAGGCCACCGACCTCCGATACGCTTACCCCGACGGGACGCTGGCCGTCGACGGCGTCGACGTGTCCATCGAACGCGGTGAACGCGTGGCGCTGCTGGGTCCCAACGGGGCCGGCAAATCGACGCTGCTGGAACTGCTGGGCGGCCTGGTCGATCCCGACAGCGGACAGGTTCGGTACTTCGAGGCGACGACCGATGCCGATACCGTCCGCAGTCGCCTGAGTGTTCTCACGCAGAACCCCGCGGACTACCTGTTCAATCCGACCGTTCGGGAGGACCTCGCCTACGGACCGGCGCAACTCGACTGCGACCGCGCGGAAGTCGACCGCCGCGTGGAGCGGGTCGCGGACCGACTGGACCTCGACGGCCTCCTGTCGAAGCCACCGTTCCGGCTCAGCGGCGGGGAACAGCGCCGGGCAGCCCTCGCCAGCGCGCTCACCGTTGAGCCGGACGTGCTCCTCCTCGATGAGCCGGTGAGCAACGTCGACGCCGCGAACCGGGCGACGGTTCTGGACCTGCTCGAGGAACTCGCGGCCGACGGCGTCACGCTCATCGTTTCGACGCCCGATACCGAACTCGTCCCACACGTCGCGGACCGGGTGCTGCTGGTCGACGACACCGGGACGATTGCCGCGAGGGGAGCCACTCGACACATTCTGACCGACACCGATCTGCTGGCGGACTGCGACCTGCGCCCGCCACAGGTCGTCAGACTGTTCTCGGGCCGGACGGAGGGCGTCCCACTGACCGTCGAGGAGGCCGCCGAGCGGCTGGACGCGGGTGGTTTGGATTCTGTCGAGTGAAGTCTAAAGCGACAGAATACCGGTGACTGACGAAGCAGCCGTGTTACTCCGACGTGTCGAGCAGACGGCCGTGCACGTCGATCTCGCCGTTCCGAATCCGGGTGCTGCTGATTCGCGTCCCGTCTTCGGCCACGACGAACGGGGGCGTGTGAATTTCGAGCGGCTGGAGCCCCGCGTCCCGCCGCCGCTGGTTGAGTTGGTGGGCGCGGCGCTGTGCCTTCGCTTCCGGCGAGGCGACGAGCGCGTTCACGTCTGCCCGGGTCGCAGCCGGTCCCTGCGTGTCCTCCAACTGGAGGATTTCGTAGCTTGCGGTGTACGCCTCGCGCAACTCCCGCAGTTCGGCATCGAGTGCGTTCCGGCGGTCGTCGTAGGCACCCAACTGGTCGGCATGGGCGGATTCGCTGCGCGTCTCCGTTGCCAGTCCTGGGCTGGTGAGACCGACGATGACGTGCCCGTCGCCGGGGCCGTCGTGGCTCGCGGTCTGGAAGGCCTTGTGCAACAGCGCCCGGTGGCCGTTGTGGATCGGTGTGAATGTCCCGCCGAGAATCGCGGTGCGGTCCGCGTCAGCCATACGCGAATGTGCCCCCAGTGTCATATATAGATACTGTCCACGAGATAACGCGCTCGGTGCTCAGTGACCATGGCCCGGTAACACTCGCGTCAGCAGTAACTCAAGTACCTCCGGTACGTATCTGTAGTAATGACAGACGGTACTCCCACACCGGGCATCCACCACGTCACGTGTATCGCCAGCGACCCGCAACAGAACATGGACTTCTGGGTCGAGACGCTCGGACTCAGGCTCGTCAAGCGCTCGATCAACCAGGACGACCCGAGCACGTACCACTTCTTTTTCGCCGACGCCGCGGGGAATCCGGGCACGAGCATGACGTTCTTCCCGTGGGAGGACCACTCGCAGGGGAAGGTCGGCTCCGGACAGGTCTCACGCACCGCGCTCCGGGTTCCTGAGGGGAGCCTCGACTACTGGGAGGGCCGCTTCGACGAGTACGGCGTTGACTACGACGACCGCGTCGAGCGGTTCGGCGAGACCGTCCTCCCGTTCCGCGATCCGGACGGGCTCCCGGTCGAACTGGTCGCAGTCGAGGTTCCCGACGACGACCCGACCGAACCGTGGACAGAGTTCGTCCCCGAAGACGCCGCTATCCGTGGCTTCCACTCGGTGACGCTGTGGCTCGCCGACCCCGAACCGACCGAGGACCTGCTGCAGAAGATGGGCTTCGAGGAAGTCGGCACGGAGCAGGCACAGGGCGACACCCCCGGCGACGAGCGGACGCGCTTCGCCGCGACAGGCACCGTCGGGAAGTACGTTGACGTATTGCCAACTATCGAGGGTGGCCGGCAGGGTCACGGCACAGTCCACCACGTCGCCTTCCAGACACCGACCGACGAGGACCAGGAGGCGATGCGCGAGGCCGTCCGCGGTGCGGGACTGCGCCCCACCGCACAGATCGACCGCCACTGGTTCCGCTCGGTCTACTTCCGGGAGTTCGGCGGTGTTCTGTTCGAACTCGCCACGAGCGGCCCCGGCTACGACAGCGACGAACCGCTCGATGACCTGGGCGGCCGACTGGTCTTGCCCGGGAAGTTCGAGGACCGCCGCGAAGAGATCGAAGCGGGACTTACGGACGTGATGATTCCCCGAGCGGAGTCGGCCGAAGCCGACGACTAACGCCGACCGCCACGCGGTATACGCTCCATTCTTCCTGTTAGCCTGTGAGTAAATATGCGTGTCTGGGGTATCCCGTGGAACATGTCCACTGACGGGCAAGCGTACGTCATTGCGCCGTGGGGGGAGGGTGAGTGTGAGACGACCGTCGTCACGGTCGACCTGCCGTCCCGGGACCTCACGGTCCAACTGGAGGTACCGACGACCGTGCTGGACCGCATGGCACAACTCAGCGACGAACACGACATCCCGGTGGCACAGGTGCTTGGGGAACGCCTGGAGATCAGCCGGGCGCGAATTTCCATCCGTGCCGCGAAGTCGGTTGAGGACGTGGCCGCCGTCCAGCAGCACCTCACGGACGCTCGTGAGTACCTGTCCGGCGTAGAAGTACTCGATACGGCGGATCTCGAAGACGACATCGAACAACTCTGGACCGACGAACTCGGCAGCGCGTAGTGGCCTGGCGGCCCGAACCGCACTCCGGTCGGAACGCCGTCGTTAGTCGTCGCTCATCACACCCTCCGCGACGGCCATGTCCTCCACCGTGGGGTCGTCCTCGGACGCCCGGAGGACGAACCGCTTGCGGATCAGGTCAGCCGCGTAGATGGCCGTCCCGAGGATGATGAGCGTGTCACCGGGGAGCCGCGCCCAGAATAGCGTCTGGACGAGCGGCTGGTTGTAGAACGCCACGCTCCGGCCGGCGGCGTAACTGCCGGTGAACACTGCCTCCAGTTGGAGGAAGCCCACGGGCAGCACGGAGACGAACACCATCAGCACCAGGCCGACGTTCCAGCACCAGAACGCCGCCCGGAGCCAGGACTCGTCCCAGCGCTCGGGCTTGATGGCGAGCTGGAGCATGTACGTGACCATCCCCAGTGCGAGGAAGCCGAAGGCTCCGAACATCGCTGCGTGGGCGTGGCCGACCGTGAGGTAGGTCCCGTGCTCGTAGTAGTTGATGAGCGGGAGGTTGATGAAAAAGCCGAGCACGCCGGCCCCGACGAAGTTCCAGACGCCGCTGGCGATGATGAACATGAACGGGAGCTTGTAGGGGAACCCGCCGGTCTCGGACATCGCCCGGTACTGGCCCAGCGCCTCGTAGAGGATGAACACCAGCGGGAGCAGTTCGAGCGTCGAGAACACGCTCCCGATTGGGACCCACATGTCGGGCATGCCGACCCACCAGTAGTGGTGGGAGACGCCGATGACGCCGGTACTCATCACCAGCAAGGCCTGGAGCATGACCGCCTTCTCTGCGCTGCGGCGGCTGAGCAGGTTCATCGACACCAGCGTCAGCCCGACGATGGCGACGATGAAGAACTCGAAGGCCCCTTCGACCCACATGTGGACGACCCACCAGCGCCAGAACTCCGTGACGGCGATGTTCGTCTCGGGGGTGAAGAAGAACCCGGCGGTAAACAGCAGGGCGATGGAGCCGCCGGCGTACAGGATCATGTGTGCGAGCCCGAACACCGGCTCGCGGTCAAGCAGCGGCTTCAGCCCTCGAATCGAGAGGACGGCCCACAGGCCAAAGCCCACGAGCAGTCCGAACTGCCAGACCTTCCCGACTTCGAGATACTCCAGCCCTTCGTTGCCGAACAGCCACCAGAGATCGCCGAAGTAGCCGTGTGAACCGAGCCAGATGCCGCCGAGGCCACCGACGGTGACGACCACGATGGCCCCGAGCAGGACGTTGATGTAGGTCGACTGGCGTTTCGGCTCGTGGCCGGTCAGCAGCGGCGGGAGGAACAGTCCGGCTCCGAGCCACGTCGCGGCGATCCAGAGGATGCCCAGGTCGATGTGCCAGGTCTTCGCCATGGCAAAGGGCAGTATCTGGAGGATGTGGACGCCGAAGATTTCCTCGATGCCGAAGAACCCGGCCCGTTCGATGTAGAAGTGGGCGAGCAGCCCCCCGAGTAACACCTGCGCGAGGAACAGCCCGGCGGCGACCGGGATGAACCGCAGGGCGGCCCGCTGGCTGGGGAAGACGCTCACGTCGCCCGGCTCGGGAACCGAGAGGTCGGCGGCGGACGGCTCCGGGAGGCTGACGGCGCTGTAGAGCCAGATGCCGCCACCGGCAGCGGCGACGAGCAGCACCATCGCGATGACGCTCCAGGTCATCGCCGCGCCGGTCGCGTCGTTGCCGGCGGCCGGCTCGTAGGGCCAGTCGTTCGTGTAGGAGTGGTCACCGTCCGGACGGTCAGTGTGGGAGAACCACGCCGTCCACATGGCGAAGTCGGCGAACTGCCGGGCGTCGGCCTCGGAGTCGATCATCCCCTCGGGGACGCCCCGTTCGTGGCTCCCCTCGTGGTATCGCTCGACGTACTCCTGACGGACCTGCTCGTGGGCGTACAGCTCCGCGGCGGAGTACTCGATGTTCCCGCCGGTGTACTCCCCACTGAGGTCCTGTTTCACGTCGTCATCGACGGCGGCCTGCTCGGCCGTCGACAGCGACTCGTACTCGGTTCCGTAGCGCTCCTCGGCGTAGTACGTCCGCATGTGCTGGGTTTTCAACTCCAGCGCGTCGGCGGTGTAGTCCGCGCCGTAGTACGCGCCGTTGCCGAGAATCGAGCCGTGGTTCATCAGCCCGTTCTTCTGGAACGCCTTCTTCCCGTCGCGGATGTCCTCACCCGTGACGAGCGTCTCGCCGTCGGGTCCGACGACCTGCTCCGGGATGGGTGGCGCTTCCTGATACGCGATCCACGCGCCGGCCCCCATAACGACGAGGTTGAAGACGAACGCGGCGGCGATCACCTTCGCGATCGTTTTGCGTTTGAGTTCCATGTGGGTGGAACTCTAGTACCCCAAAATAAGAAGGGGGTAAGACGTTCCCAGTCGCTGGCGACGGACGGGAACATGTTCGCCCTGATAGGGACCAGTGGTCTCCTGTCCCCGGATTCGACGCGGTACGTGGCGGGGTATCACAAGGTAGATTACGACCTGTCCCTCCCACTCAGATATGCGCCGTCGCCACTTCGTCCAGACGCTCGGTGTGTCAGCACTCGTCGGGAGCGCGGGCTGTACCGGGCAGTCGGACGACACAACGCCGGTCTTCGACGTGTCGAGTCCCGCGTTCGATTCCGGGGACGAGCTTCCGGCGCGGTTCACCTGCGACGGTGACGGCGTTTCGCCGCCGTTCGTCATCGAGAGTGTCCCAGAGCCGACGGCGGCGCTCGCCGTCACTGCCGAGTACGACGGCGGCGTGTTCAGCCAGCCGGTGTTCTGGACGCTGTGGAACGTCCCGCCGGAAACAGAGCGTATCCCGGCCGGACTTCCGCGCGAACCGACCCTCGATACGCTCGGCGGCGCTCGACAGGGCAAACAGGCCGCCAGCGAGCCGGGGTACGAACCGCCGTGTCCGCCGGCCGGACAGCCCTACGAACACCGGTTTCAGGTGTTCGCGCTCGGCGAAGAACTGTCCCTCGAAGGCGGTTCGGAGCAAGAACCGGCGACGGAGGCTATCGCAAACGCCCTTCTCGCGAGCACTCGTATTACCGTCAACTACACCCACCCAGCAGCGACAGATAGCTGACCCCGGGCCGCTCAGCGTTCGAGTGGGACCCCATGACGACCCTATCTCCGTTCGGAACTGCGTGTCTTATACTGTAAAACCCGAAGAAAACCGCGTACTGCCGCGAATACGCGGTTTCGCAAAAACAGCCGTCTGTGGGCAGAGCTATGCATGGCAATGTTTCACAATACCATTAAACCTATATACTGGTGTGATATACCATAGCATGTATGGCGTCCGCACCGAGTAGTGACGATATGTTCGACGAGTTCCTCTCCCAGCGTGGTCACGACGTGGACCAGAGTGGTTGGGAAGAGAGCTATAACAAGAAGCAGTGCCCTGACTGTGGCGGCCTTCACGAGTCGACAGCAGCACAGTGCTCGGTGTGTGGTTGGGCACCGGTACGGTAAGGAGACCCCGTTTTTCGCTTTTCATCCGGTAGCGACAGCACCGACCTGCAGAATCGACAGTTCGCTCTCTGCCGGAGCGTGCCTCACTCCGTCCCGTGTCGAGACAGCAACGGCCCAGCCAGTCAGGACTGTCTCACGTGTGCCGAAAGGAAGTGGGAAGTCGTTGCGTGGCCAGCCGACAGTTGGGGGGTGGTGTGTCAGCGGGCCGACCGGTTCGCAGCCGACGATTGGGGGGTCGTGTCCGTCGGCCTGTGACCGCTTCGTGGTGGTTACAGCGCATCAAGCGACGCATGGAGGAACAGCCCGAGCGCGAGATGTTGGGACGCCGACTCCGCGATCTGCTCCTCTGCAGCCGCCGAGTCCGCGATTCCGTACTGCTTCGTCTGGATGAGTTCGTGCATTTGGAGCGTGCCGTCTGCCTCTAAATCGTGCAGCCGGGGGTACACTGTCCCCGGACTCAACTCGGCCCCGAACTGGTCTTCCAGTTCCTCCATCAGTCCGGTGCCGTGGGTACCACCATCGGCGACTGCGATCATCGCCAAGAGGATCTCTTCCAGACTCTGTGTGACCAGGCCGTCGTCAACCGCCATCTCGCCGTCGACGACATCGTCAATGACCGGGTCCAACAGCGACTCCGTGATGGCGTCACGACTGGGTGGGTCATGCGATTCCGGGCGCTCTGTACCGCCGAGGTCGGTCACTCGCTCGTCGGCTGTCTTGCCCTGCATCTTGCCCGTCGTCACGCGACGGAGGTTGTCTCCGGACATCGTCTCACCTGAACGCGATCCGCAGTGGCTGCTACAGGGGCTATCATCATATAAACGGGGCAGTGTTTTCTGAACGTGAAACCACTACAGTGCTCGAAAACGCTTATATAATATGACGCAAATCATGGGGTAGTGGCTGAGGAACAGAGCATCGAGGAGGTTCTCGATACTATCGGTGACAAGCACGCGCGCCGCGTGCTCGCCGCGATCAGTCGGGAACCGCAGTCGGCAAAGGACCTCGCCGAAGAGTGTGACCTCTCGCTGCCGACCGTGTATCGACGTATCGAACTGCTCGACGAGTACGACCTTGTCACCGACCGGACGCTCGTCGCCGAGGACGGGAACCACTACAAGGTGTACGAGTCCAACTTCGAGTCGACGGTCATCTCGCTCGAAGACGAGGAGTACAAAGTACGCATCTACCGGGAGGAGAACCTCCCGGACCGGTTCAGCCAGCTCTGGGACGAGCTGAACCCCGAATGAGTCCGCTGTCTACTGGTGAGGCGATAGCATGACGACCGGTGTGGCCATCGCACGTGGCGTGCTCATTCTGATGCGGATGGTCGTGTTCGGATTGACGCTCGGGATTACGCTCATTAGCTTCCAGGCCTATCGAAAACGGCCCTCTGACCGGTTACAGTCCGCGTTCGTCGGCTTCGCGTTCATCAGTATGGGCGTCGCTATCTCCAGTGTCATCACGCAATTGAGCGCCGGCGAGACCGGTGCCATCGTTCGCGTCTTCTTCCAGATGGCCGAGACGATCCCGTTCATTATCGGGTTCGCGATGCTGTACGTGTCGCTGTACCGGTGAGAACATCGATCCGGTTCGCCGGTCAGTTGTCGTCCCGGTAAAGCACGTTGTTTATTTGGCCGCGGTCCCACTACATGTTCAATGACTGATTCGACCACCGAGGTTGTCCGCCTGTTCGGTGGGCCCGGTAGCGGGAAGACGACGGCGCTGCTCGACCGCGTCGACGAACTGCTGGAAGACGACGACGTGGACTTCCGGGACGTACTGGTCGTCTCGTACACGCGTGCGGCGGCCGCGGAGATCCGCGAGCGACTCGCGGAGCGCCTCGACCTGTCACCCCGCGCACTCCGCGGGAATGTCTGTACGATGCACGCGAAGGCATACGAACTGCTGAACCTCTCTCGGGGCGACGTTGTCGGCGAGGACGACAAGGAGGCCTTCTGCGAGGAGTTCGGCATCGAATACGAGGACGAGTACGAGGGCTCGCGCCGCCGCTCGGCCCGCTCGACCACCCTCGGGAACAAGATCATCGCGACGAGCCAGTGGCTCCAGCGGACCCGCCGCGACGTGGCCGATTGGTACGACGTGCCGTTCAAGTGGGACGATGAGGAGGTCCGACTGCCGCCGGAGATCGACGACAACGCCCAGACCGGCAACAAGTACACGCCGACGTGGCCGACCGACGACGACCGCGTCGACGTGCCAAGCGTCATCCGCGGCTGGCGCACCTACAAGGGTGAGAACGACCTGACTGGCTTCGCGGACATGCTCGAACGGGTCGCCCAGCGCTCGCTGCTGCCGAACGTCGATTACCTCATCATCGACGAGTTTCAGGACATCACGACGCTGCAGTACGACGTGTACGACGAGTGGAAGCCCCACATGGACCGGGTGCTCATCGCCGGCGACGACGACCAGGTCGTCTACGCCTGGCAGGGCGCGGATCCCGACCTCCTGCTTGAGGAAGTCGTCACTCAGGACGAGGTGCTGCCCAACTCTTACCGGCTCCCCTCGCGCATCCTCAACGTCGTCAACCGCGAGGTGCGCCACATCGAGAAGCGCCAGGAGAAAGATCTCAATCCACGCAAGGAGGGCGGCCGCGTCGAGGCGGTTCAGAACCCCTCGATGTTCGACCTCTCCCGGAACGTCACGCGGACAATCGAGCAGTCCGATGAGACGGTGATGGTGCTGTTTCGGGCCCGGTACCAGATGTTCCAGTTCATCGACGAGTTCATCGACAACGGGATTCCCTTCTCCTGTCTCACCGACCAGCGGATGTGGACCGACCGGCTCACTCAGTACGTCAACGGGCTCGAAGCCGTCGAAGCCGACGAACCGCTCACGGTGCTGGAAGCGCGCCGACTCGCCGACATGCTCGTCGACTCCGCCTTCGGAACGGGCGAGCGCGACGAACTCTTCGATGCACTCGAAGAAATCGACGAATCACACGAGGACAAAGACATCGCCGACATCGAAATCGACCCCGATGTGGTCCGCGACCACGTGCCGTTCCTCCCGGACGCGGCCTCGGCGGGCGACATGCTCCGGAAGGTGACCAACTTCCAGGAACGGACCGTCGATGCGTACTTCACCGGCGACTACACCGGGATGGACGCCGACCGCGTCCGCGTGGGGACTATCCACTCCGCCAAAGGTCGCGAGGCCGACCACGTGTTCGTGGCGACCGACCTCACGGAGAAGGTCGTCGAGCAGATGGCCGCGACCGTCGACCAGCAGGGCATCGAGGTGCCCGGCGTCGAGGAGTTCACCAAACACACCAGTCCCGTACCGACGCTGACCGACAACGAACGGCGCGTGTTCTACGTCGGCATGTCCCGTGCCCGCGAACGGCTCGTCCTGCTTGAGAACCTGGTAGACGGTGCGCCGACGCTACCCATCGATGTGTTGCTGGAAAACGAGCCGAGCGACCGCTCCATCGAGCAACTGCTCGACGACGCCAGCGAGACCATCGCGGCTGACTGACGCAGTCGGCTCCCGTTCTCCTTATTCGTCGAGCGTCCCGCCTTCGAGGTAGTACCGGGTCTTGTCCCGCGTCGACTGTGCGATCTTGGTGAACGTGACGACCCCCTGGTCCCCGTCGGTGTCGTCGCGTTCGACGTGGAGTTCCAGCCCCTGTTCGCGGAAGTACGACAGCAGGTCGTCGAGGACTTGCGGGTCGCCGCGAACGGTGTGCGTTTCGCCGACCGGCTCGCCCGCGTCCACCGCCCGTATCGTTTCGACTGCGGGTTCGAGAATGGCCTCGCCGAGTTCCTGTGCCCGCTCGCTGACGGACTCCGGCGATGCGTCGCGCTCGACGGCCTGGAAGGCCTCTCGTATGACGCGCGTGAAGACGAAGTCCCGGCCGTAGTCGAAGGGCAGTTCGAACGCGTGTTCGAGGTCGGCGCGGTGGATGGCGCTCGTCGTGTACTTCAGTGCCGTCTCCCCGTCTGTCGATTTCAGGACCACGCCCTCCCGACCACGGGCGTTCAGGTCGTCGATCCGCTCGCGGGCGGCGTCGACGGCTGCGCCCGGGGTATACGTCCCGTAGTGGTCGACGCTGTCGAGCCCGTAAGTCGCACACTGGTCGAGCCGCCGTTCCACGCCCATCGGCGTCCCGCTCTCGCGGTGGCGGATGCCGAACACGTAGAAGCCGACCCCCTCGACCTCGCTGTAAT
Source organism: Haloarcula terrestris (assembly GCF_031624315.1). Taxonomy (NCBI): domain Archaea; kingdom Methanobacteriati; phylum Methanobacteriota; class Halobacteria; order Halobacteriales; family Haloarculaceae; genus Haloarcula; species Haloarcula terrestris. The sequence goes on along the minus strand of NZ_JAMQOM010000001.1, from coordinate 141,942 downwards.
CGTGGTCGGTGTAGGGGTTCTCCGGACCGACGAGTTCGCCACACAGCATCTGCTCGGGGTGGTCGTCGAAGAACGCATCCGCGTCCAGTAGCGCCTCGACCTTCCGCGTGGTGTACGGACAGACGAACCCGCTCCGGGTGAACGCCAGGAGGTCGCCATCGATCCGCGCGACCCTGACGTTGTAGCCGTTGAGCTTCTCCTCGATGGCGACGGGGCCGTCGAATGTCTTCCGGATCGCCGGTTCGAGAACGAGCGCGCGCGGCATCGACGGATAGCCCCGGACGACCGTGTCGCCGACGACCGCCGTCCCGCGTTCGATGCCGTGGCGCTCGTCGCTGAGATGCCGGTATCGCTGTCCCCGGAACCACTCGGTATCGAAATGTTCCAGCAGGTCCTCGGGGTCGGTGTCCACGTCGAACAGCGACCCCCAGTCTCTCGACATATGTGGCCCTTGTTGACATGACACTAAAATTCTGCTGGCGCGTGACACCGCCGCACCCGTCAGAGCGCATTAGTGGCAGGCTATCGTAGCAACAGTATGGTCGACCGCCCGCTCAAGCAACGGTTCGTCCTCGACACGTCGCTGTTTCTCACCCCGGAAATCAGAAGCGACGACGAGGACCTGGAGGCGGCCTGTCTGGAACTGCTCGACCTCATTTCGGAGGCGAAACTGGTCCACAACATCTCCTGTTACATGCCGCCGTCGATACAGGCCGAATTGACGACGATGCTGGAGGATCGGGCCATCAGCGACGATGTGCTGACGAAACTGGACACGTGGGTCATTACGAAGTCCCCGGCCCACCACGAGGTGCGGATTCCGGCGGATCTGGTGTACGAGTTCATCGACGAAATGTCAGAGCGGGTCGACCGCGGTCTGCGCGTCTCGGAGAAAGCCGTCCGGAAAGCCGAGGAGTCACGGGCCGAAACCGTCGAGGAACACGACCACATGACGGAGGTGGACAAGGTCATCTCGGACCTGCGCGACGAGTACCGGGACACGCTCCGACAGGGCGTGCTCGACTCCCGCGAGGACTTCGACCTCCTGATACTCGCACAGGAACTGGACGCCGGCGTCGTCACGGAGGACCAGGGAATCATCAACTGGGCGGAGGATTTCGGACTGCGGTATCTCAAGGGGCGGAACTTCCCACCGCTGCTCAGGGAGTATCTCGCCGCCGACGACCCGGACCGCTGGCGCGACGAGACCTAGTCGTCGTCGCCGTCCGACGGCTTCCCGCCGGGGAGCGCGCTGCGCGCCCGGCCGGCGAGTGCGCCGGGAATGTCCGTCGGGGAGGGAGCGACCCACTCGATGACGAGTAAGGCGGCGGCTAACCCGAGAAAGACCGCGCCAATCGCCGTCTGGCCGCGAGCGAGATTGTCGACCCCAAGGAGGGTGACCCGTGCGGCGAGTACGACCGCGACCATCAGCTCGATTGTCCCGATGAGTCCCCGTGCCATCGGCCGTCGTAGGCGGTGACTAAACAAAAGTATCGCGCCTGCCTGATGACCGCGTCCCCACAGGTCGAGGACACACGTTCAAGTCGCTGCCAACTGAACGTCGCTGATATGCAAATCGGTATTGTCTCTGACACGCACGACAACGCCGCGCAGGTCGAAGCCGCGGTCGAGACGTTCGCAGATCTGGGTTGTGAGACGGTCGTCCACTGTGGCGACTTTGTCGCCCCGTTCTCGGTGACGCCGTTCGACGGCGACTGGTCGTTTTACGCCGTCCGCGGCAACAACGACGGCGAGTGGGCAGTCCAGTCTACTGTCGAGGAGTTCGGTACGTACGTCGGTGAAATGGGTGAGCTGACCATCGATGGACACGCCATCGCGGTGTATCACGGGACTAGCGGGGAGATCGTCGACGCACTGGTCGAGTGCGGGACCTACGACTACGTTTTTCACGGGCATACGCACGAACGTGGTCACGAGAAGCGCGAGGGTACGGACCGAATCAATCCCGGCGGCATCTCGATCCCGCCCGCGCCCGAGCCGTTCTCCGTTGCGACGCTCTCGACGGACACCGGCGAAGTGAAGTTCCACGAACTCGGGTGAGAATCAGTCGTCGGCGTGGCCGTCGACGCGCTGTGGGCTACCGTCGTGTTCGACGAGTCCGCGGCCGACACCGAGTGCTTCGTCGGTCCGGCGGATGCTCTTCTCGGCGCTTGCGGTTCGTCCGGACAGTGCGCGAACGGCGTCGATGTTCTCCGGCACCACGTCGGCTTCCTGGTGGATGGCCTGGAACAGGTAGAGATCCCGGCCCTCGACCGTGATAGATTCGGCCCAGATACAGTTCTCCCACACGTCACCGCGCGGGCGGCCGGCGTCACGGGTGTACTCTTTGAGCTTTCCCGCGCCGTCGATGCCCAGCGTCTCAGGGATGAGGAACAGACGCGACTCATCGGCGAGCAGGGACGTGACTTCTTCCGTCGTGGGCTCGCTCTCCAGCGTGACGTTGACGCTGTGGGTGTGCATCTGCGTCGTCGGGACTTTCATCCCCATCGTGTCGATGTCGAGGTCGGGGAAAATCGTCTGTACGTCGGGGCCGTGATGAGAGGGGATTTCGACGGGGTCGGGAAGCGTGTCGTTGATCGGGCCGCGACCGGTCTGGCCGGGGTCGGCACCGCGCCGGACCAGTGTCACGCGCGATTTCTCGACGCCGTAGGATTCCTTGAGTGGGGCGAGCAGGCGCGAGAGTCCGGTCGTATTACAGGAGACGACGCGGGCGGTGTCCGCGCCGACCGCCTTCTCGTAGTTGGCGCGAGCGTTGAAACTCACGTCCGCTAGGTCGGCGTCTTCCCCACCCTGGAAGATGGCAGGCGTGTCATGTTCGGCGTACAGTGGCGCGTTGGCCTCGCCGACCCCACCCGGCGTCGTGTCGACGACCACGTCACTCGTTTCAATGAGGTCATGGACTGTGCCGGCCGTCGCGAGCTCAGCTTCGTCGAACGGTTCGCGGCCGTCCGCGGCGTAGAGGTCGTAGCCGCGGTCGTCTGCGATAGTTGCCTCGAAATTCGGCGAGCGCTTCGCGACGCCCGCAACTGTCATATCTGGCTGGACACGCACCGCGTCAGCGACGCGTTTCCCGATGGTGCCGAAGCCGTTGATGCCCACGTGGAGCATACACGACTGTACCTCCGGGGAGAGTATATTCTTTGTGATTAAAATTTGGAGAAATTAACTCAGATCGTTGTACCACTGGCGAATGTGAACTTTTCGCATAAATTTGCGAAAAACACTGAGATATATCGTGTTTCGACGGTCCATCAAGAGTTATTCAGCCGGAGGACGGAACCGTTCGTATGGACAATTCGTCGCTTCGTGCGCCCGCAGAGACCGCCGTCAGACAGTGCCTGAATCTCCAGCCCGACGAGTCGTGTGCGATAATCACCGACGACCAGCGGAAGTCAATCGGTGAGGCGCTGTACCGCGTCGCCGCAGAGATTTCCGAAGATACAGTTTTCGTGCGCTACCCGCCGGGCGAGCAACACGGCGCGGAGCCGCCCGCGCCGGTCGCCGGTGCGATGCGAACCGCTGATGTCGTGCTCGCGCCGACGACAAAGAGCCTGAGCCACACCGAGGCCCGGACCGACGCCAACGACGCCGGCGCTCGCGTGGCGACGCTGCCCGGCATCAGCGAGGGCGTGTTCCTGATGGGGTTAGACACCGACTACCAGCGCATCAAACAGCACTGCGAGGACGTATTGGCACAGGTCGAGGACGCCGACGAAATCCGGGTCACCTCGCCCCAGGGGACCGACATCACGTTCGGCATCGGGACCCGTGAGTGGCACATGGACACCGGTATCGTCCACGAACCCGGCGAGATGTCGAACCTCCCCGCCGGCGAGGTGTTCCTCGCCCCAGAGACGGCCGACGGCACGTTCGTCGTTGACGGGACAATGCGCCCCCACGGCAAACTCGACGGCAAACGCCTCACGTTCGAGGTCGAGGACGGCTATGTCACGGACATCGACGACCCCGACATCCGCGCGGAGGTCGAGGACGCCGCCGAGGAGGTCGGCCGAGATGCGTACAACCTCGCCGAACTCGGCATCGGGACGAACGTCGCCGTGACCGAACTCGTCGGCTCCGTTCTACTTGACGAGAAGGCCGGCGGCACGGTCCACATCGCCATCGGCGACGACCACGCGATGGGCGGCGACGTGCATGCACCGATTCACCTTGACGGGATTCTGACGGAACCGACCGTGTATGCGGATGGGGAGATCGTAGATCTCCCAAAGACGAACGGCGACTGACGGGAGCCGTGAGGACGGCGAGGAAGTGGAACTTCCTCGCGTTGAGTGAGTGTCGAAACCCTGAACTGCGACAGCTACGCCGCTTGCCTGGCGTACACGACGATGAAAACCGCCCAGACGAGCGATCCGCCGAGGACGAGGTCGAACGGGACGGGATAGCCGAGATTCCACGCAAGCACGAGCCCGTGAATCGCGCCCATGAACGCCATCGTTGCGACGGTGATGGCAGCAGCCACCTGCGGCGTCTCCGGGGGGTCGTATCGGAACGCACCCTTCAGAATGAGGAGCGTACCGAGCATTAGCGCTGGCAGTAGCACGACGCCGACGGGTTTCGAGACGTAGTTATCGGGTGTGCCCGACGCGGAGAAATGTATCGCGACCTCGGCCGGGAGTTGCGACCAGACCGCCACGCCGGCCAGGGCTGTCAGGCCGATGAGGACACCGCTCGCGATGTCGGCTTGGTTCCGACGGAGGGCCATTGTTGGCGTTTCGTTTCGGCAACTCAATAAACGCTCCCCTGCCGTGCGAAACAGAACCACGAGCAGCGCCGTGGCGACGACCATTTAGGGGTGGGCGGTCAAATCCGACATATGACAGACGCTACACCGGGCGACCGCATCGCCCTCCCGTGTCCGGCCTGTTCGCCGGACCTGGAAACGGTCCACGAGGTGCTGAAGCCGGGCGGCCACGTGACGGTTCGCTGTACGGACTGTGACCACGTGCACAAGGAGCAATTGCCCGAGGACGAGACGCTGGAGCGCAGCGTTGTCGTCTCGCAGGATGGGGACTCCTTCACCGCACAGGTCAACGTGCCGGCCGAGGAAGAACTGTCCGTCGGCGAGGAGTTCCTGCTGGAGACCGAGGAGGCCGTCGTGACGGCGCGTATCACCAGTCTGGAGACCGAAGACGGCCGCGAGGACGACGCGGCCGCCGAGGCCGTCGAGACAATCTGGTCCCGCGCCGTCGGGAACGTCTCGGTCAACGTCACGATGCATCCGAAAGACGGGACCCACGACGAGACCGAGAGCTTCAAGCTTCACGTCCCCGGCGACTACGAGTTCGTCGTCGGCGAAACCGAGGAGTTCGGCGAGGAGGAGTTCACCGTCGAGGGGATTCACGTCCGCGACGACGCCCACGGCTACGACCACGAGAACATGGACCACGACGGCGACATGGGCATCGCGAAAGACATCAACCGACTGTACGTCAGAGACGAGTCGACCACGGCGTGGTCGGCGTGGTAGGATGGCTGACTGGGACCGAAAGCGGTCACGGCTGGCCGACCACCTCCGCTCTCGCGTCTCCACCGAGCCCGTTCTCGCGGCAATAGCGTCGGTTCCCCGGCATAAGTTCGTCCCGGACGATAAGCGCCACGACGCCTACGCCGACCGTCCGCTTCCCATCGGCGCGGGCCAGACGATTTCGGCCCCGCACATGGTCGCAATCATGGCCGAGTTACTGGACCTCTCGCCGGGGGATCGGGTACTGGAAATCGGGACGGGCTGTGGCTACCACGCCGCGGTGACCGCTGAACTTGTCGGTCCCGAGAACGTCTACAGCGTAGAGTATCACGCGTCGCTGGCCGCCGAGGCACGGGAGACGCTGGACGCAACCGGCTACGGCGACGTTTCCGTCCGAACCGGCGACGGCAAGAAGGGGTGGCCCGAGCACGCACCATACGACCGGACGTATCTGACCTGTGCCGCGCCGGATTTCCCCGCCCCGCTCGTCGACCAGACCCGGAGCGGTGGCATTCTCCTCGCACCCATCGGTGACGGGCAACAGCGACTTATCCGGGCGGAAAAACGGGCCGACGGAACGCTCGATAGAGCCGACCACGGCGGCGTCCGCTTCGTGCCGCTACAGTAGGGCTTTCGACAGACGTGGCCGTTGTCGCGCCATTGATATAGCTCCGGCCGAATAATTCGATATGGACCCGGCGGTACTACGGGACGACATGGTCGACAGCCTGCAACACGAGAGCAAGGGTGTCGTCCGGAGTGCGTGGCTGTCGACAGCGATGCGTGCCGTTCCCCGAGAGGCCTTCGTCGGCGAGCAGCAGGCCTACTCCGACCGCCCGTTCGAACGTCTCGGTACGCGCGTGCTTTCGCCAAGTACCGTCGGTCGGGTGCTCGAAGCGCTGGCTCCTGACGAGGACGACGACGTGCTTGTGGTCGGTGCCGGTGTCGGCTACACGGCCGCGGTGCTGGCAGAACACGTCGGTGCGGCCAACGTGCAGGCAATCGACATCACGCGCCGGTTAGTCATCGAGGCCCGCCAGAACCTTGCGAAAGCGGGCTACGACGCCGTGCTCGTGGACCGCCGTGACGGGGCGGACGGCCTCCCCGAGTACGCGCCCTACGACCGAATCCTCTTGGAAGCCGCCGCAATCGATCCGCCTCGGGCGCTCCTCCAGCAACTGACCGAGGACGGACGGCTGGTGATGCCACTCGGCACCGGCGAGCAGTCCCTCGCTGTCGTGGAAGCCGACGGCTCGGTCCAGCGACACGGGACAGTCGCGTTCCAGCCGATGCTCGTCGAGGGCGAGCAAGCCGACACCGTCGAGCGCAATCGGACCCACCGCGAGGACCGCGAACACGCTCGGCGGGCAGCCCAGTCCCGCGCCGGGTGGGAGCAGGAGTGGATCGACTGGGAGGGCTAGGGCGACTCGACGACCAGCATATCTGTGTTCGAGCGGGCGTCCTCGTAGTTACTACCCGCCGGTGGTTTCACCTCGAAGACGACGGTTCCGTCCTGTTGATTCGGCCCGAGCGACGGCGACAGCGAGAGGGTCACGTTCCCCGCGCCGTCTGTCTCCCCCGTCGTGACCGATGCGAGCGTTGCCGTGCCGCTTTTCGCGACCACCGTTGCGCCGGAGACGGGCGACCCCTTCGAATCGACGACGGTGACGACCACGTCCTGCGTTCCCGGGTCAGTCACTTCAGGATGTGGCTCTACGTCGACTTCTGTCACTTGCAGCGTCTCGATGCCGGAAATGGTGCTCATCATTACGGAGAGGCAGGCGACGCCGACCACCAGTGCGATGACCAGGCGGATCGGGAGCCCCTCGATAGCACGTTCGTCACGCCACAGCGAATCTGACATGGGCAGGGATGGTCACTGCTTCGCACTTGAACTCTCGGACGAACGTTCAAATACCAGAGCGGAACAACCGCCGGCATGGTGGTTATCGGACGCGACGGAGGGGACAGAGCGACGACGCGGTTGGGCCACTACCGGGCCCGCGACGGGAGCTGCGGCGCTGCGGTCGACCTCGATGTCGACCGGCCACACGTCGGCCTCGTCGTCGGGAAACGCGGGTCGGGGAAGACGTACACGCTCGGCGTCCTGGCCGAAGGACTACTTGACGCCGAGGGCGTCGCGCCAGTCGTCGCCGATCCGATGGGGGCGTTCACGCCGCTGGATACTGCGGACGTGTCGGCGACGGTGGTCGATCCCAGCGTTCGCGCGGACGCGCTCGACCCACGTCAGTGGTGCACGGTGCTCGGACTCGACCCGGAGCAGGGCGCGGGCGCGCTCGTGTGGCGTGCGGCGAGCGAATGCGCGACGCTTGACGAGATGCGTTCGTGGGTGACTGATGCGGATGCAGCGGCGAGCACCGGCCGAGCGGCGGCGAACCACCTCGCGCTCGCTGCATCCTGGGACGTGTTCGACCCTGCGGGTATCGAGACGGGAACGCTGTGCAGCGACGGTCTGACCGTGCTCGATCTGTCTGGACTCGCTTCGCGGCCGGCCGGTGCGGTTCTCGCTGCCGTTGCGACCGCGCTCTACGATGCTCGGCTGGCCGACCGGACGAGCCGTCTACCGTGGCTACTGGTCGACGAGGCCCACGCGTTCACCGATGGGGTCGCCCAGCGTCCACTCCGGCGGCTCGTCACCCGGGGCCGCCAGCCCGGCGTGAGTTGCGTGCTGGCGACCCAGCGACCCAGTGCCGTTCCGTCGACGGCCGTCTCACAGACTGACTTGCTCGTCGCCCACAGACTGACGAGCACGGCCGACATCGACGCGCTACAGGCAGCCCAGCCGACGTATCTCGACGGTGATTTCGCGACCCGGCTACCCGAAGCGACCGGTGACGCACTCGTCGTCGACGACGGCACCGAATTCGTCCATCACGTGACCGTCCGCGAGCGGCGGACGCCCCACGGTGGCGAGACGCCACGGGCCAGCGACCTCGGGGGAGATAGGGGATCCAAAGCCCGTGTTAACGGGGAGTCTGAAACCCGAGAGTGGACGGGGAATTAAACGACCTGTACGATGCCCCAGGCCAACCCAATCGCGGCCAGCGCACAGACGAGATTCCCGACGGCGTTGCCCACCGCAAGCGCCACGTAGCCGTCCTCCCACAGTCGTACTGTCTCGACCGAAAACGAGGAAAACGTCGTGAACGACCCGCACGCACCCACCCCGACCAGCAGCGCCGCGTCGCCGGTGACGCCGGCGAACGTCAGCAGCCCGAGGACGAAACTGCCGAGAGTGTTCACCGTCAGCGTCCCGAGCGGAAACGTCTCTCGCTGGACCGCTTGGGTCAGATAGTGGCGACAGAGCGCACCGAGTGCCCCGCCGGTTCCGACCAGATGTGCCGCCTCGATAGCGACCATCAGTGCTCACCTCCGGCGAACAGACGAACGGCCTCACGTCCCACAAGGACGCCGGCAAAGCCCAGGGCGTAGCTGCCGACGACGTTCGCGATGGCCCACTCGGGTGTCAGCACCGTCTCCACCGCGAACGTGCTGTAGGTGGTAAACGACGAGATGAAGCCGGTCGAAGCGGCCAGTTTCGTCTCGCTGGCCAGCGCACCGACTTGCAGCCCCTCGTAAACCAGGACGCCGAGCGCGAAACTGCCGAGGACGTTGACAAGCAGCGTCCCCTGCAACCCCGGAAAAAAGAGGCCGACGAAGTACCGGAGGTTCGAGCCGGCGAAGCCCCCGACACCAACGAGGACAATGGTTTCAATTGCTGCAAGCGGGTGACGCCCTCCCATCGGTCAGTCTCCGAGTATCTCCGCCAGCCGCGCCTCGCCGAGCGTGTCGACGAGCTGTGCGAGTTCGATGACCCGCTCTTCGCCCAGCGTGTCGACCAGTTCGCGGATCTCCTCGGGGTCGAACGTCCGGGCGACGTAGCCGAGGTTCTCCACCATCCGCGTCGTGCGGTCCAGCGTCTCCTCGCCGGGACGTAGCGTTAGCGGCCGGTTCGTGAATTTCCCGTTCTCGTTGAAGTAACAGAACCGTAGCTCGGCGGTGTCGCTGTTGTCCGGCTCGACGATCTGCAAGACGCCGTATCCACTGTCCCACTCGTCCAGCTCGACTTCCAGCAGCGTTTCGTACCTGGTCATATCTCGTGGTTCCGAGCACTGTGACTTATAGATTGATATTTTGATACTCCTCACAAGCGATAGATATTACGAAACACAACTGACTAGCAATATCAGCGAGAAACGCCGCTGATCCGCTTGTCAGTCCCAGTGGCGGAATAATATTGGTACAGGTGTTATTCCTCTGCCGACCGGCGGTTTCTGCGTTGGCCGTCGACCGATACTGCTGGTGTATCCGGTGTGTCGACCCACGTTCGGGGTGGCGAGCGGTTCTTTCGGCAATGAAATTATTTTTATATCCACTCCGACAACACCAGTCCAATGGCAGAATCAAAGCAAGAATCTAGTGTCGCCCACTTCGAAGTGACCAATATCGGTGGGATCGACGAGACAGCCGTCGATATTCCACCGGGGGTAACGGTCCTGACGGGCAAGAACGCCACAAACCGGACATCGTTTCTGCAGTCTATCATGGCAGCGATGGGGAGCACACAGGCGACGCTGAAAGGTGATGCCGACGAGGGGAGTGTTTCCCTCACTTACGGGGACGAAATATACGAGCGGACGCTCACACGAGCGGGGGACGCCGTCCAGTTCGACGGTGACGGGTATCTCGATGACCCCGAAGTCGCCGACCTGTTCGCGTTCCTGCTCGAAACCAACGAGGCGCGCCGGTCCGTGGCTCGCGGCGACGACCTCCGCGAGATCATCATGCGCCCGGTCGACATCGACGCGATCCGGTCGGAGGTCGAACAGCTGGAAGCGGAGAAAGGCGACATCAACGACGAACTCGCCACCATCGAGTCCCGCCAGCGCGACCTCCCGGACCTCGAACAGCGCCGGACCGAGCTTCGCGAGCAGATCGAAGAGAAACGCGAGGAACTGGCCGAACGCGAGGAGGAGATCGACAACAGCAGCCGGGACATCGAGGAAAGCCGCCAGGAACAGGACGTTCTCGAAGAGAAGCTCGACGAACTGCGCTCGACGCGGTCGGACCTCGAATCCGTCCGTCGGGACATCGAGGCCCAGGAGGAGAGCATCGCCTCGCTGAAACGCGAACGATCCGACCTCAAGGACGAACTGGACGAACTGCCGGAGACGCCGATGGGCGACCAGCAGCATCTCGAAGACGAGATCGCAACCCTGCGCGACCAGCGCCAACTGCTCAACAGCGAGATATCCGACCTCCAGAGCCTCATCCAGTACAACGAGGAACGGCTCGAAGAGGAGGACTACGATGTCATCCAGTCGCTGGAAGACGCGCCGGAGGGCTCCGACGGCGATGTCACGGAGCAACTCCTCGAAGACGAGGACGGCGAATCCGTCGTCTGCTGGACGTGTGGTTCGACAGTCAACCGCGAGCAGATCGAAGACACTGTCGACCGCCTCCAGGACCTCCGCCGACAGAAGGTCGAGGACCTCAACGATATCAAATCGGAACTCGACGATCTCAAAGCCGATCAGCGGGAGGCCGAGAAAAAGCAGCGCCGCCGCGAGAACGTTGAGCGAAAGATCCAGGAGACCGAAACGGAGATCGAGCGCCGCGACGAGCAGATCACCTCCCTGAAGGACCGACGTGAGGAGCTGACAGAGACGGTCGAGTCGCTGGAAGACGAGGTCGACAACCTCGAATCCGAAGACTTCGACGAGATCCTCTCGCTGCACCGGGAGGCGAACCAACTGGAGTTCGAGATCGACAGCCTGGAGTCCGACCTCGACGACGTGAGCGACGAAATCGAGGAGATCGAGGAGCTGGTCGAGCAGGCCGACGACCTCCGTGAGGAGCGTGACGCACTGGTTGATGAGCTCACCGACAAGCGGACGAAGATCGACCAGATCGAGGGCAACGCCGTCGACCAGTTCAACGAGCACATGGACGCGATTCTCGGTATCCTGGAGTACGAGAACCTCGAACGCATCTGGATCGAGCGCGTCGAGCAGACCGTCCGGGAGGGACGCCAAAAGGTCGACAAAACGGTGTTCGAACTCCACATCGTTCGGACCACGGAGAACGGCGCGGCCTACGAGGACACCATCGAGCACCTCAGCGAGAGCGAACGCGAAGTGACTGGACTCATCTTCGCGCTCGCGGGCTATCTCGTCCACGACCTCCACGAGAGCGTCCCGTTCATGCTGCTTGACTCGCTGGAGGCCATCGACTCGGCACGGATCGCCGAACTCGTCGAGTACTTCGCCGACTACGCCGAGCATCTGGTCGTCGCACTCCTGCCGGAGGACGCCCAGGCGCTCGACGACGACTTCAACCGCATCACCTCGATCTAACCCCAGTAGTCTTTTACTCCCGGTTACCGTACGTGCGAACAACAAATGGCGAATACGACAGACGGCCGCCCGTCGAGCAAGGTCGCTCGACTCATCGACGAGTATGAACTCGACGGACTCGGTGCGGAGATGGAGGCTCGCTGGACCGGTGACGGCGAAGAGCGCATGAGCCTCCGGGACCTCGCGGAGTTTTTCAACAAGCGCCTCCTCGAACGCGCGCTGGTCGATGCCGGCCTGAGCGCGCTCGAAAGCGACGTAGAATCGACCTACGAGAACCTCACCGGCGACGACATCAGCACAGGTGTTCGGACGGACACCGTCAACCGACTCGAACGCAACGGCATCGACGTGGATAGCCTCGACACGGATTTCGTCACGTACCAGGCTATTCGGTCGTATTTGAAAGAGTGGCGCGGCGCGGAGTACCAGGGACTATCCGACGATGAGAAGATCGAGAAGGACCTCGAAAGCATTCAGCGCCTGCTGACGCGGACGCTGTCGGTCACCGACCAGCGCATCGAGAAACTGCGCGACACGGGCCGCATCGACATCGAGGACTTCGAGGTGTTCCTGGACGCGCAGGTGCTGTGTCAGTCCTGTGGCAGCCAGTACGCTGTCGCGGAGTTCTTTGAGCAGGGCGGCTGTGAGTGCCAGCAGGACTGAGTCGGTTTTCGGACAGTTCGATTCGACTGTAGCGGCGTAGCCAACTGTAATACGATACAATACAAGCGAATGAGGTTGTGAAACGTAATGAAATACAATCTGAGGGGATTTACTGTCGGCACGATTGGAGAGACCCGAAGCTGTCCCTGAAACCACTGCCGCCCTCTGTTTGAACTGTCACACAGGGCTGAAGCCTCCGGCGCTCGTGGACAGGGATATGAATCCGACCGAACTGCGTGCGTCGATTCCGGCGCTCGAACGGTGTACGTACTTCAACACGGGCGCGAGCGGACCGACACCCCGCCCCGTGGTCGACGCCGCAACGTCGTTTCTCGAACGCCACGCCTTCGACGCACCGGCCGGCGACGGCCCCTACGCGGTCGCGTGGGACGCTATCGCGGCGGCCCGCGAGATCGTCGCCAGTCACATCGGAACCGACGCCGCCAACGTCGCGTTCACCCGCAGCACCGCCGACGGGGTCAACATGGTTGCCGGGGCTATCGACTGGCAGCCCGGCGATGTAGTGGTCCGAACCGACCTCGAACACCCCGCCGGGACACTTCCCTGGGATCGGCTGGCCGACACCCACGATATCGAGGTCCGCGTGCTGGAAACCGACGCCGGTCGGCTCGACATGGCCGATGTGAAAGACGCCGTCGCCGACGCCAGACTGGTGTCGCTGAGTTCGCTCACCTGGACCCACGGGACGCGACTCCCGGTCGCCGATGTCGTCGACGTGGCCCACGATGCCGGCGCGCAGGTGCTTGTCGACGCCGTCCAGTCCGTCGGGCAACATCCCGTCGATGTGACCGAATGGGGCGCGGATTTCGTCGCCGCGGCGGGCCACAAGTGGCTGCTGGGCATCTGGGGCGGCGGGTTCCTCTACGTCGACCCTGACGCCTACGACCGACTGCGCCAGACCCGCATCGGCTACCGCAGCATCGAGGACCCTGGCGCGGACGGGTACGAATACTACCCGGGTGCGCGCCGCTTCGAAGTCGGCACTACTTCGCCGGTGCCCTACGTCGGACTTGCGAACGCCATCGAAACGGTCGAAGCCGTCGGACTGGATACGATCCAGACCCGCGTCGAGCGGCTGACCGACCGGCTCAAGGACGGCCTCGGCGACCGGCTGTTGAGCCCCCGCGAATACGAGTCGGGACTGGTGACGTTCACTGCCAACGACCCCGAGGTGACCGTTGAGCGGCTCGCGGCAGAGGGGATCGTCATCAGGTCCCTCCCCCACCCCGAGGCGGTCCGTGCGTCGGTCCACGCGTTCAACACCGCCGACGACATCGACCGGCTGCTCGACGCGCTGTAGCTCTCCCCCACGCCCGGACTTTCTTGCCCTGCCCGGTCGTTCATTTTCGCATGGAGACCCGTCCCGTCGTGACGTGCTTCCTGCGCAGTGAGGGTGCGGTGTTGCTGTTGCGCCGGAGCGATGCTGTCGGCTCGTACCGAGGCCAGTGGGGTGGGGTCGCGGGACACGTCGCCGACGACGCCGGACGGGACCGGAACCCGGAGACGGCCGCACGGGCCGAAATCAGCGAGGAGACCGGACTGAACGACGCGGTTACGCTGGTCCGGCGAGGTGATTCGTTTCGGGTGGCCGACGCCGACCAGGGCGTCCGATGGGTCGTCCACCCGTTCCTGTTCGATTGCGACGGTCGCGGCGTCACGACCAACGAGGAGACGACTGAGACAGCGTGGCTCCACCCGCCTGAGATACTATCCCGCGAGACGGTCCCGCGGCTGTGGACCGCTTGGGACCGCGTTCGGCCGCGGGTCGCCACCGTCCACGAAGACCGGACCCACGGCTCGGCATGGCTCTCGCTCCGGGCGCTGGAGGTGCTGCGTGACGAAGCCACCCTGGCCGATGCCGGACGGACTGACGACCTGGAGACGGCCGAGCGGGACAGCGACGATTGGGACGCGCTCGCCGCCCTCGCCGCCGAAATCCGCGATGCGCGTCCCTCGATGGTCGTCGTCGCCAACCGTCTCAACCGAGCGATGGCCGCCGTCACCGACGAGTCGCCGGCGGCCGTCGAGCGGGCCGCGACCGAGGCGCTGACTCACGCGGTGACTGCCGACCGGGTCGCCGCCGCCGTCGCCGCCGAGCGCGTCGGGGACCGCCTCGCCACGCTGTCGCGCTCTGGAACGGTCCGTGCGGTGGTCGACGCCGCCGCGCCCGAGGCCGTGCTCGTCACCGAATCCCGGCCCGGCGGCGAGGGTGTCGGCGTCGCCGAAGCGCTCGCCGACAGCACAGCGGTGACGCTGACCACCGACGCGGCCTTTGGGTACGAACTGGATGCATGGAACGCCGACGCGCTCGTCGTCGGAGCCGACCGTGTCCTCCCGGACGGGCGCGTGGTCAACAAAGCCGGGACCCGCTCGGCGGCGCTGTCGGCGGCCGCCGCGGGCGCGGATTGTTACGCCGTCTGTGCCACCGACAAGATTGCGCCCCGTTCCGAGTGGGATTGCGAGGAACGCGACTCACAGGAGGTGTACGACGGTGGTGCCGACATAGCCGTCGAGAATCCCACCTTCGACCTGACCCCGGCGTCGGCAGTGACGGTCGTCACCGAACGCGGCGTGGTGGATACTGACGAAATCGGGGAGATAGCTGACGCACACCGACAGCGGAGCGAATGGGCTGACGGTGGCTAATGGCGAGATTTCGGTCGTTCATCTGCTGCCCAGGTGTTTGCTCACTGCTCGTCTAGCACGACCGGCACACCGGCTTCGGCCACGTCGGCGGCGAACTCGCGGGAATCAGCTTCGAGGTTGGAGAAGGTGTTGTAGTGGACCGGCAACACGAGGTCCGGGTCGATGGTCGCGGCCAGCGAGGCGGCTTCGTGGCGGTCCATCGTCGCCCGCGGGCCGATGGGCGGACACAGGAGCGATACCTCCAGCGTCCGATGGCCCGGTAACACGTCCGAATCGCCGGGATAGAACGCCCTGGTGCCCTCGACGGCGACCATGAAGCCACAGCCAAAGCCCTCCGGGTGGTAGGGCGTTCCGTCCGGCAGCGTGTGTGGGCCGTCCGGTTCGTTGTACGCCGGCGTCGACCAGATCGGCACGTCCTTGACTGTCGTTTGCGATTTCATGCCGACCTCGACCACGTCGTATGGAAGCGAGGACAGCGGCGGGAGGTCACGGTCGCCGACACGCTCGTCGATGCCTTCGTAGGCGACGATTGTCGCGTCCTCGCTCGCGACGCGCTCGATCCCGTCGGGGTCGTAGTGGTGGACGTGGGTCACACACACCACGTCGCCGTCTTCCGGTCGATAGTCGCTGCTCGGCGGATGGCCGATACCGTCTTTGTGGGGCTCCCACTCGCCGGTGAGCACGCCGTATCGGCCCGGGTCGACGTACACCACAGTATCATCGCCGGCAAAGCGGAGCGTGGCGTACCCCAGCCAGTCGACGGTCAGTCCGTCGTGTCGAACTGTCATTAGATATCCGTACACGCTACACCCTGAATAAGTCCGCTACTCGCCGGCGTCGCTCCCAGTCAGAAGATATACCCGGCCTCTGTCCGTTTGCTTGCCCGTGCGAAACTTCCACATCACGACGGTCTGGGGAATTCCGATACGGGTCAACATCTCGCTGCTGATTTTCCTGCCGGTGCTGGCCTGGATTATCGGTAGCGGGGCACAGATCGGCGTGTACGCGGGTATCGTGAGCGCCCTCTCGGGCGTGACACTCAACCTGACGGTACTGACCGCGGGCCAGACACCATGGGTCATCGGGACCGTCGCGGCGGTGGGCCTGTTCGCCAGCGTCGCTCTCCACGAGCTGGGCCACGCCTGGGCGGCGATGCGCTACGGGCTCCGAGTCGAATCCATCACGCTCTGGATTCTCGGCGGCCTCGCTAGCCTCGAATCCATGCCCAAGGAGTGGGACCGGGAACTCGTCATCGCGCTGGCCGGTCCGGCGGTGAGCGTGCTGACCGGCCTCGCCTGCTACGCCGCGCTGTTTGCCCTCCCCGCGAGCGCGCAGGTGACGCTGTTTATCGTCGGCTGGCTGGCCGTCACGAACCTCTTTCTCGCCGTGTTCAACATGCTGCCGGCGTTCCCGATGGACGGCGGCCGCGTCCTCCGGGCGCTGCTCGCGCGGAAACGACCCTACGCCCAGGCGACACGTATCGCCGCCCGAATCGGCACCGCGTTCGCAATCGCGTTCGCCGCCATCGGTATCATCTTCTTCGCCCCGATGCTCCTGTTGCTCGCGCTGTTCGTCTACGCCGCCGCATCCAGTGAGTCCCGCACAGTTGCGCTGGCGGCGCTGCTGGAAGGGATGACCGTCGACGATGTCGCCAACCCGCTCGACGCGACAATCGAGGCCAACGCCAGCGTCGAGGACCTCGTCGACCGGATGTTCGCCGACCGCCGGACGGAGTTCGCGGTCACGCGCAACGGCGACGTGGTCGGCGTCGTCACCGTCGGCGATTTCAAGGCCCTCTCGAAGGCCGAACGCGAGGCCGACACTGTCGCCGACCTGATGGAGACAGACCTCCCGCGATTCGTCTCGACTATGGCTGCCTTCGACGCGCTCGTCGAACTCGACACCGTCAGAGCCACCGCTGCGTTCGTCGACGGTCCCGAGGGGACTCGTGTTGTCTCCCGGGAAGACTTCTCCAGCGCGATGGAGATGCGGCGACTGGTCGGGTCGCCGGAGCCGTTCTAGCTGGACACGACGCAATTGACTGTCGGTACACCCAAGAGGGGGCGACGTACACTACTGGATAATGCAATCCGGGTTCGTCGACCTGTTCGTCGACCTCGTCGGAACAGACCCGCTGATAAACGGCCTCGTCGGCGGGGTCATCATCGCCACGATGAACCTCTTTGGTGCGTCGCTCGTGCTTGTCTGGCGCAACCCCTCGGAGCGGGCGCTGGATACGGCACTTGGCTTTGCCGCCGGCGTGATGCTGGCCGCCGCGTTCACGAGCCTCATCATCCCCGGGATCGAGGAATACTCGGGCGGGAACCCGATTCCGACGCTCGTCGGCGTCGCGCTCGGAGCGCTCTTTCTCGACCGCGCGGACGGACTGGTCCCGCACGCTCACTACCTGCTGACGGGCAGTCGGCGGTCCGACGCGGCCAACCCCAGTCAGGACCTCTCGGTCGACGACTCCAAACTGACGGGGGTCATTCTGTTCATCCTCGCTATCACGCTGCACAACATCCCGGAGGGGCTGGCCGTCGGTGTCGGCTTCGGCGCGGCTGCCGGCAACCCGGCCCAGATCGGGGGCGCGCTCTCGCTGATGCTCGCTATTGGCATCCAGAACATCCCGGAGGGACTGGCCGTCTCCGTCGCCGCGATCAACGCGGGCCTGGACCGGCGACTGTATGCTGTTTTCACCGGAATCCGCTCTGGCGTCGTGGAGATCCCGCTTGCGGTGCTCGGTGCTGTCGCCGTGGTAACTGTCGAACCGCTCCTGCCCTATGCGATGGGCTTTGCGGCGGGCGCGATGCTGTTCGTGATTTCCGACGAGATAATTCCCGAGACGCACCAGCGCGGCTACGAGCGGATTGCGACGCTGGGACTGATGGCCGGCGTCATCGTCATGCTGTACCTCGATATTGCGCTCGCGGCCTGAGGCCGTCTGCCCGTCACTCTTCGTAGGGCCAGTTCGGGTCGCGGTCGAGGCCCGTCGGCTCTTCGCAGTCCCCGGCCTCATCGGGGCAACACGCTCCGTGTTCGCGGAAATTTCCTCTCGCTTCCGTCAGTGATACGTGGTTGGTATCGCTGACGAATTCCGCGTCGCCGAACTGGATCGGATCGTCGAGCCAGTGACATACCGGGCACATCTCGTAGGACCCCGGCCGGCCCTCCGGGAGCGTCTGGTAGCCACAGCACGGGCAGTAGCCGAGTTCCCGTGCGGCTGGGTTACCGGGCGTCTCGGTCGACATGTTTCGTGGTATGTGGCTTCACACCATAGAATTATCGGACAGTAGTGACGAATTACTGTCACTGAGACTGACGGACTACTCCGATTGTGCGTCCTCGACCTTCCCCGCGTACTCCTCCAGTTCGGCGGCGAGTTCACGGGCCTGGGCCGCCGACAGCGTCACCGAGTCCGCGTGTGGCTTCACCGCGTCGAGGTCGGTGTTGTCCATCTCCAGCTGGAGTTCGACGTGGTCCGGGTTCTTGCGCGGCGCGGTCACGTTCAGCACGGCCAGGGCCTCCTCCTCGAAGCCGTGGCCCTCTACCTCACCGTCGAGCAGGTCGAAGGTCGTGTACGCGTTGACCTTCATGATGCGGTCGACCATACCCCGTGTTCGCGGGCCGGCGACTTAACGCCCGTTACTCCTCGCCAGTCACGCCCTCGTAGCCGACCCGCTCGGCGTCGGCCGCCGCGTTGTCGATGGCTGCGTCGAGGTCGAACTCCCGGACGATTTCTCCGTCACGAATCAGTGGCTCCAGCAGCGACTCGGCATCGGCCGGCCCGTCGCGGTCGGCCAGGCCGACGTGGTGGCCGCCGTCGGCGGTGCGGTACACCGACTTCGTGCCGGTGAGCTTCCCCCGCTTGGCCGCCGGTTCGCCGTCCAGTTCGACGATATCTAGCGCGAAGTCCAGCGGGTCGGCGTTGGCGACGTAGCTCCCGACGCCGAAGCCGTCGGCCACGTCACGAAGCTCTCGGAGCGTTGTCGGAGTGAGTCCCCCCGAGAGGAACAGGTCCACGTCCTCGTGGCCGTAGGCATCCAGCGTCCAGCGCACTTCCCGAACGATGTGACGGAAGTCCCCGCGGCGGGACCCGGTCGTGTCCAGTCGGACGCCAGCGAGATCGTCGATGGCTTCCGCCGCGCGGAGCGCTTCGTCGGTCTCATCGCTGTAGGTGTCTGTCAGCGCGATTCGGGGCGTCTCCTCGGGAACGGCGGCGTCGAAGGCCTGCCACGCTTTCTCCTGATTGCCACGGCCGAAGCAGATCATCAGCGCGTGCGGCATCGTCCCGCCGGCCTCGTGGCCGATGAGTTCCCCCGCGGCGACGTTCGAGATACCGTCGAGCCCGCCCAGTAAGGCCGAGCGCTCAACCATCGCACCGATTGACGGGTGGACGTGGCGCGAGCCGAAGGACAGCACTGTCGACTCCGGTGCGGCGTAGCGCGCTTCCAGCGCCCGCGTTGCGATACCGGTCGGATGCGAGAGAAAGCCAAGCAGCGCCGTCTCCAGCCGACAGAACTCCCGGTACGAACCTTCGATACGCATCACCGGACCGCCGTCGAACAGTTGGCCCTCGGGGAGCGCGTCCACGTCGACGGGTCGCCCCTCCAGCAACGCGGCGGCGTCTTTCAGCCCCGCCAGCACCTTCCACCGGCCCGTCGCGAACTGGTTTGCCGTCACCTCGGCGACCACGTCCGGGTTCTTTCCTGCGTGTTCCAGCGCCTCCATCGTCCGGTCGAAGTAGGCGTCGGTCGCCCGCCCCTCCCGAATCGCCTCCGGAGAGACGATGTCGAACTGCTCGGTCATTGGGTAGTCGTAGGAGCGGGGGCCTGAAAAAGCGGTCCGATTGGCGGCCGCGAGACGCCGTTTTCAGCACGTCGCGGTTTTCCGGGGATTCACACTCGTAACGCTTTCTACGGTACCGCAGGTAGCCGCGGGCGTGCTCAGTCCCCGCCGCTCTGTCGCCCTCCTGTTAGCGCTTGCACTGCTCGCGACCGGCACCGCTCTCGGCGTCTCGCAGTACCGGGACCGGCTACGACACGACGACGGGCACGGTTCAGACCGCCGAGATGGACACGTACACTGAAATCGGACGGCTGAAGCTGGGTGGCAACCAGTACTACCGGCCCAACGTCACCTACACCTATCGGGTCGCCGACCGGACCTACACGGGCCACGACATCGCTTTCGGGTCCGATGTCGACACGAACCGGCGGGACCGGGCCGCACGGGTGCTGTCGAACTATGATACGGGAGCGTCGGTTCCCGTCTACTACGATCCGGACAGCCCCCGAGATGCCTACCTCGTCCAGCGCTTCGACTTCTTCCCGGCCGGCGTTCTGATCGCGCTGGGTCTCCTGTTGCTCGGCGACGCACTGACGCCGCGAACGCGGTGGCTCCGCTTCGTCCTCTCGAGGATTCCGTTGAACCGGGACGAGCACGACCCGTTTTCACCGTCAGAGTCCGGCGATGGCGTTCCGGACGACCCGACGCGGATTCTCGATCAGGATACCGCTGACGGCGAGCACGAGGACGCCACGACAGACGCCGACGCACCGGTCCGTGGTCGCTTGGCCGTCACCCTCTGGGCCGTCTGTGGCCTCGCCGCGCTCGGGACGGTCACCGTCTATCTCGCCGTTTCGCGGCCACCCCATGACCTGACGGCCTACGCGACAGCTATCGTCACTGTCATCGGATTCGGCCGCTTCGCGTATCGTCATGCACTCGATTAGGCAACACCGCTTCTCGCTACGCCACACTCAGCCGGCTGCCTGGTGAATCTCGTCCAGGTCGCCGGTTTTTGGCCCGTTGACGATGCGGACGGTCTTGCCCGAGCGGACCACGCGGAAGGCGTCGTTGAACTGGTCGTCTTCAGGGACGACGTAGACGTTCGTCCGGGGCTGGACGGCGTCGTGTTCCTCGGTCAGCGCCGCCCGGTAGGCCTGTTCGAACTCTCTGGCGTCGTCCTCGGTGTCCCAGCGGGTCTCCCAGACGTAGCCGTAGCCGCCCGAACCGTTGCGGTAGGGTACGACCAGGTCACCGCCCCAGCCCGCCGAAATCTCGCTCTCGTAGCTGTAGCGGTCGCCCTCCGTCTGCCCGTTGTGGTACATCGTCGCGTAAATCGAGGTCTCCCCGACCGTATCGCCGACCGGGTCGTGGTCGAAGCGGCTCCACTCGTCGGACGAGCGGTCCGCGACGCTGACGTTCACAGGCTTCTCGTCGGGATATTTCTCGGGGTGAAGAACCTGTTCGGTGCTGTCTGGGAAGTCCTCATGTAGCGCGTCGACGGCGTCCCAGCCGCCGTCCGAGCGGATCTGGTCGACGAACCGCGGGCCGGTGACGTAGGGCTGGTAGAGGACAGTGAACAGCCCCTCGTTGTAGCTGGGCTCCTGGCTGGTGTCCCCGTCGTCGCTGCTTCCGCCGTCGTCGCTGGTCCGGTCTGGAAGTGCGATACAGCCCCAGCCGTCGCCACAGCGGCGCTCGTAGAGGATGCGGACGTAGTTGGCCTCCCCCTCGGTGACGCCCTGCCGGGACAGCTGGGTGTCCTGGGTCTTCGCGGAGCCGTTCAGGCCGAAGTGCTGGTCCTGCAGGGCGTGGACGAGTTCGTGGGACAACGTCCGCCGGTCGATCTGTGGCGTCTCCGTCGGACTGACGATGACGATTTCGTCGTTGCTCGGCGAGTAGTACCCCTGGACCGTCGTCGAGAGCGTGTCGTCTATCTCCTCGCTGCTGCCCGAATCCTCGCCGATCAGCAGGAGCGATTCCCACACCTGGTCGTTCCAGGGGTCCTCCGGCGGACCGCCGCCGCTGCCGTTGCCCCGCGAGCGGTTCTGGTACTCCGCCCGGGAGATGACCGACACCGGGACCGTCTGCTTGAACTCCCGGTCCCGTATCTGCTCGACGCGGGCCATCGTCCGGGCGACGACGGCCTCCCGTTCCGTCTCGTTCAGGCCGTCGTCGGTCGTCACCGACACCGAGTCATCGTACCAGTAGCCGTTCTCGTAGCCGATGGCGTCCTCGCCGGCCGGTGTTTCGGGGTGGTCGCTGCCGCCGAACGACGGGACCGTACAGCCCGCTAAGACGATCGCAACGGCGAGGAGTAGTTCCTTACGCATCGTGGACCTCGTCGAGTTCGTCGGCCGTCGGCGCGTTCACGACGGTGACCGTCTCCCCGTCGACCCTGACGGCGATGGCGTCGGCGTAGGGACTGTCCTCCTCGATGACCCACTGGCCCTCTGCGGTTCTGGTGCCGCCCCAGTGAGCGATCACCGCCTCCCAGGCGTCGGCGAACTCGCGGGCGTCGGCCTCACTGTCCCAGGTCGTTTTCCAGACGTAGGCCGTCTCCTCGCTGTTCCCGTAGACGTGCATTCGGCCGCCCGCCCAGCCGTCGGTCGCCGGGAGGTCATAGTTGTACGGGTCGTCGCTGTCAAGCGATCCGTCCTCGTAGTTGATCACGTCCCGAGTCTGGACGACACTCGACTCGTTGTAATCGTCGGCGAGGGTGTATGCCATCGATCCGGCGATGGCCGACGGTCCCACGACGGCGTAGTCGGGTCGGTCGCGGTCGGTCGAGGGTCTGACCCGCTCCCAGTCGTCGCTGGACCGGTCTGCAAGTGAAACGGACTCGGGTTCCCATTCCGGGTACCGTTCGGGATAGATCACTTCGGTGGCTCCGTCGGGATAGTCGTCGTAAGCACCGTTGACGGCGCTCCAGTCCTCGCGCTCCCGGAGCTCCGAAATTAGCCCGGGACCGTCGCTGTAGGGGAAATACTGCATGAAGTTGATGCCGAAGTGGCGGTCGCCGCCACCGCTCGATGTGTCTGGCCTGTCGATACAGTCCCACTCCGCGCCACAGCGTCCAGTGTACGATTGCGTGACCGCGACGGCGTCACCCTCGACGAGGCCGTTCCGGCCCTGCACTTCGTCCCGCGTTCGCGCGTCGCTCGCCAGCCCGAACTGCTGGTCCTGCAGGGCGTGGACGAGTTCGTGGGCCAGCGTCCCCCGGCTTATCGTCGGCGTCTCGGAGTCGCTGACGATGACGATCTCGCCGCGTCGGCTGCTGTAGTAGCCAAGGACGCTTTCGCCTCGGTTGCTGTTCTGGACGGCGATGGAGTCGCGGTTCTCGCCGATGAAAAACAGCGCCTCGAACTTCGCGTTGTCGAACCGGCGCAGCGACTCGCCGGCTTCGCTGCCGGCCGTGTTGTTGCGGTACTCTGCCCGGGAAATGACGGAGACGGGGACCGTCTCTTCGAACTCAAGGCCGCGGATCCGCTCGACGCGGGCCATCGTCCGGGCGACGACGGCGTCCCGCTCCGTCTCGTTCAGTCCGTCGTCAGTCGTGACGGAC
The DNA here is from genome assembly GCF_031624315.1 of Haloarcula terrestris. Lineage (NCBI taxonomy): Archaea > Methanobacteriati > Methanobacteriota > Halobacteria > Halobacteriales > Haloarculaceae > Haloarcula > Haloarcula terrestris. The sequence goes on along the minus strand of NZ_JAMQOM010000001.1, from coordinate 118,376 downwards.
AGCGACTCGTTGTACCAGTAGCCGTTCTCGTAGCCCAGTCGATCTTCGTCGGGTGCCGGTGGAGCGGAGCCGTCGTTCCCGTAGTCGACCGGGGAACCGTCGGGCGTCAGGTCGTCGCTACCGGACTCTGTCTGGGCGACCGGCGAACCGGGCGCTTGACAGCCTGCCAGCAACAGCACGGCGACACAGAGAACAGTGAGGGCGAACGGGCGGCGCATCTACCAGAGGGTAGGGCACCACAGTGAAAAGTCACACGGGGTAACTTTCGTAGTCGACCCAACCCAACGCTCGCTCATGGAACTCGACCCAGCACAGACCGCCCTGGTCGTCGTCGACATGCAGAACGGTTTCTGTCACCCCGACGGGAGCCTCTACGCACCGGACAGCGAAGCGGCCGTCGAGCCCTGTGCCGAACTGGTCGACCGCGCCCGCGAGGCCGGCGCGAGCGTGGTGTTCACCCGCGATGTCCACCCGCCCGAACAGTTCGACGGAAACCACTACTACGACGAGTTCGACCGCTGGGGCGAACACGTCGTCGAGGGGTCCTGGGAGACCGAACTCGTCGACGGCCTCGACCCCCAGGAGGAGGACTTGGTCGTCGAAAAGCACACTTACGACGCCTTCTACCAGACGGAACTGGAAGGGTGGCTCGACGCCCACGGGATCAAGGACCTCGCCATCTGTGGGACGCTCGCAAACGTCTGCGTGCTCCATACTGCCTCCAGCGCCGGCCTGCGGGACTACCGCCCGATTCTTGTCGAAGACGCAGTCGGCTACATCGAGGACGACCACCGCGAGTACGCCCTGGAGCACGCCGACTGGCTGTTCGGTGAGGTGACCGACCGCGACGAAATCGCGTTCGCCTGAGATGAGGATCGACCCCGTTCGCGGCGACGTGCCGGAGGTCGAGGACGGTCCCGAGTACGACCTGGATTTCTGCGAGTATCCCGAGTGATACGGGACATTGTAGTTACAGCGACGCCTCGTCACCGACCGCGGCCCGCTCGATAGTCACGCGAACCTCGTCGCCGACAGCGAAGTCGATACCCTCACCGACGAGTTTCGCGCCGAAGCGCTCGCGGCCACAAAACAGCGCGATGCCGGTTATCCGCTCGCCGTTTGCCAGCACGGTCAGGTCGTCCCACGCGACTGTGCGACCGTCGGCTGTCCCGACACGCTGGCCCGCGAGGACCGCGGCGTCGGTTCCGTCACCGCCAAGCAGCCCACCGCCCGAGTAGTGCGGCAAGCCGCCGTCGAGAACGCCCGAACTGTCGCCGTCGACATCGTTGGCGATACCGACGAAGGAGCCACCGAGTTGCGGATGTGCAGGCTCGTCCAGCCGAACCCAGGTCTCGCCGGCTTCCGCGACCGTCCCGGTGCCGTCCCACGACACCGGGGTCACGTCCACCGACACGTCGACCGGGAGCGACCCCGAGGCCCGATACGGGTTCGCGTCGGGGTCGCGGAACCCGAGATGGATGTGGTTCGGGACCCACGGCGCGAAAAAGCCCGCGCGGACCAGTTCCCCGAGGTCGTCGCCGACGGCCACCGTCTCGCCGGGTTCTACCGCGGGGTCGACGTGGAGCATCCGTGCCACAGTGTCGCCAGTATCGACCAGAATGAGGTGGTCGTGCTCGGCGGCGTAGGCCTTCGGCGGGGCCCGGACCGTTTTCGTGTCCAGCACTTCTCCGGCGACTGGCGACGGCGCACGCTCACCGTCGGGATAGAGGTCGATGGCACGCCCCTCGTCGTGGGCGTCGAACGGCGAGTTGTACAGGGAGAACCGATAGTACTGGAAGAGTACGTCTCGCGGTATCGTGACGGCCATCGGCGGCGATTAGGGGTGTACCGGTATGGCTCTGTCGTCCGAGGGTTCAAGTCCGGTGATGGGGCCATCGCTTCGCGTGCGCTGACGACGACCGCGGCGGGGGCAGCGGGAGCGCGACACGTCCCGTCGCGATAGCTGTGTGTCGCCTGTTCGCTATCCTTCGCTGAGGGGGTGCCATTCGCCGGCCCGGCGGACCGTTTTAGCCCTGCGACCCCTACTGCACGACTATGCGCCTGCTACGGGGCCGCGCCGTCGATCCCGAAACCGACTTCGAGCGGACCCGCCGGATGGCGGACCGCGTCGCCGAGGACCGCGAAACGGCCCTGCGAGTCTGGCGACCGCACAGACAGGTCGCCTTCGGCCGCCGTGACGCCAACAGCGACGGCTACGACCAAGCACGTCAGGCCGCCCGCGACCGGGGGTACACCGTTATTGAACGTGCCGTGGGAGGCCGAGCCGTCGCCTACACAGGATCGACCGTCTCGTTTGCCCTCGCGGAGCCGACCGAGAGCCCCCGTGAGACCATCGATGCCCGCTACGAATGGGCCACAGCGGCTGTGAAGCGTGCGCTAGACGATTGCGGTATCATCGCTCAGACGGGCGAACCGGACGCCTCCTTCTGTCCGGGGAGCCACTCGCTCCAAGCCGGGGGTAAAATCGCCGGACTCGCACAGCGGGTCCGCCAGTCCGTCGCTGTCATCGGCGGCATCATCGTCGTTCGGGACCACGAGGCCATCGCCGGGGTGCTGGCACCCATCTACGAGGCGCTCGACGTTCCGTTCGACCCACAGAGTGTCGGGAGCGTCGCCAACGCTGGAGGGGACGACGACCACGACAGGGTCATCGCGGCGCTGGAGCGGGCGCTGGCCGACGGCCGTGACGTGTCGGTGAGTGCTATCCGAGAGACTTAGGGATGCGCCCGGCCGACTGGGCGTATGCTCATCCGTAACGCGACGCTGCCGGACGGCGACCAACGCGATGTCCGGGTGCGTGGCGAGTCCATCGCTGAGGTCGGCCGCGACCTTGATGCGACTGACCAGCACGTCATCGAAGCGACCGGCAAACGCCTCTTTCCGGGCATGGTCGACGCCCACGTCCACTTCCGACAGCCCGGCTATCCCCACAAGGAGACGTGGGAAACCGGCTCACGGGCCGCGGCAGCCGGCGGCGTCACGACCGTCGTCGACCAGCCCAACACCGACCCGCCGACCATCGACGGTGAGGCGTTCGACCAGAAGGCCGATTTCGCCGCCGACTCAGTCGTCGACTGGGGCATCAACGGCGGCGTCACGGCCGACTGGATTCCGAACGTCCTCCTGCGCCGTCGCCTGTTCGCGCTCGGCGAGGTGTTTCTCGCGGACTCGACCGGCGACATGGGCATCGAGGCTGACCTGTTCGCCGACGCGCTGGAGGCCGCCGCCGACAACGACGTGCCGGTCACCGTCCACGCCGAGGACGCCGATTACTTCAATGACGACGCTAAGGCTCGCGACGACGCCGACGCCTGGAGCGCGTTCCGGACCGCGAAAGCCGAAGCAAAGGCCGTCGAGCGGGCCTGTGCGGTCGCCCAGGAACACGACACGACCATTCACATCGCGCACACCTCCACGCCGGAAGGAGTCGATATCGCGAGCGAGGCCGGAATGACAACCGAAGTGACGCCACACCACCTGCTGCTCTCCCGGCGCGATCTCTCGGAACTGGGGACGTTCGGGCGAATGAACCCGCCCCTGCGCCGCGAGAAGCGCCGCCAGAAACTCTACGAGCGGGTCGTTGACGGCACCGTCGACATGATCGCGACCGACCACGCGCCACACACACGCGAGGAGAAGGACGCCAGCATCTGGGACGCGCCGTCGGGCGTCCCCGGCGTCGAGACGGTCCTCCCGCTCCTGCTGGCGGAAGCCCGGGACCCGGACAGCGCCCTCACCTATGAGCGCGTTCGGGACCTCACCGCACGCAACCCCGCCGACGTGTTTGGCCTGCCACAGAAGGGGGCCATCGAGGCCGGCACGGACGCCGACCTCGTGCTCGTCGACACGACCGAGACGACCGAGATTACCGGTGAGAGGCTGCATTCGAAATGCGACTGGACGCCATTCGAGGGCCGCGACGCGGTGTTCCCCGAGTGGACGATGGTCCGGGGGACGGTCGTCTACGAGCGCGGCGAGGCACTGGATGCCGACGACGCAACCCCGCAGGAGGACGTGTTCTACGACCATCAGGGCGAGAACGTCCGCGGCGCGGACAGCGAACGGTTAGAGTAACGCCGCGACGACGGACGTGCCGACCATTATTCCGCCACCGCCGCCACAGAGTCGGGCCATCGCGCGCCGCGAATCCCGCTCGGTCCAGTCGCTTCGCGTGCCCATGTGCTCTTGCATGGCCTCGATGCCGTTGCCGGCGAGTATCGACCCCGACCAGCCTAGCAGGCCAACGCCGAACACCAGTGCCCCGAGCGCGAACACAGTCGCTTCGCTCGACCGCGCATCACCGGTGTAGAGCGTCCAGCCCGCCATGCCGAGACCGCCAAGCAGGAGGCCGACGACCAGCCCGCTCCCAACCAGTCGCGCCCGGGCCGCGACGTACTGCCGGAGCCGAGGTGGCTCACCGCTCTGGGCCATCAGTCGACCGCTTCGCGCATCCGCGGATCGAGCGCGTCGCGCATCCCGTCACCGAGCAGGTTGAACCCCAGCACGGTGATAGCGAGGAACAGCCCCGGGAAGAAGGAGAGCCACCACTCCCCCGTCAGGAGGCCGTTCTCGACGCCGCGAGAGAGCATCAGGCCCCACGACGGCGTCCCTGCCTGCGCACCAAACCCGAGGAACGACAGCGCCGCGAGGTCGATGATGGCGAGACCGAAGTTCAGTGTGGACTGGACGGTGATCGGCGCGAGCGTGTTCGGCAGGATATGCCGGACGAGAATCCGGGGGTCGGTCGCACCCAGCGCCACCGTGGCGTCGACGTACTCGTCTTCGAGCACCTTGAGCGCGGCCCCGCGGACGACGCGGGCGAACCGCGGCGTGTACACGAGCACGAGCGCCACCACCGCTCGCCAGAGCCCCAGGTCCCGCGGGAAGATGGCGACCAGCGCGAGCGCGAGCAACAGGGGCGGGAACGCGAGTAGCACGTCCATCGTCCGCATGATGACGTTGTCGGTCACATCGCCGTAGTAGGCCGCGATGATGCCCAGACCGACACCCACGGTGGTCGAGGTGCCGACCGTAATCGTCCCGAACTTCAGGGCCAGCCACGCGCCGTACAGGCACCGTTTGTAGATGTCCCGGGCCGCCGCATCCGTGCCGAACAGCTGCTGGGTCGCGGGCGCGGGACCGAGCCAGCCGGGCGGCGCGCGGTCGACGATATCGGTCCCGAGCTGTGAGCTCGCGAGCGCGCCGAAGTCGTAGGTCACGCGGGCGTAGACGGCGATTGCGGCCATGCCGAGGATTATGGTCAGCCCGACGACGGCCAGGCGGTTCGACAGCAGGTCGGCGAGGAACGGGGACGCCCGCAGGCGTCCCAGTGCGCCCCGCGTCTCGGTGTCCGTACTCATTGTTGAATCCGTGGGTCGAGGTAGCTGTAGGTGACATCGACGAAGAGGTTGACAAGCGTGAACAGCAGCGCGAAGGTGAGCACCGTCCCCTGGACCACCGGGTAGTCGGAGACGCCGATGGCTGTGACGATGGTCAGTCCCATCCCGTTGATGCCGAACACGGTTTCGGTCAGGACTGCCCCACCCAGCAGCGTCCCGAACTGGATGCCGATGACGGTGACGACCGGAATCAGCGCGTTCCGGAAGCCGTGTTTCATCAACGTGATCTTCGCGCCCTGGCCTTTCGCCCGCGCGGTCCGGATGTAGTCCTGCCGGATGACTTCGAGCATCGAGGAGCGCATCATCCGGGAGATGAGTGCCGTCGAGTAGACGCCGATGACCACTGCCGGCAGGAACAGGTGATGGATCGCCGAGAGGAACGCTTCGGTGTTCCCGAGCAGAATAGTGTCGACGGTTATCATCCCAGTCAGAGGCAGTTCACGGCCCAACAGCGTCCAGGTGTCGGGCAGGAATAGCGTCGATTTGATGCGGCCACTGGTCGGGAACACGTCGAGATACGTCGAGAACAGCAGGATGAGGAGCGGCCCGGACCAGAAGATCGGGACCGAGATACCGGTCAGCGCCCCGATTCGGGTGATGTGGTCCGTCAGTGAATCCTGCTTGACTGCGGAGATAATGCCCAGCGGCAGCCCGAGCAGGATGCCTGCTGCCTGGCCGTAAATTGCGAGTTCGAGCGTGATTGGGAGCCGGTCTGAGATGACCGACCGGACGGAGTTCCCGCGGCTGATGCTGTAGGACTGGCCGAAGTCGAACCGCGCCGCGTCCCACAGGAAGCTCAGGTACTGCTCCCACAGCGGCCGTCGCAGCCCGAGTTCCTGCCGTATCTGTTCCAGTTGCTCGGTCGAGGCCCGCTGGCCGGCGATGACGATGGCGGGGTCCCCCGGGGCCAGGTGGAGAATCGCGAACACGACCGACGCCACGCCGAACAGCACCGGGACGAGCAACAGCAGCCGCTTGATGACGAACCGGGGCGGCACCACCGGTTCGACCAGCCTGAAGAGAAACTGTGTCGGGTTCATTCGGGGGCAGGTGACGCTACTGTAGTTCGACCGTGTTGAGGTAGGGACCGCCAACGGAGCTCACGGTGTAGGAATCCGCGACGACGGCCTCGTTGACTGCCCGGAGCGTCTCGGCGTAGTCGATGAACACCCACGGGGACTCGTCGTGAGCGATCTGGGCGGCCTCCTGATACATCGTCTCGCGGTCGCTTTCGGTGTACGTCCGCTGGGCTTCCCGGACGAGTTCCATGTACTCGCTGTTGGCCCACCCGGAGACGTTGAGCGTCGAGTACCCCTCCGTGTCGAAGCTGACCCAGTCTTGCCCGTCGGGGACGGCGTCCATCGACACTTTCGGGTCCAGCAGGACGTACATGAAGTTGTCCGGGTCGGCGTTGTCGGTGTACCAGCCGAGGAAGCAGGCGTCGTGTCGCCCGGCGGACGTGTAGTCCAGGTACGGCCCGAAGTTGGAGAACTGGTTGATGTTGACCGTCAGGCCGATGTCCTCCAGGTCGGATTTGACCTGGTTCGCCGTCTGAACCGGGCTGGGGTTGTACCCACGGGGGTTCGAGAACATCGCGAGTTCGAACTCGAAGCCGTCGCCGTAGCCGGCCTCTTCGAGCATCGACCGGGCCTGGTCCTTGTCCGTCGGATACGGGTCGAGGTCGTCGTTGTGGCCGAGCACGTCCGGCGGGAGCGGCTGGGAGGCCTGCGTGGCAAAGCCCTGGTAAATCTGGTTGACGATGGCTTCGGTGTTGACGGCGTGGGCGATGGCTCGCCGGACCGTCCGGTTCCGGAACGGCTCGAACCGGGCCATGTTCATCGCCATGTAGCCGTGGTTGATGCCGTTCTTCCGCAACAGCGTCGCCGTCCCGCTCTCCTCGGCGCGCTGGAAGCCCGACGAGTCGAGGTTGTCCGTGATGTGTGAGGCCCCGTTGATAACGTCCTGTACTCGGGTGCTGTTCTCGGTGATGGTCTTGAAGATGACCGTCCCGACGTTCGGCCCGTCGCCCCAGAAGTCGCCGTTGGCCGTCAGCCGGATGCGTTCGTTCGGGTTGTCCAGCGTGTCGAACTGGAAGGGACCGGTCCCGACGGGCTCGGTTCCGAGGTCCGCCTGATTGTCGCCCATTGCCTCGATCTGGGCCTCCGAGAGGACGGCCGCGGCGAACATCGCGAGGTTCCGCAGGAACGGCGCGTACCGCTGTGTGAGTTCGATTGACAGTTCGTAGTCCTGGCTCGCGTCGACGCTCTCGATCCAGTCGCCCAGCGTGAACGGGCCGTACCCCGACCGCGTCTCGTCGCCGAGATAGTACTGGTAGCCGCTCTGGGTGAACCGCTGCCAGGTCGCCTTGAAGTCCGACGCCGTGAACTCCTCCCCGTTGTGGAAGGTTACGCCTTCCCGGAGCGTCAGCGTCGCCGTGGTGCCGTCGAGGGAGTAGTCGGTCGCCAGCGCGTCCTCCAGTTGGCCGCCGCTTCCCGGAGCGAACTGGATGAGCGTGTCGAATATCTGGTTCGTGACCTTCGCGACTTCACCGCTGGTCGTCTGCTGTGGGTCGTAGTTCTCGGGGTGGTCGCCGCGGGCGTACACGAGCGTTTGATCGCTCGCTCCGTCACCGCCGCTTTCGCCTGTATCAGTGCCGTTGCCGCCGCTCTCGCCATTACCGTCGCCGTCGGTCCCGTCGCCACCGTCACCGGAACAGCCCGCAAGCGTTGCGGCCGCCGCGGCACCGCCCGCCGCCGTGAGGAAACTCCGCCTGTCTATCTGCCTGTCGGATGACATACGGTACCATTCAACCAGACTGAATATAACAGTACTGGACAGGTAGATAAATATACATTATACTGAATACGGAGGGTGTGCAGCTGAGTAATACTCCCTACTCGCGGTCACTGTTCGGCTGCCCGTAGAGGTGACACGCCGCCGGATGCGGACTCGACTGCAGTTCGGGATGGCGTCGCTCGCAGACACTTTCGAACCGCTCCCGGAGGAGTTCGGCCGCGCCCTCCCAGTCGGACGCTGCCAGGCGTTCGAACGAGTCCTCGATGACGCGTCGGTTCGTACCGGTCGGGTTCGTCTCGAAGAACCGGTCGAACATCGCGTCGACGAAGACCGACACCGCCACCGCGTCATCGGTCGGCTCGGTGAGGTCCGCCCCGCCGTCGGTCGCTGCTGCGGCGTCGCCGTCCGACTGGAGTTGTGCCTGTACCGCGTCGAGGGAAATCGCTTCGTCTTCCACCCGCTGTCGGTAGTCCATCACCTCCCGGTAGGTCTCCTGCTCGATGTCGATGTCCGGCGGGATGATCTCGGGACAGCGGGTCCGGAACCGACAGCCGGAGGGCGGGTCGATGGGCGAGGGCACATCGCCTTTCAGCAGGATCCGGTCGGCTTCGACAGTTGGGTCCGGCTCGGGAATCGCCGACAGCAGCGCCCGCGTGTAGGGGTGTTTCGGGTCGGCGAACAGGTCCGGTGTGTCGGCGACTTCGACCACCTCGCCGAGATACATCACCGCGACGCGATCACAGATGTGCCGCACCACGGAGAGGTCGTGGGCGATGAACAGATACGTGAGGCCAAACTCCTGCTGGAGGTCCTCGAGGAGATTGATTATCTGGGCCTGCACGCTCACGTCCAGCGCCGAAACGGGTTCGTCACAGACGATGAAATCAGGGTCGACGGCGAGCGCACGAGCGATGCCGACCCGTTGGCGCTGGCCGCCCGACAGTTCGTGTGGATACCGGTCGTACTGGTCTGGGTCCAGCCCCACCGCCTCCATCAACTCCGCGACCCGGTCGACTCGCTGCTCGCGGCGGGAGCCGTCGCCGGTGTCTTCCGGCAGGTCGTGGATTTTCAGCGGCTCCATGATGGTCTGACCGACGGTCATCCGCGGGTCGAGGCTGGACATCGGGTCCTGGAATATCATCTGCAGGTCCCGGCGGACCTCCCGGAGGTCGTCCTTGTCGAGGTCCGCGAGGTCCTGGCCGGCGAAGACCACGGTCCCGTCGGTCGGCTCCAGCAGGCGGAGGATGGTCCGGCCGGTCGTCGACTTCCCGCATCCCGACTCCCCGACGAGGCCCAGCGTCTCGCCCTCGTAGATGTCCATCGAGACGCCGTCGACGGCTTTGACCGACTCCGGCTCGCGGCCGATGTACTTGTCCAGTAGGTCGTCGGCTCGCGAGAAGTGCTTTTTCAGCCCGTCGACTTCCATGAGCCGTCTGTCCGTCCGCGTCGTCTCGTGGGCGGCCACGCCCGCGCCGCCGGTGCCGTACTCGCTCGTGTCGAAGGAGTCGAGGATGCACTTCGAGCGGTGGGACACCTCTTCAGGGCCGTGCTGGAGGAACGGTATCTCCCCCTCGCGGCACTCGGGCTGAGCCCACGGACAGCGGTCGGCGAAGTGACACCCATCGGGCATGTCGATGAGGCTGGGGACGTTCCCCTCGATTGGAGTCAGCCGCTCGGTCTCCTCGCTGGGTATCGATTCCAGCAGCGTGTACGTGTACGGGTGCGAGGGGTTCCCGAAGATTTCCTCTACCGGTCCCTCCTCGACGATTTCGCCGGCGTACATCACGGCCACGCGGTCGCAGGTCTCGGCGACGACGCCGAGGTCGTGTGTGATGAACAGGACCGCCATCCCGAGGTCGGCCTGCAGGCCGTCGATGAGGTCCAGAATCTGCGCCTGGATGGTCACGTCGAGCGCCGTCGTCGGCTCGTCGGCGACCAGCAGCTTTGGCCGGCAAGCCAGCGCGATAGCGATGAGCACGCGCTGGCGCATGCCGCCGGAGAACTCGTGGGGGTACTCACCGACGCGGTCGGCCGGTTCCGGGATACCGACCTCTTCCAGCAGCGAGATAACGTCCGACCGGACCGCCTCGCTCATGCCGCCACCCCGACCGAGCGAAGGAGTTATCTCCCGGAGAGCGTTGAACCACGAATCGTTTCGCTTGCGGCCGTACCGATGGAGGCGCAGGCTCTCCGCGACCTGCTCGCCGACCGTTATTGCGGGGTTCAGCGAGGTCATCGGGTCCTGGAATATCATCCCCATGTCGCCGCCGCGGATGTCCCGCATCGCTCGCTCCGGGGCGGCCGTCAGGTCGACGTAGCCGTCTTCGACGGTCACGGGGCCGCCCCCCTCTTTTGGTAGTGCCTTGTCCGGGGCCGCTCGAATGAACTGCCGGGCCAAGGCGGTGTCGTCGGCCGTCGCGTCCAGCGATTCGGGGAGCTCGTGCCGGTCGACCGTCGCCGCGTCCACGTGGATGAACCCCGAGCCGTCGGCGTCGGTCGTGACTGCGTTCGGATACTGCCGCGCCAGTCGCGTGACCGTCTCCAGCGCGCCGAAGCGGACCTGTCCGCCGGCGATGTGGCCGGGGTCGTCGACGATCCCCATGGCAGACAGCGCGGTCACCGACTTCCCAGATCCCGACTCGCCGACCAAGCCGACGGTTTCTCCCTCGCGGACCGTGAGATCGATGCCGTCGACGGCCTTGACCGTTCCCCGGTCCGTCTCGAACTGGGTCCGGAGTCTGGACAGTGTCAACAAGTCACGCATCTATCTGTTGTTCTCGAAATACTTTCAAAAGTGTTGTGCTGAAACCTCGCCGACAGTTTATGGGTGCGGCCGTCCCACACGACGTATGGACGACCCCGCCGACCCGGAATCGAACCCCTTCGACCGCGTCGTCGGTCACTGGGAACAGGTCATCGACGACATGGCGGCGACGGCAGCGCAGTACCGCGACGCCGGCCGCGAGACTCTCGAACTCCACCCCGGCGACGTGACGGTGCTAACAGGCGAGCCGCGGACGATGGCCGAACGGGCTGGCGAGTACGAGCCCGACAGCCGACAACTCGGGTTCGATGTCGTGGTCCCCGGCGACGAGTTCCGGCGAGTCGCCGACGCGCTCGGGAACCGTACCGTCGACCGCTACGAGGTGTTTCGGGCGACCGGCGACGGGATGGTGTTCCTGCTCGTGGCGCTGGAATGTGGCGACGACCTCGCCGTGCTCGTGCCGCTGTACTACGACCGCAGCGACCGCGAGGCCCTGGAACGGGTCGCTGCGGAGCACGGCCTGTACTCCCATATTCGACCCCTTTCCGACGACGAGGTGGTCACCGTCGCCCACGACGATGCCGAGCCGTTCTTCCCCGATTTCAGCTGACTCCTCGACCGCCAGACTACGACTGTTCGCGGACTCGGGTCAGCCGGTACGGCGGCACTTCGAAGACGACTCCGTAGAGGAGCCGATTGCCGAGCACACCGACCCCGAACCCCGAGAGTGCGCCGGCGAGATCGACCGTCATCGGGGCCGTCGAAAGCGTCACGAGGCCGGCGACAGCTCCTGCAAGCACGAGAAACGCCGCTACCGCCACGACCTCCGGGTACACGCCCGGTACCGCGTCGTGTTCGACGACGGCCACCGCGACAGCGGTCAACAGCCCGACCCCTGCGACCACCGCCAGTACGTCGACCAGGGCGCTACCGGCCTCCGCGTAGCCCAGCACCGCCCCGCCGATGCCGACGGCGAGGTCCGTCCGCAGCACCTTCTGTGTCGCTTCGCGGTCCGATATCGGGGGCTGTGCGTCGGGGTCGATGTCGCTCATCGCATCCGTCTACTCGTCGACCTGGAACTCGTTGCCACACTCCGGACAACACACCTCGTCGTGTCGCAGCGCCGCCGACTGCTCGCGGACCTCTCGCATCACCGAGGAGATCCGGTCTTCGGCCTCCATCTCGTCCTCGACGGCGAGGTCGACGCCCTCGACTTCGAGCAGGAACTTCGCCACTTCCGTGGCCTCGTACATCACGTCGTCGAGGTCCTCGGCGGTGAAGAAGTCACACATCGCACCATAGAGGAACGTCGCGCCGGCCTTCCGGACCTTGTCCTCGAAGGCCGAACGGGCCTGGTTGACGGCCTGTGGCGTGTACGTGTCCGTCATGAACGGGACGAGCTCGGGGAGGTTCTCCCCGATCTTCGTCATCTCGACGCCTGTTTCGGTCCGGAAGTCCGCACAGAGGCGGGCGATAGCCCACTCGCGGGCGGTGATGTACGTCCGGTCCCGCAGGAAGTCGTTCGCGCGGTCGTAGGTCCCGCCCTCGATTTTCTTAAAGCGGTCGTACTTCTGTACGTCGGCCGGCACGTCGCTATCTGGACTGGCTGCCTCGCCGCCGCTGGCCGCCCCGTCGCTATCTGACTCGACCGGTTCCGCTCCTTCGGTGGCCGAGTCGGCGGGGCCGTCCCCCGCAGCGTCGGTCCCGTTCTCCGCGGCCGCCGGTTCGTCCGACTGCTGTCCGGTCGACCCGTCGTCTGCCGTCTCGTCCGGCGGTGCACCCTCAGTCATAGCCGAGCATGCGTGCCCGCGGTGAAAAAGGGTATCGCCGCCGTCCCGCGCTCATTGGCTATTGGTGACACGTCCGCCAGGTGGCTTTTTCACCGCTGCCATACATGGCCCGAGTATGAAACTACTGCTCGGTGTCGGGGGCAGCGAACTGTCCTATCTGGCACTGACTGAAACACTCGAACGCGTCTCGGAAACGGGGGATGAGCTGACTATCGTTATCTTCGACAACGAAGACATCGACGCCGACCTCGACACGGTCCAACAGCGGGTGCAAGAGCAGATCGACGAAAGCGGGCTTGCACCGCCGATCAGGCACATCGAGGGCGCGTCGCCGGGGAGCGAACTGGTGAACATCGCCGAGAGCGAGGCGTTCGATAGGATCGTCCTCGGCGGCGGTGGCCGCTCCCCGCTCGGGAAGATACAGCTCGGCCCCATTGTCGAGTTCGTCCTGCTGAACGCACAGACTCCGGTGACTCTCATCCGATGACCCGCACGTATCCAGACGAACCGGCAGGGGAGTTCCCGCGGCCGCCACGGACGATCACCGACCGTGAAGATCGTCCTATCGACGTGGTATCCGCCGACGACGCCGACACGGAGAGCCTCGTCGAGATGTACCTCGACTTTGATCCCGCGGACCGAGCGCAGGGGATCCCGCCGGTCAAAGAGGAGGCCATCCGCGAGTGGCTCGACACGATACTCGACGACGACTGTGTCAACGTCGTTGCCAAGCACGACGACACCGTCGCCGGCCACGCGACGCTAGTTCCGGACAACGACGGCGAGCGCGAACTGGCTATCTTCGTGTTACAGGCCTACCAGGGCGCTGGCATCGGGACGGCGCTGGTCGAGACGCTGCTGGGCCAGGGCCAGGCCGAGGGCATCGATCACGTCTGGCTCACGGTCGAGCGCTGGAACGAGCCGGCGATAGCGCTGTACGAGAAAGTCGGGTTCGAGACGAGCAGCGCCGAGAGCTTCGAGGTCGAGATGGCGATTCTATTTTAAACGGTGAGTACCGGCTGGCTGGCGTATTCGATGACGTAGATCGCCGCCCGACCGACGGCCTCCTCGCCTTCCTCGCGCGGGACGACGATGAAATCCGTATCGATATCTTCCGCCACGTCCAGAACCACGCTGCCCGGCGTCTGCATCAACCGCGTCTCGGAGAACGCGGTCGCGGACGACGTTTCGAACGTCCCGTCGTGGACGGCCATGAACTGCTCTCGAATACTCTCGGTGAAGGCCTGGTGTTCGTTAGCGATAGCGTCTGCGCTCACCTCGCCGCTGTCGATATCACGGTGGAGCCGCTCGTCGATAACGAACAGCAGGTGGAGATCGGCGTCGTACCGCTCTGCAACGGCGATTGCGTACTCGGCCGCTCGTTCCGACTGGTCGCTACCGTCGACCGGCGCGAGTACGAGGTCGATATCCATCACTCGCATCTGTGACCCCGGCCGGCAAAAATCCACCGAGGTCCGAGTCGGCGGTGCCATGCACCGAGCCCTCGCCTATGACCAACAGTGTATTTAGTCGCGGCTTCGATGCGTGGTGTATGTTCGATACGGTGGTCATCGCCACGGACGGCTCCGGGAGCGCGGAGCGGGCCGTCGAAGCAGCGCTGGACCTGGCCGCGCGCTTCGACGCCACTGTCCACGGGCTGTACGTCGTCGACACCGGTGAGGTCGAGGCAACCCCCGAAGAAGTCCGCGAAGCGCTGGAGCGCGCGCTGGCAACCACTGGCGGCCGCGCCCTCTCGTTCATCCGGGAGGCCGCCAACGCCGAGGCCGACGAGGAACTCGTTACCGCCGTCCGGGAGGGTGACCCGGCCGACGAAATCTGCAAATACGCCGAGGAACACGACGCCGATGTCATCGCCAGCGGGACCCGCGGCCGCCACGGCGAACACGGCTTCCTGCTGGGCAGCGTCGCCGAGGAACTCATCCGGCAGGCCTCGATGCCGGTGTTGACGGTCCGCCAACTCGAAGGCGACGCGAACCCAGAGCGAGAGGACGTGTAACGGAACCCGACGGCTTCTTGACGCCCCGCCCGCTTGCTGGGGCATGGACGATTGGCTCATCGACGACGACCGTCTCTCTATCGGCCGCAAATCCGTACTCCCCGGTGAGGGGTTCTTTATCCCGGATTCCTACGAGGAAGAGCAAGCCGAAGCCGAAGCCGCCGAGACGCTTGACGACGCCGGCGTCATCGTTATCGCCGACCCGGACGCCGACGGCCTGGCCTGTACCGCGCTGATCCGGGAGGCTCACGGCGAGGGCGCGCTGCTGCCCGCCGGCCCGCACGAACTCACGGAGGCGCTCGAATGGACCGCCGAGTACGCCGATCCCGACGCGACCGTCTTCATCTGTGACCTCTGTCCCGACCGCGAGTCCGACATCGCCCCCCTTGATGCGCTGATCGAGCGCGTCGAACGGGTCGTCTGGTTCGACCACCACCAGTGGCCCGACGACCTCGCCGCCGACGTGGACGCGGCCGGCGTCGAGCGCACCGTCGGCGACTCAGAAGAGGTGTGTACCGCCGACGTGGCGCTGTCGGAACTCGACTACGACTTCGACGAGCAGTGGGCCGACCTCGCCGCCGTCACCCGCGACCACGACCTCTGGATCCGTGACGACCCCCGCAGCGACGACCTCGCGGACCTGTCGTACTGGAGCGAACCCGAGGAGTACATCGAGGCAGTCCGCGATCACGGCCCCGACCTCTCCCCGGAGTTCCACGACTTTCTCGACGAGAAACGCGTCGAGAAGGAGGCGCTCATCGAGAAGGCCGTCGACCGCGCCGAACTCCGCGACGTGGGTGAGTGGACGGTCGGCGTCACCTACGGCCGCTGCTCACAGAACGAAGTCGCCGAGGCGCTCCGCGAGCAGGGCGCGGACGCCGCTGTCATCGTCAAACCCGCCGGTTCCGCCTCGATTCGCGGGACGGATAGCTTCGAGCGCGCTCACGAGGTCGCCCAGCAGGTCAACGGCGGCGGCCACCCGAAAGCTGCGGGCTGTAAGCCCGCTATCTACGACGACATGATGGACTACGCCCATCACTGGACGACGCAGGGGGCCGTTGCGAAACAGGCGATTGTCGATGCGTTCCGGCGACTGCCCGAAGAAGAAGAGGAAGGCGTCGATACGGAGCGGTAACGCGGGCGATAGACGCCGGCAGCACTCGCGTTCGAACATCGAGAGAGCGCGGCCTTTTTCGCCCACGTTTTTGCGGGCCGCGATGGCGAGCGTAGCGAGCCACCCGGTCCGGAAAAAGGTGGACTCGGACGACGCAGGGAGCGGTGGCGAAACAGGCTATCGTGGACGCGTTCCGGCGGCTGCCCGAAGAAGAAGACGAGGGCGTAGACACTGATCGGTAAGCGGCGTCAGCCGCGAACATAGGATCGTCCCGGTGTGGCGCAATCTTGATTGGCTTCTCCGGCATCACCTTCGAGTGATGCCCGAGTCCCTCCATACTCGAATAGCGCGCGGAACGGCCGTGCGACAGCGTTTCGGGAGCGCTGTCGCCGTTGCCGTGACGCTGTACGTTCTCGATGGCTCGATACGGTACGCCGCGGCCTCGGCGGTTATCGCCTTCTGCGTCTGGCTGGTCGTCGACGCCGCCCAAGCCGCTGTCGGCGACTACGCCGACCACGTCGTGTTCGGACTGCTTATCTTCGGCTTCGTGGGATACTGGTCGGCGACCGGTGGTCCGGCGTGGGTCCTCGTCCCGGTGGCGCTCCTCGGCTGCTGGTTCCTTCTCGACGGCGTCCAGCACCTCCGCCATGGCGTCACCCGCGACGAGGTCGGGGTGCCGTACACGCACGACGGCAGTCCCATCACGGGCCTCCCGAAGGCACTGCTCGTCCGGCTGGCCGAACCGTTCCTGCTGTAAGCTACTCCCCGACGACCCACTTGTCGCTGTACCGTTCCCCGCAGGCACACACCGCGTAGGCGTGGATCACGTCGCCCTCGGCGTAGAGGCCGCCTACCTCTTCGTTCTGTTCCTCGGCGAAGGCAAAGACGAACCGTGTCGTGTGGTCGCTTTCCGGCTCTTCTTCGGCGACCGGACAGAGCGCGTCGGTCAGGTCGTCGTCGATGTCACCGTCGGTGCCCATCGCCTGCTGGGCCAGCCCCATCGGGTCGATGCCCGTCGCCGACTGGAACGCACTGCGGCCGTCATCGCCCGGCAGGACGAGGACGTGGCCGTCCTCGACTTCGTCGGCGTACTGGGCAAGTGCGCCAGGGTTCGAGACGGCATCCTCATGCAGGAAAAACAGCACGTCCTCGGGTCGCTCGCCGGCCAGGAACTCCGCGTGTTTGGTCATGCAGAGAGGGAGTCACTCGCCGGGCAAAAGTGCCGCGCTCCGACCGGGACCGAGGTGCGGTGTGGTCGCCCCTGTCAGCCACATCTTTAGGCCCTCTCGTCCGGTATGGTCGTCCATGACCGACTACGGCGAGTACGTCACGGATGTCGTCCACGAACCGACTCAGACTGACAGTCCTGGGTTTGACCTGACCGTCGCCGAGGTGTACGAGGTCGTCGAACCGGGGCGAATCGACTTCGGCGGCGGCGAACTGGCGGCCGCCAGAGTTACGCCCCACACAAGCGAGAAGCGGAATCCGGACGATGACTACGAGTGGTGGACGCTGCGGGGCGGCCAGTACCTCATCGAGTACAACGAGTCGCTCACCGGCGAGGCGACGGTGACGCTCCAGCCCCGGACGGAACTGCTCGAACGCGGGGCGACCCATCCGACGCTGCACGTCGCAGCACTTCCGCGCGTGCCACTGTCGGTCGGCGGCGCAGGGCTGAAGCTCAAAGCCAACGCTCGGATCAGTACGATTGTCGAGGCCACGTAGTAAACAGCTACACCAAGCGGTCTCAGGCGTTCACGTCTTCGAGGTGGCGGCTGGCGACGACCTTCCCCGTCGGCGTGAGCGTCGGCCCGTCCGAGGCGTCCTGCACGAGGCCGTCCTCGGCGAGGTCCTGGAGGATCATCGACACCTGCGAGGAGTCCTTGCCGAGAATGCTCGCCAGCGGCATCCCGTCCATATCGCCGGTCGAGTACATGGCGACCAGCACCTCCTTCTTGTCTTTCGTGAGCTCGACATCCTTGAGTTCCTCCATGAGTTCGGCGTACTCACGGCGGAGATAGCGCCCGAGGATGGACATCTTGCGGTTCGAGGCCATCGCGGCTAGCGTCGTCATGGCCGTCCCGTCTTTCATGTGTCGGACCGTCAGCACCGGCCGGCCCTTGCCGTTGATCTCCCGCGTGTTCCGGTCGAAGTCAGAGACCGTCTTCAGGTCGATCGTGAACGACCCGTCGCTGCGCCGGAACTCGACGCTGCCGGGCCCCAGGAACAACTTCGCGGTCTTGAACGACTCGTCGGTGACGCGGCCACCGACGCGGGCGCGCTCCTTGACTGTCGTTTCGGTACCGTTGATGACGGCCTTGAACAGCACCGTCCCGAACTTCTCGATCTTTTCATCGCCGGCCTCGATGGCTGCGACGAGGCGCTTCCCGTTGTGCTCGAACGCAATCGTTACCGTCGAGTCGAAGAAATCACCCAGATCGGGCGGGACCTGCCCGATAGCGATGTCGAAAATGGAATCCAGCGGGATCGTCAGCTTATCGTCCTCGCTTGCGGCTAGGACCAGCCGCTTTTGCGAGAGGACGACCCGACCCTTGATTGGGTCGCCCCGACCGGCCACCTCGGAGTTGAATTTGCCGACGAAGTCCGCGATCACTGATTCCGACATTCGTCCGTTACCCGGTGTACACAAGCACTGATATTGAGCGTTTCGCGCGAGTATCAACAGCAAAAATCGGCTTCGCTCGTGAGAACAGGGGCCGACGGTGTCAGTTATCGAGATTTCGGGCGATATCTGACAGCGACGAGTCCGGGCCGTCGGTCGCGGTGTAGACGACACGTTTGCCCGGCGTTCGGAGGCCGTACTCGGTTCCATCGGTGACCACGTCGAGGTGTGCCGAGCCACCGAGGGAGACATCGCTGTCGGTAACCCACGCCGCGAGGCGGTTCGTTCCGTCGCGTTCGCGGGCCAGTCGGCGGTTGTCGGCGACGTGGGAAATCACCGGCTCGCTGTCGAGGTTCGTCTCCACGACGGCGTGGTACTGGTCGCCGTCCAGTGCGAGACGGACGGTATCGCCGTCTTCGAGGTCCAGACCAGTCGGCAGGACGACCCGCGGTCGGTCGGTCCGGCCGACCGACTCGACGGGAACGCGATGCGTCTCGACGGTTTCGTGATCACTGGGAACGCGGTCCGGCACGTGATTTACTCGTCGTCGTCGCCGAGGAGGTCGGCCACGTCGTCGCTGCCGCGGGCGGTGATCTTCGCGTTGATCTGGCGCGTGTCGTCGCTGACCTCGCGGCCGCGGACGGTGATGCGCTTTCGCTCGCCGTCGGTGGTCGGCTTGAAGCCGACGCCGCCGTCGGACATGATCTCCTTCGTCGCGACGCCGCGAACGTCGGGTCGCATCGGTCGGCCGGAGGTGTCCGAGCCGCCGGTCAGTTCCAGCGTGCAGCCGTCGAGGCCGACAGCGCCGCCGTCGACCTCGTCGCCGAGCTCGCGGCCGATGAAGCGGTTTGCGTCCTGTCCGTCAACGTCGATCTGGTAGGTGTGGCCGTCCTCCGGATCGGAGACGGCGACCGTGAATTCTGCCATACCTGTTCTCAATCAACCGCGCTTCAAAAACGCGTCGAACCGTCTTTCGCTCGTACCGGGTCCCTCACTCGCCGGGTGAGGGCTCACTGATATCCTGAGAGACAACCATCCCGACACGTCCCTCGCCATCAGTTTCGACAGGAAGCGCGTACACGCGATACCGCCTGCCTTTGTACTCCTGTGTCCAGACCTGCTTTTCACCGTCCAGTGCGGCGCGGTATCTGGGCTCCTGTATTTCGACGACCTCCGGCGGGAACACCTCCTCGAGCGTCTTCCCTTCCATGTTGTCCGGCGAAAGGCCGAGTACATCCAGGCCCTCGCCACGGGCGACAAGATATCGCAGATCGTTGTCGTACATGAACACGCCCCCGTTCGGGAAGTTCTCCAGCAACGCTCGGTACCGCTGCTCCGCCCGTCGGAGGTCACCTTCGAGCTGTTCGCGCTTGATGGCGTCCGTGAGAACGTTTGCGACGCCTCTGACGAACGTGATGTCGTCCTCGGTGAAAGCCCGACGCTTGGACGTATGCGTACCGAGCACGCCCCATGGATCCGCAGGCGTTCCGATGATGACGCTGATGCCGCTCACGACATCGTGGTCGAGCAGGAGCGGCGGCCCGCTGAACCGCGTCTCAGCACGCAGGTCCTCGACGACGACGGGCTCCTCCGTCTGCAGCGTGTAACCGGCCTGTGACTCGTCGCCGGCCCCGACCGCCGCCTCGCCGACCAGCCCCGGCTGCCAGCCGATGCCGGCCCGCAACAGCAGGTCGTCGTTCTCCGGGCGGTACTCCAGTACCTTACTGTACTCCGTGTTTAGACCCGCCGACACCGACTCGATTGCCTGTTCGAACAACGTATCGAGATCACAGCCCGTCAGCGCGTACTGTCCCAGGTCTGCGACGGCCGCTTGCTGTCGCACCCGCGTCTGGAGACCGGCCTCTGCGCGGTGCTGGGCCACGAGGTTTTCGATGCGGTTCGCAAGCAGCGTGTACCGCTCAGTTCCACCCCGCTTTTGGAGGTAATCGCTCACACCGGCCGAAATCGCTTCGCTGGCGATCTCCTCGCTCCCTTTCCCGGTGAACAGGACGAACGGGAGATCCGGATACGACGCCCGGACGGCCTCCAGGAATTCGATGCCGTTCATCTCCGGCATGTCGTAGTCGGAGACGACGCAGTCGAACGCGGATTCGGCGAGACGCGCAAGCCCCTCGCTGGCGCTTGTCGCCGTCTCGACGCTGAACCCGTCGTTCTCGTGTTGGAGAAATCCCGCCGCCGTCTCTGCGAGTCCCGGTTCGTCATCGACGTGCAACACCGAGATCCGGGGGCTTTCGGGCCCTTCCATGCCACCTTCTAACAATATGAGGATACGTCCCTTTTGTGGTGCGCTATTTTGGCAACCACGCTGATTCAGGGTTACCGGTCCCGCTACTGGTCAGCCATCGCGTCGCTCGCGATAGATCGCCCGCGAGCTTCGAGTTGGACCTCTCGGCGGGTCCGGACCGGTTCGAGGATGTCGGCCTCCATCAGCCGGTCGTACACTTCTTCGACTTCCTCGATCTCCATGTCGACGAAGTCCGGGATCTTGAACGGCGAGATGCCGGAGTACAGCGCCATCAGAACCTGGGTCTCCTTGTCGGAGAGGTCCACGTCGTCGGCGGTGTTGCGCTGTTCCCCCTGCCGGACCAAGCCCTCGATGAGCGAGACGTGGCGGGGCGTGCCCGAAATGTGGGTCTCGACGCTGGTCCCGTCGATAGTGTGTTCGACTTCCAGGAGGGGACGCTCGTCCCCACGAATCGTCTTCTTTTTGGCTTCGACGGTCCCTACGTCGTCGATGTCCAGTTCGACGAACGTACCGCTGGTGATGGCTAAATTGATGCAGTCGCCGTCAAGTTTGAGCCGCGCCTTCTCCCACCCGCCGTCTTGGACGACGCCGCCCTTGACTGCGGGATGGTTGACGATAACGACGGTCTGGTCAAGCAGTGTGCTGTAGAGTTGCTCCTGGAACTCGTCGGCCTTTTTCGCCGAGATCAGCGTCACATCCTGGCCAGCCTGTATCTTCATGTAGCTGTCGACCTGTGCCAGAGGTTGGTTCATCTGGCTGGCCGTGACGCTGCTGACCTTCGACAGCGGAATGGTCCGCTTGCCGTCGTTGGTCGCGAGGACGAGGCGCTTGTTCGAGAGGAGGACCCGACCGGGTAGCCACTCGATGTCGTTTCGCTTGCGCCCGTCCGAGACGACCTGGACGAACTTCCCCTTCGTATCGACCAGTGCGTGTTCTCCGTCACTCATCGGTTAGCCAGCTATCGTTCGAGTGTACGCCCTGGCCCGTCTTAATCCACTCGGACGATTCATCCGCGGCCACCGAGCTTCGAGATGGCCGAAAACGCCTTCTTCCGGACCACGTCGTGTTCGGTTTCGTCGATGAGTTTGTCCAGCGTCTTCCGGGACCGCTCGCCGCCGACTTTCCCGAGGGTGAAGATGGCCTGCCCGCGGACCTCGGGGTCGACGCCGTCGTCCTGGACGATCTTGAGCAGCCGCCGCTCCACCATGTTGTCGTCGTCGCCGAGTTCGGCGAGGCTGGTGGCGGCGAACTGCCGGAGCATCTGGTCGTCCTCGCTGAGTGCATCGACCAGCGATTCGATGACCCGGTCCCGCTCCTCCTGGCTGGTGACCCGGCCGAGCATCCAGGCGGTGTTGCGCCGCTGGGCCGCCTGCGTGCTCTCTTCGAGAATCTCGACCAGCGGCACGACGACGCTGCGGTCGTCCGTGTTCGAGAGCTTTTCCACGACGGTGTCCCGTATCTGGTGGCTCTGGTCGGTCGGGACGTTCGACAGGAGTTCGATGAGCGAGTAGACGGCCGTCCGGCGGACGGCGGCGGACTCGTCCGAGAGGGCTTCGATGAGGTAGTCGACGGGCCGGTCGTTGCCGAAGTTCCCGAACCCGCCGACGGCGATGCGCCGGACTCGCTCGTCGTCGTCCTCGTACAGTGGCAACAGCGCCTGCAGTGCCTGCCGGTTCCCGATGTTCCCCAGTGCGTCCGCCCCTTCGCGCCTGACGGCGGCTTTCGAGTCCGTCAGGACGTTTTCGAGGGGGGTCGTCGCCCGCGAATCGCCGATCTTCCCGGCCGACCGGGCCGCCCGCGCCCGTACCCGCGGGTCGGGGTCCTGGAAGCGTTCGGTCAGCTTCGGGACCGCGTCGGCCTGGTCAAGGTTGCCGAGGCCGTTCGCGGCCGCCATCCGGAGCTCCGGCACATCAGCGTCGAGCACCTGCATGTACGCCTTCGCTTTCACCCAGTCGGCGGCGTCGTCTTCGAGGTCGACGCCGGCCATGCTCCCGATGAGTTGCGTGATCGCGTCGTCGCCGAGTTCGTCCAGCGAGTCGATGGCTGCGCCGGTAACCGCGTCGCTGTCGCTCTGGGCCGCGTCCACGAGCGCGTTGACCACGTCCCGTCGGTCGTCGTGGTCGTCGAAGTTCCCCAGTAGCTCCGCGGCGCGGGTCTTGACCCGCTCGTTGTCGGTCTCTCTGAGGAGACGGATGAGTTCCTGTGCCTTGCCGTCCCGTTCCAGTTCGTAGAGGCTCATCGGTCGTTACACTCGCCGGTAGATCCGGTGTCGTTTGTCGACCGCTTCGAAAGAATCTCGACACTCCGTCGGCAGCGTCTCGGTCATGCCGATCATGAGATAGCCGCCCTCGCGGAGGGACCCGCGGATCGTCTCGAAGATGGGAACCTTGAACTCCGAGTCGATGTAGATGAGGAGGTTCCGGCAGAACACCAGGTCGAAATCCCGCTTGGGGTCGCCCCGGATGAGGTCGTGTTGCTCGAAGGTGACCATATCCTTGACCCGGTCCCGGACCTGAAACGTGTCGCCGTCCTGCTGGATGTATTTGCTGTAATCGTCTAGCGGCTCCAGCTCGTCGGCGATATCCGTCGTCTGGGAAGTCGCGTAGGTTCCCGTGCGGGCCTCTTCGAGGATGTCGGCGTTGATGTCTGTCGCCGTAATCTCGATCCTGCGGGCGTTGATCTCGGGGTCGTCGAGCGCTAGCATCGCCGCGGAGTACGGTTCCCGACCGTCGGCGCTGGGGGCCGACCAGAGCCTGACGGTGCGGTTGTTTTCGGTGAGTTCGCGGAGGACCGGGCGCAGTCGCTCCCACGCCTCCGGGTTCCGGAAGAAGCCGGTGACATTGATCGACAGCGAGTCGAGCAGCGCCTCGCGCTCCCCGTCGTCGCGTTCCAGCAATCGCTGGTAGGACTGGTAGTCGTCGGTGTCGGTCCGGCGCATCCGCGCGGTGATGCGGCGGTCGAGATAGGAGTCGTTGTAAAAGCCCGATTCGAAGTCCATCTCGTCGCCGATGAACTCGACGAGGTCCTCGAAGGTGCGCTCGCTGCCTTTGTTCATAGGGTCACCACGTCGAGGATGTGGACGATGTTCCCGTCACCGAGAACAGCCGTACCCGAGAGACCGGGTGTCCCCGAGAGGATGCCCTCAAGCGGCTTGACGACGACCTCCTCCTGGCTGTTGACCGAGTCACAGTGGAGCGCGACCTGGCGCTCGGACTCGCGGATGCGGACGAGCATCCCGTCGCCGTTGGCAGTCTCCCCTTCGATGTCGAAGGTGTCGTCGAGGTGAATGACCGGATAGATCTCGTCGTTGTGCTTGATGACCTCCTGGCCGTTGACCTGCTTTGCCTCCTCTGTCCCCGTGATCTCGTCGACGTTTTTGATCGGGACGCCGTACTCCTCGCCGCCGACCTTGACGAACAGCACCTTGACGATAGCCATCGTCACCGGCAGACGCAAGGAGACCGTGGTCCCCTCGCCCGGTTCCGAGTCGACGTTGACCGAGCCGTCGAGCTGGGAGACCGTGTCGTGGACGACATCCATGCCGACGCCGCGCCCGCTCGTGTCGGTCACCTCGTCGGCCGTCGAGAAGCCGGGATGGAACACGAGGTCGTAGATCGCGGAGTCGTCCATCGCGTCCAGTTCCTCGGGCGAGCGAACGCCCTTCTCGATGGCCTTGTTCTTGATGCCCTCCACGTCGAGTCCGGCTCCGTCGTCCTCGACCTCGATGATGACGTGGTCGCGCTCGCGGGAGGCCCGGAGCGTGATGTGGCCCGTCGGGTCCTTGCCCGCCTGTTCGCGCTCCGCGGGCGACTCGATACCGTGGTCGACCGAGTTCCGCAGGATGTGCATCAGCGGGTCCGAGATTTCCGTGAGGATGGTCCGGTCGAGTTCGATGTCCTCGCCCTCGATCTCGAACTCGATGTCTTTGTCGAGTTCGCGTGCGAGATCCCGGACGAGCCGCGGGAACTTCCCGACGACCTTCTTCAGCGGGATGAGCCGCATGTCCATCACGGTGTTCTGGAGGTTCGCCGTGATCTTGTCCAGTTCGTTCAGCGTCTCGCCGGTGGAGTCGAGGTCGTCTTTCTCGACGCCCCGGCGGAGCTTGATGCGGCTCGTAACCAGTTGCTCGACGAGTCCGTGGAGGTCATCGAGCTGGTCCACGTCGACGCGAACAGATTTGATCTCGTCGACGCTGTGTTCCTCTTCGGTGTCCGGGTCCGGCCCCGAATCTGAATCCGACCCCGCGTCGCTATCGTCGACAGCAGCGGAGCCGGCGTCCGTGTCGCTTCCCAGTTCGTCTGTTACGTCGGTCACGTCGAAGCTGTCGACCTTCCCAGTCGTCCCCAGTTCGGCGTCGACGGTGGCCGCGTCGGGGCCGTCAAGGTAGAGGACGAACGTGTCCTCGAACTCGCCGTCCTCGATATCGGCCCGACTTGGATTCGAATCGAGAATGTCGAACCGCCCCTCGATGGACTCGACGGCCAGCATCGAGTCGACGCCGAGCATGTCCGATTCTCCAACGTCGATTTCGGCCTGCAGGACCCGCCCGTCAACGGTGGCTCCGTCGATGTCGGCATCGGCGACACTAACCGCTGTGGTGAGTGAGTCGTCGCTGTCTGCGGGCGCTGTGTCCGCAGCTGGTTCGGCGTCGTCCGCGGCGACGGCTCCCTCTTCGAGGACCGCGCGGAGCTCACTGACCACCTCGTCTGTTTCCGTTCCCGATTCGCCGTGTTCCTCGATCTCTCCGACGATAACTTCTATCTGGTCGACGCCGGCGAAGATGAGGTCCATCAGGTCCGGCGTGACCTCCATCTCGCCCTGGCGCATCTCGTCGAGCAGGTCCTCCATCGCGTGCGCGAGATTCGCCGCGTTGTCAAAGCCCATCGCGCCGAAGTTGCCCTTCAGCGTGTGGGCTGTCCGGAATATCGAATCCATCGCCTCCGTGTCGGAGGGGTCGGATTCGAGTTCGAGCAGTGAGTTGTTGAGTTCGGTAATCGCTTCCTCGCTTTCACGGATGAATGCGTCTAGATACTGGTCGTCCATTGTCAGGTCACCTCAGTGGTAATCGCGTCGATAATGCCGTCCGCAATGTCGTCGATAGGCAAGACAGTGTCCACACAGCCCGTCTCGACGGCACGCTTTGGCATGCCGTACACCGCGGACGTGGCCTCGTCCTGTGCGATGGTCTCGCCGCCGGCCTGCTTGATCCGTCGAATCCCGTCGGCACCGTCCTCGCCCATCCCGGTGAGGATGAGGCCGACGAGCGGGTCGTCGATTGTCTCCGCGGCCGACCGCATCGTCACGTCGACCGCCGGGCGGACGCTGTTGACCGGCTCGTCCTGTGTCAGCTTCGTCCGCAGTCGGCCGTTCCGGTAGTTCTTGACGACCATGTGCCGGTCGCCGGCGGCGACGAGTCCCTCACCGCCGCCGATCCGCGCCCCGTCCGTGGCCTCCCGGACCTCGTACTCGCTTCGCGTGTTGATCCGCTCGGCGAACCGGCCGGTGAACCCCTCCGGCATGTGCTGGATGATAAGCACCCGGAGGTCGGCCTCGATGGGGAGCCCCTCCATCACCTGCTCGACCATCTTCGGGCCACCGGTCGAGGAGCCAATGACGAGCGTCGGGTTCGCAACGTAGGTCGTCTGGCCTGCCGCGGCTCCAGCCCCCGTCCGGTCAGTGGCCGAACCGCCGGCCGCCGTCGACCCTGTTCCGTCGCCGCTGTTTGCCCCGCCGCTTTTCGTCGTGCCCACGTCGACGGCCGCGACGGACACGACTATCTCCACGAGCTGGTCTTTCAGACGCGACATCTCCATTGACACCTCACCGCCGGGCTTGGTGAAGAAATCGACCGCGCCCTTATCGAGCGCCTCGAACGTCACGTCGGCGTTTTCGTCGGTGTGAGCCGACAGCATCAACACCGGTGTCGGACACTCCGCCATGATGCGTTCCGTCGCCTCGATGCCGTTCATCACCGGCATCTCAACGTCCATCGTCACGACATCCGGTTTGTGTTCGATGACGGCCGACACCGCCTCCTCGCCGTCACGCGCCTGCGCGACAACGTCGATACCGCCATCGCTGAGGATATCAGAGATGACACTCCGCATGAAGTGAGAGTCGTCTGCGACTACGGCGCGGACACCGTCTGCCATGTCACCAACGCTCCCGTCCGACAGGAGGCATCGGCGAACGAGACATCCTCATACCTACTTCCAATTCGCGGTCGGCCCCGAAATAAATACTCCGCCCACGTAATCAAAGTTGATAGCCCAGCAGGCACCTTTATGCGCCCCTGTCCGCGACAGTGTGGATAAGAACCGCTATGGCAGCCCAGTCAGCCACCACCGGCCAAGTACTCGAGTTCCAGCTCGGCTCGGAGACGTACTGCGTGAGTATCGATTACGTGACTGAGATCGTCGACATCGGCGAACTCACGTCCGTTCCGAACGCCCCGCCACACGTCCGGGGCGTCATGGACCTCCGCGGGCGCACTACCTCGATTGTTGACCCCAAAGTCGTCTTCGGCATCGAGGACGAAGGCTCGGAAAAGCGCATCATCGTCTTCGACCCCGAAATCGTCGAGGAACAGGGCGCAGCGGGGTGGCTCGTCGACGAAGTGTACCAGGTGGTCCAGGTCACGCCGGAGCAGGTCGACCAGTCCCCCGCCAACGACGCGGGTTCCATTCGGGGCGTCATAAAGCGAGATGACAGTTTCGTTATTTGGGTGGACCCCGCCGTCGTCCACGCTGGTGACTGATTCCGGTTCTCTGAGCGACATACCAGCAAGACTTTTTAACATTCCCGACGGACAAGTATCTAATCAACTTCCAGTTCCTACCGAAACTATGATTGAGCAAACTAAAACGGGGATCGAGGGCCTCGACGGCATCTTGAACGGCGGCATTGTAAAGAACTCGACGACACTGGTAAGTGGTAACCCCGGAGCCGGGAAATCGATTCTCTGTCTCCAGTATATCTACAACGGCGTCGAAAAGTACGACGAGAAAGGGATCTACCTCTCCTTCGAGGAAGACGAGTCGGACCTCCGGGAAGCCGCCGAATCCCTCGGTTTCGAAAACTGGCAGGACCACGTCGACAACGGCAATATCAAAGTGTACGACAAGCAGGTGCTCCTGCGCGAGAACGATTTCACTTCCTCGCTTGACATCCTGCTCGAAGAACTCGAAGACGGCGATTACGACCGGCTGGTGCTTGACTCGCTCGCCATGTTCGAACTGTTCTTCGAAAACGAGAAGGAAAAGCGGACGTACCTCCTGAAGTTCACCGACATTCTCAGCGACAGTGGCCTCACGACGCTGATGACCAACGAACAGGGGGCCGTCTTCCCCGATACCGAGATCGGACTGGAGAACTACCTGACCGACGGCAACATCTACCTCATCCAGACGCCGACCGACACTGGCGTCAACCGGTACGTCTGGGTTGCAAAGATGCGAAAGCAGAACATCGAGACAGACATCTATCCGATGGAGATCGACCACGGCGGTATCGATGTCCACGAGAACGCCAGTGCCTTCTCGATGATGAGCGAGGAAGAATCACCAATTTAAGAACAAAAATCTCCCATTATTAGTCCGTAGAACGGACGGTACAGACACACAGAACGCTGTTTCCGCACGAACGCCCCGGGACGCATGTTTGTCTCCCCTGCACTCGATATCACAGGCGATAGCTTTATTATCGACTGAATTTATGATTTGATAACGATGGATTCAGGGGAGATTCTTCAGACGCTTGGCAATAAATACAGCGCCGAGATTCTCGATGCGACGGACGAACCGGTTTCCGCACAGGAACTCAGCGACGAACTCGGGATCCCCATTGCGACGTGTTACCGACGGATCGACGAACTGACAGAACACAACCTTCTGGAACTCCACGACAATATCCTCTCCGACGACCGCCGCCGTATCAAGGTGTACCGGCGGAACGTCGACGAAGTCAGAGTCGATTTCGAGGACGAACTAACGGTCCACATCGAGGAACGGTCGGAAGTGACCAACAAGCTCGACGAGGCGTGGCGGACCCTTTCCGAGCGGTAGAGCGGCTCAAACAGGCGTTATCACGAGAGATATTTTCGAGCGTGGATTTAATACCGGGTTCGCTGTAGCCATGCACAGGACTGATGATAGAACTTCTCTACGCCATTTCGACGCTGGTGTTCGTCGTGGCGGGGCTGACAATGGTCGGGATGGCCATGCGGGCGTACGTCCAAACGTCCCGACAGGCGATGCTCCACCTCTCGGTCGGGTTCTCGCTGGCGATTGCGGGGGCGGCCGCCACGATGATTAGTGCGTTTATCAACGACTTCGAGGGCGTGCGGTCGCTGCTGTTGGTTAACAGCGGCCTCACGACGTTCGGCTATCTGTTCGTGATGTACAGTCTTGTCACGTACGAGTGACGACCTATCCTCCGAACATGCCTGTAATCGCCTCAGTCACTCTCTTCGTACGCGGCCACCGTCCATTGACTGCCCGCCCGTAGGTAGGGTAAGATTACTGCGGCACTCTCATTTCTACCGCTGATAGCTCTGCTCAGACTGTCTCAAATATGATTTCTAGCGACTACCAGGGCAGACTCAGCCACAAACCTTGATTCACACCCTCTTCAGCCACAAAATACTCTCCTCAGGTGCTTAAACCGCTATTATCAAGAGATGTAATTTGGGGGGAGGTATTATTACTAACGAAAAGAACGGTTGCATAGGGTCAGACAGACCCGGATCAACAATGCTAACGGAACTAACGAACGGCGACGACCGCGGGCAGGTCGGTATCGGCACCCTCATCGTGTTCATCGCGATGGTGCTGGTGGCGGCGATTGCTGCGGGCGTCCTCATCAACACGGCTGGCTTCCTCCAGAGCAGTGCGGAGGAAACCGGACAACAGAGCAGTGACCAAGTGACGAACCGGCTCCAGCTCGTCAATGCTGTCGGTGAAAATATAAACGATAATGGTATTGAGACGGTGCGTCTAACTGTCAAGCGCGCGCCCGGTGCGGCCAATATTGATATTGGAAGCACAATCGCACAGTGGGTTGACTCGACCGGTTCGTACGACCTGACTGTCGATGATGAAGGGGACCCAACGACTGCGGATTATCAATACTTCGGTGTTGATGAAGTCCAAGACGATGACAGCTCTATCGGTGATAGTCAGGTTCTCAACGACCCGTCTGACCGGGCCCGACTGACATTCAATGCACAGTCCATTCGGAGCGGACAAGACACTGACAATGCGCTACCCGAGGGGTCCACGGCAACGATCCGACTGAACACCCAGTCTGGTGGCACGACGACCGTCCGCCTGGTCGTTCCGGAGACCCTGTCTGGTAACTCCGCAGTCACGCTCTAAGATTTCGGATCTTTTCGTTTCGACGCGTTTCTTTTCTTGAACACCCTGACCAGCGACGGAGTTATACCGTAGCCTCACACAATAGCACGTATGGCTCGGCGGTCAGACGAACCGAATCCGGAAGAGGGCAAGGTACTCTCGCCCGAAGAGCTCGATATCGCCAACGACGAGCACGTCACTGAGATCGACGAGGGTCGCTACGTCGTCTCGTCGGATGTCCGTACTGACGACTCCTACGGGAACCAGGTCCAGTCGGATTCGGCGTCTGAACCGACCCCTGAACCCGAACCGGAGCCGTCAACGCCCGAGTTCTCCGATGCAAACGTCCACGAGTGGCTCGCCGAACAGATGGCCGACTCGAACGCGAGGTACGGCTTCGACGTGACCGCAAAGTTCGACGGCGATGTCGACCAGCAACAACTCACCTCGAACGACATCGTCACCGTCTTCGAGAGTTTCATGCTCTGGTACGGTCGCCAGATGGACGGTTCCACACCTGTCGAAGAAGTACTGGGCATCCTTCTGTCGGAATCGAACGTCCCGGTTCGCTATCCGCCGGCAGTTATCAAACAGCTCGTTCGGTCGACGCAGCTGACGCCAGACGATTCCATCGCTGACCTCTTACAGGCCGTCGAGGACGCTGACGGGGCCGAACTCTGAGCGACGAGGGATTTAAATCCGGGCACAGCAGTGTGTAGGGTAGATCATGGTCCCGCGCCATCCGCCGACAGTCGTTGCCCTGTTTGTGGTGGTAACGCTCGTCGTGACGGGACCGCTTATCGGCGTCGACGCCGTCAAGACACAGCCGACGACTATCGGCGACGGGACGGCATCCGTCAGTTCTGTAGATGTACCCACCACGGAGATCCGGATCACGGACGGCCGGTTCGGTGCGGACGTGGCGTATCTCCGGGTGCCCGATGCCAGTGTGACCGTCGACGCCGTCTCCGGCCGACCACGGTTGCTGTATCAGGTTTCGGTTCCTGCACTCGATGTCTCTCTCGAAGACGAGCGGATTCTTTCAGCGGGGCAGACTGGGACCTACCGCCTCGCTCCCGGCGATAAAGGACTTGCGCTGTCATTACCCGATCAGGATGCGTACAATGGGAGCGTTCAGATTCGGGTCCAGAGCTTCGAAACTGACCAGACGATAGTCACCGAAAACGTGACGGTCCGGGTGGAGCGATGAGCCAAACCCTGCGGCGTTTCGGAGCCCGGGGCCGACGGTTCGGGAAGTCCGTCTTCGGCGACCGCTACGGCTACGTTCTCTGGCTCGGCCTGCTCGTGACCTTCGGGCTCTACTGGCGCGTTGGTATCTTCATCACTGACACGTACACCACGGCCAACACGCTCGTCGCGGTCTCGAACGGGCAGCTTCACATCACGGAGACGCCCTACACGCTGACACTCGGCTCGCAGCCGGGCCTGCACGAGTCCGGCGGCAGGCTCTACGGGCGAAACTACGGGCAAGTCCTTTTCGCTGTCCCGCTCGTCTGGGCGTTTCAAGCCCTGTCCGTGTTCGTTACGCCGCGGCTGCTGCTCCTCGGACTCTGGTCGGGCACCGCCCTGGCTTTGGTGTCCCAGCTCGGCGTACTCGGACAGCGACACACAGATACTGCCGAGCGAACGATCCTGTGGGCCGGCAGCGCTCTCGTCGGGATCCTGTTCGTGATCGGCGTTGCAACGGCGACAGCGCTCCCGGACACGCCGCTTCCGATAGCTGCGTTCCAGGTCTCCACGATGCTCGCGGCGGCGACGATGGGGGTCGTCCTCTATCGCCTTGTCGGACTCTGGCACGACCGCTCGGTCGCGCTGGCGGCCGGTGTCGCAGTCGGTCTCGCCTCGTCTATCGGGTTCTGGGCCTCGCTCCCCAAACGGCACGTTCTGGTGGGATTGCTTATACTGACAACAGTGTACCTGTTTGCTCGGAGTCGCGTTGCGTACGCCGACGCCAGATTCCGACTCGGGCTTGGATTTCGCGCCGGTGCGTATCTGACAGCCGGACTGGTCACCTGGACGCACGCCTTCGAGGGGTTCTTTCTGGTGGCGACGCTAGCTCTCGTCGATCTTGTCACTGCCAGGCGGAACTCCCTCCTGCATCTCGCTGTCGTCGCGCTCGCGCTTTTCGTTGGCTCGCTCCCGATGCTTGTGACGAACTACCTGATATCTGGCAACCCCGTTAAAACGCCGCGGTTGCTCCCCTCTGTCGGCGGTGCGAACGTCGAGTTCACGCCCGATCCCGGCGGTGATGGGGGAACAACTGGCGGTAGTGGTTCGGGCGGTACTGGGGGTTCTGGGACTGACGGCGGGACTGGTGGAGGGTCTGGTGGAAGTGATGGTGGCACTGGTGGTTCCGGTGGTGGTGATGACGGTACCGGGAGTGGTGCTGGTGGAGCAGGTGGCGACACCGGAACCCCGATTGTGACGCCCCTTCTTGATTTGTTTGACCGAATGACGGGTCCTGTAGCGCCTGTGATGGGATTTATTTCCGAAGCAGTTGGTCGGGGTCTCGGCGTATTGTCGAACCCAGGCAGATTGTCTCAGATTTTCCTCCGGAGCGGCACCGCTTCAGGTATCCGCTACGCCCCGAATAGCTACGAGGCAATCGAACTGACGATGCTCGAGTCCGTCCCGCTGTTCGGCGCGGTAGCGGCGCTTCCCGTCGTTCTGGCCCGAGCAGTCCACCAGCGGATACGGCACTGGAGCGTTCTCCCCTCGCGGTACTCGCCTCGAACGCAGACCGATATGCTTGTTACAGCCCTCGCAGCCGTCTTCACGATTATTTATCTGAGCCGCCTGCCACTGCACACACAGCTCACTGTCCGGTATATACTGCCGACGGTTCCGCTCATCATGTATGGGGTTGTTCGGATTCCGGCTGTACACGAAGCTGTCGGGGATGCAAAGCGGTGGCTGGCCGGTGGGTACGTTGCAAGTACCGTCGGCGGTCTCATCCTCGGGCTGGCTGTCATTGCCGGACTCGATCTGGCGCTGGGAGAGGCGGTGCAGTTCCACGCGCTCGTTAATCTGGCCGGTGCAGCGGTCTGTGGCGGTACCGTGCTGAGTTGCACGCTGGCTCCCGATCACGTTCCGTCCAGAGCCGTCGCGGTCGGCCTGGCGCTCCCGGCGGGACTGACAACGGCGTACCTCTTGCTTTCGGGGGTCGTGTACTTCCAGTACGGCCCCTTCGCACTCGATTTCGTTCGCGTTCTCGCTACGCATCTCCCGGCGATCTAGCCCCTCGGATATCACACGCGATAATTTACGGGACACCTTTATCTAACTCATCGCGATATATAGCCTTGATAAGCATGCCAGACGTACTGATCGCTGACGACTCAGAGTTTATGCGTAACCTCCTCCGCGAAATTCTCGAAGAAGATCACGAGATCGTTGGAGAGGTCGAAAACGGCGTCGAAGCAGTCGAAGTGTTCAAAGAGGAAGGCCCGGATCTGGTCATGATGGACATCGTGATGCCCATCCGCGACGGGATCGAGGCCACAGACGAGATCAAATCTTCCAGCCCCGACGCGAACGTCATCATGTGTACGAGCGTCGGCCAGGAAGAGAAGATGAAAGAGGCGGTGAAGGCGGGGGCCGACGGGTACATCACCAAGCCGTTCCAGAAACCCAGCGTGATGGAGGCTATCGAGGACGTTGTCCCGTCATAGATGAACGTCGATATTCAGTCGCTGGGTACCTTCAATCAACTCGCTCACGAGGGAGCGGAACAGGCCA
The DNA here is from genome assembly GCF_031624315.1 of Haloarcula terrestris. Lineage (NCBI taxonomy): Archaea > Methanobacteriati > Methanobacteriota > Halobacteria > Halobacteriales > Haloarculaceae > Haloarcula > Haloarcula terrestris. The sequence goes on along the minus strand of NZ_JAMQOM010000001.1, from coordinate 84,474 downwards.
CGCAGTCGATGGGTCAGATGACCGGCATCGACGCCGTCGTCGACGTGACCAAGATCACGCTGCTCGACAGAGCGGATGTCGGTGAGGAACTGGCTGGGCGGGACTTCGTCGGGGTCCAGTTCTCCTTCGACGGCGTTCTGGAGGGCGATACTGTCCTCGCGTTTGACGTGGACAGTGCCGGGACCATCACCGAACAGATGATTCCCGGCAGCGGCGACGACGAGGCGATGGCCAGAAGCGGCATCGAGGAGATCGGCAACATCATGATGAGCGGGTTCATCGACGGCTGGGCCGACTACGTCGGTGCGACCATCGACCATTCGCCGCCGGAGTACATCGAGGAATCCGGTAGTGACGTGCTCCCTGATGCGCCCGAGAACGGCGACCATCAGCAGGTGTTCGTGTTCAAATCGGAGATCGAATGGATCGACGAATCGGTGAATTTCTACATCTACATGCTCCCTGAGTACGAATCGCTCACGGAGATGATGGTAGAGCACGTCGACACGGACGGCGATGCGATCCCCATCGACAAGCTCCAGACGTTCAACGAGATGACGACAAGCGGCACCCAGCAGGCCGCCGACAACGTCGAGATGATGACCGGTATCCCGACGGCAGCGGAGGTGACACAGATCAGCTTCGCCCCCATCGAGGACGTGCCAAAGCAGATCGGCACGGACACGTTCGTCGGAACGGTCGTGGAGTTCACCGGGACGCCCAGTGGCTACCTCATGGTGCTGTTCGACGAGGTCTCGGCAATCAACGTCGCGGAGGCGATGATGCCGATCGAGATGGACAGCGAGGAGCTGACCGACCAGCACAAGGCCGCTATCGAGGAACTGGGGAACATCATGACGAGCGGGTTCGTCGACGGCTGGGCGAACGTGCTCCAGACCTCCGTCGAGCACACGCCGCCGCGGGTCGTCCACGACATGGGGCGGGCGATCATGGACCCGCTGGCGGCACAGGTCGGTCAGCACCAGGAGCACGCCTTTATTATCGACTCCGAGATGCGGACCGACGACATCGAGTTTCAGGCTGAGATTCACGCCCTGCCCAACGAGAAAGAGTTGCGCGCCGCCCTCGACGACCTCGATGTCGAGCGGGCGGACGAGACGAGCGCGGACGTGGAACAGATCTTCAAATAATGAAAGTATACGATGGTAGCCAAACGGACAGTGCTGCCCAGAGCACCCCGGAGCGCATCAAAGTCGGTATCGCTGAGTACAAAGTGACCACTGAGCCGGCCCTGCTGACCACCAGCGGGCTGGGCTCCTGTATCGGTATCGCGATACACGACACACGTAGCATGGTCGCCGGGCTTGTTCACGTGATGCTTCCGTCGGCGGCTGACATCGACGGTGGGAACAGCGCGAAGTTCGCGGACACGGGCGTCGAGGCACTCATCGAGGCTATGGAGGACGCCGGCGCGTCGACGGGCACGATGGAGGCCAAGATCGCCGGCGGGAGCGACATGCTCGACTTCTCCGAAAGCGGGTCCTCTATCGGCTCGCGCAACGCGGCGAAAGTGCGCGAGACGCTCGAAGCGTTCGGCGTGCCCGTCGTCGGTGAGGACCTCGGCGGTGACCACGGCCGTTCGGTCAAACTCGAAGCCGACACCGGCAACCTCGTTGTCAAGAGTGCGAACACCGAATCGATCACGCTGTGAGTGGTGCGGACGATCTCATTTCTCGGCTACTGTGTGAAATTGGGCGTCAGACAGGCTCAGTCTGCGTCAGACGGACGGCTGCCGCCCGTCTGTCGGGGGCGCATCGGCGCGGCTCTGTTCTCCACCTCACGCCCCGAAATTAATTTAAAATGTAATCAGCTAGTACTTGGATAGTTTATTTAGCAAATCTCGATTGGGAAAATGGCTTATTATTATCAAATATGATACGCTAAGGGGAATATTCAAGAGTAGAAGTAGCCTAAATTCGAGGAGATGAGTAGTCTCGCTCTCGTGCCACTGGCCCCAGCCGTCTCGCCGGACCTGGTTGGACTCGCTCCTGTCCTCTTTGTCCTGCTGACTGGCGGGCTGGTCGGTATGAGCATCAAGAACATGTTCGACTCGATCCTGTCGGACGACGAGAGCGGGGACGCGAGCGACGGCGGCGGTGGCGATGAAATGGCCGACGGCGGCGGCCTGATGGCCGATGACGGCGGTGGCGGCGGTGATGATCTCGGCGGCCTCGGTGGGCTCGACGATGGCGGCGACGACATGGGCGGGTTCGGCGACGACGAGTTCGGCGACATGGAGGACGCCAGCGGCCCCGATACCGATGAACTGGAACACCGCCTCGACGAACTGGAAAACGAGGTCGGCAGCCTCTCCTCGACGGTCAACACGGTCCGGACGGAAAACGAGAGTATCTCCGAATCCGTCGAGGAGACCGAGGAGAACGTCCGGAAGCTGCTCGATATCTACGAGATGGTCACCCGCGGTGTCAACCCCTTCGCCGACGATGTCGACGGCGGCATGGGCGGCATGGAAGGTGGGGGTTCTTTCGGCCTGTTCGACGACGACGGGAGCGACGAGACCGAGGAGGATATCGACGACGATGTCGCCAACGCCGACGCGGAGGGCTTTTTCGACGAGGATCTGACGGAGGACTCTGGTGGTGACATGTCCATGGACGACGGCGGCGTCGACGACATGTTCCCCGACGACGACGGCGACGACATGGGCGGCTTCGAGGACGATGGCGGGTCGTTCGACGAGGAATTTGACGACTTCGACGACACGGAGGACGACATGAGTATGGACGATGGGATGAGCATGGACGACGGGGAGAGCATGGACGAGGACGGCGACGACGGCGATGGCGGCAAGTCGTTCGCGGAACTCAAAGACGAGTACGAGTCCGGCGACGCCGAGTGGGCCGAGGGCGAGGAACCCGAGGGCGAAGCGGACGACGAAGACCTGCTTGGCGATGAGGACGATGATCTGCTGGCCGACGAGGACGACGACTTACTCGCCGAGGACGACGGCAACGATGCGGACGCGCTGGAAGACGATGATCTGTTCGACGAGGTCCTCGATGACGACGGAGTTGACGAGGGTGAAGCGGCTGCGGCGGCCGAACCAGAACCAGAACCCGAGCCGGAGCCAGCGCCTGATCCAGAGCCGGTCGCGGAGCCTGAGCCCGAACCGGAGCCGGATCCAGAGCCCGCGACGACACAGACTGAGACGACCGCAACTGACAGCGACCAGGGATCGACGGCAGACAGCGATTCCGACGCGGCCGCTGATGACGACGGCAAGCCGTACCTCTCGACGATGCCGGAAGGGTTCGCGGCGGACCTCATCGTCGTCGAGTGGCTGGAGTTCCTGGTCCAGCGCTCGGGCTACCGCGAGACGGCGCGGGCCATCGACTACTACGAGACCATCGACTGGATCGACGAGTCGGTCGCCGACCAGCTCAAGGAGTACCTCCGGGGCTTCGACGACGTGAGCGACACCGGGGAGGGGCTATCTATCGACCACCACACGGAGAGCTTGCACTACATCTCGCAGCTCGACAGTGACAGCGGCGCTGACGCCGTTGCGCTCTCGAAACTGGTGCGTGGAGGTGGTTCCGATGGGATTCAGCGTTAGCGGTTCGGCGGCCCTCATCTTCGTGGCCGCGTTCATCGGCTTCGGGATGTTCTACTCCGCGACCGCCAACAGCTTCGAGCGCGTCAACGACGCCCGCGAGGACCAGCGCGACCGGCTGCTCGACCAGCAAAACACCGACATTTCGATTGTGTCGGCAACCTGGAACACCACCGGCGACGAGGACCTCGTCGTAACCGTCGACAACACCGGCTCCGAGACCCTCTCTGTGGAAGAAACCGATCTCCTGGTCGACAACGACTACCTCTCGGGCTACGAAACGACTGTCGACGACGAGCGCTCGACGGATATCTGGGCGTCACAGGAGCGGTTAGAGATTACCGTCTCCTCGATCAGTCAGCCCGACCGGGTGAAAATCGTCACGGAAAACGGTGTCGCCGACACGATGGTGGTGACCTAACATGGCGAGCGTCTCCGTGTCACACCTGATCCTGTTCATCGCGTCGATGGCCATCGCCGCGAGCGTGGCCGGCGTCTTTACGAGCAGTATCGGCGAGCTGAGCAACGCCGTCGCCGAACAGGGGCTGGACGTGAGCAGCGACGTGCGTAGCGACATTGAAATCATCTCCGACAGCGGTAGCAACACCATCAGCACCGGCGACACGATCACGATCCACGTCAAAAATACCGGCTCAGAGACGTTAGCGCCAGTCCCCGGGCAGATGGATCTGTTCGTTGACGGCGCCTTCGCCACCGACTACACGGTGACGCTGGAGCCCGATGGGGGAGACAGCTGGCGGCCCGGCGATGTCGTCCGCATCGAGATCGCGCAGTCGCTGGCTGACGGTGACCACCGCATCAAACTCATCGTCAACGGCGACGAGGAGGTGTTCGAGTTCCACAAATGAGTATCGCAAGTACTGACCTATTCTCGCTTGGCTTGGACGAGCACGACCGACTGAACAAGGAACTGGGCGGCGGTATCCCGCCGGGAAGTATCATCCTCGTTGAGGGTGACTACGGAGCCGGCAAATCAGCCATGAGCCAGCGGTTCACCTACGGCCTCTGTGAAGAGGGCCACGAGGTGACCTACCTCTCGACGGAGCTGACCGTCGGGAGCTTCCTCGATCAGATGCACTCGCTGTCGTACGACATGGTCGACCACATCCTCGACGAGGACGTGCTGTTCCTCCACGCCGATATCGGCGAGTCGAACGCGCTCACCGGCGGCGACGACCAGACCGACCGGAAGGAACTCCTCAAGCGACTGATGGAGGCCGAAGTGATGTGGGACGCCGACGTGATCGTCATCGACACCTTCGACGCCATCCTCCGGAACGATCCCAAGTTCGAGGCCCTCGTCCGGCAAAACGAGGAGCGACAGGCCGCCCTGGAGGTCATCTCCTACTTCCGGGACGTGATCTCACAGGGCAAATGCATCATGCTCACCGTCGACCCGTCGACGCTGGACGAGGAGGCCATCGGCCCGTTCCGGGCCATCGCCGACGTGTTCATCGAACTGGAGATGATCGAGGTCGGCAACGACGTGCGCCGGCAGATCAACGTCCTCCGCTTTGCGGGGATGGGCGAACAGGTCGGTGACACGATCGGGTTCTCGGTGCGTTCGGGGACCGGCATCGTCATCGAATCACGGAGCGTCGCCTAGAGGTGACCTAAGATATGACAGATCACGGACGTGCGAAACCGTCGGACGAGCTTCGACAGATAGCAGCACGGCGGCCCCACCTGCGGGACCACCTGAAGAAGTTCAAGCAGATCACCGGTGAGTTCCCGATGCTCATCGACGAGGCCGACGACGAGTACGAGACGAACCGGCCGAACGTACTCTACCCGGTCGGCGGCCCCATCTTCTGTCATATCTACGGCGACGTGGGCCAGGACATGAAGTACTACGCCATCGAGCCGGAGCTGGACGCGGACGAGCGGACCGTCTTCGGGAAGGTCCGGAACCGCCTGCTCCAGCGCAGCGTCAACAAGCCCGCGCCCGAAAACGAGGCCCAGTTCGACGACCGCATCGAGGAACTCCTGCAAGAGACCACCAAGGTCCGGGACGAGGACAGCGACAGCGGCGTCCTCACGCGCCTCTCGAACCTGACTGACGTGAGCAGCGTCGAGGTCACACAGGAAACCTACGAGAACATCCTCTACCGGCTGAACCGCGACATCGTCGGGCTCGGCCCGCTTGAGCCGGTCATGCGTGACCCGGCCAACGAGGACATTCACGTCATCGGCCGCAGCGAGTGCCACGTCGACCACGGCGTGTACGGCATGCTCGAAACCACTGTCGAGTGGCAGAGCGAGGAAGACTTCGACCAGTGGCTCCGCAACATGGGCGAACGGATGGGCGACCCCGTCTCCGACTCGGACCCCATTGTCGACTCGACGCTGCCGGACGGGTCGCGTCTGAACCTCATCTACTCCGACGACGTGAGTCTCAAAGGCCCTTCGCTCACCATCCGTCAGGGCGACGAGGTTCCCCTCTCAATCTTCCAGATTACCAAGTGGATGACGCTGTCGCCGCAACTGGCCGCGTATCTCTGGCTCTGTCTGGAAAACGAGCAGACGGTGTTCGTCGTCGGGGAGACGGCGTCCGGGAAGACGACGACGCTGAACGCCATCACCTCGTTCATCCCCGACGACGCCAAGATCTACACCGCGGAGGACACCGCCGAGGTGCTGCCCCCGCACAACACCTGGCAGCAACTCCTCACCCGTGAGGGCGAAGACGAGGGGACCAGCATCGATATGTTCGACCTGGTCGCCGCCGCGCTGCGTTCCCGCCCCGACTACATCATCGTGGGGGAGGTTCGTGGGGAGGAGGGGCGGATGGCGTTCCAGGCCGCCCAGACCGGTCACCCTGTCATGCTGACTTTCCACGCGAGCGACATCGTCTCGATGATTCAGCGTTTCACCGGGGAGCCGATCAACGTCCCCGAGACGTTCATGGACGTGGCCGACGTGGCGCTGTTCCAGAACCGCGTCAAACAGGGCGATCAGGTCCTGCGCCGCGTGACCAGCGTGCAGGAGATCGAGGGGTACTCCAAGGAGATGGACGGTGTCGTCACCCGGCAGGTGTTCAACTGGGACCCCGTCGAGGACGAGATCATCTTCCAGGGGATGAACAACTCCTTCGTCCTCGAAGAGCAGATCGCGACCCTTCTGGGGTATGAGGACACGCGTGACATCTACGACGACCTCCAGTTCCGCGCCGACATGATCGAGCGGGCCATTCAGGAGGGAATTCTGGGGTATCACGAAGTCAACGACTTCATTTCGGACTTCCAGCGTGACGGCGTCGAAGGGATCCCGTTCAACATCGCCAGACCCGACTAACGATGGCACAGGGCGAAGCCGAGAGCGACATCGACCTGACGATCACCGAGACGATACAGTCGCTCGTCGAATCCTATCGCCAGATGCCGATCCCGCTGGAGCGGTATCTCTTCATGATCCTGCTGCCGGCCGTCGCCTTCTTCGTCATCTCGACGGTTGTCGCCCTGGTGTTGAACCAGCCCTTCGCGGTCCGGGCACCTATCCCGCTGCTTGGCTTCCTGGTGATGGCCTCGGCGATTTTCTACCCGAAGATCCTCCTGAGCCAGCGCAAGCGCGAACTCAACAACCGGTTTCATCTGCTCATCACGCACATGACCGTGCTGGCGACGACGAAGATCGACCGGATGGAGGTGTTTCGGACCCTCGCCAAAGAGGACGAGTACGGCGAACTGGCCATGGAGATGCACCGAATCGTCCAACTGGTCGACACCTGGAACCTGAGTCTCGACGACGCCTGCCGCCGCCGCGCGAAACAGGTCCCGAGCCGTGCCGTGTCGGACTTCTTCGACCGCCTCGCATACACCCTTGGGGCCGGCCAGGGACTCGACGACTACCTCCTGACCGAACAGGAACAGATCATCCAGCACTACTCGACGGTGTACAAGAGCTCACTCGACAGCCTGGAAGTCATGAAGGACCTCTACCTCTCGATGATTCTCTCGATGACGTTCGCGCTGGTGTTCGCCGTCGTCCTCCCGGTGCTCACTGGCACGAACCCGACGATGACTGTCAGCGCCGTCATCGTGATGTTCGTCTTCGTCCAGACCGGCTTCTACCTCGCCATCCGCTCGATGGCCCCCTACGACCCGGTGTGGTTCCACCCGGTCGACTATCCGTCGCCGATTGAGTCCAAGCTCAACAAATCGATGGCTGCCGGCGTGGGGCTGTCGATGCTGCTCGTGTTCATCACGCTGGGCGGGATGCTTGGCATCTCGCCGATCATCCTGAACGACCTCCTTTTCATGTTCGATGAAGTCCCGCTGCCCCTCTATGCCGCCGTGCCGATAACCCCGATGCTCATTCCCGGCATCGTCTTCCGGCAGGAGGAACAGCGTATCAAGGACCGGGACTCCGAGTTCCCGAACTTCATCCGCGCGCTCGGTGCGACCGAGGGCGCGAAGCAGTCTACCACCGGGGCGGTGCTTCGCACCCTCCGCAAGAAGGACTTCGGTGCGCTGTCACCCAACATCGACAACCTCTACAAGCGACTGAACATGCGTATCGAGCCGACGGCCGCCTGGCGGTTCTTCACGGCAGACTGTCGCTCCTACCTCATCCAGACCTTCTCGGAGATGTACCTCATCGGCCGCGAGATGGGTGGGTCGCCGAAGCAACTGGGCGAACTCATCTCCGAGAACATGAACCAAGTGCTGCAACTCCGTCAGAAGCGCAAACAGGCGACGACGACCCTTGTTGGCCTCCTGTACGGGATGACCGCCGCCTCGACGTTTGCCTTCTTTATCGGCTTGCAGGTCGTCAACATCCTCGCCGACATGTCGCTCAATCTGAGCACCGGCAGTCGGCTTGATGCCGCTTCGCTTATCAACACGAGCGTCTACAACATCCCGCTCATCGAGTTCCTCCTGATTATTATTATCATGTTCGGCGCGATGCTGTCGTCGCTGATGATCCGGACCGTCGACGGCGGCCACAACGCCAACACCTACATGCATTTCGTGATGCTCACGTGGATCGGCGCGATTACCGGGACGTTTACGAAGTGGTTGGTGTCGCAGTTCCTGTCCATCTAAATTTTTACTTCGGAGGGTGTCCTCGGCCGCTTTGCGGCCTGCGGGCACCCCCACTCGCAAAAATTTAGTACAAAAACGACCTCCGAGTCGCGGCCTGGGGCCGCGTTCGGAGTGAAACCGCTCGCTCCGCTCGCGGTACATCACAACAGCCTCAGCACAGCCTTCCGTATGCCTGCCCTTCCCCGGGTCGCGCCACGCAGGGCGCTCCCGGCCTGCGGCACCGCGACAGCAACTCCCAGAAAGCAACGCCACAGCAGTACCGCGACAGCTACCCCTCGAAGCCGTCTTCCCAGCGGAACAGGCCGTCTTTCTGGACGACTTCGCCGTCGACTTCGAGCCGCGACCCCTCACCCATCGTCGTGATGAGGTCTTCGTGGACGGCGCTGTCGTTGCCCGATTCACCCACGGGGAGGCAGGCGTCGTACGCGCGCCCGAGCGCGAGGTGGACCGTTCCGCCCATCTTCTCGTCGAAGAGGATGTTGTCGGTGATGCGGTCGACGCCGCGGTTCATCCCGATCCCGAGTTCGCCCAGTTGGCGGGAGCCGCCGTCCGTCTGGATAATGTCGTCGATGACCGATTCGCCCTGTTCGGCCGACCAGTCGACGACGACGCCGTCCTTGAACGTCATCTCAACGTTTTTCACGCGGCGGCCCTGTATCGTCATCGGCACGTCGAAAGTGACGACGCCGGCGGTGTCGTAGGGCGCGGTGAACACCTCGCCAGAGGGGAGATTGTGCGAGTCGTAGGCCACGCTGGCGGCGGAGTTGACGGCGATGCGGCCGTCGATGAACAGCGTGATATCCGTGCCGTCGGCGACGATTCGGATCTGCTCGCCGTCGTCGAGGATGTCCTTCAGTTGGGCCTGCTCTTCCGCCAGCGCCTCCCAGTCCCGTAGCGTCGCGTCGTAGACGAAGTCCTTGTAGTCGGCGTAGGCCATCCCGGCCTGCTGGGCCATCGCCCGCGTCGGGTGCTGGGTCGACACCCAGTCCGTATCCAGACGGGCCTCCCTGATTGCCTGTCGAGCCGTCGAATACGCCTGCCGCTGGTCGCTGTCCACGTCGGCCGTCTCGGTGGTGTTTCTCGACCCTTTCAGGAACAGCACGCTGTCGGCCCGTTCGTACAGCGCCAGTTCGTACTCGGGGTCCTCGGTGAATGATCCGTCATGGGCATTGAGGTAGGCCCGCGTGAGCTCGTCGGACTGGTACGTCGACAGGAGGTTCGCGCCGCGGTCGCCGAGCTGCTCGGCAACGGCGACTGCGAGGTCGCGGGCACCGTCCTCGACGGCCACGACCACGTCGTCGCCCGCTTCGATGCGAGCGCTCCAGTCGACGAGGGTCCGGGCGTGTTCGCGTATGCGATCGTCCATATTTCCACCAGGGGCGGCCGGGTCAAAACGGCGGTGATCGCCGGACAGCACCGTCTGCACTGAGCGTATTCCGTGTATTTTTTGCGTCCGTGAACGGGAATTACCTGTGCAGTACGGGACAGAACTCGTGGCAGGAACTCTCTCCACGCCCACGACAGCCGGTTGGCAACGGCACCATGACTGACGACGGCACGGCTGGTGTTCGTGCCGCGCTTTTCCGGATACTGTCGGCTGTACTCACATGCGGACCATTCCTCGTGGTGGCGGATAGCTACACGAAGGCAGGACCAACAGTACGACGAACCGCAACCCCTACCTGTTCGGTCGGCGACCCCCCGGTATGGAACTTGGCGTCATCGGACTCGGACGCATGGGCCGCATCGTCGTCGACCGCGTACTCGAAGCCGGCCACGAAGTCGTCGTCTTCGACATTGATGAGGAGAGCGTCGCCGACGCGGCCGACGCGGGGGCTCGCCCTGCGTCCTCAATCGAGGACCTCGCCGAGCAACTCGGTTCGGAGAAGCGCATCTGGCTGATGGTCCCGGCCGGAGACCCGGTCGACGCCGCGCTGGACGAGTTGGCTTCGACACTCGACGACGAGGACATCGTCGTCGACGGCGGCAACTCGTATTTCGAGGACTCAGTCCGCCGGGCCGAATCGACTGCTGCTGCATATCTCGACTGTGGTACCTCCGGCGGCCCGGCCGGTGCGGAACTGGGCTTCTCGCTGATGGTCGGCGGCCCGGAGTGGGCCTACGACGAACTGGTCCCCGTCTTCGACGCCGTCGCAACTGGCCCCGACGGCCACGACCGGATGGGACCGGCGGGCTCCGGCCACTACGTCAAGATGGTCCACAACGGCGTCGAGTACGCGCTGATGCAGACCTACGGCGAGGGCTTCGAACTGCTGGCAAACGGCCGGTACGACCTCGATCTGGAATCAGTCGCCAACACCTGGAACAACGGGGCCGTCATCCGCTCGTGGCTGCTGGAACTCTGCGAGGAGGCGTTCCGCGAGGAGGGCAACGACCTCGGGGACGTGGCCGACCGCGTCGAAGGCGGGTCGACCGGGACCTGGACGGTTCAGGAGGCGCTCGAACAGGAGATCCCGGTGCCGCTCATCTACCAGGCGCTGGCCGAGCGGTTCGGCTCGCGGGCCGACGACGGTCGGTTCTCGCGGCGGCTCGCCAGCCGACTCCGGTACGGCTTCGGCCGTCACGATGTCCCGCGCCGCGAGTAGGGTCTACTCGTAGCGGCTGGATTTTCGTGTCCCGCTCTGGCCGAGGGCTGCCCCGTCCAGCGGTGTCGGCGGCGTTTGCGCGCTGAAACAACAGCTAATTAAACCAGTATTCCATAGCCGGACACATGGTAGAACTCGTTGGACTCGCCGCCGGGGCCACGCTCACCCTGATAGTGGTCGCGCTCCACTACGCCAAAGGGACCGGTTGGGAGGCACCGGAAGACATCTCCCAGGAGGTCCTCGAGCAGCGGGCCGCGACAGTCCCCGAGACGGACTTTCCGGAGCCGTACAACCGCTCTATCGGCGGTGGCGGTGCCACAGCGATTCCGGCCGGCGAGGCCGAAGGCGAACTCGGCGAAGGCGAGGAGGCCGAAGAGGAGGACGCAGGCTTCGACCCCGATGATATCGCTGACGACGAGGTCGAGTACTACGAAATCGAATTCGCCAAGGAAGGCACGACGATCGAAGTCGCCAACAACGAGCCGCTTCTCGACGCCGGCGAAGAGGAAGGCTGGGACCTCCCCTACGCCTGCCGCGAGGGCCAGTGTATCTCCTGTGCCGGCCACATCGAGGACGGCCCGGCTGAGGATTACATCCGCCACAGCAACAACGACTCGCTGATGGACGACGACATGGAAGAGGGGTACTGCCTGACCTGTGTCGCCTATCCGACCAGCGACTTCACACTCGAAACCGGCGAGTCGCCCTGACGCTGGGGTTCATAACCGTTAAGACGGACTGCCTGATACCGTATTTTGCGGGCGGCTAGTTCAGCGGACAGAACGCCTGGTTCCGGACCAGATGGTCGGGGGTTCAAATCCCTCGCCGCCCGTTTTTCGGCGAACGAACGTGAGCCGTGAAAGCGGTCCGAGGATTTGAATCAGAGAGTGGAGCGAAGCGGAACGACCGTGGTTCAAATCCCTCGCCGCCCGCTATTCTGCGAGGAACGGACATGACGAGCGAATAGCAACACAAGAGCGGTTTGAACCTTGCCAGCGGCGCACAATAGAGTAACACATCTATAACTCGGCCGCTCTCTATCGCCTGCTCTTTCTCGAATAACGGTATGTACTGACAGTAGCGTGCATGAATATAACTGAAAATACCGATTTGGGAGCAGATTCTCATTTACGAATGTAAAATAAAGGAATAGACGATATGAATTGAGAAATATATTCTCATAGGTATAAAACACTCAATATAGAACCGCTTTGGGGAGAATAAGAGGTGCTTCTGTCCTATCCAACGGTATTTCGGAGGATATGGATGGCTCGTTACTATATTCCCGTTTCCCCGGCGGCTTTTCGCATGATCGACCTCCTGTGATCTCACACCTGGAGCGACAGCCCCAGCGTGGAGCCGGCCGGCGCATCAACGACGACCGTGCCGTCGCCGTGGTTCTCCGGTTCGATTCGCTCGGGCGTGAACCGCTCGGCATTGGTTTCGGTCGAGTACAGGTCCGCGGGCAGGCCGCCGAACAGCGCCTGTGCGTCGTCGAGTTTCACGTCATCGCTCTCGACGGTGACGGTGACCTCGCGGGCGTCGTCCCGGTGGAGGTTCGACAGCGTGACGTACACCCGACCGTCCCGCTCGGAGGCCGAGGCGGTCACCAGCGGGACCTCGTGTTCGCCGTCGGTGCTGAACTCGTTCCCGATGCTCTTGACCGCGCGGACCTCGCTGTCGACGACCGTCCGGAGCGCGGTTGCGCCCATATGCCGTTTGTAGAGGTCGAAGACCTGGTAGGTTGGCGTCGGCCACGCGCTGTCCTCGTCGGTCTGGACGAGACACTGGAGGACGTTGACCGTCTGGGCGATGTTCGCCATCGTCACCACGTCGGCGCGCTCGTTGAGGTCATCGAGGACGCTGGCGGCGGAGAGTGCATCACGGACCGTGTTCGCCTGTTCGAGTCCGTTGTCGAACACCGCCTCCGGATGCCAGACGCCCCATTCGTCGACGATGATCCCGATGTCGGTGCCGGGGGCGAACAGTTCGAGGGCCTCCGCCGCCCGGTCTACGTCCTCGCCGACCTGTTGCGCCCGGGCCAGCAGGCGGTAGTACTGGTCGTCAGTGAACTCCGTATCGCTGCCGGCGTGGTGGTAGCGGTGGACTGACAGGTGGTCCATCAGGTTGTACACCGTCCCCTGGCCGATGGAGACACATTCGGCGAGGTGTTCAAGGAACCGCCGGTTCCAGCTATCCGTGATGTGTCCGCAGGCGACCAGTTCGAGGGACTCGTCGGCCATCACGCGGTCGAATCCCCGGAGGTAGTTCGCGTAGCGGCGGAACTGCTCGGCGTACTCCTCGGGGCTGAAGCGGCCCCCACAGCCCCAGTTCTCGTTGCCGATCCCCCAGTAGGTGGCGTTATGTGGCTCCTCGCTGCCGTTGTCCGCCCGGAGCCGCGTCAGCTCCGTGTCGCCATCGTAGTTGCAGTACTCCGCCCAGTCGACGGCCTCGTCGGGGTTGCCCGCACCGACGTTGACGGCTAAGTACGGCTCCGTCCCCAGCATCTCACAGAGATGCATGAACTCCTCGGTTCCGAACGCGTTGGACTCTTCGGGGACGTTATCCCGCCCCTGCGTCCACCACATATTCCGTCGCCGAGGCCGCGCTTCGCGGGGTCCCAGCCCGTCCGTCCAGTGGTAGTCGTCGGCGAAACAGCCGCCGGGCCACCGCAGTACCGGCGTGTTCAGGTCCCGCAGCAGTTCGACGGTGTCCATGCGGATGCCGTCCTCGGTCGGGACGCGGTCGTCGTCGCCGACCCAGATCCCCCCGTAGATGCACCGGCCGAGATGCTCGGAGAGCTGGCCGTACACGTTGGGGTCGATCCGCCCGACCGGGTCGTGCCGCGCCACGTGGACTTCCGTTTGCATATCCCATCCCTGCAGCTAGATGGTGATATAGATAGGGTCTTGCCGTCGGTGCGTTCGGGCACCGACGCTTGCCGGAAATGGAAACCGAAACGGATGCGCCGGACCGCCATCTGAACCCCGCTATTCGAGCGTCACACTCACCACGGAGCTGGCCGGTGCGTCGACCACTACTGTGCCGTCGCCGTGGTTCTCGACCCCGATGTCGTCGGCTTCAAACGTGTCGGCGGTGTCGTCGGTAGAGTGCTCGCTGACTTCCTGATCGTCGAACAGGACCGCTGATTCAACGACCGAGGCGTCGTCGAGGTCGGTGTGGATTTCGACGGCCTCGCTCCCGTCGAGGGCTCGGTTCGACAGCGTGACGAACACCTCGCCGTCCTGTTCGGATGCGGAGGCGCTGACAAGCGGCACATCGACGGGTTCATCCTCGACGGTCTCGGTTTCGGCATCGACGACCGTTTCCAGCGACGTTGCGCCCATGTGGTCCCTGTAGAGGTCGAAGACCTGGTAGGTCGGCGTCGGCCACGCGCTGTCCTCGTCGGTCTGGACGAGACACTGGAGGACGTTGACCGTCTGGGCAATGTTCGCCATCGACACCACGTCGGCCCGCGCGTGGAAATCGTCGAAGACTCCGGCGGCGGAGATGGCGTCACGGACGGTGTTTGCCTGTTCGAGGCCGTTGGTGTTTTTGGCCTCGGGATGCCAGACGCCCCACTCGTCGACGACGATGCTGATGTCGTGGTCCGGCGCAAACACGGACAGCGTCTCGACGGCGTCGTCGATGTCCTGAGCGACCAGCCGGGAGCGGGCGAGCAGGCGGTAGTACTCCTCGTCGTCGAACTCCGTGTCGCCGCCGGCCTCGTAGTACCGGTGGACCGACATGTGCTCCATCAGTTCATACGGGCTCTCGACCCACTCGGAACACTCAGCGAGCGCATCGAGGAACCGGCGGTTCCAGTCCTCGGAGATGTGCCCGACCGAGATCAGTTCCATCTCGGCGTCGCTCATCATCCCGTTGAAGCTGCGGAGATAGGTGGCGTAGCGACGGTACTGCTCGGCGTACTCCTCGGGGCTGAGGCGGCCGCCACAGCCCCAGTTCTCGTTGCCGACGCCCCAGTAGGTCACGTCGTGGGGCGCCGCGACGCCGTGTTCCTCGCGGCGGTTCGCCAGTTCGGTGTCGCCGTCGTAGTTGCAGTACTCCGCCCAGTCAGCCGCCTCGGACGGCGAGCCGTTGCCGACGTTGACGGCGAGGTACGGCTCCGTGTCGAGCATCTCACAGAGGCGGACGAACTCGTTCGTCCCAAAGGTGTTTGGCTCCTCGGGGATGTCCTGGCGGCCCTGCGTCCAGAACATGTTTCGCCGTGTCGGCCGCTCCTCGCGCGGCCCCACGCCGTCCTCCCAGTGGTAGTCGTCGGCGAAACAGCCGCCGGGCCACCGGAGTACAGGCATATCAAGGTCCTGCAGGAGGTCGACGGTGTCCATGCGGATGCCGTCCTCGGTCGGGACGCGGTCGTCGTCGCCGACCCAGATGCCGCCGTAGATGCACCGGCCGAGATGCTCCGCGAAGTGGCCGTAAACGGTCGGATCGATCTGGTCTATCGGATCATGCCGGTGGACGTGAATCTCTGCACCCATCGCTACACAGTCCGCAAACTGGATATAAAATGATTTGGGTCAGCGGCGGCAGCCGTGCATCCACTGATGGCCGTCGTCGGCTGACTCGAAGCCGCGCTTGAACGCTTCCTGCACGTGATCGGTCCGGTCAGTTTCGGTGTCCCACGACACGCCGGCGTCGTGCAGCAGTTCGCGGACGTAACTCAGCGTATACTCGACGTGGAACATCTCCTTGATATACGTGCGAGTGAGCTTGGGCGTCCACTCCGGGGCCTCGTAGCCGGCTTCGGCGGGTGGCTTGCCGAGGACCTCTTCGAGCTGATTCTCCTGGCTATGGGTAAGTTTCGAGGGGCGACCGGGCCGGTCGTCGTCGTAGACCACGTTTTCGAGCGGTTCGTCGGCCAGCCGTTCGAGGCGGTTCAGCCAGTTGTGGATCGTCGTCCGGGACACGCCGTACCAGTCCGCGAGCTCCGTCTGGGAGACCCCTTCTTTGTGGTTGATTCCGACCATGATGCGCTTGGTCGCCGTCTTCCCTTCGACCTCGGTCAGATACTCGCGGAGGGCCGCGACGCTCACGTTCTCGGGTCGAGCATCGCCGTCCGGATCCGTGTCGTCCGCCCGTGATTGGGGCCTCTCCGGGTGGGCCGCGCTCGCATCGCCGGGGCGTTCTGCATTAGCCATGGACGATGACTGCATTGGAGTGTTTAATTACTTTTCGGCGTTCGGTCGACGGGTAGGTCCCGAACTGTGACACCGGAGCAGTCCCGCTGGCCGCGGCGGCGATCCCGCGAAGGGCGCCAGTCAGGCTACCAGTAGCCCGACCGTTACTTCGTGAACGTGACGCCGACGACCGAGGATGCCGGGATGTCGACGGTGAAGCGCCCGTCGTCGGCTTCGGAGACGGTGATGTCGTCAGCCTCGAACTCGGCTGCGTTGTCCGCCGTCGAGTACGCTCGCGAGCCCTTCTCCTCGAACAGAACCGTTCCCGAGGGGTTGCCAAAGGTCTCGTCGACCTCGACTTCGACCGTCTCGGTCTGGTCGAGGCTACGGTTCGACGCGGTGACGAACAGTTCGTCGTCGCCGACCGACGCCGATGCCGAGACCAGCGGCACGTCGTGGTCCTCCTCGTCGAAGTACTTCTTGTCAGCGTTGATGTTCGCCTCGACGGCCGTGTTCCCGCTGTGGTTCTGGTACAGATCGAACACTTGGTAGGTCGGCGTCGCCCACGCGTTCTCTTCGTCGGTCTGGACGAGACACTGGAGAACGTTGACCGTCTGGGCGATGTTCGCCATCGACACCACGTCGGCGCGCTCGTGCATGATGTCGAAGACGCCCGCCGCCGCCAGCGCGTCCCGGACGGTGTTTGCCTGTTCGAGGCCGTTGTCCGGCGTTGCCTGTGGGTGCCAGGTCCCCCACTCGTCGACGATGATCCCGACATCTTCCCGCGGGACGTACGTCGAGATGGTCTCGGCCGCGCTGTCGATGTCGTCGGCGATCTTCTGCGCCCTGGCGAACAGCCGGTAGTGCTGCTCGTCCGAGAAGTCGGCGTCGTCGCCGGCCTGGTAGTACCGGTGGACGGAGAAGTGATCCAGCAGTTTGTACGGCGACCCCATCCCCAGGAAGGTCCCGGGGCCGAACTCCATTCCGCCGTCGAGGCGCTCGAAGAACGCCTCGTTCCACTCGTCCGTGATGTGCCCGCAGGCGATGAACTCCGTCGAGCCGGGGTTGATGTGGTCGTCGAAGCCGTTGAGGTAGTTCGCGAAGCGGCGGTACTGGTCGGCGTACTCGTCGGGCGCGAAGCGGCCCCCACAGCCCCAGTTCTCGTTGCCGATGCCCCAGTAAGTCACGTCGTATGGCTCCTCGTGGCCGTTCTCGGCGCGCCGCCTGGTCAGGTCCGTGTCGGCGTCGGAGTTGCAGTACTCGATCCAGTCGAGGGCTTCTTCAGGTGTTGCCGAACCGACGTTGACCGCCAGATACGGGTCGGTATCGATCATCTGGCAGAGTTCGAGGAACTCGTCGGTCCCGAACTCGTTGGTCTCTATAAAACGCTCCTCACGACCCTGTGCCCACCAGAGGTTCCGTCGTTTCGGCCGGTCCTCGCGCGGGCCGACACCGTCCTCCCAGTGGTAGTCGTCGGCGAAACAGCCGCCGGGCCACCGCAGCACGGGCATGTCGAGGTCTTGCAGTAGTTCGACGGTGTCCATGCGGATGCCGTCCTCGGTCGGGACGCGGTCGTCATCCTCACCGACCCAGACGCCGCCGTAGATACATCGGCCGAGATGCTCCGCGAAGTGCCCGTAGATGTTCTCGGAAATCCGGTCGATGGAGTGGTCGCTGTGAACGCTGATACTCGCTGGCATATACCCTGATCTGCCATCCGGCGCTAATAATGATTGTGATATCGGGCGCTATACCCCGTACACGGATACCGCCGGACAACTCGTCAGCGCCGGTACGGGGTCGCTTCGTCCGTTCAATACCGCTCCCTCGCCGAGATGGCGAAAAGTAATTTAACACAATGTCCCGCAGCGGCCGCGATCCGGTGGAAACCCTGCTCTGACTCTCTACTTCCAGGTTAGCGACGGTCTCGGGTCCGATATCGTCGTCTCATTCAAATCAGAGGGCAAACATAAGCGAATGATCCACAGATAGACGGGCTGAAACGGTAATCTGAGGGAGACTGTGGGACCGCTCTACCAGTTCTGTTTAATTACTTGTCTGCGCCTGTCAGCAGACGGGCGGATTGTCGGGAGCTTTTGCTGGAGAGCGTGCCCGGTTGCGGGTGTTGACCCCCACAGGATTATGTAGCCGCGACACGCTACCTGTGGACTATGACACAGTTCGAACCGGACTGCCGCGACGGAACGCTGGCCCTCTGTCACGACGATACCCGGGTCACGGTCGGATCCCTCGATGACATTGTCGCCGCTGTCGGCGGCGAAACGTATCGGATCGAGTACGACGACGCACAGCGGATGCAACCCTGGCTGGACACCGACGACGGGGGCCTCGAAATCGACGTGCGGGACGCCGTGACCACGATGACACACACGGAAGAGTTCGTCACGGAGTTGACCGAGTACGACATGGCGACGGACCGGTACGGCCTCCCGACGCGGACGGTCGAGTTCGCCGACCGGTTCGTGGATATCCTCGAACAACAGGGCCTCGACTCCTGAGGCCCCTCTGCGGACGAGACCGTACCGCGGCAGTTACCGGTTCCATATCGAGGGACACCGACCGGACTTCGATCGTCACTCGTCGACCGATTCTGGAGTAGCCGCCGTCTACGGATTGACCACGAG
Organism: Haloarcula terrestris; assembly: GCF_031624315.1. NCBI lineage: Archaea > Methanobacteriati > Methanobacteriota > Halobacteria > Halobacteriales > Haloarculaceae > Haloarcula > Haloarcula terrestris. The sequence goes on along the minus strand of NZ_JAMQOM010000001.1, from coordinate 65,421 downwards.
ATGACGACCTGTTCCGCTGGATTCCGGTTGTACTCGTCCGATCTAACGACCGTACACTCGTTATCCGACATGTTCCAAATGAGTGAACGTCTCTTCAGGCGAACCGGCCGAGACGGTGAACGGGCGGTATCTGTGCTGCTCTCGTACGTTCGGTTAGTCACACGGTACGGCTGTGGCTGAGACGTAGGGCCTCACTACGGGCGAAGAACACTGTCGCTACACCGGCGAATGAAGGAATTCACTACGATGAGAGTCCCTGTGCGTTTATAATCGCTCCCGGTGTAGCAGTGGATACGATGTCCGATCCGCTGTCGGTAACCGACAGACCAGCTCAGGCACTGCCCGACCCTGAAACTGCCGAGAACGTCACCTACAACCCGTCGATCGATCTCCTTCGGTCGTTTTCCGCGTCCCAGGAGACGACCACCGAGTTCGGTGCGCCGTCGTACGTCAGCCGCGAGCGTTCGCGCAACGCCGACAAGACGAAAAACGATATCGATGACGCGTTCGGCCCCGAGGACGAGCAACTCATCTCGGATGTCATCTCGGCCGCAGCCGACATGGACCTCGTCTGCGTCGACCGACGAGTCGGCCGCCACCCCGACAACAGCTACGTGTGCCGGCTCTACGTCCCGAAGGAGTACGGCCGGATCGCCCTGAGCCTGTCGAAACTCCTCGAACCGGCCGACCCGAATGCCGAACCCGATTTCTACACTGTCCAGTTGCCCGACTGGGACCGGACCGCAATCCGCATCCGCCCCGAGGCGGGACTCACCGTGGTCGCTGGCTCCGACTACACCGGGGAAGCGAAGAAGTCGTTCCTCCGCCTGTTCATGTACTACGCCAAGCAGCAGGGCGGACTCGGGCTCCACGCCGGGAGCAAACGGGTCAGGCTCCAGGGCGACGACAGACTGGAGACGGTCGGGCAGCTGTTCCTCGGTCTGTCGGGGACCGGCAAGTCCACGCTGACCGCACACGGGCTCTGGCTCGACGAGCCCGAGGACGCGACGATGCTGCAGGACGACGTGTGTGCGCTCCGCCCCGATGGCACGGTCGCTGGGAGCGAGGGACAGGGGCTGTTCATCAAAACGCACGGCCTGGAACGCGAGACCGAGCCGGCGATCTACGACGCGACGACCGACGAATCAGCAGTCCTTGAGAACGTCGATGTCGACCAAGACGGCACGGTTGATTTCGACAGCGACCGGTACTCCACGAACGGCCGGGCCATCATCCAGCGGGACGAACTGGCTTCGGCCGACGACGACATCGACCTGCCCGGTGTCGACCAGATATTCTTCATCACGCGCCATCCGGCGATGCCGCCCGTTGCGAAACTCACGCCCGAGGAGGCGGCAGTCGCGTTCATGTTAGGTGAATCGATCCAGACCAGCGCCGGGGACCCCTCGGCCGCCGGTGAGTCCGTCCGCGTCGTCGGGACAAACCCGTTCATTGTCGGGTCCGAAGGCGAGGAGGGCAACCGGTTCCGCGATCTGATCGACGACCTCGACGTGGACTGCTACGTGCTGAACACCGGCTCCGTCGGCGGCCGAGACATCGGCGTCGAGGACACGATCACGCTCCTCCGTGCAATTTCCCGCGGAACGCTCGAGTGGACCACGGACGAGACGACTGGCTTCACCGTCCCGAACTCCGTTCCGGGAATGGACATCGAGGAGTTCGCCGTCGAGGAGAACCTCTCCGACGCCGAGTCGAAACTCGCAACGCTTCGTGCCGAGCGGGAGACGTATCTCGACCAGTTCGAGGCTCTCGACGACTCGATTGCCGACGCCCTGTACTGATCTGAGTAACCAGGTGTTGCTTACTATCTGCTTTCGAGAAAATGCATCTATCTTTTGAACATCTAATTCTATATATGGCAAATGTGTAGAAATAATAGATAATATGGTCCCAATATATTGAAATAGGATCTTTTTGGACAATATATCTTCTCTCTGGAACGATATATGCAAATATACTTCTATTTCGGACCTCGATTTCTGTCTTCGACAAAGGAATAGGGAGGAAAGTAGATCATGCTAGCGAGGTATCCGCCGATGTTGGTTCCGACTACAGCTCGGTTCGGCACTACCGCAGTGGCTCACGAGCGACCGCCGCAACGTCCTTGGGGATTGGAGACAAGATACGAACACATGCGTGTGCTCGTCATGGGTGCGACCGGATTCATTGGACAACGATTGGTTCGTACCCTGGCTGACGCGGGCCACGAGGTGGTGGCGTTCTCCCGCAGCGCAAGCCAGGAGTCCTTTCCGGACGGTGTCGAACCGTTCGAGGGCGACCTCGGCGACCCGGAGTCCTTGGACGGGCTCTGTGACGGTGTCGACGTGGCGTACTACCTGATCCATTCACTGACCGCCGAGAATTTCGCCGAGCTAGACCGTCGCTACGCGCGACGGTTCGCCGAGATAGCGTCGGATGCAGGCGTCGACAGGGTGGTATACCTGAGCGGCATCAGCGGCGACGAGGAGAACCTCTCGCCCCATCTGGCGTCGCGGCGCGAGGTCGAGTCCGTCTTGGCCGAAGGCTCGTTCGATCTGACGGTGCTCCGGGCGGCCGTCATCATCGGCGCTGAGAGCGCGAGTTTCCGGATTGTCGACGACCTGACCGACCGGCTGCCGCTGATGCTCGTGCCGAAGTGGGTCCGGACGCCCTGCCAGCCCATCGGCGTCGACGACGCCATTACGTATCTCGTGAAACTACTGGACGCCGAGGAGACCCGCGGCGAGACGTACGACATCGGCGGGCCGTCGGTGTGGTCCTACGAGTCGCTGCTGAAACTCACCGCGGCCGAAAAGGGCCGGCGGGTGTTCATTGTCCCAGTACCGGTGATGACGCCGGGCCTGTCCTCGCACTGGCTTCGCCTGACGACTGACGTGCAGTACGCCATCGCCCGCCCGCTGGCCGAGAGCATGCGGAACCCGGTCACGGTCGACCCGGAGATGGACCTCCAGCGCGTCGTCCCCATCGACCAAACCCCGATAGAGGACGCGGTTCGGACTGCCCTCATGTCGGCCTGAAGGCCGGTCTCAGCGCAGGCGGCCCCTGCTGCGGGACTGTTTTGGCCCTGCACGCGGCACTCGTACGTATGCCCGAATCGGTCGCCGTCACCGGCGGAAACGGTCGTCTCGGCCAGCACGTCCTCGAACACCTGGCCTCGGTGGGGTATCGAACGATCAATCTCTCGCGCGGGAAACGGGACGAAGCGCACTCGGACGCCTACGTCAGGACGGATCTGCTCGATGCCGGGGAGGTGTACGGCGCACTCGCAACGAGCGACCCCGACGCCGTCGTCCACCTCGGGATGATTCCTACACCTGACCACACGCCGGGGTATCGGACCTACGAGAGCAACGTCATGTCCAGCTATCACGTGTTGGAGGCCGCCGGCGAACTCGGGGTTGACACGGTCGCGCTGGCGTCGAGTTTCAGCGCCATCGGTGGCGGGTTCGAACCGGACCCGATCACGGTCGATTACCTCCCGATTGACGAGGATCATCGCCTCACGCCGTCGAACCCGTACGCAATGGGGAAACAGGCGATGGAGGCCGCCGCCGACGGCTTCGCGCGCCGGAGCGAGGACGCGCCCGGCACCATCACGTCGCTGCGGTTCCCGTGGGTCGTCGACGACGACCTGGCCCGGGAGACGTTCGTTGAAGCCGACCGGACGCTCGCCGGCTCGAAGGCGTCGGCGGACTTCCACACCCAGCGGAACACGCTGTACGCGTACCTCCACGCCACTGACGCCGTCACGGTCGTCGAGGCGGCCGTCGAGGCGTCGTTCACCGGTCACGAGCGGCTCTGGCTGTCGGCCCCGGACACGAGCGCCGAGACGCCGAGTGCCGAACTCGCGGCGGAGCTGTACCCCGACGCCGACTACCGGGGATCGACGGGCGACGACGAGAACCCCTATGCGGCGCTGATCGACACGAGCAAAGCCGAGCGGCTGCTCGACTGGGAGCCGACCTGGAGCTGGCGGCAACTGGCGTGACGCCGGCAGCGGGCCTGTACCGCCTGGATACGCTCTGTGCTGTCTCGCAGAACTGAAACCGAACCCCCAGACGCGACGACAGCCGCTTACGCCCGGTGCCGGCCCGACAGTGCCTGCTGGAGGATTTGTCCCAGAAATCCGATGGCCGGGACGGCGAACACCGATGCGTGGACCCAGGCGTCGTAGGTGCTGTTCCCGGGCTTTGTCACGAGAAACAGACCGTAGAGGACACCCATCACGACGACCCACAGGGCGGTGATGACGAGGAACGGGACGGCGTCCCGGATCGGTTCGGTGACTGCTTCGCGCAGCGTGTCGGACATACCGGAACAGTCGACCGTGATCGGCAAAAGCGTACCCCGCTATCGGCCGAACTCCGTCACCAGTTCGATACCCTCGGTTCCGTAATCGGTCATCGCGGCCAGTCGCTTCGACAGACCCCACACGCCTCGACTGCGACGACGGCTCCGTCCGGGTCAGGCGTCGGCGGGTCCCGGTCTCGGACCGCGAGCGGCTCGCCGTACGCTTCAAGCACTGCGGCGTGCATGGGTTGGCTTCGCGCGTCCCGGACAAAATACCGGGGGACGGCGGCCGCTATGCCGGTGCGGATCACCCGCCGAGAGCCGAGTTTATGTATCCTTGCAGCTATACCCCCGATATGACCCTCCTCCCGGTTGCCGTCGCCCTGTTCGTGTCGCCGGCCGCCGCCGCGCTGGTGTACGCCGACGCCAGGCGACGCGACCTGTCCCGGCGGCACTGCACTGCCGCCGCCTCCGCCGTCGGCCTCGCCAGCTTCGGCGGATTTCTCGTCGCAGCCCTGTTCGGTACCGGACTGTTTTCCGTGTACTATCGCCTCCTGAACCGACCGGTGATAGTCGTCACGCCGCTGGATTTCATTCTCTCGCTGGTCAGCTTCGGCCTCGCCGTCACCGCGCTGGCCGTCCTGGGATACGGCGTCGCCAGTCGGTACGGCCCGCTCGCGCCCTCGTAATCGCCGCGTCGATTCCCGGACGGCCACCCCTACTTTCAAACCCGCTACGGTCCCACCGGGCGGTATGGACGACACCGATTGGATCGGCGAGACCTTCACCAGCGCGGCCGGGTGGGACCACCTGGAGACGCTGGTCGACATCGGGAACCGGATGGCTGGCAGCAATGGCGAACGGGCGGCCGCAGAAGCGACTCGGGACGCGCTGGCGGCGTACGCCCGCGACGCTCGGCTCTCCGAGTTCGAGATACAGGGCTGGGAGCGGGGCGACAGCGCCGTCCGCGCCGACGGATCACCGGTCGCGGCGCAGGCCCACGAGTGCATCGCCCTGCCGCGGTCGCCGGCCGGCGAGGTGACCGGCGAACTGGTCGATGTCGGTCACGGCCTCCCGGAGGAGTTCGAGGACGCCGACTGCGAGGGCCAGGTAGTGATGGTCCGCTCGGACGTGCCCGACTGGTACGACCGGTACATCCACCGGCGGGAGAAGTACTACCACGCCGTCGAGGCCGGCGCAGTCGGATTCATCTACCGCAATCACGTCGAGGGCGTGCTGCCGCCAACCGGAAGCGTTGGCACGGCGGAGGCACCTATCGGCGAGATTCCGGCCATCGGTGTCGCCAGCGAGACGGGCGCGCGACTGGCCCGGCGCTACACCGGGGCGGACATCACTATCAGCGTCGAGTGTGCGACACCCGCCGCAACGAGCCAGAACGTCCACGCCGAACTCGGCCCCGACACCGACGAGCGACTGCTGGTGACGAGCCACGTCGACGCCCACGACATCGCGGAGGGGGCGATGGACAACGGGGCCGGAACCGCGATGGTTGTCGAGGTGGCCCGCGCGCTGGCCGGCCGCGAGGACGAGCTGGCGACGCGGATAGAGTTCGTCGCCTTCGGTGCCGAGGAGGTCGGGTTGGTCGGCTCGAACCGGCTGGCCGAGGCAACCGCTCTCGACGATGTGACGGCCGTGCTCAACCTCGATGGCGTCGTCCAGGGCCGGACGCTGCGGTGTTACACTCACGGCTTCGACGCGCTGGCGAGCGCCGCCGAGGCCGTGGCCGACCGCTTCGATCACCCCATTTCGCTTACGCCGGAGCAAGGCCCCCACAGCGACCACTGGCCGTTCGTCCAGCGGGGTGTCCCCGGCTATCACGTGACCAGCGAAACCGACGGCGAGGGACGCGGCTGGGGTCACACCCACGCCGATACGCTGGACAAACTGGACCCCCGGACGTTCCGCGAGCAGGCCGTCCTCCTGACCGAACTCGCCGTGACGCTGGCTGGAGGCTCGGTCGCGCCGGACCACAAGGACCCCGCGGAGATAGCGGATGCACTCGAAGCAGAGGGGCTCGCCGAGGGGATGCGGATTACGGGCGACTGGCCCTTCGACGATTGACGCGAAGCCGGACCGTTCCCGCGATGTCCAACTCCCACGACCTGTGACAAAGACTTACCAGAATTCTAGTATTTTCGTCCCCTCCCGTGTTCAGGCGTTCCAGTCTCTGCTGATGGGTTGTAATGATTTACTCGGTATAGAAGTAACATATTCCGTAGGTTATTTACCATATGGGTCCTTGGAAACCGATGGCAGGGTAATCGGTCTACGTACAGTAGCCCACATGTGAACGCCGTCACCGGCGTTCGCTGCCAAGCTCCCATGCTTAATCGGTCTCGCGGAGTCCGGGACCGAGTCGACGTGAGAACACACCTGCCGTCGTCAGTCAACACCAACACCAATACCTGACACGACGGCCGTCCACGTGCCAAGACGGCCACCGTGTCCACTTTCGGACCGAACTCGTGAGGACCACCTGTCGGTCCTGATCCTGTGCAAAACGACGGACAGCAGCGCCGTTGACTACGACTCGTAGGCCTGTTGTACGTCGGCTTTCGCCGCCGGGATGACCTGCTGTTCGGCCTGCCGCATCGACCGCAGCGCCTCGTCCGTGAACTCAACGTCGAGTGTCGGCAGCGCCCGCGCGAGGCCGCCCAGCACGTCGCCGGGGTCGATGGTGAGTTCGAAGGCGAAGGCGTCTCGTTCCTCCCGCAGCGGAACGGTGAATTCGAGGTGTTCCTGCAGTATCTCCGTTGCCGTCTCCTGGTCGTAGGATTCGGTGACGGCGGTCCAGAAGTCGTCGCTGTCGGCGGCAACCAGCGGCGCGAGGTCGTCGCCGAACGAGCGCTGGCGGGCCAGTAGCCGCTCCCGAATCCGGTCCCGGCGGTCACCGCGAACGGTGTCCCGGAGCCCGTTCCAGTAGATATCGCGGGCCAGTACGTCGTCGGCATACGTCTCGAACGCCGCGTCAGTGGCCTCAGCGTAATCCAACACCGGGTCCAACTGGGCGAGTATCTGCTGTTGATACGACTGGAGTTTCGGCCGAATGACGTGGCGCTCAAGCGGGCGGCTGTTGTTCAGCAGTTTGCTCGCGACCCGGCCGCCGCTCCCGTTTGACCCGCGTAGCACGGCCGCCACGTCGAAAGCTGCGTACGTCTCGTCGACGAACTGCGAGAGGTAGCGTTCGAACTCCCCTTCGACGGCACGTCGTGACACACCCGACTCTGTGGACCGCAGTGACCTATCCCTTGCGGCGACGGCCAGCTCCCGTGAGAGTTAAACCACCGACCGATAATATCCAGATATGTCTCAGCGACTATCGAAGGCCGATGACACACTCGCCGACGCGGGCGAACGCGAACTCGTCGTCGGCGGCGACCGGCCGCTCCGTCTCTCTGCGGGCCATCGACTACTCCATCACGACGGGAAGTGTTCGCGTCCGCACGGACACAACTACGAGGTCACCGTCCGCATTACCGGCGACCTCACCGACGAGGGGTGGGTCGTCGACAAGGGCGAGGTCACGGACGTGATCGACGAGTGGGACCACCGCTTCCTGCTGGAGGCCGGCGACCCGCTGGTCGAGGCGTTCGACGCCAGCGGCGACGGTGACGCCGTGGTCGTCCTCGACCATCCCCCGACGGCTGAGGTCATGGCCACGATTCTGGAACAGCGCCTCGCCGACCGCCTCCCGGAGACGGTCTCGGATGTCGGCGTCTCCGTCCGGGAGACGGGCGAACTCTGTGTCCGCTGATGCCGGTCGCAAACGACGCGCCGGGGGTCGACATTGAGCGGACAGACGGCGACGCGGAGACGGGCGACCTCCCCATCAACGAACTGTTCCAGTCCCTCCAGGGCGAGGGGCGACTGGCGGGCGTCCCGAGCGTGTTCGTCCGGACCAGCGGCTGTAACCTGCGGTGCTGGTTCTGTGACTCCTATCACACCTCGTGGGAACCGACCCACGACTGGTTCGCCGTCGACGACGTACTGGGCGCTATCGAGGACTACGACGCCGACCACGTCGTCCTCACCGGCGGCGAACCGCTCATTCACGATTCGAGCGAGGCCCTGCTGGAGCGGCTGGCCGACCGGGGCTACCACACGACGGTCGAGACCAACGGAACTGTCGTCCCCGACGCGCCCATCGACCTCGCCAGCGTCAGCCCGAAACTGGCCTCCAGTACGCCGACGGCCGACCGCGACCCCGACGGCGACGGCGAGTGGGCGGACCGTCACGAGGAGCGCCGACTCGACTTGGATGCGCTGGCCGACCTCGTCGACACCTACGACACGCAACTGAAGTTCGTCGTCACCGGCCGCGAGGACATGGCCGAAATCGAGCGCCTCGTTGAGCGCCTCCGCGATGCCGCGTCCGCCCGCGTGCGTGACGACGACGTGTTACTGATGCCGGAAGGCCAGACGCGCGACCAACTCGAAGCGACCCGGGAGACCGTTGCGGACCTCGCGCTGGAGTTCGGCTACCGCTACACGCCGCGGCTCCACGTCGACCTCTGGAACGACGCACCGGGTACCTGACTGACCTGACCAACGACAGATGACTGACGACACCCGCGCTGTCGTGCTCGCCTCCGGCGGCATGGACAGCGCCACGGCGGCCTACGAAGCACAGACCCGCGGCTACGACCACCTGTACCTGCTCCACACCAGCTACGGGCAAAACACCGAGGACCGAGAGTACGAATGTGCCAGCGCACTGGCCGACCACGTCGACGCGGCGGACTTCCTCCACGTCGAAACCGGGCATCTCACGCAGATCGGGGCGTCGTCGCTGACCGACGACTCGATGGCCGTGGAAGACGCCGACACCGACAGCGACGAAATCCCGACCTCGTACGTCCCGTTCCGCAACGCGAACCTGCTGTCGATGGCGGTCTCATACGCCGAAGCCAACGACTGCGGGGCCGTCTTCATCGGCGCACACAGCGAGGACTTCTCCGGATACCCCGACTGCCGGCCCGCCTTTTTCGACGCCTTCCAGGGCGTCATCGACGCCGGCACGAAGCCCGACACCGACATCGACCTCGTTGCGCCCTTCGTCGAGTGGTCGAAGACTGACATCGCCGAGCGCGGCGTCGAACTCGGCGTCCCCTACGAGGACACCTGGAGTTGCTACCGGGACGACGAACCGGCCTGTGGGACGTGTGACGCCTGTGCGTTCCGGCTCGAAGCCTTCCAGCGCATCGGCGAACGAGACCCCATCGAGTACGCGGAGCGGCCGGCGTACACCGAGTAATCCTCGCGCCGACTCTCGTTTTTCGCTCCCCCCGGCTTAGTCGTCGGCTTCGTCCCGGGCCAGCCCTTCCAGCACGTACTCCGCCGAGGTCCGGGTCGTCGCCAGCGGCACGTCGTGTACGTCACAGATGCGTAAGAGTGCGGAGATATCCGGCTCGTGGGGCTGGGCCGTCAGCGGGTCCCGGAGGAAGACGATACCGTCGATTCGGCCCTCGGCGACCTCCGCGCCGATCTGCATGTCGCCCCCCATCGGTCCGCTCTCCTTGCGCTCGACCGTGAGGCCGGTCTCAGCCATGATGCGCTTGCTCGTCGTGCCGGTGCCGACGAGGTCGAACGCCGACAGCGTGGCCTCGTAGCTCTGTGCCAGGTCGATCATCTCGGGCTTCTCGTCGTCGTGTGCGATGAGTGCGACGCGGGTCATACCGGGGGCACTCGGGCCACCGTCTTATGTCATTGGGACAGACTGGCCGCCCTAGCGCCGGACGAGTCACCCGTCGACCGCGACTTCCCCGTCGGCGGTAATCGTCACGTCGTGGCCTTCGACAGCGAACGTCAGCGACTCCGTTGTCCCCTCCTCGACGACCGCACGGAGTGACTCGCTGTCGACGTACGTATCGAGGGTGTCAATATCATCGGCCGATAGCTCTGTTGCTTCGATAACTGCATCGGCAATAACGTCACTCGCGGGTTCGGGACTCACCCAGTCGTCGGACCCCTCCATGGCCCGGTTCCGCAGCAGATACACGGTTCCCTCGTTGTAGCTCATACTCCAGCGTACGCTCCCGTCTCTTATAACCACGGATGGGCTGTTTCACTGTCTGAAGTAACCGCGATTCTGCCGAGAACCGTCCGTTTTGTGTCCGTCTACGTTTTTCTAGCAACCCAGGACACAGCCGTTCGTCACTATCTCGCCCCAATTCTCTGTTCGGGGTCGCATACAACGCTTTAGGTGGTGCGTTCAGTGCGGAGAATTTGACTAACCTGCACAGTAGATCTGCGTACTGTTCAACCGTCAGTGAATACTATGGCTCCAATACGTAAGTCCCTGTTAAGTGCCGTGTGACGTTGTGCTGGTTGGTTTTCATGCTATAGTCTGCTGAGAGTGACGTGAAAACTACTTCGCCGATACCGAGTAGAGGGATGCCATGGCGGTAGCCTCTTGTGACCGACCGCTCGAAATCACGTATGGTTGGGCTGGGGACTCTACTCATACTACTCGCAGTCTTTGTCGTGATGACGCTGACTCTTGGTCTGCTCCTCCGGTTACTGAAAGACGCTGACGGACTCTGAGCCGTCGATTCCCTGTCTACTATCTCAAAGTGGTTTGCTACCGGTTCTATGACAGTCTACTCCGGTGGCGAGCCGACGAGCGGACGCTCGGGGGCCGCTAAGGTATTTTGGACCAGCGTTCGCGTGCCGCGACGGAGTCGCTCCGAGGCAGCCTGACTGGAGATACCCAGCTCCGCGGCGAGGTCCGAGAGGGACGATTCCCGTGGCACAGTGAAATACCCGCGGTTGAGCGCGAGCAACAGCACTTCCTTTTGCGGGTCTGTCACGCCGAACTGCGGGGACGCCTCCGTGTCATCGGTAATCGTCTGAATGTCGATATTGATGTCGCTTGAAACGAGCGAATCACGGAACGACAGCACTGAACTCTTCTCGGGGAACCGGGCCCGAAACACCCAGTCGTCCCCGGTCTGTGCGGCACCGAGGAGGAACCCGTCTGCATTCAACAACGCCCGTCCAATCGAATCGATTACCATGTCACTTGTATGTAATGTATACCAGTGACCATCTCCTTCGGACGCCACGTGGGCGTAGTCGGTAATACTCTCGTCTTGGGCCAGGTTCGCTTCAATGGCGGGCCGTTCGACGGGGCCGATCCAGGCGACGGCACGGCAGTCATCGCCCTCGCAGTGCAGCCGCTGTATTCGTATCGCTGTTTTACTCAGCGTCTCAGCTGTTCGTTGCAAGAGAGGGGCATCGATGTGAAATTCTACTATCATGTCTCACTGTCACACAGCAACAATCATAAACCCCGGTCAGACAGTTGTCGTACCTGAAAACGGTGCTTGTATAATTTCCGGGTACTGAAGGCTGACGGCAGTATGGGCCGGGGTATAGTTGCTTCAAGCACCAATCGGTAGCACTCGGGAAATACACTTAAATTCCCAGCATGGTCTACCATGTCTCAGTTACCAGCACCCTTTTGGGCGGGTGCGAGTATTAGTATAGCAACCGCTGTGATGGGGGTGCCAAACTCGGTTGACGGCATCATCCGGGGCGTTGCGGCCTGAATCTATATGACTGACTCTTCCCGCGGCCAATCAGAGACCGTCGGCATCGTACTGCTGACGGCCGTCATCGTCGTACTGGTCTCGGTACTCGGAGCCGGTATTCTCTCGTCCGGGCCACAACCCGCCGAGAGACCGCTTGTGAACCTCGATATAGATATCACGGCAAACAACGTCAACATCACCCACAGCGGTGGTGACACCGTTGACGGTGCGTCACTCGACGTTGGTATCCGAAACGAAACCGCGAGCCAGCGCTACGAGTCCGTCGTCACCGGACAGTTCACACCGACTGACACGGTGCCGTTGCCACACACTCTGACCGGTACTGTCACCGTGCTCGTGATTGATACCGGGAGCAACAGCGTTCTCGGCCGCGAGAGCACGAGGCCGGATACCGAGACAGCGGCGGCCGCGGGGATGCCGGCTATCGAACCGGAGAGGCGGCTATAGCATTCGACGCTGTGACGGTTTGACGGCTGATCGTCGGATATACGATCCCCTGAACTCCGGGGACCCAGTCCATATAGCCATTCAGCGACGGAAGCGAACTGACGTTCACCGCGACGCCGTAGCGGTGCTACTCCAGGTTCTCGCCCTGGTACGACCCCTCGTAGGTCCCTTTGTGGGCGGCGTCGGCCAGAACGAGCTGTGCGATCCGCGCGCCCGCTTCGAGTTCTATCGGATGGTGGACCTCCAGCAGTCCCTCGCCTCGCCCCTCGTAGCCGGCGTCCCAGACGGCCGTATCGAGCATACAGGAGTTGCGGAGCAACGACGACCGCGGGAGGAGAAAGCCGATATGTCCCTCCGGAATGACGACGCGGTCGGCGTACTCGATGATGTAGCCGCCCTTGTCGAGCCGATAGATCCCGTCGTCAGATTCGACTTCCCGTCGGTCGCCGACGGTCTTGCTCTCGCGCCCGATGCGCCCCGGTTCGACCTGTTCGTATATTGCACCGAGCGTGAGATCGACGCCGTTCGGTTGGACTTGCGATTCACGCAGGTCACCGAGAGCATCGGCGACGAACTGCCCGCTTTTGAACATACGAGGTTCTGTGCGGGTGTCGTGGAAAGACTTGCCGGTCTGATCGACCACTTGACTCGCTTCTGAGTGGCGGACGGGACGGGGTTTTTATAAATGCAAAATAGGGAGGAATACGCGGGATTTATACCGGCGCGCCATCCATTGACGCACGTTATGGGACAGACGCTTACGGAAAAGATTCTCGACGACCATCTCGTCGAAGGGGAGCTGACACCCGGAGAAGAGATCGGGATCGAGATCGATCAGGTGCTGACACAGGACACGACCGGGACGCTCGTCTGGCTGCAGTTCGAGGCGCTGGGTCTCGAAGAGGTCCAGACGGAGCTGGCCGCCCAGTACTGTGACCACCAGACCTACCAGTTCGACTTCAAGAACACGGACGACCACCGCTTCCTCCGCTCGGCCGCAGGGACGTTCGGGGCCCACTTCTCGCGCCCCGGCAACGGTATCTGTCACAACGTCCACAAGGAGAACTTCGCCGAGCCCGGCAAGACGATGCTCGGTTCGGACTCCCACACGCCGACCCCCGGTGGCCTCGGCGAACTCGCTATCGGTTCCGGTGGGCTCGATGTCGCCGTCGCGATGGGTGGCGGTGCCTACTACATCGAGATGCCGGAAGTCGTCAACGTCCGCCTCGAAGGCGAACTGCCCGAATGGGCCACCGCCAAGGACGTAATCTTGGAGCTGCTCCGCCGGCTGTCCGTCAAGGGCGGCGTCGGCAAGGTGCTGGAATACACCGGTCCCGGTGTCGAGACGCTGACCGTCCCCGAGCGGACCACCATCACCAACATGGGGACCGAACTCGGTGCCACGTCCTCGATCTTCCCGACGGACGACCAGACCAAGGACTACCTCGAGCGCCTCGGCCGCGAGGACGTGTTCGAGGAGATCGGCCCCGACGAGGACGCCGAGTACGCCGACGAGATCGTCGTCGATCTCTCGGACCTCGAACCGCTCATCGCCGAGCCGTCGATGCCTGACAACGTCGTGCCCGTCAGCGAGGTCGAGGGCGTCGATGTCGAGCAGGTCATGATCGGCTCCTGTACGAACGGTGCCTACGAGGACATCCTCCCGAGCGCGAAGATGCTCGAAGGGCGCAACATCGACAAGAAGACCGAGATGATCGTCGCCCCCGGCTCCAAGCAGGCCTCTGAGATGCTGGCCCGCGAGGGCTGGACCGCGGAGATGATGGCCGCCGGCGTCAACTTCTCCGAGGCGACGTGTGGTGCCTGTATCGGTATCGGCCACGTCCCGGCCTCCGACTCGGTCTCGCTGCGGACCTTTAACCGCAACTTCGAGGGTCGCTCCGGTATCGAGGACGACAACGTCTACCTCTGCTCGCCGGAAGTCGCCACCGCGGCGGCCATCAAGGGCGAAATCGTCGACCCGCGCAACCTCGCCGACGAACTCGGCGACCTCGAAGCGCCGGGTCTGGAGATGCCCGACTCCTACATCGGCAACTCCGAATCGGACCTCATCGCGCCGGAAAACGCCGTCGACGACGAGCTCATCAAAGGCCCGAACATCGGCGACGTACCGCTGAAGGACCCGCTGGAGACCGAAGTCGGTGGTGAAGCCCTCCTGAAGATGGAGGACAACATCACGACGGACCACATCATCCCGGCCACGCAGGACATCCTGATGTACCGGTCCAACGTCCCGAAGCTCTCCGAGTTCACGCTCTCGCGTGTCGACGACACGTTCGCCGAGCGCGCACTCGAAGCCGACGGCGGCGTGCTGGTCGCCGGCGAGAACTACGGCCAGGGCTCCTCGCGTGAACACGCGGCCCTGTGCCCGATGTATCTGGGTATCGAGACGGTCCTCGCACAGAGCTTCGCCCGCATCCACAAGGCGAACCTGTTCAACTTCGGGATCGTCCCGCTCACCATCGACGAGGAGACCTACGAGAAGATCGAGCAGGGCGACGACATCGAGGTCGTCGACGACGCGGCCGAGGCCGTCAAGTCCGGCCAGGAGGAGTTCACCATCCGTGTCAACGACGACTGGGAAGCGACCGGCTACCTCGATGCCTCCGACCGCGAACGCGAGATCCTCGCCGCCGGTGGCAAGCTCTCGCACACGAAGATGCAGCACGACGACGGTGGCGCTGCACCTGCTGACGACTAAAGCGAGGTCGCGGAGCGACCTCGAATTCCGGAGCGGAGCGGGACCGTAGGTCCCGCAGGCAGTCGGGCGGCATCGCCGCCCGACGACGGGGAGGAACGACCCGCGACGGAGAGACCTCGAGCGGAGCGCGGTCGCCTTGCGACCGCGGTTTTTTGTGAGCGGCGAAGCCGCGAACAGCGAGAGGTCTCTTGTACGTCGAACGGCGCTTCGCGCCGTGAAATCTCGAGTATCGCGCGGCCACGCTTCGATCACGTTTTTTGACGACAACGCTGCGCAACTGCTGGTGTAGCAGACAGATCTATCGTCAGCGATGGCTGGCGAACCACGAACGGTTCGTTTTCGCGCAGAACACACAACCGAGTAACACATATACCCGATCTACGGCTCTCCACACCGCTAATTCGATACTTAGCAGTAGTAGCAAAACCTGGCACCGGTGGAAAGATTGGAAAGAGGGGTGGGGGTGGGGGTGGTGGCACCCAAAACGGGTGCAGTCAAAAGTAGGCCCGTCGGACTAAAGAACCTTCCGGCGTCCTATTCTCGACTGGGGTGTATCGATGCATGAACTATCAGATCCTATCGACAAACAGTCAAATCTCGGGCTCGGTTCGGTCAGCGACAACGCATATGTAGGTCCGCACCGAATAACGCATGTGACAACGGTTGCTCCTGACGGACCGGACCTGCCGGATACGCCGCCGGTTCGGCGCGCTGTTCGTGCGGATCTCATCGAAGTCCACCGCATCGAGCAGGCGTCGTTTCCACAGCCGTGGCCGTTTTCGGCGCTGGAGAGCTACCTCGACGAAGCGGGGTTCCTCGTCGCCGAGACCGGCAACGACGACGGTGACCCGCCCGCCGTCGCGGGCTACGTCATCGCGGATACGGTCCCGAACCACGGCACGCCACTCGGCCACGTCAAGGATCTCGCGGTTCGGCCAGCGTACCGGCGGCAGGGGGTTGCGAGCGCGCTGTTGACCCGTGCGATGGAGGTCATCGACGAGACGGGTGCCGGCTCGGTCAAACTGGAGGTCCGGGCCGACAACGACGGGGCACGACGGCTCTACCGACGCTTCGGGTTCGAGCACCGCAAAACCATCCCGAACTACTACAGCAACGGCGAGGACGCGCTTGTGATGGTCCGCCTGCTGTAAGTGGTGGCTGTCCGCTCACAGCTACGCTTTCGGGGCCGCACAGTTCTCCGAGACCCCGACCGCATATACGGCTCCGCATCCACGGTTCGCACACGATGGGATACGCCTGTCCAGTGTGTGAGGACCCGCAAGCCGACGACGTACATCTGGCGAACCACCTCGCGTTTACGGCGATGACCGGCGGCGACGACCACGAGGCGTGGCTCGACGAGCACGTCCCCGACTGGGGGCAACTCGGGGAGAGCGAACTCTCGACGGAAGTCATCGAATACGCCGAGGAAACGGAGTTCCCGCAGGTGTTCGAGGACACCGTCGACCGCAGCGACGAGGGTCACAGCCACGAACACGACCACGATCACGGGCACGGCGACGGTGACTTCCCGCAGGGCGCGGACCGTCACCGCGGGTCGAACGCCCTCAGCGACCACGACAGCGAGGTACTGGCCGAGGCACGGGACCTGACGCGGGAGATGTTGCGTGAGGGCGACGACGACACCACTGCCAGCGATGGGTCGGAGTCCGATGACGGCGCGGCCGACGACGGAGACGAAACCGAGTAGTCCCGCCGGCGGCAAGTGCTGGTATGGACACCGAGGGGCAGTTCGCGCCGGCATCGGCAGGCGAGGCCCGCGAGCGCTACGAGGCGCTCGGGCCGACGGCACAGGTGGTCGTCAAGGAAGTCGCGAAGGCGATGGGACTCGACGCCGAGGCCTACGAGGAGCGAGTCACCAGCGAGGTGGTCGAGACCGCCCGCGACGTGCTGTTCGCGGAATCGCTCGCGGTCCAGGTCGGGTCGATGGCCGAGTTCGAGGAGTGGCGCGCGGACACCGACTGCGAGGTGACGCTGGTCGGCGCGGAGAACGTCGACAACGTGGTCTGGCACGCCGCGTCCTTCGCAGAGCAGGCCGTCGCGGCGACGTTTCAGGACAAGCGCCGCGCAGCGATTGGGACGCTCCGCCGGCAGGCGTTCGGCCGTATCTATCGTGAGGTCGTCTGATGCGACCGGTCACACGGAACACCCTGCTCGGTATTATCGCCGTCGTCGTGCTGTTGCTGGCCCTGGGGGCGCTGCCGGGCTTTCTCAAGAGCGGTGATCCCTACTACGCCGTCGCCACCCCGACAGACGGCGAGTACAGCGTCGAGAACGGCACGGCAGTCAACTGGAGTACCCAGTCCGATCGGCGCTTCCCGTACACGAGCGGGGCGCTTGCCGACGCATCGCCGTCGGCGGCGGGGCAGTCCGACCCGTACTGGCGCGGACCGTTCGGATTCAAGGGTGCGTTCACCCACTCGCCGTTCGACGAACGCGACGCGCTCCGCCAGCAATATGGCGGCGCAGTGACCGACGACGGCGTCGTCGTCAGATACAACGGCACGTTTTACCACGTCGCGGTCCGACAGGACGTATGACCCGCGAACCCGCCCACGAGTGGCCCGTCGTCGAGAGCGAACGCGAGTACGAGACCGGCTGGTACACCGGCGGCTACGACCGGGTTCGCCAGCCCGACGGCTCCGAGAAGGACTATTACTGGGCCGAACTGCCCGATGCAGCCGTCGTCGTTGCCACGACCGGCGACGAACTCGTCATGGTCGACCAGTACCGCCCGACGATCCGCGAGCAGTGTCTCGAACTCCCCGCCGGCATCGTCGAGGACAACGAGTCCTACACGACCGCCGGCGCACGCGAACTCCGCGAGGAGACCGGCTTCGAGGCCGCCGGCGTCTCGCTCATCGAGGCGTTCTCGTGTTCGACCGGCGTGCTCCGGCACCGCCGCGGCATCGTCTTCGCTGAGGGGCTGGAGCCCGTCGACCGGGAGCTCGACGACAACGAGTTCCTCTCGGTGACGACGGTGCCCATCGACGAGGCGCTACAGGTCGCCCGCCGTGAACCGGCCAACGACGCGACTATCGAGGGAATCCTGCTGGCACAGGCTGACGGCTTGCTGTAGCCGGTGAAGGTTTAGGTATCGCCCGCTAGCGGCTGGATATGGACGGCGAAATCGACGCCGACGAACTGCAGTCACAACTCGAAGACGGGGCAGTACGGGTAGTCGACATCCGCTCACCGGGTGCGTTCGAACGGGGCCACATCCCCGAGAGCGAGAACGTCCCGTTCCCCTCGCTCGTCGACGAGGTCGAACAGTTCGAGGGCGACGACCGGATCGTGACGGTCTGTCCGCACGGGAAATCCAGCGTTCAGGCCGCCCGCCTCATCGCCTCGTACGAGGGATTCGACGGCGATGTCGTGAGCCTCGCACCCGGCCTCGACGGCTGGGAGGGGCCGCTGGAACGCGGTGCCGCTGACGAGGAACCGGCAGACGCTGTGACTGCTGAGGGAGATTCCGACGAGGGTCCTGCCGCACCGTTTTAGCCGCTGCTCGAACGTCGAAATGGTGGCTCAGGAAAAGTCCATCGTCACAAGGGGCTCAGCGGGGGTAACATCTCGTCATCGCCACCATCGGGCTGTAGCAAGCCGGGGCTGAAAAGCAACCCGTTCCTGGGGTGGCGGTTTAATCTACTGCGTAGTCTCTTTCCCGTTGCATAGAATCGACAGTGGCCGAGATAACGCAACAATCCTGACTGCTTCTACCGCCGTCGGCGAGCGGACCGACGTGTTTGGTCAGACGCAGTCGAACCGATACTACCGATCTCGGCTCACCCGACAATAGCCAAGAGCTACTACGAAACGAATTTCAATTTCTATCGAAATATTACTATTCGGACCCTCAGATGAGATCGCAATTCCAGAATAAACGGAAATTTTTTAATCAGGTGTGGTTCAAGCACACGCAATGAGAGACGGATACGATCTCCCGCCAGATGCACCAGGACAGTATATGCCGCTTCGGACCGACGAACGGATCCCGAAGGCGTACTTTCCAGACAAGCTCCCACCGACATTCGACCTGTCTGCTGACGTTATTGACGAAGTATCACGGGCGATGTGGTCCCTCGGTCGACTGGAGGGGCTTGGTAGTGAGATCGACAATCCAGGTGCTGTGTTCAGTTCGTTTGTCTACAAAGAAGCGGAACAGTCGTCGCAGGTCGAAGGAACAGCGGTGACTGTGTCTGACCTCTATCGATACGATGTCGACCAACTCCAGATTCGGGAGACAGTTGAGAGTGATCACGAGGCCGATGTCAGGGAGGCTCGAAACTACATTACCTCTCTTGACGATGCGATTTCGTTTCTCCAGACAGCCGGTATCGAACGGCAGAGCATCACGACGGAACTCATCAAGTCGCTTCACGAGCAGTTACTAAGTAGGGGACGGTCGGACGGAGAAGACCCATTACCGGGCGAATTTCGGCCTGGATACACCGCAATCGAAGAGGAGGGACCACGCGGCGTCGGGACACGGATTCGGTTCGTCCCGCCGAAGCCAGATACGGTTCCGGGACTGATGGACGATTTAACACGATTTGTCCAGCACGGTTCCGACTGGCCGGTCTTGGTCGATGTCGCAATCGCTCATTATCAGTTCGAAACGATCCATCCGTTCAAAGACGGGAACGGACGGGTGGGACGACTACTTGTCGTCCTCATGCTGGTCTCGAGTGGCATCCTCCACTATCCAATGCTCTATCTCAGTTCGTACATCGAACGACACAGAACGGAATACGCCGACAGATTGCTTGCCGTGAGCGAGGACGGTGACTGGGACGGGTGGCTTCAGTTCTTCCTCCGGGGTATCCGCGAGCAAGCAGAAGAGGCGTTCGTCCGAGCAAAATTGCTCATCGACAAGCGGAACGAGTACGAGTCTCGATACTCGGACGCAGCGAAATCTGTCCGTCGCCTCTCGCTTGCACTGTTCGAAGATCCGTATGTTACCGTCCGAGAAGCCAGCGAACGAATCGACGTGGTGTATCAGACGGCAAACAACGCTATCGAAACACTCGCAATGGATGGCGTTGTGGAGGAAGTAACCGGAAACGACCAGAACCGCGTCTTCAGAGCTACCGAACTCATGGATATCGTCGAACGGCCAGTGAACCAACTGCCCGAGTCCCGCAAACTTGTCGATGTTGAGCAGGCGTGGAAGCTACCCGAGCGATGAGTCACCTCCGGTCGCTGTAGCCGTTGCTTTGTCTTACTCGGTCGCTTCCGTCGCTTCGAGGAGCGCTGATGTGATTGCGCTTTTCCGGTGTGACACTAACAGATGGGAATAGATGTCCGTCTGCGTCGCCCTATTGAGGGAGCACAGCGGGCAACTGACAGTTTCGTCGGTGCGGCTCTCAGTAGCCCCCTCGGAGGCAGTTGCAGGCATACGCGTCGATAAACAGCTGTCAACTATATAACTGTTGTGTGGCGACAAGTTATTAAGTTGTTAACACTCCGCCATACCGCAACACAGTAGTGTCGACTCGAATGTCAGTATTCAGGAGTACAGATGCCTATATCTACATCCAGTCAGTATTGTCTCGGTCATAACACAGTGTTGAATTACTCATAGTACCAGCGAGTGGAAGGCTGACCCTGCATGGGCTGGGACCCGACTGAATATATCGATAGTATCAGCTATATACTGAACATATAAAATAACTATACGTTGATCTGTGACTTTCCGGTCGAATATCCCGTGTCTGACACCGAGACAAGCCAGCCGCGAACCGAGCAGGCACTCGCCGACGTGCAGCGAGAGATCGACTGTATCGAGGCTGAACTGACCGCTTTCAGTCGCTTTCGGACCAGAATCGTCGCTATCGAACCAACGGTCCCCGCAGCGGGGGCCGTCGATGCGTCGGCGGGCGGGGTGTCGGCACTCGGTGCCCACCAGCCGAAACCCGACGCCAGCCTGCGTGCAGTCCGAGCTGCCTACCGAGAGACGGTCATGGCTGTGCCACACTTCGAAGCCGAATACGACGATTCGCTGGAAGCGAACATGTCGACGGAGTTCGGGCCGGAACTGGGCACGCAGATCGCTACGGGCACACGCCTGACACCGCAGCTGTACGAGGCACTGCTGACCGCAAGCGAGGACGCCCGCGACGAGCGCGAGACGCTGCTGCCGGCGCTCGAACGGGAGCGCGAGTCGCTCCAGTCGGTGCGGAACAAACTCGACGACTGTGAGCGCCGGGCGGCCGCCCTCGGTTCGAACGCACGCCGGACGACCGAGCCCGCTCGCCTCGACGATATTGACGACCAGCTGGCCGAAATCGAATCCGACTGCGAGACGGTGGCAGCGACCCGCCAGCGGCAACTCCACAGCCGGTCGGCCGCTGCTCTCTCGGGTATCGACGGGACCAGTCTCGTCCGGTATCTCTACGGCGACCGTTCGGTGACGTGTCCGGCACTTGCCGACATCGTCGCCTGCCTCGATACGATCAGGCGACACCGCCGGCACTGTCTGGTGTCGACGAGCTGAGGTCGGCGAGACGACCGACTGGCGTTTCTTCGTGGTGGCCGGTACTGTCGCTCTCTCAGGACTGTGGTCGCGGTGCCGCTTTCTGAAGCGCGCTCTCGGCGATGTTGCCGCCGTAGTCGGCGGTCCGTGACAGCGAGTCGACGACGAGGCCAAGGACCTGTGCGCTCTGTGGATCGAACTCGCGGATCTCCCCGTCGACTTCGCGGGCTGTTTCGTCGACATCGGGGATCCGGCTCCGAGCCTCGTTTGCCAGTTTGACGGCTTCATCGGAGTCTTCGGTCAACAGGGCGTCCATCGCTGTCTCGGGGACCGCGATGGCCTCAGCCTCCAGTTGGTCGAGCAGGTCGGCGGTTTCGCCGGTGATCTCCCCGATCTCCTGGGAGAGACTGGCGATCTTGGTGGCGTGGTCGGCGATGCGTTCCAGCTGGCGGGCGCTGGACTGGAAATCGAACACCGTCTCCCGGGGGAAGCCGATCTCATCGGCCGCCGTCGGGTTCCGCAGGACGGTACGGAACACGCGCGAGACCATGTACCAGAGCCGATCCACGTCGTCGTCGCGTTGCATCACGTCCGCTGCGAGGTCGTCGTTGTCCTCAATGAGTGCCTCGACGGCGTCCGAAAGCATCGTCAGCGAGACCAGCCGCATGCGCGTGATAGCGTTGTGGACCGACAGTTCAGAGGAATCAAGCAGGTCCTGCAGGACGACCCGGTCGGTCGTCTCCTCGATCATCTCAAGACCGACAAGCCCCTGCGTGGCGTCGCGGATGATGCGTCGCTGTTCGGCGGTAATACGTGAAGCTTCGAGCTGGATGATGTCGAAGCCGCTGACGTACATCGTCATCACTGCCCGCGTGAGTTCGTGCCTGTTTTCCAGTCCCTCCACGTTGAGACTCCCCTCTACGCGGCCGTTGTCCCGCTGGGGGGCGAGCAACAGCAGGTCCCGCTCGGCGTGGAACTCGACGACGCTGCCCGCGCTCACGTCGTTTTCTGTCGCCCACTCTTTGGGTAGTGAGACGGTGTATGTCGACCCGCCAGTCACCTGGACCTTGCGTGTCTCCATGTGACTGGCACTCGTTCACGGGATGATATAAATCCACTCATATCTATATACTGTATTGGAGTTCTAATATTTGGGGACATATTCGCCGGCTAAGTGCCGTTGAATCGATGATATTCCCCGGTGAAGCCGGCTCAGAATAGCTAATACGACCTTATCTGAGTGTCTCCTCATACGGGATGTATTCAGGCAGAGAACGGCTCAATTACGGTGAATACGATTATATATTTTCGTCTGTTCGGGAGTGTTTAACACACTACAACTATATAGTAATATGCCAAACGATATAGGGATCTTAGCAGGTTACTTATTAACCGTCCTGCTGGACTCTGGTGATGGCACGCGACCCAACGCGACTGTCAGACCGGGTATCACGGCGGAAATTCATCGCAACGACAGGTGCGACCAGTATCGCTGCAATCGCTGGCTGTTCCAGTGGGAGCAGCGACACAGAGTCGGACGGCAGCTCCGGCGGGAACACGGCCACCGAGGCGTCGACGGAGATGGAATCGACCGAGACGGAAGAGACGGAGCAGACCGATGAGGGTGGCAGCTCCAGTGACACCAGCGCGCTCGAATCCGGCGGTTCCTCGACGGTGTACCCCATCGCCAACACCGCGGCGTCCTACTGGAACGCCAACCGGCCGGCCAGCGACACGGAGTACTGGCCCCACAGCGAGTACGACATTGACACGGACCAGAACCTCGCGGATTACTGGGCCGGCCTGTACGGCTTCGAAGCCGGCGGCGAGGAGGGCCCGCCGTTCCAGTTCACCGTCGGCCTCTCCCACTCCGGGACCGGCGTCGAGAAGGTCATGAATGGCCAGAACGACATCGGGAACTCCTCCGGGAACGTCGAGGACGAACTGCCGGACCGTGACTCCTACGAGAGCTTCGTCGACCACGTCGTCGGCGTCGACGGCCAGCCGCTGGTCGTCTCCCAGGAGATCGCCGACGCCGGTGTCGAGCAGATCACCGGTGACCAGCTCAAGGGCCTCTACAAGGGCGAAATCACCAACTGGAGCGAACTCGGCGGTCCGGACCGCGAGATTCAGGTGCTGGGTCGCGTCAAGGGTTCGGGAACGCGCACCTCGTTCGTCTCCAACGTCTTCGGCAACCCCGAAGAAGACACCAGCGTCGCCAACCGCTACGGGCAGAACCAGCGCCTCGCACAGGCCATCGCACAGGCCGACAACGCCATCAGCTACCTCGCGCTGGCGTTCATCGACACCGACGGGCTGGCCCCCATCGCCCTGGAGTGGGAAGGGACGACCTACGCCTACCAGGACGACGAGAACGGGCTCGATTCGAAGGCCTACCCGCTCTCCCGTGACCTCCACATGTACACGTGGGAAGGCACCTCGATGAAGGAGGCCGCGGTCATCAACATGATCCTCTCCGACTTCGGCCAGGACACCTTCGTCGCCCCGAACAACTACTTCAAGCTCAGCGCCCGCCGGCAGGAAGAACAGCGCGCGAAGCTCCCCGACCAGGTGTAATCGACCGCGACTGCGAACAGGTGGACGACTGTCGACCGTGTCGGTCGATTTTCCATACTATGACAGAGGACATACCTACGACGGAGAGCGAGACGGTGTCGAGCGGGGAGCGAGTCGACGGATCGACACTCGCTGTGGGCACGATAGCGACAACGCTGGTGGCGACGATTCTCGTCTTCCTGTTTC
Organism: Haloarcula terrestris; assembly: GCF_031624315.1. Taxonomy (NCBI): domain Archaea; kingdom Methanobacteriati; phylum Methanobacteriota; class Halobacteria; order Halobacteriales; family Haloarculaceae; genus Haloarcula; species Haloarcula terrestris. The sequence goes on along the minus strand of NZ_JAMQOM010000001.1, from coordinate 41,111 downwards.
GGCCAGCCTTGGCGCTGCCAATCTTGCTTGCGTTCGTGTTTGTCACGGTGGTCGGCTGGATGACCTACCAGGCCGAAGTCGCGCGCCTGCTCACGCTGGTGGCGACGATTCTGACGGTGCTTACGGTCGCGTTCATTACGTTCTTCCTGTTCATGAGCGCGTTTCCGGCGTTTCTCGAACACGGGCTCGGTCTCCTCCTGATCCCTGAACAGGGCGGGGCGGTCCGCTGGTTCTTCTGGCTCGATACCGTCCTGCCGTCGGATTCGACGTACTGGAACCCGCTCAGCGGGGCCTACTCGCTGATACCGATGATCTGGGCGACAGTGGTCGTCACCATTATCGCTGGCGCAGTCGCGGGGCCGCTCGGCCTGTTCGGCGCGCTGTTCATCGCCGAAGTCGCCAGCGACCGCATGCGGGAACTCATCAAGCCCGGCGTGGAGATCTTGGCGGGCATCCCCTCCATCGTCTACGGGTTCATCGGCTTTCAGGTGCTGAACGGCTTCATCCAGACGAACTTCCTCGACGACGGGGCGAGCTTCCTCATCGCCGGCATCGTCGTGGGCGTGATGGCGCTGCCGACGGTCGTCTCCGTCGGCGAGGATGCTCTCTCTAGCGTCCCCCAGTCGATGGGCGATGGCTCCGTCGCCATGGGCGCGACCGAGTGGCAGACGATGAAGAGCATCTCCATCCCGGCGGCGTTCTCGGGCATCTCCGCGGCCGTCATCCTCGGCCTGGGCCGGGCCATCGGTGAGACGATGGCCGTCGCCGCCATCATGGCCTCGGGGACGCAGTTCGCCGACCCGCTGTTCGACATCTTCGACGCCAACGCGACGCTGACCAGCCTGATCGCGACCCAGTACGGGAGCGCGTCCGAAAGCACCGTCGACGTGCTGTTCGTCGCCGGCGTCATGCTGTTCGTCATCGTCGCCGGGATGAGCATCGTCTCGCAGTACATCGAGCGACGCATGCAGCGGAAACTGAAGGGGCAACAATGAGTGACGCCTACGCGACCACGGACCGACTCGTCAGTGCGGACTCGAACAGCTACGACCGGGGACTTGACGCGGCAATCGCGCTCAGCATTATCGGCTTCACGCTCGGGCTCGTTACGCTCGTGAACCTGGTCCCGCCCGGTGCCAGTGGCGGTTCCCTCACCACGGCGCTCGGGACGCTGCTGGCTGTCGTCGTCGGGGCAGTCGGGATCACCGGCCTCGCCTCCTCCACCAACGTCGTCCCGGTCACCTCACAGCGGGTGCGGGGCATCGGGCTGGGCCTCGTCGTCTCGATGGTCGCGCTGACTGTTCTCGCGGCAGTCCTTCCGGTGACGATGGCGACGCTGCTGGGAACCGTGTTGCTGGTGGAGGCGCTGGCTATCACTGCCGCCGGCGTCACTTCCCGACTCGAACTCGTGGACACGGAACCGAACATGAGCGCCGGGCTGCTCTCCGGCGTGGTCTTCGGCGCTATCGGCCTCGCCATGGGCGCGGCCGTCGGGGGTGCCCTCGCCGGGTTCGGCTCGCTCCTGTGGCTCGTCGGCGCTGTCGTCGCCGGCCTCGGACTGTTCCTGCTGGCGATTCTCCCCCGCGAGGACCTCGGCTCGACGCTCCCGACGGCGCTTGTCGTCGGCGCGCTCGGGCTCACAATCGTGACCGGCACTATCGGCGTCGGCTGGCAGTGGAGCCCACAGACCCTTTCCGGCGGCTTCACCGGCGGCGCGGTCATCCCCGTGTTCCTCCTGGTCGGGACGCTCCTGTCGGCCTGGTCGGCCGCGAAATGTCGAGCCGGGTTCGGTGCCCGGGGCCGCGAGTACGGGGCCTTCCTCGTCATCAACCTCAACGCCTTCCTGATGGTCGCCGTGATGGCGACGATCGTCGTGTTCGTGGCCATCAAGGGCGTCGGCTACGCGATCCACGGGTTCTCGGTCGGCGCGCTGACCGCACTGGTCCTGCTGACGCCTGCACTCCTCGCCGCGATCCAGTTCGCCCGGTCGCCCGCGGGCACGAACGACTGGCACACCGGCGCTCGACAGCTGTTCCGGGTCCTCCCGCTGGCGACGGTCGGCGCTCTCGCCGCGGTGTTTGCGAGCGTGCCTCTCACCGGATCCCCGCTGCGCTATCCGTTCACCTACACGGTACTCGTCAACCGACAGGAGCAGTCAATCGACACGGCAATCGCGGTAACGCCCGACACGACGGTCGGGACGCTCCTGCTGATCGCGCCGGCGCTGTTGCTCGCGGTCCTCTTCTTCCGTTCGTTCGGCTCGCTCCGGAAGGTCGGGACGGAGTCCGAGCGGACCGGGTCGATCCGACAGGCTGTCCCGACCGCGGTCCTCGCACTCGTCGTGCTTCTCGGCCTCTTCCTGCTGCTCGGTCCCGCTCCGCTCGGCCTGCCCCTCGGTGGCACGCTCGGCCTCGTGGCCGTCGTCGCTGGTGCGGTCGCGGCTGGCGGCCTCGCCGTCTACCCACTTGTCGGCGTGCTCGCAAGCGACGGACCGACGCTGGCTGACAGCGCACAGCGCGAGGCCCCGCGGTTCACGCTGGGGGTGTTCGGCGGGCTCGGATTACTACTGGCCGCGCTGTTGCTCCAGCCCGTCGCCGGCGTCAATCCGCGGGTCGGCCCGGTGAACCTCGTGCCGGCGGTGGCGTTCGCGGCCGCCGTCGCCTCACTGGCGCTGGCGACGCTCACGACCGTCGCAAAGCGCTCCAGCGAGGAGCCGATCACCCGCCGGCTGCTGACCGAGGAGACGCGGCTCGGCCTCGTCGGCGCGGCCGGCTTCACCGCGTTGGTGGGCCTGCACGTGGCCGCGACCGGCGTCTCGTTCACCGTGCTCGGCGTCTCTGTCTCGAACGCGGGCAGCCTCTCCTGGCCGATGGTGATGCAGGCCTACATCCCGCTTGGGGCCGAGCCCGGCGGGATCATGCCCGCGATCGTCGGCACGGTGTGGCTGGTCGTCGGCGCGACGCTGTTCGCCGTCCCGCTGGGGGTCGGTGCGGCGGTGTTCCTCACCGAGTACGCCGAGCAGGGCCGGTTCACCGCCCTCGTCGAAATCGCGACGAACGCGCTCTGGTCCACGCCGAGCATCGTCTTCGGCCTGTTCGGGGCCGCGTTCCTGATTCCGCGACTCGGCGGCGACGAGTCGCTCATGGCCGGAATGTTGGTGCTTGGATTCATGCTCCTGCCGCTGGTCCTTATCACCTCGCGGGAGTCTATCAAGGCCGTCCCCGACGAGTACCGGGACGCCAGTGCGGCGCTTGGCGTGACCCGGTGGGAGACGATCAAAAGCGTCGTCCTGCCGGCGGCGATGCCGGGGGTCATCACCGGCGTCATCCTCGGCGTCGGCCGCATTGCCGGCGAGACTGCCCCGCTCATCCTCGTGCTCGGGTCGACGCTGAACGCGACGGCTGCCGTCAACGTTATCGACGGCTTCCGCTTCGTCTCGGGGCCACCGTTCATCGCCAACGACGCCTTGCTGACGGCCTCGGCGTCACTGCCGACGCAGGTGTGGGCCGTCATCGCGGCGGGGGTGTCGGGGTCCCCCCAGATGGGGTGGGCGACGGCCTTCATCCTGCTGATGGTCGTGCTGACGTTCTACGCGGTCGGTATCACGGCGCGGACGTACTTCCGGAGGAAACTCAACTATGAGTGATAGCATCAACACGGAGCCGAGCACGGAGACGCAAACGAACAGCGAGCAGACGGTCACGACCGCCTCGCCCAACACTGAGACGACGGCCGGCGAGAGCGACGAGCAGGTCCGCGAGGAGTGGCGGCGGTACGAGTTCGACGGCAACGCGAAGCTCTCGGTCGAAAACCTCGATGTCTGGTACGGCGATGACCACGCGCTGAAAGACGTTTCAATGGAGATCCCCGAAAACAGCGTCACGGCGCTCATCGGGCCATCCGGCTGCGGGAAGTCGACGTACCTGCGGTGTCTGAACCGCATGAACGACCGCATTAAGGCCGCCCGCATCGACGGCTCGGTCGAACTCGAAGGCACCGAGATCTACGATCCCAACGCCAACCTCGTCGAACTCCGCAAACGCATCGGGATGGTGTTCCAGTCGCCGAACCCGTTCCCGAAGTCCATCCGGGAGAACATCTCGTATGGCCCGCGCAAACACGGCGACATCAACAAGGGCCTGCTCGCGCGCCTGTTCGGCCGCGACGACACGGAAAAGGAGGGCGAACTCGTCGAACGCTCGCTGAAACAGGCCGCGCTGTGGGACGAGGTCAGCGACCGCTTAGACGACAACGCGCTGGGCCTCTCGGGCGGGCAGCAACAGCGGCTCTGCATCGCCCGCTGTCTGGCTGTCGACCCCGAAGTCATCCTGATGGACGAGCCGGCATCCGCCCTCGACCCCATCGCAACCTCGAAAATCGAGGACCTCGTCGAGGAGTTGTCGAAGAACTACACCGTCGTCATCGTCACCCACAACATGCAGCAGGCGGCGCGTATCTCCGACCAGACCGCCGTCTTCCTCACCGGTGGCGAACTCGTCGAGTACGACGACACGGACAAGATATTCGAGAACCCCGAGAGCCAGCGCGTCGAGGACTACATCACCGGCAAGTTCGGGTGACCCATGTCGCGCGAGTCGTACCAGCAGCAACTGGACGAACTCCGGGCGAACGTGGTCGATATGGGTGACCTCGTCGTCGAGCGCCTCGAAGCGGCGCTTACCGCCCTTCGAACGGTCGACCTGGACACCGCACAGTCGATCATCGACGGCGACGACGACATAAACGAGCTGTATCTGGACCTCGAAGCTGACTGTATCGACCTCTTTGCCCTCCAGCAGCCGGTCGCTACCGATCTCCGTTTTATCGCTGCGTCGTTCAAGATCATCACCGACCTCGAACGCGTCGGTGACCTCGCGACGAACCTCGCAGCCTACGCGCAGTCGGCCGACCAGCGGCTCGGCCTCGAAATCGATGTCGATACTATCGGCCGGGAGGCCACTGAGATGGTCGAGCGCAGCATCGACGCCTACGAACGGGAGGATATCGAGGCATGTCGTGCCATCGCGGCTGACGACGACGAACTCGATACGCTGTGCCAGCGGGCCAGTGAGACCGTCGCCCGGGACCTCATCGAGCGGGAGGCCGACAGCGACGACGGCTGGGCAGTCGAGCAACTCCTCGACGATGTCTCACGGCTCCTCCTAACCGTACGGGACCTCGAACGCGTCGGCGACCACGCCGTCAACATCGCCGCACGCACGCTGTACCTGGTCGAAACTGATTCGGAACTCATCTACTAAGCATGGAAACCCGAAAGATACAGACCGTCGGCGGCGGGACCTACACTGTTTCGCTGCCCAAAGAATGGGCCGAGTCGGAAGGCTGCACGGCCGGGACGACGATCAATCTCCACACGCACATCGACGGCCTACTGGTGATCCAGACCCCCGAGTCCCAGACGGGGGCGCGGAACCGCGTCACGCTCGAAGCCGGAACCGAGGACCCGGCCGAGATAGAGCAGTTGCTCCGGGCAGCCTACGCCGCCGGCGTCGAGTCCGTCGTCCTCGAAGTCCCCGACGGCTACACCGACGACCAACTCCGGGCTATCGAACGGGTCACGCGGAACCTGACCGGCGTGACCGTTGCCGAGGAGACCGAGACGGCGGTGACGGTCCAGACGCTGCTCGATGCCGGCGAGGTATCCGTCAGGCAGTCGGTCCGCCAGCTCCAGTTCGTCGCGCTGTCGATGCACCGGGACGCGATGGCCGCGCTCACGGCCGGGACGACCAGCGACCGGTGGGCCGACCGCGACGAGCAGGCCGACCGGCTGTACGCCATGATCGACCGCTACTTCGAGCGGGGCCTGGCACGGCTCGACGAGATCGACGCGCTCGGGCTGACACGCTCGGAACTGTTCAGCCTCTGGGTGACCGCGAACGAACTCGAACGGGTGGCCGACCACGCCGAACGAATCGGCACTATCGCTGACCGGCTCGACGGCCAGCCCGCAGGCACCATCGTCACGGCCCTCGACGATATCGCCCGGGACGTTCGGACTGTCGTCGAGGACGCCGTCCGCATCATCATCGACGACGCCTGCGTCGCCACCGCCCGACAGACCCTCGCCAAGCGCCGGGCCGTGCGCCAGCGGATAACCGACCTCGACCGACAGCTGTTCGAAGCCGGCGACGCCGACTACCGGCTCACACGCGCTCTCGATAGCCTCTCCAGAACGGCCGAACACGGCGGCAACATCGCCGAGTTCGGGCTCCGGATGGCCGTTCGCGACGGCGCACTCGCCGATTCCGCGACCGGCACCGACGACGCGGACACGTCAGGGTCGGCGGCCGAGACGGAGTCCTGACACGTCCGGTTCCACTTTCAGGCAGTCACCCGGCAGTATCCTTTTGCGATTGCGAATAGTAGTGCTGGCATGGCCAAGCGTGATACGCGTCGGATCGTTCACGAGCGCCTGGACGAGCCACATATCTCCGGGCGGCGGATCAGTGTTCGGCAAATATACGCACTTGTCGAAGACCGCGGCGAGGACCCTGTGGCTGTGGCCGACCGCTACGATTTAGATGTCGCTTCTGTCTACCACGCGCTTGCGTATTACCACGACCATCCACGCGAAATGCGCGCCGTAGAACAGGAACGGGACGACGCGATGGAAACGATCCGTAGCGAAATCGACCGGCCTGCGGGTGTCGAACCCGATCCTGGCCGCAATGAGTGAATGGCGCTTCTTGCTTGACGAGAATATAGACCCGAAGACCGCCACTTACCTTCAGAAAGAAGACCTGGCTGCTGAACACGTCCGTGACGCGCTCTGGCAGGGGGCCGCAGACGAGACCGATGTCCTCCCGTATGCACTGGAACGTGACTGTATTGTCGTCACCAGTGATGTCACGGATTTCGGTCGTCTCCCCGCGGAGTCTCATGCAGGAATTGTCCTCTTGTACGACGACACAATGCCGGCGTATCAGGTCGCTTCGGGCCTTATCGAAATGGTCGATGCGTATCCCGGGCGTGGGGCGTTTCCCGGACGCGAAGAACTCGATGCGTGGGTATGAGTGTCTTCGGAACCTACCGCTCCGGAATCGTCAGCCCGCACATATCCGCCGGATGCAAGCACACAAGACCCGTCGGCTCCGAGACCCGCTATGGTCGACTGGGACGTGTACCTCGTCACGCAGGCGTCGCTCTCCGCGGGCCGGTCAACCGACGAAATCGTCGCAGCCGCTATCGAGGGCGGTGTCGGCGTTGTTCAGCTCCGCGAGAAGGACCGAACGGCGCGCGAACGGTACGAAATCGGCCGAAAAATCCGAAAACTGACCCGCGAGTCCGGGGTCACGTTCGTCGTCAACGACCGGGTGGACCTCGCGCAGGCCCTCGACGCCGACGGGGTCCACCTCGGTGACGACGACCTCTCTGTTTCTGTCGCCCGCGATCTGCTGGGCGACGATGCGCTCATCGGCCGCTCCGTCTCGACCGTCGACGATGCCCGGGAAGCGGCGGCGGCCGGCGCGGACTACCTCGGCGTGGGCGCGGTGTTTGCCACCGGCTCGAAAGACGACATCGACGACGAGGAACACGCTGTCGGCACTGACCGCGTCGCCGCAATCGCTGAGGCGGTGGACATTCCCTTCGTCGGTATCGGCGGCATCACAGCCGAGAACGCTACCGAGGTGGTCGAAGCCGGGGCCGACGGTGTGGCTGTTATCACAGCGATCACGAAGGCCGACGACCCGGCCGCGGCAACGGCAGAGCTGCGGAATGCCGTCGAGCGCGGCCGCTAACCGTCTTTTAACCCCGCTCGGACTGAGCCAAGTGCGTTTCTCGCGGTTCTCCGTGGACCACTGACGTTGACCGGTAGCTGCGAAAGTATTATATTAGCGAACACTAATATTAGAGTATACTAATATGTCTGCAGACAGGCCAGAGACACAGTCTCCCGAGCGGGACAGCCAGGAATCGACCTGCTGTCCGTCGGTCGACCACTCACTGTCGGAAGATGACCTCGCCGCGGACGTACAGACGCTCGCGACGCTCGGGACGGATACCCGCTACGAGGCGCTGCGGCTGATCGCCGGAGCCGACGAGGCAGTGTGCGTCTGCGAGCTAGAGCCGGCCCTCGGTGTGAGCCAGGGCGCAGTCAGTCAGGCACTCTCGCGGCTGTTCAGCGCAGGTCTGGTCGAACGACGGAAAGAGGGCCGCTGGCGGTACTACACCGCGACGCGGCGAGCCCAGCGACTCCTGGGCGTCCTTGACGAGACGAGAGAGGGAGCGAGCGACTAACGCAAACCAATGCAGCAACCACCGACAATTCCGCGGAAACGTCCCGGGCTGAATCCGACGTGGCGGCGAATCGTAGCGAGCTATGCGCTGGTACTCGCGTTTTTTGTGCTGCTGTGGGCGATTAGCCAGCCGCTGGTCGGTCTCGGGACCCTCGCGGCGCTCGCAGCGCTGTTCGTCGGCGCGAGACGCGCCGTAAGACTGCGACGCTGTTTCTACAACTGCGACGCGCTCACGCTCAGGCCGTTCGGGAGCGTCCACATCACGATCAGCCAGGTCGAGAACTCTAACTGACTACGCTGAGTTCCGCAGTTTCTCACGGAGTTGTCGCTCGTCGACGTGGTATTTGAATGCCGGCGATCCGTCGACGAAGACGTAGGGGACGCGCTCGCCGTACTCCTCGCGGAGGGCGGGGTCCTCGTCAACGTCGACGAGATCCAGCGCGACGCCGATCCCCTCGTCGTCGGCGACCCGTTCGATGGTCTCGATGGCCTCCGCACAGAGATGGCAGTCCTCGCGGGTGTAGACGGTGACCGACACGTCGCTCATCACCGGAAATACAGTGACGACAGCATAAGACTCTCACCCTCTGCCGGCGATGGGTTTCAGTGTCTCGCGCTCGTACCCACGGTGATGACAGGCTGGACTGCCGAGGACATGCCCTCGCTGACGGACCGAACCGTGGTCGTAACTGGCGCGAACAGCGGACTGGGGCTCGAAGGCTCGGAGGCGTTCGCTCGCAAGGGCGCGACGGTGGTGATGGCCTGCCGAAGCGTCGAGCGCGGTGAATCGGCGGCCGCGGAGATCCGCGGCGCCGTTCCCGACGCGACGCTGGACGTTCGCGAGTGTGATCTGGGTGACCTGGCGAACGTCGAGGCGTTCGCTGACGGCCTGCACGAGGACTATGACGCCGTCGATGTCCTCTGTAACAACGCCGGCGTCATGGCGATCCCCCGGAGCGAGACCGCCGACGGCTTCGAGACCCAGTTCGGCGTCAACCATCTGGGACACTTCGCCCTGACCGGACACCTGCTCGACCTGCTCCGGGCCGCCGACGGCGAATCCCGGATCGTCACACAGTCGAGCGGCGCTCACGAGATGGGCGAGATCGACTTCGACGACCTCCAGCACGAGCGTTCCTACGGCAAGTGGGACGCCTACGGCCAGAGCAAGCTCGCCAACCTCCTCTTTGCCTACGAACTCCAGCGCCGCCTCGGCAACCACGGCTGGGACAACGTAATCAGCGTCACCTGCCACCCGGGCTACGCCGACACGGACCTGCAGTTCAAAGGACCACGCGAGATGGGGTCGACGCTCCGAACTGCGTTCATGGGCATCGCCAACGCCGTATTCGCCCAGTCCGCCGAACAGGGCGCGCTGCCGATGCTGTACGCCGCTACCGCGGACGATGTTATCGGCGGGGAGTACGTCGGTCCCGGCGGTCTGTTCGACATGCGTGGTGCACCAGAGTTCCAGCAGTCCAACGAGGCCTCCCGCGATGAGGCGACTGCCGAACGGCTCTGGGCGGTCTCGACTGACCTCACCGGCGTCGAGTACGACTTCGAGAGCGCCTGAGAACGGCCGATGGCGCAGCTCCGGCGCGAACGGAGTCGGCAATCCCTACTTTTTCACACCCGGAACGTGAACCCCGGCGATACATGCAACCAGTCGAGATTGCTGTCAGACTGCTTGCTGGCCTCGCCCTGATCCTCGCAAACGGCTTCTTCGTCGCTATCGAGTTCGCGCTGACGAGAGCCAGACAGTACACCGAATCGGAGTTCGACGAGCCCGGCCTCCGTCGGGCCTGGGAGATGACCGACGACCTGGAGATCTACCTGACGAGCTGTCAGGTCGGCATCACCGCCTCCAGTATCGCCGTCGGTATCATCGCCGAACCGGCGCTGGCGGCCATCTTCGAGCCGTACTTCCAGTCGTCGGTCCTGGCCGGCGTCGGCCTCGGTGGTGCGATTGCCTTCCTCCTCATTAACCTCGTCCACCTGACCCACGGTGAGCAGACGCCCACGTATCTCGGCGTCGAGCGCGCGAAGTTCGTCTGCCGGTACGGCGCGACGCCGTTGTACTACTTCGCGTGGGTCATCTCACCGATCATCAAGGTCGGTGACGGGGTCGCCAAGTGGACGCTGGGGCTGTTCGGCGTCGAGATGTCCGGCGCGTGGCTCGAAACCGAGGTCGACACCTTCGAATCCCGCGCGGAATTGCGCAACGAACTGGGTTCTGTCCTCGACCGCGGCGACGTGTCCGACGAGCGCCGCGAGGAGGTGCTGGCGGCGTTTCAGGTCGGCGACCGCGAGGTCGGTGCGGTGATGGTGTCCCGGGACGACATCGTCGCGCTGTCGCCAACCGACGACGACGCGACCAACGCCGAGCGCATCGCCGAGACGCCACACACCCGCTACCCGCTCGTCGGCGAGACGCTCGAAGACTTCATCGGGATCGTCTACATTCCCGCCCTCGTCGACGAGCGCGAGGAGCAGGCCGGCGATGGCGGTCTGCTGGACGGCATCGACCTCGAAGCTGTCGCCTCGCCACCGATGACGATGTCGCCGGACACGACCGTCAGCGACGCTATCGACCAGTTCCAGGCCCAACGCCAGGAACTCGCGTTCGTGCTGGATGGCGGTGAAGTCGTCGGGCTGGTGACGGTCACGGACCTGCTGGAGGAGGTCGTCGGGGACATACAGGACCCGATGGACGCCGAGGCCGGTGTCGACTGACGCTGAAAGCATTTACCGTTCGCTCGGGAACCGACGACCATGCCCTCCCGCCGGACCGTCCTCGCAGTTGCCTGTACGCTCGTTGCCGGGTGTTCCGGACCCAGCGACGACCCCTCGGAAGGAGCTACGACGACAGCGACGCCAGCCCCGGTCGTGCTGTCACCGGTCGATGCCGCGGCCGTACCCGAAACGGCGACCGCTGGCGTCGTTTCGGAAGCAGCCGAGGAACTCGAAGCGGCCACCCGCGACGCTTCGGGGGGCCAGATGTCCCACGAGTGGGCACACGTACTTCGCGAATTCGACTGCTTTGCGTTCGATGGTACGACGTACGCAGTCGTCGAGCGGACCAGCGGCTCAGGTGGGTACGTTAAACAGTACAGCGTGACCGAAATCGACGGGCCGAGGAACAAATCGGCAGTTCGCGTGGGCGACCTCCCGGACAGCGACCGCCGCGCCGTCACTGACGCGATAGCATCGGGGAAGCACCGGTACGACTCCGACGAGGGCGGCTTCGAACCAACGAATTCGGTGTACGTCTACAACGGGTCCTATTACGCGTTCACGCTGGAAGTCACCGGTGACAAGCCGATCGTAGTCAGGTACGCGGTCGAAGAGACGGACGACAACTGGTGTGTGGCGCTCGAACCGCTGCCAGTCGATGATACCCAGGTCGAGACGCTCGATACGGCGCTCCGGTCCGACGGGGAGCGGGCTGTCACTGGGACGCTGGCTCGGACACTCGCGGATTCGGGTGTGGGGTTCGTCCTTCGGGACGGTTCCTGTTACGAACTGTCTGTTCCGGCCGACCGAACCGGGTCCTGAGACGGCTACCGCGGCGGCGTGTAGAAGTTGACCGTTTCCAGCGGCTCGTTCCTGTCGTTTTCGATGCCGTGGCGCTCGCCGGTCTCGATCCGCTGGGTGTCACCGTCGACAGTGACGACACCGGTGCCGCCGACCACGAACAGCCACTGGTCGCTGTCGGCGTGGTAGTTCTCCGGTCCGCCGACGGACCGGCCCGTCTTGACGGTCATCTCCGCGGCCTATGCTTCGTCGGTCTCCATGACGACCTCGAAGTAGCGGTCGAAATCGAGGTGTGCCCGCTCCATACGGGGCGGTCTGTCTGTACCGTAGAGTGACTTTCGGGAAAGTGACCTTCGGGGCTCAATCCCTCCCCGCGAGACTCCCGACCCGGCCAGTGAGCCGGGCCGCGATACCCTCGAAGTGGGCGGTGCTCCAGCCCGCAACGATGAATGCGCCGACCGTGTTGAACACGAGATCGTTCACGATGTCGCCCGTTCCGTACTGGGCGAGGACGGCCTCGCCGCCGACAACTGACGCGAGGCCGCCGCTGGCGAACTCCAGGATCTCCCAGCCGACGCCCACCGCGAGGACGAACAGGACGACGAAGGTCGCGCGGAACTCGCGGTTGAAATCGACTGCCCGGGAGTGGCGTTCGACAGCCCGTGCGACCGCGTATCCCACGCCGGCTATGAGCGACGCCGAAACGGCATGGGTCAGGCTGTCGTACCAGCCAAACGCCTCGTACAGTTCGAACGCGCCGGCCGCGTGCAGGGTCGACGCCACTGTGATCCACAGCACGAGGCCGGTGTCCATCGCGTAGTCGTACTGCCGGCGGAACAGTGCCGGCAGGAACGTTATCGCCAGCGGGCCGCCGCTGTTGACGAACAGCGTCGCGTTGCCCCGAACGAGCGCGAATACGGCTATTGCCCCCAGAACAGCCTGTAGCGCCCGGACCGCGAGGCGGTGGTGCTGGCCGTCTCCGGGAATAGATGCTCCTGAGTGGTCACCTGCCGAGGAATCCGGTTTCGACACGCGCAGCCGGGCGATACGGTCCGACTGCTCGAAGTACAGTTCGAACACGACGCCGGCGACGATACCGGCGGCTGCTGCGGTGACGAGATCCCACATCAACTCGGTCTGTCCGTCGAGGAACGCGGTCCCCAGTAGCGTATCGGCCGCGTAGATACCGACCGCCCAGACGCCGGCGACGGCCATCGTCACGACGACCACGAACACGGTTGCGAACCGCGGCGTCATCGTCAGCGAGGTACACGCATCGAGAACGACGGCCAGCAATAGCGCGACCCCGGCGATCACGAGAAACGGCGTGACCTGCGGGAAGCCGCCGAACACCCGGACGAGCACCGGCACCGCGACCAGGCCGAGCAACTCCGCAGGGACCGTCGTCTCAAGGTCTCGCGTGGCGAACGGAACCCCGACTGCGATAGCAACGAGGAGCGCCGTGAGTACTGCCCAATCAAACTCGCCGCCGGCCGCGAACCGTCCGACGCCACCCACGAGAACGCCGGTGACCGTCCATGCACCGAGCGCGTCGAGGCGGTGGGGGCCGATGAGAGACTGTAGCGAAACCATCACTGGATCGGGATACGACTCGAGCCGTAATCAAAGCATGGCGGTTTCCTGCCACCCTGCCCGCTGCGTTCTGCTCGTGCGGCCGCTGTCACGCGACTGACTGACGACTGTCTGACGAGGATATATCTCTCTGGCCGTCCCACTCCCCGTAATCAATGGACGAAGCGTTTCTGGACCTCGAAGCGATCGAAGTCGAACTGGACGAGGAGGTGCTTGATGCGATCGACGAGAAGGCGTTCGCCGACCACCGCGACAACCGGGACGCCGCGGTCCGGGACCTGCTCGACGAATGGCTGAAACAGCGTGCCGCCGACGACGGCGACGAGAGCAGCTGAACACGCCTGTAGCCGTTTAGTATACCGTGACGGTCGCGCCGACCTCGGGCGCTGTCGCGTCGTAGCCGTCCTCGCGGAGCGTTTCTGCAAACGCCCCACAGCGGTCGCCGTGGTTCACGACTACCGGCGTGTCACGGTAGCTTTCGAGGTACTCCAGCAGGCCGTCGCGGTCGGCGTGTGCCGAGAAGTCGTACTGTTCGACCCGCGCGCTGACGGGCATAACCCGGCCGTCGATTTCGGCGCTGCCGGTCTCTATGAGGTCCCGTCCCGGCGTCCCCTCGACCTGGTAGCCGGTCATCGTGATCTTGTTCATCGGATTGGCCCGGATTTCTGGGATGTACGTCATCGCCGGGCCGCCCGAGAGCATCCCGCTGGTGGTGACGATTGCCGCCTTCTGGTCGGTGATGCGCTTGCGCTGGCCGTCCTTGCCCGTGACGAACCGGGCGTGGGATTTCGCCCGCTGGAGCGCGTCCGCGTCGCGGACGAACGCGGGGTACTGCCCGAGCATCTCGGTCACTTCCTTGCCCATTCCGTCGACGTAACACGGGATGTCGTGGGCTTCGCAGATGAGCAGCATCTCCTGGGTCCGGCCGATGGCGAACGCCGGGACAACGACTGTCCCGCCCTCCCAGAGTGTCGTTTCGACGCTCTCGACGAATCGGTCCTCGACCGTCTCTCGGGGTTCGTGCTCGACATCGGAATACGTGCTCTCACAGATGATCGCGTCCGCATCGGGGCGCGCCGTCGTCCCCGAGACGAGGCGCTGGTCGTCGGTGTGGAAATCGCCCGTGTAGAGGAGCCGCGTCTCGCCGTCGTCCACGAGGACGTGTGCGCTCCCCGGAATGTGGCCGGCGTTGTAGAACGTGACCTCGTAGCCGGCGGCCTCGAACGACTCCCGGTAGCCGTGGGTCTCCGACACCTGCGTGACCCGTCTGACGTTGGTCTCGGTGAACGGGCAGTTGAGCGTCCCGCCGTGGAGTTTGAGCGTGTCCCGCGCGAGTGTCATCGCCAGTTCGTAGGTCGGCGGCGTCCAGTGAATCGGCGGCCGCGCATCGCCCGACACCAGCGCCGGAATATTCCCAACGTGATCGAGGTGGCCGTGGGAAACGACGACGGCGTCCGGCGACGGCGTTCGAACCGGGAACTGCGGCGGCGAGTCGGTCAGCATCCCGAAATCAAGTAAAAGTGACTCGTTGATGAGGACGGCGCTCCGACCGATCTCACCCGCGCCGCCGAGAAACTGCACATCCATTATACGAGCGGAGGCGACCTGTCCGTTTCCGTCCGTCGGTTTGCCCGGGCTACGTCGACCGTCCCCGGTCGGCCGGGATATTCATGAATTAGAACACCATGGTATATCGGGCTGTAGCGGCCATGCGCAGTCAGAACGATATTCTCGAATATCACATTGTGTGTGCGTAACATGTCGGTTGGGCAGTGCTACCACACTAGCATAAACAATTATTATACTCCGGATCGATAGTCTATCTGTCATGGCGACACGCCAGCAAACACCGACGACGTACCACACGTGCAGTTGCGGTGAGGAGTTTGACACGACGGAGGAACTCCTTGAACACGCACGAGAGGCACACGGGCTTAGCGTACACTGACTGGCGTCACGCCGTTTTTTTAGACGCAGAAACAGCACACAGCGACGCGTCAGGAGGTCTTGTCGATGTCCTCTCGCACGCTGAACCGCGCGTAGCCGCCGTGTGAGAGGTCCAGTGCACCCAGCCACCAGTTCCATCGCTCGGCGAGTCGATAGTCCTCGGGCGCGTCCGCGAGGTTGTCGAGAACATCTTCCACCGTCAGCTCCGCGCCGAAATCGGTCACGAACTGATCCGCCTCCGAGAGGTCCCGTGCCTGCCTGGCCACGACGGTAACGATGTCGGGGTCGGCGTCGAAGGCGTCGCGGAGTTCCCGTTCGAGTTCCTTTCGGTCCACAACCGGGTGTAAGATGCTCGTCTGACTTGAATGTACGGTTGGTCAGCGAGCTAGTAGTTCCGTCGTAGCTGATGGCTTGAACCGCTGGAAAGCGCCGCGTCATTGCTACCGACCGGCCCGTCTTACTGCGCTCTGCTACCGGCGCTGCGGTTACGCCGCTGCCCGAACGCGGTGAAAAATTCGAAACCGGGCTGACTGCGGTGTCGCTTACTCAGCTTCGCTCTGCTTCACGGGTCGCCCTGTGGGCTCCCCGTTCCACTACGAGGTCGACGACTGAGCGGAGCGACGGAGTCGGCCTCGCCTTTCTCCGCGGCTCCCGTTGGTCGCCGCTTCGATTCGAGGCTTCGTGCGCTTCGCTTACTCAGCCTCGCCCTTCTCAATCGGCGCACCAACCAGATTGCCCCATTCGGTCCAGGAGCCGTCGTAGTTGATGGTGTCCTCGTAGCCCAGCAGTTCGTGCAGGGCGAACCAGGCAACGGAGGAGCGCTCACCGATGCGGCAGTAGGCGACCGTCGTGGAGTCGCCGTCGATGCCGTACTCGGCGTAGAGCTCTTCGAGTTCGTCGTAGTCCTTGAACGTCCCGTCGTCGTTGGTGACGGCCGCCCAGGAGATGTTCTGTGCGCCGGGCACGTGGCCGCCGCGCTGGGCGGTCTCCTGGAGTCCAGGAGGTGCGAGGATCTCGCCGGAGAACTCCTCAGGCGAGCGAACGTCGACGAGCGGCAATTCGCGCTCGATGGCGTTCTCGACATCCTCTCGGTAGGCGCGGATGGACTCGCGCGGGCCGGCAGCTTCGTAGTCGACCGCGGAGAACTCGGGCACTTCGTCGGTGAGTTCGTAGTCGTTCTCGACCCAGTACTCGCGGCCGCCGTCGAGCAGCTTCACGTCGTCGTGGCCGTAGTACTTGAACTGCCAATATGTGTAGGCGGCGAACCAGTTGGAGTTGTCACCGTAGAGGACGACCGTCGAGTCCTCGCTGATGCCGTGAGACCCGAGCAGGTCCTCGAAGTCGCCCTTGTCGAGGATGTCCCGTGTGGTCTGGTCCTGCAGGTCCGTCTCCCAGTTGAAGCCGATCGCGCCGGGCGCGTGGCTCTCGTCGTACAGTTCCGTGTCGACATCCACCTCTACCAGTCGGTGGGCGGGGTCGTCGCTCTGGAACTCGTCCAGGTGCTCGCTGACCCAGTCGGCCGAGACGAGCACGTCGTTAGCGTATTCAGTCATAATGCATCGAAGCGTAAGTCTACCAGACATATATTACCACGACTTTCGGCATGTTCGGCCACTCGTCCACCCTGACGGCATATATTGCCCCTACTGGAAAGTATAGAAATATAACACGTCGCCGGTGTCGCGGACACGAAACCATGGAATGGCATGTCCGACCGCGTATCGGGCAACCTCCCCGCAAGAACAAGCAATATTTGCAACCACCTTCGACCGGAGGCGATGAGAGCGTTCAAGCGACCGGAGCGGCAACGCCACGACAATGACTGATTTCGTCTCCGCGGAGTGGGTAGCCAGCCAGGGTGAGGCCATCCGAATCGTCGACGTGCGCGACGCCTGGGAGTACGACGGGCTGGGTCACCTCCCCGGTGCGGTGAGCGTCCCCTTCGATTCGTTCCGTGCGGACGAACACGGCGCGGAGTCCGACGACGGCGACGGGATGCTCCCCGACGAGGACGACTGGGCACAGCTGCTCTCGGAGGCTGGCATCACGCCGGAGAGCGAGATTGTCGCCTACGACGACCACCACGGCGTCTTCGCCGCGCGGTTTCTGGTCACCGCGGAACTGCTGGGTCACGACCCCGAGCGCCTGCACCTCCTCGACGGCGACTTCTCCAGTTGGCAACTCGAACGGGAAACGACGAGCGAGACGCCGGCCGTCGAACCCACTGACTACGGGGTGACACGACCCGATTCGACGCCACTGGTCGGCCCGGACGTGGTCGCCGACGCGGGGGACGACCCCGACGCGGTGCTGGTCGATACCCGCGAGGACGAGGAGTACGACGCGGGCCACATCCCCGGTGCGGTCCTGCTGGACTGGCGGGACCTCGTCGACGACGAGACGCGCGGCCTGCTCCCGCGGGAGGAAGCGCTGTCCGTGCTCGAACGTGCGGGCATCGTCCCCGAGAAACGTGTCGTCCTCTACTGCAACACCGCCCGGCGGATCAGCCACACGTACGTCGTCCTCCGGCATCTCGGCTTCGAGCGGGTGGATTTCTACGAGGGGAGCCTCACCGAGTGGGAAGCACAGGGGCGGCCCCTGGAGACGAACTGACGCTGTCGCGACCGCCTCAGCCCAGTTTCTGCTGCTCCGGATGTTGTGCGGTCGCCAGAAGCGACGCCAACTCGACGAGAATCGCGATGATGACCGGCCCGGCGATGAAGCCGATGACGCCGAGCGTGAGCACGCCGCCGGTGAAACCGACGAAGTAGAGGCTGGCCGGCAACCCCGTCGTCGAGCGGGCGAGCCGCGGCCTGATGACCGCATCGGGCAGGAAGCCGACGAAAATGAGACCGAACACAGTCACCAGTATCGCCCCCGTGATGTCACCGTTGATGAGGTCGGCGGCGGCGATGGCGAGCACCACGACGCTGGGGCCGATGACCGGAATGAACTGCAGGATACCGGCGACGACTGCCAGCGCGAACGCGCCCTGATACCCCAGCGACCAGAACACGACCCACGCCACGACGAAGGTCCCGAACGCCGTCGCCGCCTGCAGGACGTAGATGGCGTACAGCGTCCCCCGGAGCCGCCGGTGGAGGCGGTCGATGATATCGTGATACGACGACGGCACCGTCCGGTAGACCGCATCTTTCGGTGCCTGTGGCTGCCAGAGCATCGCGTAGACGAGAATCGCAAACAGCACGGCTTTCAGCGCTAGCACGGGGGATTCGGCGGCAAGCCCGACTGCGAAATCCGTCACCGCCCGACGGGCCGACAGCAGCGTCGGAGCGATTTCGATGGCGTAGCTGAACTCGCCGAGTTCGACGGTCACCGTCGGGGGGAGCTGTTGAAAGAACGTAAACAGGTCGCGCCGGCGCAGGTAGAGGACGGCACCCAGTGGCACGAACACGAGCGTGCCGCCGACGAAGGCGACGGTCGTCGTCACCCCTGCTGCGAGTCGCTTGTGAAGCCCGCGACCGACGAGCCACTCCGAGACCGGAAACAGCACGTATGCGACCGTGATTGCGAAGAAAATCGTCGATAGGACCCGCGCCAGCAGGACTGTCGTCAGGCAGCCGGTGAGCACGAGCAAGCCAGCGAGGACGTAGGTCCGTCGACGTGTTGCCACGCCCGTCCTTTTCTATCGGTCGGTAAAAACGTTATCTGCAGACGCCAAGTCGCTAACACGTTACGGGAACTCGGAACGGAGTCACCGCCATCGGTCGTTCAGGAGCGGGAAAACAACGCCGCCAGCTGCTCACGGGAGAACAGCGTCGTCGGCCGGTCCATGTGGACGCCGATTTCGCCTTCGAAGGCTTTCATCCCGGCTTTCTGTATCGGTTCCGGCGCGGAGTAGCCGGCCCGAACCGCGTGGCCGAGGCGGATTTCCTGCCGGAGGTCGTCGCGCCACGCTCGCTCGTACTCGCCCAGCGTCCCCGGGTCTTCGGGGTCGATTTCACGGGCCGCGTGGTCGGCCGCGGTCATGCCGTAGCGGATGCCGCCGCCGGTGAAGGGCTTGGTCTGGGCCGCGGCGTCGCCGACGAGGAACGACCGCCGGCCGGTGACCCGCTTCGGCGGGCCGATGGGAATGAGCCCCGAGCAGCGGCGGTCGGTTTCGACCCCGTAGCCGTCGACGAACTCTTCGAAGCGACCGCGGGCGTCGTCACCCGGCGGCACCGCCAGCCCGTACTCGACGCCGGCCTCGCCCCGCGGGATGCGCCAGGCGAAAAACCGCGGAACGGTGAGGTGTACGTCGACGAAATCACTGTGGTCTACTTCGTCGCTGAACCCGAGCACGCCGTGGAGCAGTTCGTCGGGTTCGGGCAGGTCGAGTTCCCGCCGGACGCGGCTCTTTGGGCCGTCACAGCCCGCGACCATCTTCGCCCGGTGTGTCTCGACGCCGTCGGGGCCGCGGACCTCGACGGTGACGCCGTCCCTGTCCTCGGTGACGCCGACGACCGAATGCTCCTCGCGAACGTCTGCGCCGGCGTCGCGGGCCAGCCCCGCGAGGTGCTTATCCAGACCGACGCGGTCGATGACGTTCGAGATGGCCTCGTCCTTGTAGAAGGGGTGGTCCTGGCTGCCGGGACCGCCCGTGTGGAACCGCGCGCCCGAGATCTCGTTCTGGAACAGCTCCGCGCGGGCGTCCTCGGTAAACTCCCAGATATCTGTGCTCACGTGGCCCGAGCAGGCCAGCGGCTTGCCGATCTCTCCCTGTTCGAACACCACCACGTCAAGCCCCCGACTCGCCGCCTGGCGCGCGTACCGGGACCCAGCCGGACCCACGCCGACCACCACAACATCGTGCATACACGTTCTCTCGGTGTCACGAACCAAATAGCTTCTCGATTCAGACGGGGTGGTGTCACTGCTCTCCGAGACGACCGAGGGGCCACCAGCCGAAGCAGGGCGTATTTGTCGGTCTAACCCCTGGTACTGCCCATGGCGGAGTACCAGCCCGGAGTGTGTAACATCGGTGCCGACCAGCGCCGCGCCCGTCGACTGTCGGCCGTCGCATCGTTTGCGGTCGCCGTCTGTATCGTGCTCGCTGTTGCACTCAGCGCGATACCGGGAACGATGCTGTGGGCGACTGTTCCGTTCATTTTCGGCGGGTTCGTCGGCGCATTTCAGGACTACTTCCGGTTCTGTGTCGCCTTCGGCGCGCTCGCCCGCTACGATCTCTCGGGGTCGGGCGGGGCCAGCGGCCGTGTCGATGCGAGCGAGGCCGTCCGCGCTGACCGGCGACAGGCCGCGAAAATCCTCCTGCTGGCTGCCGTTGCGACGGCCGTGACGAGCGGCCTCGGAGCCGGTTTTCTCCGACTGCTGTAGCTGTGGACGGATTCCGCGCCGTCTCTCGTTCGGCCGCTCCTCACACGACGGCTAGCCCGCTCGGAACCTGCTCGTAGTCGGCCGGCCAATCCGTACCGTCGGGCCACCGACGGCTCCACGTCTCCCCGCGCTTCGACTGGAACAGGCCGTGGTTCGTCAGCGCGAGAAAGCC
The DNA here is from genome assembly GCF_031624315.1 of Haloarcula terrestris. Lineage (NCBI taxonomy): Archaea > Methanobacteriati > Methanobacteriota > Halobacteria > Halobacteriales > Haloarculaceae > Haloarcula > Haloarcula terrestris. Next base: position 20,273 of record NZ_JAMQOM010000001.1, on the reverse strand, counting down.
GTCGGCCGGGTCCGACGCGAGAACCGGCCGGGCCAGCCCCGCTGGTCCCGGCAGGCCGTCCATCGACTGTCGCCACCGGTTGCCCTCCCATCGATACACGTAGCTTTCGCCGCTGGTGCTGTGGGCCGACCGGGGGCCGCTGGCGGCCGAAACGACGACGCGGTCCGGGTCATCGGGATGGACAGCCAGCCCCCACACGTACCGATGTGCCAATCCGTCCTGTGGGTGGGTCCACGTCTCGCCGCGGTCGGTCGACAGTGCGTAGCCGTCGCCGGCGGCGGTGTACACCCGGTCCGGGGCGTCGGGGTGGGTCGCCAGCGTGTGGTTGTCCCGCCGTGCGCCCTCGGGATGGTCGACCCACGTTTCGCCGCCGTCGCGACTGCGGACGAACGCGCCGGCCTCGATGGCGGCGTACACCTGGTCCGGGTCGTCCGGCGCGAGGGCGATCCACCGGACGTGGTGAGTGTCGGGCCGCGGCGGGAACGACCACCGCGACGACGATTCGAGGTCGGTCAGACCGGGGCGCTCGGTCCAGGTCTCCCCGCCGTCGGTCGACCGGTAGACCGCGCTCGGCTCCGTCCCGGCCCACACCACATCGGCGTCGTGTGGGCTGACCGTGACGCTCGTGATGCGGTCGCCGGCATCGAGGACTTGCGTCCACGTCGCGCCGCTGTCGGTGGTCCGCTGGAGACCAGCGTCAACGGTGCCCACGAAGGCACGCTCCGGTTCGACGCCGCCCGCGGCGACGCATTCGATGTCGTAACCGAGCAGACGGTCGTGCCACGCGCTGTCGCCGTCGCCGACGAGGACGCGGTCTCCGAGTGCGGCGTAGGCGGTGTGCATATCTGCACTACGGGCGCAGGGCGAAGAAAGCTGGCGGTGTTACCGACTGACCGACCGCGTCAGCGCGAAGACGTACAGCGCGACGAAGAAGCCGCCGAGGAACGCCTCGGACTGGGCGAGAAGGCTCACGGTGGGATCACTGACCTCGCCGACGCCGCCGAGGAAGAAGGCGATGAACGATCCGAGACTGAGCTGTGCGTACTGCCCCACGCTCCCGAACAGGTCGGGCGCAATAGCGAGGTACAGGCCCGCGTAGGCGGCGATGAGCGCCGCGGACGACGCGAGTGTGTACGACGCTCGCTCGCCGTAGCCGGTCGTCACAAACAGGAACGCGTTCATCCCCCAGCGGGCGAGCGCCCGTCCCCGCTCTCGCAGGGACGCCCCACTATCGCGGACGCGCTGGGACTGACAGCGCCGCCGGTAGGCCAGCTGGGACATGAAGAACTCGGAGGCCGCGGTGTTGTCAGCGATATCGTTCGCGCCGTTTTTCGCCCGGAGGTACGTCACCTCGCCGGCGGCGGCCTCGATTCGCCCCGCCGTAGCCGTCGAAAGCCGCTCGAAGGTCACGCTGGCGTCCGGTTCGAGCGTCCGGCTTCCAGCCTGCTCGGCTGCACGCTCGGTCACCGTCGGCGTCTCGTCGGCCGGTTGAGCCGCATCACTGGCCACGGTTTCGACTGCATCGTCGAGCGCGGCCGGATACGCCAGTGCCGTCCGCAGCCCGTCCCGTAGCTCGCTGTCGAGTTCGTGCAGACGGTAGTTCGCCGTCTCCAGGTCGAGCTCGTCGTCATCACGGAAGTCAAAGCCTGCGAACCGCGTCCGGTAGAACGCGACCCGGTCGAGGACGGTGCCGGTTCCGTTGCTCTCGAATCGGACCGTGCCAAGCGTGGCCCGCTCTAGGTCGTACACGGCGGCTCCCGCGCCCGGCTGGCCGAACGCGCCGTCCTCGACCGTCGTCTCGGCAAGCGAGACGACCGCGACCTCGCCCGGCCCCACGGCCGCCGGTTTCAGGTCGACCGTGCCGACGGTACAGTCGCGGATTCGAACGGTGCCCAGACAGGTCACGTCCGCCGCGCGTAGCCGGTCGATTTCGCTGTCCTCGAACTTCGGACTCGCCAGCGTTGCCCCGTCCAGTTGGAGGTCGGCGACGGTCGCGTCGGCGAACGACGCCCCGACCAGTGTCGTGTCCGTGGCGTCGAGTCGCCCGATGTCCGCACCGGCGAAGTCGGTGCCGACGAACACCGAGTCGTGGACCACGAGTTTCATCGAAACGGCCGCGTCGACGAAGGTCGCGTCGGTGAACCGCACGTCCGGGAGGTAGAGCCGCTCGGCCTCGACCCGCTCGAAGACGGCCTCGTCGTAGCTGGTCCCGTTGAAGTACCCGCCGCTGAACGTCGCGCCGTAGAACCGCGCCGTCCCGAACGCCGCCCACCGGAAGTCCGCCTCGTCGAAACTCGCGTGATAGAAGTCCCCCGTTCCGAACTGCGCTTCGTCGAAGTCGGCCATCTCCAGCGTGGCGTGCTGAAACGATCCCTCCTCGACGGTCGCCCGGTCGAAGGCGGCGTCGGTCACCGACGCACGGTCGAAGGTCGCGGTCCCAATCGTTGCGTCCCGGGCATCAATCTCGGACAGCGTCGCGCTCTCGAATCCGGCGGTGTTCAGGTGTGCGTCCCGGAGATCGACCCGGTCCGCTGTCACCCCGGTGAACACCGCCGCCTCGAATTCGGCGTCCCTCGCGTCGATTTCGTGGTACCGGCCATCGAACCGCGCGGTCCCGGTGATCGTCGCGCCCCGGAGGGCCAGCCGCTGGCCGAACTCGCTGTCGGTACAATCCAGCCGACCGAGCGTCGCCCCGCGGAGGTCGACCGGATGGTTGTCGGCAGCGTCGACGACCGCGCTGGATAGGTCAAGTACGTCGATTGTGGCTCCAACGAACTGCTTCGCTCGCTTGCGGTCCTGTCGGCTCCCGTCGTCTCCCGCGGCTATCGCGTCGAGGAACGCCTCGGAAACGTCTACGTCGTCGGGGACCGCCTCGGGTCGACAGTGAAACGGGCAGCACTCGTTGTTCGCGAGAGCGCCGTGTGGACACGCCCACCCCTGCTCGTGCTCGCCGCCCACCGCTGTGCGGTCGTACGTGAATGTACAGCGGCGCTCGGCGCGTCCCGACCAGACCATCTTGCAAGAAACGGTTGACAGACAGGGTGATAAGCGCTTCTACACCCCCGCAGTCGTGATCGGAAGACACCTCCAGTCGCCCGACAGCCACTCAGCCTACCTTGCCAGATCGGCGTCGGGTTTCCTGGGAGGCCCTTTCCGACCCCGTCTGCTCACCTCGGTTCGTGATGCCGTTATGGCGTCCACCAGCGCAGGCCGACCATCACGAAGACGATAGCCAGTTGCAGCAGCCCCTGCAGGCCGCCCAGTTTGGCGTTTCGCATCCCGATCTCGGAGACGAGATCAACGTCGGGGTTCTCGGAGACGACCTGCCGATAGATGCGAATTTCACCGGGAAGGATCACGCCGAAGCCCTGCACGGACAGCAGGGTCACGATAGCGAGCGTGGCGACGATCCACCACGAGGTCATCGCGAAGGCAGGTAGTGTGGTTGCGAGATACGCGCCGGAGCCAAGGACGGCGACGCCGAGGACGCCCAGGGTTCGCGGGTCGGTCAGCGCATCGAACTGGGAGCCGATGAGGAGGATGACCGGAATCAGCGTCGCGGCGGTCAAAAGCGCCAGCCACGGGTCGGCGTTGGGGAACTTCCCGAGACGGAGCGCCAGCAGGATTCCGCCGGAGATGGTTACTGTCGCCAGCGTCGGCATCAGGAACGTCATCTTCGGCGTGAACGACGCGAAGAAGTCGGCTCGTGCCTCGGGCTCTTGACCGCCGAGCACTGGTCCCAACACGAGCCCCATGAACAGGTCGATGCCGGTCCACAGCACCCCGGCCATCACGTGGACGTAGGTCAGCGCCCGGATGTTGCCGCTGGCGAGAGCCCCCGCAAAGGCGATGAGCGGGACGGCGACCGCTCCCGCGGCAAAAGCCGGGTTCGCCTGCTTTGCCAGGCCACCGATACCCCGTTTCCGCTCGACGCGGTCCGCTGTTGACTGCGCCATAGCTGGCTCTATCAGGTTGCTCTGGCATCAAAAACGTTGGTGGCCGTTTGGGATCTCGCCGCTCTCGCGGTCCAGACGCCCTCAGTCGTCGTCTGCCGCCGGCTGCTCGGCCGCCGATTCACGGTCCGTCCGCGGCCCCTCCAGGTCGACGTTCGGCAGCAGGTCACGGAGGTACTGCCCGGTGTAGGACGCCTCGGTCCGAGCCACGTCCTCCGGGGTGCCCTCGGCGACGAGCTGGCCGCCGTTCTCCCCGCCCTCCGGTCCGAGGTCGATGATGTGGTCGGCGTTTTTCACCAGGTCGAGTTCGTGCTCGATGACGACCACGGTGTTGCCGTCGTCGGTGAGCCGGTGAAGCACGTCGATGAGCTTGCGTTCGTCCTCCGGGTGGAGCCCGGTCGTCGGCTCGTCGAGCAGGTACAGCGTCTCGCCCGAATCCTTCTTGCCGAGTTCCTCGGCGAGCTTGACGCGCTGGGCCTCCCCACCAGAAAGGGTGGTCGATGGCTGGCCCAGCCGCATGTAGTCCAGGCCCACGTCTTTCAGGAGTTCCAGCCGGCGGCGGATGCCGCCGTGGCTCTCGAAGAAGTCGTAGGCCTCCTCGACGGTCATGTCGAGCACGTCGGCGATGGTCGCGCCCTTGTAGGTCACGTCCAGCGTCTCGTCGTTGTAGCGCGCGCCGCCACACTCCTCGCAGGGGACGGTCACGTCCGAGAGGAAGTTCATGTCGATGGTGACTGTTCCCTGGCCGCCACAACCCTCACAGCGGCCGCCCTTGACGTTGAACGAGAACCGGCCGACCTCGTAGCCGCGCTGCTTCGACAGGCTGGTCTCGGCGAACAGCTCGCGGATGTGGTCGAAGACGTTGGTGTAGGTCGCCGGGTTGGAGCGGGGGGTCCGGCCGATGGGCGACTGGTCGATGAGCCGCACCGTCTCGATGTCGTCGAGGCCGTCGATGGCGTCGTGCTCGCCGGGGTTCACGTCGGTGTCGTTCATCCGACGGACCAACCCCTTGTACAGCACGTCGTGCATCAGCGTTGACTTGCCCGAGCCGGAGACGCCCGTGATGGCGGTGAACGTCCCCAGCGGGATGGACACGTCGAGGTCCGCGAGGTTGTGCTGGCGAGCGCCCCGAACCGTGAGTTCGCCGTCGGCCTCGCGGCGGCTTTCGGGGACCGGAATCGTCCGCTCGCCCGAGAGGTACTTCCCGGTCACCGACGCCTCGGTGTCGATGAGTTCGTCCATCGGGCCGTTGACGACGACCTCGCCGCCGCGTTTGCCCGGGCCGGGACCCATGTCGATTATCTGGTCGGCCCGGCGCATCGTCTCGGTGTCGTGTTCGACCACGAGCAGCGTGTTCCCGAGGTCCCGGAGCTCTTCGAGCGTGTTCAGCAGGCGGTCGTTGTCCCGCTGGTGCAAGCCAATCGAAGGCTCGTCGAGGACGTACAGCACCCCGACGAGGCCGCTGCCGATCTGGGTTGCGAGGCGAATCCGCTGGCTCTCGCCGCCCGAGAGCGTTGACGCCTCGCGGTCCAGCGTCAGGTAGTCCAGGCCGACCTCGGTCATGAAGCCCAGACGGGCCCGGATTTCCTTCAGAATCTCCTCGGCGATCTTCCGGTCGCGGGCCGAGAGGTGCTCCTCCATCCCCTCGAAGTGTGCCAGCGCGTCGCTGATGGACATCTCGTTGACCTCGGTGATCGAGGTCCCGTCCACGAGTACCGCCCGCGACTCCGATTTGAGTCGCGTCCCCTCGCAAGCCGGGCACGTCGTTGTCGCCATGAACTCCTCGATGTGCTCGCGGGCGCGGTCCGAATCCGTCTCGACGTGCCGCCGCTCCAGGTTCGGGATGACGCCCTCGAAGCGCTCGCTCTTCTCGCGGGTCCCGTTCTTGGTCCGCCACTGGAAGTCGACGATGCGGTCGGTCCCGTAGAGGAACTGCCGCTGGATGGACTCGTCCAGTTCCTCGAACGGCGTCGAGAGGTCCACGCCGAAGTGCTCGGCGACGTTGTCCAGTTGCCGCGAGTAGTACGTCCGGTCGTAGCTCCAGGGCTCGAAGACGTGCTTGAGCGGCTTCGTCGGGTCGGTGATGACGAGGTCCTCGCTGACCTCCTTGGTTTCGCCCAGCCCCTCACACTCCGGGCAGGCCCCGTGCGGTGAGTTGAACGAGAACGACCGCGTCTCGATCTCGGAGATGTCGATGCCACAGTGGGTACAGGCGAGGTCCTCGGAGAGTTCGACGACGAGGCGGTCCGAGGCGGCCCCGTCGCCGTCCTCGTCCCCGTCGGCCAGGTCTCCCGTTGCCCGGGCGTCGGACCCGCCGAGGGTCTCGGCTGCACCCTCTGGCGGGTCCGGCAGGATGACCTTCAGCGTGCCGTCGGCCTCTTCCAGTGCGGTCTCGACCGAGTCCGTGATGCGCGAGCGGGCATCCGGTGAGATCTTCACGCGGTCCACGACCACGTCGATTGTGTGGTCGTAGTTCTCGTCGAGTTCGGGTCGGTCCAGCGTGAGGTCGAACTCCTCGCCGTCGACCTCGACGCGGCTGTACCCGTCGCTCACGAGGTCATCGAACAGGTCCTCGAACGCGCCCTTCTGGTCGCGAACGACCGGCGCACACAGTTTGGCGCGGGTGCCCTCGGGGAGTTCGAGAATCCGTGAGACCATGTTCTGGGCGGACTGCTCGCCGACCTCGCGGCCACACTCCGGACAGTGTGGCGTGCCGACGCGGGCGTACAGGAGACGGAGGTAGTCGTGCAGTTCGGTGACGGTCCCGACCGTCGAGCGGGGGTTGTTGGCGGCGTTCTTCTGGTCGATAGAGATCGCTGGCGACAGGCCCTCGACGTTCTCGACCTGTGGCTTGTCCATCTGGCCCAGGAAGTTCCGTGCGTAGGCGGAGAGCGATTCGATGTAGCGCCGCTGGCCCTCGGCGTACACCGTCTCGAACGCGAGCGAGGATTTGCCCGACCCCGACAGCCCGGTGACGACTGTCAGTTCCTCGCGGGGAATCTCCACGTCGACGTCCTTGAGGTTGTGTTCCTCGGCCCCTCGGACCTCGATTATATCCTTGCTCATCTTGGATTTTACTTGGCCGGCAGGGGGGAAACCCTGTCGGTTCCGGTCCCGGTGAACGATTCCCCGTGCTGGGCTATTTTTATTTTGAACAGTGTGGCGAAAGATTTACCACGAATATTGGATATGAGATTGGTATGGGCACGACGAGCGACTACGACATCAAGGGGATCGACCTCTCTGATGACAGCTACACCGTCGAGCAGAGCCTGATACGCAACAAGTACAAAGCGATGGACGCCGCCGGGAACGTCGTCCTCCGCGGGAAACAGAAGATGCTGAAAATGAAAGAACAGTTCCCGTTCGTCGACGGAAACGGCGACGAAGTGTTCGAAGTCAACGCCGGTGGCATCATCGACGTGGCCGGCAACTACGTCCTCACGGACTCCAAGACCGGCGAGGACATCGTTATCCTCGACAACGACTACTCTATCTTCCAGGACACGTGGAAGATCCGTGACGCCAGCACCGAGGCCAAAATCGCCGAAATCAACTCCCAGGGCGCGCTCGTGACCATCGCTCGCAACGTCGTCCCGTTCGGCGGGTGGATCCCCCACAAGTACGAGATCACCGACCAGGACGGCAACCACGTCGGCAACATCGACGGCCAGTTCTCGCTGAAAGACCGCTACGAAATCACTATCGACGACGCCAGTACGGTCCCCAAAGAGCCGATCATCGCGGCGGCGATGGTCATCGACGCGATCCAGGGGAACTGACGCCACCGGAATCCTTCTTGCCCTGGCTCCCCCAGGGACGGCTATGCGCCGCCGGACGGTCCTCCGACGACTCGCCCTCGCAGGCACAGGTGTCGGCCTCGCGACGGGAACGACCCGCGGTCACCCGACGCCCACCGGTGACGGGACGGCCGAGCCCGGGGCCTCCGACACCCCGACCGGCGAGGACCCGCTTGGCGTGCTGGAGATGGAGACGGTGTACGAGGTCGTTACCAGCCCCGACGGCCACACAGCCTACGTCGCAACGGGCGATGGCATCGCGCTCGTCGACCTCGTCACGCCGACCAGTCCGCGACTGCTCAGCCAACAGACGGACCTGCTGGCCGAGAGTGACGACGGCCCGATACAGCGCGTACAGGACCTCGCCGTCAGCGGTTCGCGGCTGCTTGCCGCCGGCCCCGCTCACCCCGCTGACGGAGCCCACGGCCTCGTTGTCTTCGACGTGAGCGACCGGCAGGACCCGGAGCGAATCGCGGGCCTCGAACTGGACACGCGTATCCACAACTGTCATTTCGACGGTCGCTACGCCTATCTGACGGCGAACGACCGCGACGGCAACCCCTTGCTCGTCGTCGACATTGAAACTGAGCAGGAAGCCGGCGAGTGGTCGCTGCTCGACGCCGGTGACGCCTGGAGCGACGTGCCGACGAGTCTCTGGCCGTTGCACGACGTGTGGGTGCAGGACGACCGCGCGTATCTGGCGTACTGGGACGGCGGGACGTGGATCATCGACGTGTCGGACCCGGGTGACATCTCACTGGTAGCGAAGATCCGCGGTCGGGCTCCCGAAGCCCTCGCCGCCATCGAGGACCCAGGGACCGAGCGGAGCGAACCGCCGGGCAACGATCACTTCGTGACGGTCAACGAGGACGCGTCGCTGCTGGGCGTCGGCGGCGAATCGTGGGACCTGGGCGACGATGACAGCGGCGGCCCGAGCGGTATCGAACTGTACGATATCAGCGACCCGGACGACGCCCGACTGCTGTCCACACTCGACCCGCCGCCGACCTCGGACCCGTCGCCGGGGGGCATCCTCACGACGGCGCACAACTTCGAACTGACCGACAACCGCTGTTACTCCGCGTGGTACAACGGCGGCGTCCGGGTCCACGACCTGACGGACCCGGCGGCCCCCGAACAGGTCTTCGAGTGGCGAAACACCGACGCGACCTCGTTCTGGACCGCCCAGCGGGCCGCCGGCTGTTTCGTCGCCGGAAGCACGAACGCGAGCCAGGGGACGGAGGTCCAGCCCGGGCTGTACACGTTTCCGGACCCACAGATTCAAACGCCGACGGCGGACCCGTCGGGCACGGGCGACGAGGCCGGCAGCGCGACCGACACTGATGGCACCTCTCTCGGTGTCGGCGGCCCCGGCTTCGGCGTCGGGTCGGCGGTCGCGGCGGTCGGACTCGCAGCCTGGCGCGCCCGATGCCGAGATGACTGACGCCGCGTCACGTGACTGACCCTCGCTCCGTCACTCCAGCGCGCTTTTGACAGCGGCGGCGACGCTCCGGGTGCGCTCGGCCAGCGGCTCGGAGATGTGCCCCTGCTCGACGGCCGCGTCGAGTTCGTCGTCGTCGACCCGTTCGACGGTGCCGTCGGCGTGTTTCACCACGTCGACGTGGAGGTCGACGTACCGGGCCGTGTCGGGGAATATCTCCACGGGCGTACAGACGTTGACGTAGGTCCCTTTCTTTTCGCCGTCGCTGTCGCGGTAGACCGTCGGGTACCACCACCGCCCTTCCTTGACCTTCGTCTCGGCGATGTCGCCGGCCTCCTTTGGGACGCCGAGGCCGTCGTAGGAGCCGCCGGCGTGCATCTCGCGCTCGATAGTCACTGTTCCGTCGTCGTCGACGGACTGGACCTCGCCGCTGCCCAGCGTGATGAGCCGGCCGTCGGGCTTGCCGTGGCCCAGCGACAGCGACCCGCCGACCTGCGGGCCGAACTGCCGGGCCGTCACGGCGAAGGGGAAGTCCGTCTCGCCGGTTTCCAGGTCGTCACATAACGCCTCCACGTAGTCGACGGCGGCGCTGGCGGCGCGGTCGCCGGCCTTCACGCGGTGGTGGCCCGGCATCGTCGCCGTCACCGCGCGGCGGGCCTCGTCGAGGGCGAACCGGCTCTCGCGGCCGAACCACAGCCACGCCGTTGCCAGCCCCTCGTCGTGACAGGCGGGGGCGCAGTCCGCTGGGTCGTCGGCCCCGTCGAGCGCGTCGTCGATGGCCGTCCCGCGGTCGTTGGCGGCGTCGAGGGCCTCGGCCAGCGCGTCGAAACTCGCGTCATCGCTCGCTGACTCCCACGAGACGCTCCATCCCTCTCGGGGATCCGCGGCGATGAGGTCCAGCATGGCCGGGCCGCCGGTCGCCGGTGTGCTGGCGGTCCCGCCACGCACCAGCGTCAGCAGCGACCCCCGAACGGCGACGGTCGTGTCCAGCACGGGCCGGCCGTCCGTCCAGGGTGCGCTCGCCTCGACGACCTGCACCCGGAGCGCATCGTCCGTTTCGACGCGCTCGTCCGACGACGAGTACGGGAGAAACCCCTCGCCGTCGCCGAGGTCGACGACAGCGCCGCTCCCCAGCGTCTCGGTCACGGTGCCGGCGTAGATAGCGCCCTCCGGCGTCGGGTCCGTCCAGTGGAGCGTGTCTCGACCGACCGCGGTCAGGCGGTCCGTGATTGTGTCGGCGATGTCGCTGTCGCCGACGACGCCGACGCCCTGCTGATCGCCCGTCGTCGTCACGGTGACCGCCGCTCGCTCGTCGGCAAACTCCCCGTCGAAGCGGTCCTCGATGGGCCCCGACGCCTGGACGACTTCGTGGCCCGCATCTTGCAGCAACTGGGTCAGCGCCGTCGCGTAGATGCCCCTGACCCGGACGGTCATAGCGCGTCCTCGTCGGCGGCGAAGCGGACCCGCCCGTGGACCGTCGGCCCCAGCGAGAGCTCTACTTTCTCGTCGCTGAGGACCCGACCGCCCTCGACCGGGACGCCCCAGGTGTCGAAGCGCAGATAGCCCCGGATGTCGTCGGCGTGGGTGAATAGGTCGCAGTACTCGACGGTGTGTTCCTGAATCTCGCTGGCACTGTGGGCGATGTCCATATTCGAGTACACCGTCTCGCGGCCGTCGAAGAAGGCTTCGAGGTCCGCGGCCGCGTCGTCGGTGGCTGCGACCACCGCGTCGGAGGCCGCTTCGATAGTGTCCTGGTCGACGCCGGCATCGCGGAGCGCCTGCTGTTCGCGTTGCGTGAAGTGCATACCCGCGAGTCAGTGGCGGGGGGAGGAAAACAGTGCGGAATCGCCTACACGATCATCGCGTTCAGCACGAGCATCAACAGCCCGAACAGGACGCCGGTCGCGACGATTGTTCGGGGGTCGATTCGGATCGTGTTCTGGTCTTCGGCGTCGAAATATCGGACCAGTCCGGCACTGGACATCAGTCCGCCGCCGTCGCTGCCACTCATACCTCAGAGTCGCGTAGCACCGACACTAAGCCTTTCGGGTCGCCCGCGATTGCATGTGCCGAGTACACATGGACAACCCTTATCAGATCCCACGGGCTAACACGAACAGAGTACTATGACGGTTACACTGAAGGACTTCTACGCAGACTGGTGCGGCCCGTGCAAAACGCAGGACCCGATCCTCGAGGACCTCGAGGAGGAGTGGGGAGATGTCGAGTTCGAGAAAATCAACGTCGACGAGGAACAGGACGTTGCCAACGAGTACCAGGTCCGCTCCCTGCCGACGCTCATCATCGAGAACGACGACGGTATCGTCGAGCGCTTTGTCGGTGTCACGCAGGCCGACGACATCGACGACGCGCTGCAGCAGGCCTCGGCGTAACGTAGCTGCTTTTTGCGGTTCGTCACACGTCCCGATAGCGGCCCCTGGGTTACTCCTGCTCGGACAGCCCCGTGTCATCGATTTCGTCGACGGCGATCAGCATCCGTCCGCCGTCGAGCGCCGTCACCATCTTCGACTCGGTGAAGGTGGTCTCATCGGCCCGCAACCCTTTGCTCTGGCCGGTCCATTTCCCACCGCTTTTGACGACGGGAATGACGTGGGTCCTGATGTGCTGGACCTCGTTGCTCGGGTGGAGTTCCGACCAGTGCGTGCCGACGAGTTCCTCCGACTCGTAGCCGTAATACGAGGCGTAGGTTTCGTCGACTCGCTCGAAGCGCTCGTCCGTCCCGATGACGCCGACGCCGCTGAGTTTGACCTCGCTGTCCGTCTCGAAGCTCCCGTCCGAGTCGACGGCGTGTTCGACCCGGCGGATGAGCGACGTGTATTGGTCCGTCCCGACCGATTTCTTGAGATAGTCGGTGACGCCGGCCTGGATGATCTCGGCGGCGACATCCCCGGTTTCCTCGCCGGAGAACAGCAACACCGGCAACTCCTGATTGGTCTTCCGAATGGCTTCGAGGAAGTCAATCCCGTTCATTTCCGGCATGCTGTAATCGCTGACGACACAGTCGAAGTCCGTCTCCGACGACCGGATCAGCGACAGTGCAGTCTCGGGGTTTGTCTCGGTCGTGACGGTACAGTCGAGGCCGCTGTCGTCTCGTTCGAGATACAGTTCGACGAGCGCTCCCAACGCCGCATCGTCGTCGACATGGAGGATTGAGAGCGGGGCTTCTGACTCCATTCTCTACTATCAGGAATAGAATACGCAAGTAGTTAGCGGCTACTTTGTAGTATTTGATAACTAACTGTGCGATCAGCCACGGGCCGCGCCAGTGTCCCGTCGGTGGCGTCGGGGACGGGCAGGGCTGCCACCGAAGTCGGTCCAGCGATGACAGTGCTGCCGGCGGCTGTGCAGTCGCGGCAGGCATACCGCGCGAGCGGAGCGAGCGCGGTTTCACTCCGAGCGCGGCCGCAGGCCGCGACTCGGAGGTCGTTTTTAGCGTAGATTTTTGCGAGCCGAGCGGGACCGACGGTCCCGCTGGCCGTGCGAACGGGCGCTTTGCGCCCGTGAGCAGAGAGTGGTGCCCACAGCGCGCTCACAGAGCGCGCGAGGAGAGGGGGTGACGTAAAAAGGTACTATTGGAACTTGACGCCCAGGTCGTGCAGGCCGTCGTTGTGGCGGGCGACGTTGATGAGCAGCGGGGTCAGTCCCTCGATTTCGGCGGCGTTGGCGAGCGGACCGCCGTCCAGCGCCCGAATCCCCTCGATACCTTCAGCGAGTTCACAGACGGTGTCTTTGGCGTCAGTGTCGTCGCCGACGACGATGGTGTCCCAGTCGAGGTCGGCGTCGAGGTTGGCGAGGCGGCCGGCCGCGAGGTTGTGGAACGCGCCGACGACGGGGGTGTCGTCCGGGGCGGCGTTGGCGGCGAGTTGCGTGACGCTGCCGGCACCGGGCCGGTTGTAGTGGAAGCCGTCCTCGTCGCGTTGCATCCCGACGGCAGGGGCAACGAGCGTGCTGTCGTCGAGTTCGTCGGCGACGGCCTCGACGGTGTCGGTGAGGTGGTAGGCGGGGACAGCGGCGACGACCACGTCGGCGCGGGCCGCGGCGTCCTCGTTACCCAGACCGGTGATTGTCACGTCGTCGCGGCCGCGACTGGCCAGTTCCGTCTCGTACTCCTCGGCTTTGTTCGCGGCCTTCTCGGCCTTCCGCGAACCGATGATGATCGTGTGGTTCGTATCCTCGGCCCAGCGGAGGGCGAGGCCCTGGCCGATGTCTCCGGTACCGCCAAGCAACGCGATGTCCATATCTACGGCGTAGGCCGACCACTGAATAAACGTTGTGTGACAGGTTCACTCGATCAGGTGTACTCTTCCCAAGCCCAGTCGAACCCGCCGGCGAAGGTGATATACAGCGCGCTCCCGAGCCCGACCAGATAGCTGAGCCACTGGGTTCCAACGCCGAGGGCGGAGGTGTGTCCGAGCGCGAAATCGAAGACCGTCGAGAGCGGCACCGTCACGAAAAACAGGACGATGATGAACATCCCGACGCGGCCCGGCCGGTGGATGGATTCGAGGATGTCGCCGTGGTTGCGCATCGTCCAGTAGGCCGCGCCCAGGCCGATAAGCTGGCAGGTAATGGCGTACAGCGGCACCAAGTCGACCGACGGCTCGCGGATGATCGCGCCCCCGACGAGCCCGGCCCAGATGCTCACCAGGAACGCCCAACCAAAGGTCGGCAGTCGTCGCATATTCGGGGACTCTGTTTCGGCGGTGAAACCGTTGCCGTTTGCGGTCGAGCGATGTCGCTGGAGAACCGACGACGCCGGCTACGCGGCGTCGAGCAGGTCCGGGAGGTCGGTGACCGACTCGACGACGGCGCTCGCGCCGTTGTTGGCGAACGTCCGACGGCCGGCGTCGCCGGTCAGCCCGCCGGTGAGCACGCCGATGCCGTAGTACACGCGGTCGTCGTCGGCTTCGTCGGCGTTGACCGCCGTCGCCACGTCGTCGAGGGTGTCCCCGGCGAAAGCGACCCGCTCGGCGTCGAACCGTTCGGCAAGCGTCATAAGGGCGGCGGGGTGGGGCTTGCCTTCCTCCCAGTCGTCCATGGTGAAGCGGTGCTCCGGCGGCAGGTCGAGGCCGACGCGCTCCAGCGCGATGTCGGCCTCGGCGGCGGGGCGGCCGGTGACGACGCCGACGGCGAAGCGCTCCTGCAGGTCCGTCAGTGTTTCGTCATCGACCAGCAGCGGCTCGTCGTGGATGTACCCCGGCGCGTCGAACGGCGGCTCGCCGCCCTCGATATCCCGATAGAGGTCGGTACCGAGATACAGCGCCTGGAACACGTCCCGGAGCTGTTCGGGGTCCCAGGCGTCGAAGACGCGACTCTCGACCGAGTCGTCGAGCAGGTCACGAACCACGGCTTCGGCCGCGTCGAGGCCGCCGCCACGCTCGGCGATGGCGTCGGTAAAGGCCGCCAGATCGGAGACGGCTGACTCCCGCCCGGCGAGGACGAACAGCGCGGCTGCGTCGGTCAGCTCCCAGTCGTTGTTGAACCCGCCGGCGTCCTTGAACTGCTGGACCGCCGCCTTCTCGATTGTGTCGCCGTACACCCGGTCGATGGATTCGACGATGGCTCGGCGATAGGAGTCGGCCACGTCCACCAGCACGCCGTCGATGTCGAGGACGACCGCGTCGACTTGCATAGGCGGGCGAACGGGGTCCTTATTCAAGCGCCTTGCTATCTCTCGCCCGGTACAGCGTCTCCCCGCCCGGGAGCTGTTCCCGGCTCACGGCGACTGTCGGCTGGTCGCCGCCCAACGTCGTGAACCAGAACGCCGCCCCGACGGCGTTGGCAACCGTCAACGTTGGTCGATGCAGTTCCGGCGGCAGATTCCGAGCGAATACGATGTCATGCCCTGCATACACCGAGTGGTCTGGGTCGAGTACGTCGTCAACGACGAACGCGACGCCGTCGGGGACCTCCCGCTCGACGATATCCGTCGCCGTCACGTCAACGCCCTGATCGGCCAGACGGCCGGCTATGTCAGGGTGGTTTCCGATGCCGACTTCGACGACGGAATCGACGGACGCCAGTCGGTCGACGAGCGCCTCGGTGGTGTCGGTCACGTCGTACAATTTATGAGATGTGGGCGCATATGCGTTCCCATGCACGTCGACATCGTGCCGGTGGGCGAGGTCTCTGCCCAGGTCAAACGCGAGGCCTCGGACGGACTCCGGTCCGTCTACGACTGTGAAGTTTCGATGCACGAGCCACAGTCCATCCCCGCCGGTGCGTACGATGGGGACCGCGACCAGTACCGCGCCGAGGAGTTCATCGACCTGGCCCGCCGGGTCGGCTCCGGCGGCAAGAACATCGCTATCACACCGAAGGACCTCTTCTACCGCCGCCGCAACTACGTCTTCGGGCTCGCGTACCTCGGCGGCTCCGGCAGTGTCATCTCCACGTATCGGCTCCAGACATCCTCCGACGGCGGCTTCTCGAACCGCTCGGCCGGCGAAATCTTCTCCCAGCGAGTTCGCAAGGAGGTCGTCCACGAGGTCGGCCACACGCTCGGACTGGAGCACTGTGACAACAAGCGCTGTGTGATGAACTTCTCCCCCACTGTCCGGCAAGTCGACGTAAAAGAAGTCTCGCTGTGTGGTTCCTGCCAGCGAAACGTGCTGTAAGTTTGCTAATCGGTACCAAACTGATTCGGTACAGCACCTACAGTTCTGTGGTACTTGTACACAGACGCGATGAGCAAGAGTCAGTCCCCCGAACGCGTTGCGGAACTGCGAGACATTTTCGTGACGGTCACCGGTGACGAATCGGTCACTGAATCCCAGTCGGACGAGCAGACCGACCGCGAACTCGACCCTGACGAGGAGTTCGATCCGACGGAAGTCCCCGACGGTCTCGATGATGCGGTTGCGGGGTCCGAGCCGAGCGGTGACAGTGATCCTGCGGCCTGACGACGGCATTCTGGCACGCGGCCTCTCCCTGTTCGGACGGTCTACGGCGAGTAGTAGTACTCGCCGGCGTTTTTCTGCTCGCGGTCCAGTTGCGAGTCGGGCTTGTTGATTCGCGGCCGGGAGGTCCGTTCGTCCCGTCGGAAGGTGATATCGAGGTTCTTGAGGAACTCGTTCATCCCCTCGCGCATGCCCTGTGGCGGCGCAGCGTGGCCGTTTTTGGCCGGCTCGCCGTCGAAGACGAGCAGGCGGTCGGCCAACAGATCGATCATGTAGATGTCGTGGTCGATGACCATCGCCGTCGCGTCGTGGTTCTCGGCGTAGCGCCGGATGGCGGAAGTCGCCATGACCCGCTGTTCCACGTCCAGGTGGGCCGAGGGCTCGTCCAGCAGGTAGAGGTCGGCGTCCTTCGAGAGGCAGGCCGCGATGGCGACCCGCTGGCGCTCCCCGCCCGAGAGGTCGGTGAGTTGCTGTTCCATCACCGACTCCAGTTGAAGCGGCTGTGCGATTTCGGTGTTCCAGTAGGAGCTGCCGAAGTCGTCCGTGATCGACGCGAGGAAGGCGTCGACCCGCATCGGCTGGTCGATCTCGATGTACTGAGGCTTGTAGGCGATGTCGAGGCGGGTGTCGATTTCGCCTGCAGTCGGTTCGAGCCGGCCGGCGAGCATCTTCGCGAACGTCGACTTCCCGATGCCGTTCGGGCCGACGACGCCAAGCACCTCGCTCTCGCGGATGGTCCCGGCCTCGACATCGAGCGAGAACTCGCCGTCGCCGTAGCTCTTCTGGAGTTCGGGGTACTCGATGACCACGTCGCCGGTGGAAGCGCTCCGTGGCGCGTGCTCCTCGAACTCGATTTCCGTCTGGCGGATTCGCATGTTCTCGTTTTCGAGGTAGCCCGAGAGGTACTCGTTGATGCCTTTCTTCGTCGACTTGGGCGGCGTGATGATACCGAACGCGCCGGGGGTCCCGTAGGCGACGTTGATGTTGTCGGCAAGCAGGTCCAGGATGGCGAGGTCGTGCTCGACGACGAGCATCGAGCGGTCCTCCTCCTCGGCGAGTTCGCGGATGAGCCGCGCGGCGGTCATCCGCTGGCCGATATCCAGATACGGTGTGATCTCGTCGAGGAAGTAGAAGTCCGCGTCCCGCGCCAGCGTGGCGACGAGTGCGACCCGCTGGAGTTCCCCGCCCGAGAGGTCGTCGATGTGATTGTCGACGACCGGCTCGATGCCGGTTCGCTCGATGAGGTAGTCGAGGTCCCCGCGCTCGTCGGTCTGGTCCAGCAGTTCGATGGCCTTGCCGTCGAACTGGTCCGGGATCCGGTCGACGTACTGGGGCTTACGGGCGACACTCACGTCGCCGTCGCGCATCTGTTCGAGGTACTCCTGCAGGGCAGTCCCGCGGTACTCGTCGAGGATTTCGTCCCAGCTCGGTTCCTCGCCGTACTGGCCCAGGTTGGGCTGCATCTCGTCGGCGAGGATGCGGACGGCGGTGGTCTTCCCGATGCCGTTCGGGCCGAGAATCCCGGTGACCTGCCCTTCGGCTGGGCTCGGGAGCCCGTACAGCGCGAAGGCGTTCTCCCCGTAGCGGTGGACCGGCTC
Organism: Haloarcula terrestris; assembly: GCF_031624315.1. Classification (NCBI taxonomy): domain Archaea; kingdom Methanobacteriati; phylum Methanobacteriota; class Halobacteria; order Halobacteriales; family Haloarculaceae; genus Haloarcula; species Haloarcula terrestris. The sequence continues at coordinate 2,561 of NZ_JAMQOM010000001.1, read as the reverse complement.
GTCGGTCAGTTCCTGTGGGAGATTGATGATCTCGATGGCGTCGAACGGGCACTTGTTCACGCAGATCCCGCAAGATTCGCCCAGACAGATCTCCTCGGAGATGCGGACCTGGTCGGGCTGGCCCTCGAAGGGTTCGTCCTCCTCGTATTCGTCTTCGCGCTTGACGATGCACTCTTTCCCGCTACGGTTTGGCGGGCAGTAGTTCATGCACTCGTAGTTACAGCGGTCGGGCTGACACCGCTCTAGGTCGACGACTGCGATGCTGTCCTCGGCCATCGTTATGCTCCCGTCGTCAGCAGGATGCCCCACGAGACGAACCACAGCGAGAAGGTCATGAAGCCGATGTAGAGCACGTCCTTCGCCGAGAGGTCGTCCGTGTCGATGCCGATCACCCGCAGGATCGGGAACTGTGCTGCGATAGCGACCGCGACGACCAGCACGCCTTGCGGGTCGCTCGGCGCTGTCGCTAACGCGTTAGAACCGAACGCGGCGGCGATGCCAGCGACGGCCGTCAGCGTCGTGACAGTGAGCCCTCGCATATGAGAGCTCATCCCGTCCGCCGTTTCCGTAGCCATACCACACCTTCCACTACCCGCAACCAAAAGGTGCGCGGTTCGGCACTGTGACGCGGCCGCGAGCGCCCGTGCCGTCGAGACGGACTCCTCAATCTTTATGCGCCCGGCGCTTGTGATTACGGGTAATGACGGACTCTGATGGGGAGGCCATCGCAGACCTTCCGCCGAGCGCAAAGCTCGTATACAAGGTTCTGGAGTACGACGGCCCGCTGACACAGAAAGGCATCGTCGAGGAGTCGATGCTCTCGGCCCGAACCGTTCGCTACGCTCTGGAACGACTCGACGAAGTCGGTGTCATCGAAGAAGACGTGTACTTCGCCGACGCACGGCAGAACCTCTACGAGATCATCGACCAACCGGCCGAAGCGGACGCCGCCGTCTCGGACTGACACGCCTTCTCCCCAGGCTGTGTTGCACGGCGATCACGCAGCCGCCGCTCACAGCGATGCGATTACGTCGTCTGTCGTCGCGATCCCCGCGAACTCACCGTTCAGATGCGCTAATGCCGTCCGGTGGACGAGGGCCGGCTCGAAGCGTTCGCCATCGAGCGTGCGGTCGAACGTCGCCGTTGCATCACCCGGAACGACAACGTCGAACCCGCGGTTCTCGGCCATCCGCGCCGTCGTCGAGACGCAGTGGTCGGTCGTCAGCCCGCAGACGACGAGCGTCCCGTGGCCCTGTTCGCGGAGCCACGCCTCTAATCCGGTGTCGACGAACGCGCCGTTGACGCGCTTCTCGAACGTCGCTTCTCCCGCTTCGGGCTCCAGTTCGGGAACGAACGCGAACCCGGGGTCGCCACGTCGCAGCGGCGAGTCCGGTTCCGTCGAGTTGTGCCGTACGTGAGCGACCGAGAGCCCACGCTCTCGCCACGCCGCGAGGAGGCGCGCCGCGTTCGTCTCGGCGTCGGGGTTGTTCCGCGTTCCCCACAGCGGTTCGCCGAAGCCTTGCTGGAAGTCCACGAGGACGAGCACCGGCTCATCGGGAAGACGAACCATCTCAGTCGGCCGGCTCCGGCTCGGGTGTCTCGATGAGCCACTTCGATTTCGGATGCTCGCGCGTTACGGTGATCGGGCACTCGTCGGGCGACGCGTCCTCGTCCGACGACAGCATGTACTGGGGCCACTCGCGGTCGCCGTCGACGCCCCAGTCGCCCAGGTCGGCGTGGGGACAGACACCGTCGTACTCCTCCAGCCGTCCCTGGATGACATCGCGGGCCTGCTGGCCAGTCTCGGTGTCGGCTGTGACGTTCAGATCCTCGAACAGCGCCCGGGGCTGAAAGGTAATCTCCAGCCCGACCGGGCAGTAGCGACTCTTTCGCGTGTCGTAGAACGGTGCGCGACACGTGGGAAACATCGGCTCGCCGCCGAAACAGAACTCCCAGTAGGGGTCCTCGGGATCGGTCGGGATATCTTCGGGCCACGGTTCCGGGTCGTGGACGTGGAGGAACTGGAGGATGTGCCAGAGCCGGTCGTGGTACTCAGCCTCTGTCAGGGGTCGGTCGGGCGGCCGGAAGAACGTCACCAGCGACGCCCGTTCGCTGTGGTCCTGATAGGTGTCCAGATACTCAAGGACCGTCTGGCCGAGGTCGAACAGTGCGTCGGCGTCGCTCATCGACGGCACAGCCGTGTACAGCGGCTCACCGTCTCGAACCGATTCCGCGCCGAAGAAACAGGGGAACGGGGAGCCGTTTCGCTCACCGGTCAGCCCCTCGCGGAAGGTCCGCCAGTGGGCCCCAACCCAGTCGGGCGCGTCGCCGCGCTCTACCCGGGCGGCCAGTGTCGCCTGGTCTTGTACGTTACCGACGACTGCGTCGGTCATGGTCGAGTGGTCGGGCTCCCCCGGAATTTAGCTGTCGTTTCCGAGGGTGTCATAGAACGGTTACCACACCAAAGAGCAGGGTGAACGCTGAGGTGGTATGGACTCAGCGACCCTGCAGAATGAGCCTTCGGTAGAGTCGTTCTTCAATGTCGCGGAGACCGAGACGTT